>NZ_JBXWML010000002.1:0-516358 GCF_059609845.1 Ruegeria sp. YTSC002
GCCTTCAACACCATGTTTTATATAGGAAATATAATGGTCAGGACAGCGAAATCAGCGCCTTACTTGGGAAATGTGGGTTCAGTGGTCGGCTGAAAACAATCCGGTCGTGAACTATAGACGAAACAAAGCACGCTTAGAATCCTAGTGTCATATAGCGATTAAATCCACGTTCTGATGCGGAATCATACACAACTGAATTAAGGTGGACTAAGGTTAATTGTTCCACCTCGGGAATGACCGCTACGACCGGTGGAACGTCGTTCTTGCTCAACGCCCAGCTCTCGAACGCAACATCCAGTCTAATTGGGCACAAGGGCATCATATTGCGCATTGGTTCCAAGTCGAGCCATGTTGATAATGCCCGACTGGAACGAAGTAGCGTTAGATGGTTGGTCAATTTCCTAAGTTTAATTTGTTATTCAATTCGTTAACTCAATACATAGAATGGCAGCTTCACAATTGCGTCGATCTTGGTTTTGAGCGTCACGTCGCCGTAATCGTCGCCTGCCGTTTTCCCGGCGTGGCCTTGGATGGCATCGACAACGCGATCTGAGATACCGAGTTCACGGCATTGGGTTTTGAGCCGGTGTCGCCAAGCGTGGTTTGGTTGCAAGCCTTCCGGGGTTAGTTTGCTCTCACGCAACCAGTCGGAAAGCTTGTTCGATACAATCTCAGCGGCCCGCTTGTATTTCTCGGGCTTGTCAGCGTTATGGAATAGAGGCCCGGGTGCAGAACTCGCCACAAAGTCTAAAAAACCCTCGCTGATGATCTGGGGATGCAACGGCACGTCGCGATAACCACCTGCTTTGACGGTGCCTGCGTCTGGTGTGATCCGCGCCACCCATTGCCCATCAACTTGGCGTAAATCCTCCTTGCGTAGCTGCGTGATTTCTGAAACGCGCGCACCAGTGAAGGCGCAGATGATAGGCACCCAGCGCTTCAGATTTGCCGCCTTCTCTGACTCTCTGACATATCCGTTCACATCTGCGACTGGCTGGTAAGTGCGCGTGGCTTTCAGCACTTTTCCGGCCTCAACATCTGTGTAGCCGCGCTCGCGACCATAGACCTTTTTGGGCTTGGGCTGTTTGACGTTGGCCGCGACGTTCTCGGGCAGCCGGTCGTTCTCAACGGCCCAAGAGAATAGCGACCTCACCCCCGACAGGTAGATATCGTTCACTGTCTTTGCGGACAGGTCTTTTCTCAGATGGTCACGCCAGCCGATGATATCTTTCTTGGTCACACGCCGGGCATCGTCGTGTCTTAGAAACTTGCGCAGCCTTTCTTCAACCGGGCGCAGACGCTTACCGTTGTCGCGCATGAACCCAGCCTGAACGCGGCCATCAACGTAATCGGTCCAGAGCTTTTTTAGGCTCACACGCTCAACGGCCTGTTCAGGAAGTCGTGCATTCACAATGATCGGCGCAGTGGGTTTGCCGCTGAAATCCCCTTCATCGCGCTCAGCGGTGCGCGCTAGGGCCTCAAGTTCAGCTTGGCAAAGGGCACGGGCTATAGTTCGCCATTCGGTGCTTCCCGGTGCCGCATCCAGATTGCCAGCAACCCGGAAGCGTTCAATCTGTGCGCCAACCAACTTCCTTAGCTCAGAGTTATCGGCGTTACCAGCAATCGCGGTGCGTAATCGGCAAACCAGCAGATCGTCAATACCGACCGACGCATAGCGTGGATCGTTGCGCAGTTCGTCATCAAAAGCCATGCGCTGCGTGTAGTGGCTGTGTGCGATCTGATCTGGGGCCAAAGGATACCGCGCCACGGCTGCCAATGGTCGCCCCTGATTGGCTTTCTGCTCAGCCAAGGCGATCTGATGTTGAAGCTGAGCTACCGCTCCCGGAAGCAGCTTGAGCGCCTGACGGTAGTCGCCTCCTAGCGGGGTGCGAAGCTCGGTCTTGCCGATGATTCCGCGTAAGTCTTTCGGGACCACCAGCCGCGCATGATACCGTCCATTGCGGTCGATCAGGTGACGAACCTTGCCTGCCATGAGAACACCATTTGTAACAAAATTTGTAACCTTCAAACGAATAAGCGCCCATATTTGCAAGGCTTTTCTTTTGTTTCAAGAGGTTAGTTTGGTGCGGGTGGAGGGCATTGAACAAAGCTTCCAGAGCATTCCATGCAATTCCGGTGTTTTGGGTAAATTGCTTTTTTTCTTAAGGTTGCCATGTCATTGTTGTTCCGGGTTGTTCCTAATTAATCCGTGATATACAAGATATAGTAGTGGGACTGAAAGTTGGACCGCCAGAAAGCACTTTCCACCAATGCGCCAAACAAACAAACTTAGTGGAGCTAAAGTTAGGACTGCCGATGCCGGAAAGTATGGCGACGGCGGCGGGCTGTGGCTGCACAAGCGCGACCAGGCGCACGGAAAGTGGGTACTGCTTGTAACTGTTCACGGTCGTCGCCGGGAAATGGGCCTTGGTGCCTACCCATCTGTTTCACTGAAAGAAGCTCGAGAAGACGCCGAAAAGTGGCGTATGGTCGCGCGGAAAAACTTGGACCCCATCAAGGAACGGGAACGCGAGCGAAGACAACTAGAGCGAAACATGCACCTTCTAAAGGACATTGCTCTTGATGCCTTCGAGTCCCGCAAAGCCGAACTAAAAGGTGATGGTAAGGCAGGGCGCTGGTTCTCGCCTTTGGATCTTCACGTTTTGCCTAAACTCGGGAAAGTGCCTGTTGCAGATATCGACCAGATTGACATTCGCGACACGCTGGCACCGATTTGGCATGAAAAGGCAGAGACAGCCAGCAAAGCCATGGACCGCCTGGGAATATGCCTTAAACATGCTGCGGCTCTTGGATTGGACGTGGATCTCCAAGCTACAATGAAGGCCCGCGCCCTTTTGGGAAAACAGCGCCATAAGCCCAAGAATATACCGGCGCTACCGTGGGCAGAAGTTCCCGCATTCTACGCCAGCTTAAATGAAGCTACGACGACGCACTTTGCGTTGAGACTGTTGATCCTAACGGCAGTTCGTTCTGGCCCAATACGTTACGCGCATGAGGATCAGTTCGACAGAAACGTTTGGACGATCCCTGCTGAGATAGTCAAAGGCCGAAGAGATGCTACCGAAGACTTTCGAGTCCCGCTGTCGGCTCCCGCTTTGGAAGTGATTGAAGCCGCCAAGAAACAAGCGCGTGATGGCTATCTGTTTCCCAGCGTCCGCAAAGGTGTCATTTCAGACGCAACAATGTCTCGCCTAATGGAGCGCCGAGACATGCAGGCTCGGCCTCATGGTTTCAGGTCAAGCTTTCGGGATTGGGTGGCAGAGACCACAAATACCCCACACGAAGTTGCCGAAACTTGTTTGGGTCATGTCGTTGGCGGAAGTGTAGAGCGCGCTTATCGCCGCACGGATCACCTCGACCAGCGGCGTATTCTCATGCAACGCTGGGCGGATTTCGTGACCCAGAAACAGGCTGAAATTGTGAGGATTGGTTGATGTTTGCTCCGGAGGGATGGATTTCTGCGCCTGACGTTATCCAGAGGCTTTTTGTCACGAATTTGTCTGACCCAAAATACAGAAAGCTAAGTAAGCGTGAACAGCAAGAAAAGGCTTTTGAGGATTTTCGGGTTTTTGTTGGTTCAGTGCCTGTAGGTGGTGCGCTTCATCCAAATGGCCAACTGTTTAGAATAGGTCCTGCGTTTCTCTACCAATTTACACCCAGTGGTAGGGATCACTATCTTTTTTCGCTTTGGTCAGGACAGGTAAGAAATCTAAGCGAAGCAAGGATCAGGGTGGAAGGGGGCAAGTCAAAGCAGAGGAAAATCAGGGGAATACGAGATTTCTTCTTTTCGCTTCTCCCATTCGTGCACTACTCCGCTGCCTTGTGCCTCAGCATGTTCTTGGTTGCGTTAGCTGCACTTTCATTGTTTCAAAACATCTCCCACCCGCATTTTTTTGAAATGCCACTAATTGGTACCGCTCTATATTTATCTGTTATCTTTGGGTTTCCGGCTGGCTTCGCGCTCTACGTGTTTCGAATAATGTACTCGATCCCCGTTTTAAGGGGGAGCAAGCCAATATTAGATGTGGGTGACTTCAAAGGGTGTTCGGTCGTTTTCCGTGAAGAAGACATTTATTCATTTGAAAGTGACATAGAAAACCTAAACGTGAGTGAACCGAATGGCGTTAGCGAAGAAATCGCGAGTAAAACAATAGTGGAGGCATTTGACAGGGGTGAAACCTTCACTCGTGCTGAAATGAAAGCTCTATTTGGAAATGACCTTACGTCGCGGGGATTTGAGAGAGCATGGAGTAGGGCACGCGAGTCGCGTCCCGAGCTTGGAAAGCCTGGTCGCAAGCGACTTAACTAAATCTCTACGCCGTTTCGATACGCATTTTTTTTCGTGACGGCTTTTTCTTCGCGCTTTGTCCCCCGAACCTTCCTGCATGTTCCACTGAATGCAGGAGAATACCGACATGCTGGAAAAGCATTATCGCCGCACCGAAGTTGAAGAAATCACCGGCCTGAGCCGCAGTGCAATTTACGACATGATGGATAAGGGTGAGTTCCCCCGTCCGATCCGTGTGAGCAGCAAGGCCGTTCGCTGGCCTGAAAGCAAAATTGCAGAATGGCTGTCCGAGCGTCAGGCCGCATAAACGAAACCCGCGCCATGGGGCTGCATGGGCACGGGCGATTTCGTTATTTTCGGTAACGGCTTAGACGCTCCATGCTTACATTATTCGCCCCCTTCGCGCAAGTGAGGATAGAGCAAATGGCTGCACGTAGAGGTAGCAAAACCCCGACAAAGGAACCGAAAAACACTCTGTACGTTCAACGCTGGGCGGACCTGCCTGCGCTGACGGATATGGCCGAGTTCGCAATCACAAACAGTGATGGCGACAGCCACACGATCCACATCAACAAAAACACGCGCCGTGTATTTGAGGCACTGTGGAAGAGCCCAATTTATTGCGCCTCACGTTGCCGGATCAGCCACTACGTCAACCTGCTGCGTCATGAGTACCACGTGGAGATTAAGACCGACCGTTACAGCAACGACCCGGATACAGGCCGTCTAACCTACGGCGTGTTTCGATTGGTCAGCAAGGTCGAACGGATCGACAGTCAGGCGGTGAAGTCATGACATCGATCGATATTCAAGCCCGCACGTTGCGCCGCAGGTTCGGCCTTTCCGAGGTCGCTGCACGTCTGATTGCCAGCCTTTACTACGGGGAGGGCCGGTCATGATGATTACAGTTCAATGCAATGAGCGTGAAGAAATCCGCATTTCCCGGCCCCCGATTGAGGGTAAGCCTTGCCCTGGTGCCGACGTGGTAGATTTTCGCGTTTGGTCCAAAGCTCAAAAGGGGAACATGCGCCCCTCCAATCGGGGTATCACTTTCGACGCAACTCTCCTGCACGAAGTATTGCGAGCGTTGGTGGATGTGATGAACCGGAAGGGGGGTGCGTCATGAAAGCTGAGAACATCAAGCAGTTCCAAACTATATCCATCTGGGTCAAGCGCGACGGAACGCACCTTGTGCGCGGTTACTATCGAGGCTGTAGCTACCCCCTCGGTTCCTACACCTCGCTTCAGGACGCTTTTGACGCGGCCATTCAGAAGCCGCGCAAGCAAGATGCGATTGCCGTGGTTCCACCTTTCGAGGGAGGTGCAACGTGAACGCCAAAGACCTGACTTACAAGCTTGGCGGCGTCTGGCGCAACGGGCGGGGCTCTGTCCCCTGCCCTGTGTGCCAGCAGGAACGCCGGAAAGACCAGAACGCGCTTTCAGTATCAGAATCCGGTGGCAAACTGCTGCTGTACTGCTTCAAGAGCGGTTGCAGCTTCAGTGACATTGCCGAGGCGGCCAACGTTCCGGCCAGCTCGGCGCGGACCGATCCCGAAGCGCAGCGAGAGGCAGACAGAAAGCGCGAGGAATACGAGGCGCAAAAGCGCGACCAGGCGCGCGGGATCTGGGATGCCTGTCGCCCCATTGAGCGCACCAAAGCCGAGGCCTATCTGCGCGGGCGCGGTATCACCTGCCCCTTACCCCCTTCTTTGCGTTTCGCCCCGGATATCTTTCATGGCCCGTCAACGTCTTGGTGCATGGCTATGGTTGCTCAGGTCACGACCGGAGGCATTCACCGGACGTTCTTCGACAAGAAGGGTAATCGGCTGACGAAGAACGCCAAGATGATGTTGGGGCCATGCTCTGGCGGCGCGGTTGTGCTGTCAGAGGCCGTAGAGCCGCTTGTAGTGTGCGAGGGCATCGAGACAGGTTTATCCCTGCTTTCAGGCATGTTCAGCGGCCCTGCTACGGTGTGGGCCACGCTCAGCACCTCGGGAATGAAGGCTCTGCGCCTTCCCAAAAAACCGGGGGCGTTGATTATCGCAACAGACGGAGACCCAGCCGGATGGGAAGCGGGCGATAAGCTCGCCTCTCGGGCTCACACCCTTGGCTGGACTGTATCGATGATGCCCGCACCAGGCGGACAGGATTGGAATGACGCCCTGATAGAGGGAGCAGTAAAATGACAGACCGACGAACACCGAACATCGTTCCATTCGACCCCGCTTCACAATGGCCAGAACCGGATATGAGCTTTGGCATTCCGAACCGCCCCGAGGCACCGCAGATGAGCGAAACTGAATTTGACGCCGTGTTTGGCCCTTGGTCGAACTGGATCAAGTCGGCGGCAGCGGTCAAGAACGTGCCAATTGATTATGTGGCTCTGACATTGCTGAGTGTTGCTGGCGCTGCAATCGGCAATACCCGCTGGGCTGTTCCTTGGGACGGGTGGAAAGAACCTCCTGTCCTATGGTCAATGCTGATTGGTGATCCGTCGGCTGGTAAAAGCCCAGCGTTGGATAGCGTTCTTGATCCTGTCAAAGAGATTGAGCGCCTTCTATCGGAAGATTATCGGCGCGACCGAGAAAAATGGGAGGCCGAAAATGAACTGGCCTCATTCGCTTTGGCGCAATGGAAAGCAGATGCCAAAGCCGCCGTAGCCGAGGGCTTGGAACCGCCTGCAAAACCTAATGAGGCCGACGCAGGCAAGCCCCCGGTTCGGGAACGGATCAGCATAACAGATATCACAACCGAAAAAGTTGCTGAGTTGCTTTCTTCAACATGGCGCGGGTTGCTATTGGCGCGTGATGAGCTTTCCGGCTGGTTATCCAGCATGGATCGCTACAATGGTGGCGGAGACCGCCCGTTCTGGTTGGAAGCATATGGCGGGCGCAGTTACACCATCGATCGAAAGAACAGCCCCGAGCCGATTATCGTTGACCACCTGAGCGTTGCCATCGTCGGGGGAACTCAGCCTGACCGACTGTCCGACCTCTTGGTCAAAGCGGATGATGACGGCTTACTTGCCCGATTCATGGTGGTGTTCCCGGATCCGGTGCCTATTGCGCGGCCTGCCGCTGTCCTTGATGACGCACGTATGGTTCGCGGAATTTCGCAACTCAGGGCCTTACCTCACGCAGTCGATGAGGATGGCGGAAAACGTCCATTCTTCGTTCCTTTCAGTGATCCTGCCGCAGATATCTTGCAGCAATTTCGCGAGCAATGCAGGGGTTGGGAGGCGAGCGCATCCGGCTTATTCAAAAGCCATATCGGTAAGATGCCGGGTTTGGTTGTCCGTGTCTCCAATGTACTGGCGCATCTGGATTGGGCCGCTACCGAGGGCGCATCGTACCCGTCCACCATTGACGAAAGCCATGTAGGCCGCGCCTGCCACTTCGTGGGCGAGTACCTCCGCCATCACGCGTACCGCGCTTATGGTGCAGTTAGGGTTCCACCTGAAATGGAGGCAGCACAGTCAATCGCAAGCGTCATTCGTGCCGAGGGGCTGCAACTGTTCAAGGCCCGTGACATTTACAATCGCCGTCGCTCTGGGCTCACGAAATCGAAACAGGTCAAGGCAGCGTTGGCAATCTTGATCGAGGCTGATTGGGTGCGTGAGGTCCGTTCCTCCACTGGTGGTAGCCCGAGCGTTGACTATGCGGTCAATCCTAAATTGAGGTTCGACACATGAGCAGGTGGTTAGACATAGCGCGCCAGGCCGAAGCAATTGCCCCTTCCCTTACCGGCACCCAGCAAGAACCAGCAAAAAGGTCGGAAAGCCTTAATCTCAAGGGCGCACCCAGCGCTATGACCGCCCAGCAAGAACCAGCAAAAAGGGACGCAAGCACTACCCGAGAGGGCTTTTTGCTGGTTTCTGCTGGCACGGGGCCTTCCGATAATAACCAAACAAAAAAGGGACCAGATGGCTTTTTAATGGTTTCTGCTGGGTGCCGGGTGGAAGCCGAGGGGAAAGGTTCTGAAACACCGAAACGCCCCACTTTGAGTAGTCGTCCTACAACATGGACCGGCAAGGTTGTCAGCCTGGACGATTGGCGAAACCTATCCGAATGGGAACAGCACGGCCCGAACGGCAAGGTATGGAACGGGAAAACGCGGCAATGGGAGAAACCCAATGACGGATAGCCCCCAATACCTACCGCCCGAAGAATCCAAGAACCTGCTTGCCGGAATTCTGTTGGACTTCGCGGAGCAAGGTGCCGAGGAACTGGGTAAGTATCTGATGCACATTGGGTTTGATATCTCGGCAATATCCAGCACTGAAGAATTGCTGCCCGCCTTTTTCGGCCACTACAGGATCGGACAAGGCACCTATGACACGGATAGGGCTTCGCGTGACCTTCTGACGTGGCCCCCGATAGCGGCTCACGTGTTTGAGCTGATGGAAAGCCGGGGTTTAGCCAATTGATTTGTGAAGCCGTTCAGCAAACACGGATTGGGGACTTTGACACAGCGGGGCGTGATTGGGTCACTGTGGGAGGGTGCCGTGTGGAACTGGATCGAACCCCGTGCAACCTGGGTGGGCTACGGGTGTGGTTCCTGTGTCCCGGCTGCGATCGGCGCTGTGGTGTTCTCTACCCTCTCGAATGCCGCCTGTGCCTCGGGCTGCGGTATGCGTCAGAAGCCAAGGGCATTCAGGACAGGGATTACCAACAGGCGTTCAAGGTGCGTCGCGGTCTCGGGCAGATCAAAGGCGGTCTTGAGCAACCCTTTCCACCAAAGCCGAAGCTGATGCGCTGGCACACATACTTGCGGATAAGAAAACAGGCACTGGCCAGAGAAGCACGGGTATTGGGCCGTTTGGCCACTGTGCTACCTCATGAGGTTAAACACTCTGACGCTTAAATAGAGGCGGTCTATGACAGAATGTAGATTAATCCGGGGTCAATCCGAGCGCGCGCGTGGTGGGGTGTTAGATACCAGTAAGTTGACCAGCACGCACGCGCGCGTAAGGCTCTTACTGGCCTGCCGGAAATTTGAGGCGGTCATTAGGTTTTGCAGATTTTCTTCCGGTCTCGATGTGCGCGCGATATGGGGTTTTATTCTGCCGTGTTTTGCGAGGCCCTAAAAAGAAGGATTCAGGCAGATGTTGACCGGCAAGGATATCAAAGCGGCCCGCAAGGCCCGTGGTCTCAATCAAACCGAGTTGGGCAGGCTGGTGGGCTGTGGTCGGCATACAGTGAGTTATTGGGAGAACAGAACACGCCTTAGCCGCTGGGGCGCTTGTGCGGACATCTGTGAGGCTTTGGATCTGTCCAAACTTCTGTTGGCTGATTGGAGCAGGTTCCGCGACAACCAGAAAGAAGCACTCGACCACAAGGTAGAAGTGGAGATACAGCGCGCCAGAAAGGCCGCAGAGCGACGGAAAGCAACACGCCGGGTGCCTTGCGGCGCAAAAACCCGTAAGGGCCACCCTTGCCGCGCTCTGTCGGAGCCTGGGAAGAGGCGTTGCCGGTTTCACGGGGGCATGTCCACCGGGCCGACAACCGAGGCCGGAAAGAAGCGAATTGCCGAGGTTCAGAAACGGCGATGGGCGGCATATCGCAGCCAGAACAACCGGGACTGACCACCCTTTGATTACCCTGAGGTTTCCGCATCCTTGATGGCCACCAGCTTAAAGGGCAGCATGGCGAACCCTCGTTTATTTTGCTTAAGCTTAACACTGAACCCATGCGAGGTCATGAACACATCAAATTGCCGTTTTTGCGCTGGAGATAGCCCCTCCGTCACACCGCTTTCGGTGCACCTATGGCATATTTCTATGCCCCATTTGTTTCGCCCAAACCATCGTGAGTTTTCCCTAATAGGACGGCTGCACAAGTGGCACATTGAATAGTCAGCCATAACTTTCTTCCCTTTTTTTGACTGACCCATGAGTATCCCCAGACGGAAAAGTGCCAAATGCACGGCAAACTCTCAGGCAACGCAGCTGTGCTATTCTTCGTTCAAAACATCGAAGAATAACCACAGAATAGCCATAGACCCGAACGGTGACCAACAAAGGGAAATAATCCACCAGGGCCAAGGGCTGTGGCCTCGCGCCCTAGCCATATCTCCGACTAGGGCAAAGATCTGATAAACAATAAAGAAAACTGTCAGCAGAATTACGATAGCAGTTAGAGGTTCGAGCAACACAACCAAGCCCTCATCTGCAATACCGGGCTCTTTTTAGCCGTGATTTGGCCGCTGGTGTCTCTAAATGCCTGTATCGGCCCCCTGAATACCTCGCACAGTCCAAAGCGTGCCCAGCAGCAATTACTGCGGCTCCTATGTCCTGTCCATCCGCATAGCAGATACCTACCCAGCGGTCATAAGTGCGCTCACCGTTCAATTCGCAGGATATCGACTTGCCGCGCAGATAGTTCACCATCCAGCGCTTTGCGTTCCGACCAGACTGTGTACCCAGTTCTGGAGCGTCTACACCGTTCAATCGCACAGGCGTTCCATCAACGACGATTGTATCAGCGTCTCGCACATGCAGACTGGCGGCGCTTGCGGAAGTTGCGAGGAAAAGTGCTAAAGCGGGCAAAAAGGTCTTCATTCTGATATTGGTTCCGTATCAATCGCGTCTCGCAAACTCTATTTACAGGCTATAACTTGAGTAGCAAACCACTTGAACCGAAAGAAAATTCTTCCTTTTTTCCTATAATAACGTGGTCATGGACGAGAATACCCAAGGTGCTACAGGCGTCTTGGATACGTTCAGTCATAGTGATGTCTGATTTGCTCGGAGTCGGATCGCCGGACGGATGATTGTGGACGAGGATGATCGAACTGGCATTCAATTCCAGAGCACGCTTGACCACCTCGCGCGGATAGACCGGCACGTGGTCAACTGTGCCCCGCGCCTGTTCTTCATCGGCAATCAGAACATTCTTTCGGTCGAGGTACAAAACGCGGAACTGCTCGACTTCACGATGCGCCATTGCGGTGCGACAGTAGGTCACCAAGTCCTCCCACGATGACATAACGTCCCGCTTCATCACTTGCGCTTGCGCCATTCTGTGCCCAAAGGCTTCAACGACACGAAGATGATAATAGACCCAATCGTTAGCCCCTTCGACCTGTAGGACGCGATGCTTCGAAGCTGCAATCACACTGTTGAGGTCACCGAATTCCGCCAATAGGCGTTTAGCCAGCGGTTTGACGTCGATCCTGGGAATTGCGTTGAACAACAGAAGTTCAAGCAACTCGTATTCGGGCATCGGCTCATGACCCCCTTTTAGGAACCGCTGCCGCAGGCGTTCGCGGTGACCCCAATAATGTGGACGCTTTGCACCGTCATCACCTTTGACTAAGCCGCCCCCCGCTGCGCTCTTTGGCGAGAGTCTTTCACGATAGACATAGGACGGTGGCGATGCAGGTTCTACAATTGCGTCAGTTGGTGGAATTCGTGCATCGAGGTCTGCAAGGCCTTGCAGGGCATCCTCAGAGAAGCCGTTCTGCCCGTCGTGTTTGACCAACCTGCCATATCGCTTTTGGTCACCGGCAATGACTCGTCTGAGCTGGTTGATTATTTGGCTTTTCATCAATGCATCCAATTCGCTCGTCTTTATAAGAACGATGCCCGACGGTTGGTTAATGTAAGGTAAATACAACCAAAGTCTCGGCGTCCGTTGCTTCATCAAATGTTCATGTACTGTTCTTGTTTTTCTTGGGGTAATATGATACCCTAAATGCTAATGGTTGAGGCAACAGCGGTGTGACAAATGAGCGTGGAAATCAGAGAAATGATGGCCGCAGTGCGAAAGTCCGAAGTGGAAACCGAAGCCGTCTACAAGTGGCTCAACAGTGACCGTTCTGAACCTCTGGCACCTGAACTGAAGGCGCGGTTTGTTGATATGGTGGCCTGTCAATTCGGCCAAAGTGCTGCCTGCAAAGCCATGGATCAAATCGCAACAAATGGCATGCCGGAGAAAATGCAATGAGCAGAATGGACCACTCAATTATTCTGGGGGCTCAACAGCCCAACTTTGGCAACGCCTTGGCACAAGGGCAGGCGCTGCGGATGCGTGAGGACCAGATGGCGAACCAGAACGCATTGCGGAACCTGTTCCAGACCCAAGGGGCGGGCATTTTGGCTGGCGATCCTGCTGCAATGAATGCGCTGGCGCAGTTCGATCCCGGCCAAGCAGTCACAATTCAGGGGCAGCATCAGGTTCAACAGGTTCGTCAGCAGGTACAGGCGCGTCTTACAGCAGAAGAGCGCAGGAATGCCGAGGCGCATGTTGCCAAGATGGACGCGGCAGAACGCGCAGCCAAGGCAGAACGGATTCAAACCGGTCTAAAGGCTGCTTATGGTGCTCAAAGCCCTGAAGAATGGGACGCGATAGCTCAGCAATTCGGCGCGCCTGAACTCGTGGGTGAGTTCGACAACAAAGAGGCCCACATTCGGCGTCACATGGAATTTGCGGAGATTTTGAAAGCGGATCAGCCAGGCGCGCAGGATTTCAGCAACTTCAAGGTGGTTGGCAATCAGCTCTATGACCTTTCTGCTGAAGGTGGCCCTGCCGTTGTCGGCAGCAGTCGGCAGACACCGGGTTTCAGTGTCACCACACCTGACGGGACTGTTGTGCAGCATGGCTGGCAAGGCGACACACCTCCGGGGCAAAACCCCGATACCACCGGCACCCCGCGCAACCCCGGCCAATTGGGCAAGGAATTGTCCAAGAAAGACGCCGCAGCCCTTGAGGAAATCAACGCCGCAGGGCGCACTGCAACTGACCTCGAAAGCCTTGCAACCCAGCTTGAGACAGTCGCGCCTCAGGTGGGCTACACTGGCCCCGGAGGGCAGGTTTACGGGTTCGTTGATGATGTTGTCGGCTTCCTGCCCGGCGACAGTGGCGCGCGTGGCGCGTTCAAGTCGCTGGCAATGGAAGCACAGCTTACGTTCACCGAGAAAACCAAAGGTGCAATCACGGATCGGGAAATGGGTATGTTCCGCGCAGCCGTTCCGAACTTGGGCCAGACCCAAGAAGGTAATATGGCGATTGCACAGGTCATGAAGGCAAGCGCCGCACGGGTCCAAACACGCGCAGCCTTCTTCGAAAATTGGGCGCGCAAACATGGCAGCCTGGAAGGCGCGCAGGAAGTCTGGTCGGAGTACATGCGGGATAACCCGCTTATCGCTGAGGACGGTAATGGCATCAAAGCCAATCCAGAGGGTGACTGGCAAAGCTACCTGAACCGCCAGCCTGCCATGAGCTATACGCCTGAAAACATCCTACAGATGGACGCAGCCGCGTTAGCGCAAATTCCTGTTGAGAAGATGACGGGGCCACAGCTTGACGCCATGGAGCGGCGCTTTCAGGAGCTTAACCAATGAACGGGGATATTCAGCAGCGCATCGCTGACCGGCGCGCAGAACTGGCCCAGCAGGGCAATCTGGCGGGAATGCAGAACCGCATTGCCAAGCGCAGGCAGCAACTATCCGGCGAGGTTGTCGCTACAACCGACGATGGCGGGCAGGTATTCCGGCATGAGGATGGTTCGCTGTCCTTCAAATCGCCGGGATATGCCACGAATGACCAAGAGCGGATTGCAGAAATCATGCAGGGCGCAAAGCCTGTGGATCTGGTTCAGCGTGACGTCGATCAAGAGCGTATCTCTGAAAACCCAATCGCCGCCCGCGCGCAGGAGTTTATTCAAGGCACCCCGCTTGTTGGTGAGTGGGCAGATGAGGCGGTGGGTTTAGTAAGCCCGCAGGCCGCAGAGAACATGCGCCTGACGTCTGATGCGATGGAACGCCAACATCCCGGCCAATCCGCAGCCCTGAACGTCACAGGCGGTATTGCAACGGCACTTCCGCTGGCTGTTGGAGTAGGTGGTGCAAAGGCCGCAGATTACATAGCCAAGGGGGCCAATTGGCTAACACGTGGCGTTCGGGCTGGCACGGTTGCCGCCCCAGCCGGCGCGGCCGAAGGTGCAGCCAGTTTTGCCGGTCGCGCCGATGATGGCAATCGCCTAACAGAAGGCGCAAAAGGTGCCGGGATAGGTGGAACGCTTGCAACATTCCTAGGCCCTGTTGCCACGTGGGCGGGTGAAAGCGCCGTCCATGTCGCCAAGCGCATCAAGAAGCTGGACGTGCGCACAATTGCGGAAGAACTTGGCATTTCTCCGGCAGCGGCCCGGATCGTCAAGCAGGGTATCGTCAGCGACAATCTGGACGAGGCTCAGGCCCGCCTAGTTCAACTGGGTGAGGACGCGTTGTTAGCCGATGCAGGACCGTCTACAGGCGCTCTGCTGGACGCAGCGGCAACGACGGGCGGAAAGGCCCTGAACGCCGCCAGAAACGCCGCAGACGGGCGCGCGGCGCGTGTTGGCAAGCGACTGCCCGGTGTTCTTGACGGTGTGTTTGGCAAACCTAAGGGCATCAAGACCGCTGCAAAGGAAATCTCGCAGGGCTCTGCCTCTGCAAGGCATAAGGCCTACGGTGCAGCGTATGCTGCACCAATTGACTATTCGGGTTCAGCAGGACGCAAAATTGAAGACACCCTGTCACGCATCCCGCCCAATTCACTTAAAGCAGCGATAGGTGAGGCAAATGAAGCGATGATTGCAGCGGGTCAGCGCAATCAGCAAATCATGGCCCAGATTGCAGATGATGGCAGCGTGACGTTCCGGGAAATGCCCAACGTTCAGCAGTTGGACGAAATCAAGAAAGCGCTGGATGGCATTGCCAGGGAGTCGGTTGACCAGTTCGGCAGGCTCACGGCAGCGGGCCTGAGAGCGCGTAAACTGGCCACAGAGCTACGGGAGGCCACAAAACAGGCTGTACCGCTCTACGGGCGCGCTCTGCGCCTCGGTGGCGATAAGGTTCAACAGGATGAGGGTCTGGCTCTGGGCAAGAACCTCCTGTTCAAGGGAACCACGGTGGAAGACGTCAAAGCCTTCCTGAACCAAGGTGTCTCCAATGATGCTCGTCAGGCCGTCAGACAGGGCGTGAGGGAAAGCATCGAGCAAAACTTGTCCAATGTCCGGCGCACTATCACAGATCCAAACACAGACGCCCGAGAGGCCATGCAATTGGTCAAGGAAATGTCGAGCCGCGCCAATATCCAGAAACTGCGCCTTGTTCTCGGAGGTCCCCGTTCGGATCGGCTGTTGAACGAACTGGACCGCTCGGCAACCGCGCTGGAACTCAGGGCGGCAGTCGCGCAGAACTCCAAGACGGCAATTCGCCAGTCCATTCAGGAACAGGTGGCAGACGAAACCGCCCCCGGCCTTGCGCGCCGCACTGCTGGCAACATGGGCAACCCGCTGGATGCAGCACGGGAAGTAACGCAATCAATCGCCGCAATTGATCCGCGTTCGATGTCAGCCCGAGAGCGTGGCATGTTCGCGGAAATCGCAAAGGCACTGACAGGTATCAAGGGAAAGGACGCACAGGACGCGCTCCAAGCCGTCAGGAGCGCATTGAGCGGCCAGCCCCTCAAAGACGCTCAGGCACAGCTGATAGGCCGTGTGGTGGCTGGTACTACTGCTCTTGGGCTTTATCAGAGCGCCAAGCAGCCCCTAGCACACACACAGTCCCGCTGATGCAGGCTATGAAAAACGGGATGAAGCCGAACTGATGGTAAATCTGCATGTATCCCCAGCCCACGGCAAAGACCGTAATCGGGGCGCAAAGCAGGATGAGAACGATGGCAAGGGCGATAATCAATCTACGCATGTCACCAAGGTAGGTGTTCGCTCACCCTCAGTCCAGACAGGAGGCACCACATGACTAGCGAAACCAAAATCTGCGGAGCCAAGACAAAGGATGGCGTATGTATGTCAGCCCCTGTTGAGGGCAAGACCAGGTGCCGACTGCATGGTGGGCTTTCGACTGGGGCAAAGACAGCCGAGGGCCGGAGGCGCATATCAGAAGCAAACGTTGCACATTGGGCAGAGCGCAATCGTCTGATCGAACTGGCGCGGTCACTTGAGCAAGCAGCGAGTTAAATCGGATTCCTCAACAATAACAAAGGCTGTTCCCGGATAAGGTACACGACAAATGACCGACCGTGAAAGCGCAACAATCTGGATTGAGGAACTGGACCCGCCCTACGTGCGGATGGGATTCACGTCTTTCCCATGGCAAAACCCGCACCGGATTGCACAGCGGGCCAACGCATTGGCGCGGAACTATTCCAAAGGCTGGTACTGCGCCTACTGTGGTGAGCTTATGCCCGAGTGGAAACGGATCGATGCCAAGTTTTGCAAAGAAGGCTGTCGCAAGATGGCTGCACGGAAACGACGTGAGCGTAAAATAGGCTGATTTAGGTGCCTCTAATGTAGAGCGATATAAGAGCCCCCTGTAACGCCTTAAGGTTTTTCTGATTAGCTGTTCCGGCGTCTACGCGCCATGAAGCAAACCCTAGCCGTGGGATATGACTAAAACCGACGTGCAGCCTCAGTACTTACAAGGGTAGGCCTCCCTCATGGCTGCGAGGATGATCCCCGTCGCATCCACATGTCGCCATTCCGGGTGTTCCTTAAGGCTCTTCGTAACCGTATCAACAATTTGTCGGTTGGTTACTCCTGCCGGTGGACAGAAGTTGACGCCAAGCTCCGACAACTTCTCCAATTCACCAACGTCAATCGATTTGCCAGTGGCTATATAAATCTCTCGGAGAGCGGCGAATGCTCCGACACGAAGGCTAGAAACCGACCCGATAATGTAACCAAAGCATAGGGAATCCGGCTCATAGTTCTCACCATCATCACACCATTGAAGGAGAGTATTACCATCAAACACTTGCGAGGTGGGTTCT
Source organism: Ruegeria sp. YTSC002 (assembly GCF_059609845.1). NCBI lineage: Bacteria > Pseudomonadati > Pseudomonadota > Alphaproteobacteria > Rhodobacterales > Roseobacteraceae > Ruegeria > Ruegeria sp. YTSC002. The sequence goes on from NZ_JBXWML010000002.1 coordinate 17,083, forward strand.
TCAGCACTCAACGTGGTCGCCGTCGTTATTGCGGTAGAAGTGATAAGGATTTTGACGAATTCAATCACTGCAAGTCTCCAAATGAAAAGGAGGCTATCTGCCTAGAGCGTGATTCTGCAAAGGTTAACCCCTGAAAGGTCAGGAAGTCAGTCACTTTCCTCAAGCTGCGGTTTTGTATCTACGGCGCAGGTGGCCCTTTCGCGCCACTGACGCCTATTCACCGAGTGGCTGAGCCCAAACCCCAATGGGGGACGGGCTATTGCTTCAAAGTAGCAAGAACTGATGAGCGCCTGCGGCTACGATTACCGTAAAGGCGATGACAACTCCGGCGGCATACCCAGTAGGTTTGCGCTGGCGCTTTTTGGGTTTCATGCTCCACTCAGCCCACTTTTTCTGGTCATCACTCAGATTTTCTTCGCCCCAATCGCGCATGGCATCTCAACCCGAAATTAGTCAATCATGACATTCAGAGCGCAAAAATAGGGCGGATGTATGGCGAGTCAGACGCATGAATGCCTTAATTCATCTCGCGGACACAATCTGATAAACAAGGAACCCGGAGTGGGGTGTCCTCAATTTTGAGGAGGCCCTACTCCCAACCTCAAATTGAGGATGGGCTGTATCCGGATGCGATGGGGGTGTATCCAGATTTGGAGAGGCCCCCTATCGGGCCGAAAGGTATATGCATGACAACTATCCCCGCCGGAGAGTCCGACACGTTCGGCTATCTCGACATATTGCCTCTGGATGTAGGGCATCAAATTTCCGATTTGCAGATCCAAACCGCATCATTTTGACGATTTCGCGATTTTCGACCCGGCTAGTCAACCAGTCAGCTTGTAACGGTGTCCGTCTTGTTTCTGCCCAATTTGACCCATTGCAGAGGGAGCTTGAGGGAGGGAAAGAGGCATAGGACGACCAGCCCTAGCGTCTTGCTAGAGTTGGTCCCGCTGCCCTGCTGATCCATTGCGTCGGTCGCTGTCGGTCAGTCAGAGGCCCGTTGGTCGCAGAGGAGAAACGCCGCCGGTCGATTGCTACTTGCGAAAGCCTTCTCTGGCTTCCGGCAACCCCGCTTCAATCTTTCGGACTGCGGTTGGGATTTGGTTGCGCCCATTGGTATCCCGTTACCCCTTGCCGCCAACGTCTGTGAACCACCCGACAAGGTGAGAACAGGGGTAAGCTCATTGCCCGCATTTGTCCAGCAAATGTTCTTCCTTTGGACTCCTAATGTTGCGCATTGATTCCTGTCGTGCTATCCAATGCCTCGTGAACCACTGCCCGTATTCGGGTCCAGCCCTGCACCGATTGCGCTCGGTGTGGGGCTTTGTCTTACCGAAGGGCGAATTTAACGCGCTCAATTTTGAGCCCGTCGAATATCTTGATGCTAAGGGCCTCAGCCGCTTTTTTCAGGCGGTCCATGGGCTCAAAAAGAGGATATGCAAAACGCCGCTGCGGGTCTGATCCGATCCGCGCTGGTAAGGAGGGCTCTAGGATCACTTGCCGTGAGTGCTAACCCGCAGCGACAGAGCGCATGTAGGAGTTTCAAACTGACACGTAAGGGGGAAGAAAACGGCGTCTGACGCCACTTTTTGACTGACTGGTCAAAAAAACCAAATCGCTGCTTACGTTTGCGTCAACTTCTTAATGGGCACAATACCTGAATCGACGTTGCGTCAAAAACCACAGCGCAAAATCAGGTTCCGCATTTTGCGCTGTGGTTTTGGGAAGCGCGGTGCAGGTGTAACAGGCCAACCCCCAATGGGGGACCACCTATATGTGGATGCCCAAGGCAAGGAACGCGCAGTTTCAGTCTACCCCCTCAAAAAGCGGGAGAAGTAACTAACCGCAACGGCAGTTTATTGAGAAGTCAGGCCAACTCTTGCTCGGTTGGCTTGGCACTGCCGCGCCGCTCATACTTCTCGACTGCCGACAGATATTCTTTGAGCTTTTGACCCTCGTCGGTATCAGGCTCAGATCCCCACAGATACTCAATTTCTCTGAGCGCGGCGCGGTATTCTGTCGGCGTAAGAACAGTCGGCATAGTAAATCCTCAATGTATAAATCAATACTCAGCCTCATACCGGATAACGCGCGATTCTGATAGGTGGGCCTCTACGTCGATTTCGTACTTCCCCCCTAAGGGGAACAACCGATTCCGTGAGCTTGTTGGAGCCAAAAAAGTGGCGCGCCCGATACAAGCGCGCCCAGTCCACAGGGAGAAAATGAAAAAACTCGCGCCCCAAACTGAACTTGAGCGCTAACTCGTCAATGCCCCCACCATTGTCGGGTCTGGTGAAAGAGTCAGTGACGCTGTTCACACATCCTCGGTGGCATTTGTGTTCTGAGAAACAAAGGGATCCAGTTCGTCAATCTTTTGCCGTGCCCACGTCAGGTATTCGCTGATAGTCATACCCTTGATTTCGTACGCAAAGTCTTCCGGACGAGCCTGAAGTTCAGCAATGAACTGGCGTAACCCCTTAACTTCTTCCCAGTTGTTCGAAAGCTGCTTAAACTGTTGCCAGCGTTCGATTTCCAATTGTGCTGCCCGGCGTTCTTCTTCCTTGTGCTCACGCTCAAGTTCGAACTGGCGATGCCGCTCCTGACGCTCTTCGTCCTGTCTTCGAAGCATTTCTGGAGCTGCGTTTAAGGCCTCAAGGAACTTTGGCAGTATCTCGGGAGCCATGTTGTTTTCTTTTTCCACCCATTGCGGCTTAGGGTGTTTTCCAACGTACGTGTCGATTGCGAACCTAAGAAAGCCCGTTGGGCTACGATTAGAATTGTGAAGTCGCGGAAACGCTGTCCAATCAGCTTTTTGCAGGGACGGTCGCCTGTTCTGCTCCATCTTTTCGGCAATGGTGAATTCGACCTTAAAGCCGTCGATTGTAGCTTCCAGTTTACCGCTTACCTGCCCACCAATAATCGTGGCCCCTGAGCGTTCGAGACCCCGCAATAAGGCGCTTGTGACGCGGAATCGGTATTGGTCTCTATCTGTCAGGTCCGCAATTGGTTTGCCGACCCAAACTATCTCGTCGGGATCAGCGTCTCTTATTTCCTGATTTGCGCCGCTTGCTCTACTCTGTGTTCTTTGATCCAACGCGATACGACCCAATGTAAATGGCGCATATCATCAGGGATGGAAATTGCAGGAACCGCTTCAATTGACACTGGCTACCTCGTTCATAACTTTGGGGCGGAGTCGCACGTTTGTTGAAGTAGGAGCTAGGTGCAAGCCGATCCTGGTCGTTTAACAATTGTAAAAGTGAATTGGAGGACTGCATGGGAGCAACTGAAGCTCTATTGCTAATCGGCTTTGTGATTGTCGTGATTGTCGTCGTCCTTGTTAAGGAGCAACGCCTCCAAGACCCTGACAGGCTGGACACAATATACGTCGATCAGATGCGTGAAGTTTGTGAACTGGCTGACGGCCCAGTTGTTGCCGCGCTAACTCGACAGTCGGGCAATTTGTATCGAGAACTCGGCGGGTTCGATAGCGCCTCAGAGGCCTTGCATGAGATTGAGAAGTCCTTTCGGCGCGGTCGAATAGAAAGCATCTACGTTCAAACTAACACTGACCGGCGGTTCGAGGTGATTAGGCTGCACCATTCCCACGGCGGTAAAGCAGAGGGGAAGAAACTCGGCGGGGCCATTATCGAGATAGCATAAGTACATCTGCATTCAGCGACGATCCTATAAGGTAAACGAATGACCAAACTTTTGACCATCGAACAAGCCGCCAAGGTCCTCAACGTACCGAAGGGTTCGCTGCGCGCTGCGGCAGAAGAACACGGGTTTCTAATTCGCATAGGTAAGGCCGTTCGAATTGACCAGGACCAACTGGGGGACTTGGTTGAGAAGTGCAAAGTGCCGCCAATACCACGCGCACCTCAGGAAACCAGAAACCTACGCCACAGCTACGTGGAGCCCATTGTGATCCGCTATACCAAGGGTGCAGAGGAAGTCGCCGAAGAGCTCAAGAAAAAAGGGCGGAAGACCTAGAAAGCAGAGCGTACCTATCGAAAAGAAAAACCCCGCCGGAGCGGGGCTGTAAGCCAGTAAGCGGTGCTTATTGTTCAGGCTGCTTTTTCGCTTTCCCTTACAGCCTTGGAAAGCATTTCCGCCAGTTCGGCGGGGCAGCTTTGGATCAGCATCAGATATGCCCTTACACCCCCCAGAGGCCTAGAGCGATGCTGTTCCCAGTTTTTGATTTGGTCTATTGTGAAGCCAAAAGTGGCAGCGAAGTCCTCTTGTGACATTTTAGTGCCCTTACGGACAGCCTTCACATCGATATCAGCGGGGATAAAGGTTTTTGCAGCGGCAACGTCACCGCGCGCAATGCTGCGCGCCTCTTTGGCGGCACTGATTAAGCGATCCCCTATTTTAGTCATGATGCTCTCCCGACCTTTTTGATTTGTTTCTTTACGTTTTCTCTGTAGTCCTCGGCCATACCTTCAAGGATAGACTTTAAGACGTTCCTTTCACTTTTCGACAAGTTTATCTTGTCACTCTTCGCAAACACATCCAGCAAGAACACTGGAATGTCATCGGCAGCGTAGTACGTGATAACGCGAACCCCGCCACTTTTTCCTTTGTTCCGTAAAGGGAAGCGCAGCTTTCTTGCTCCGCCCGTTCCCGAAATCAAATCCCCCGCCTTTGGGTTGCGCGATAAATACACGATGATATCGTGTACATCGTCTTCCGTCAGACCTATTTCTTTTGCGCCTCTAGCGAACGCTTCCGTTTCGATTACTGTATGCACTGCTTCGACCTCGCCTACTATGTAACCTACATAGTGTAAATAGGCGGTTCATTCAATGTCTACTGTGTATAATACGTACTTTTGTCATTTTTGTGGCAAACGACCGTTGAACCTCCTTTCCAGCTTCAAGCCAGGGTCGCTGGTCTTGTCTATGAACACCAGCAATCAGGACTCCCTGAAGCCCCGCACTGCCCACCAAAGAGCGGTGCCGAAAAGTAAGACAAACAGGCTCATAACCGGGCCAACGGCTGTAAATTCTTTCATAACCGTCTTACTGCGCTCAACTTTCTCGTCCTCGCGCTCCAAAAGTTCAATATGCACGCGCCAAAGCGCTTCGTCCGCATTCTCCGACTTTACAGCCTTAGCGGCATTAGCAGCAGATACCGCTGCTGAATACGCGCGGCGATACTCGAAGAACGCTTCGTCCGGTCGCATAGCTACAAACCAAAATGAAATCCAAATAACGGAAAGCACTAACCAAAGGCGAAAACAACCTCGGCTGACATTCATGTCATCTCCTTACACTTTCGTTTTCGTGGCTTCTCGAGTGCCACTTTAAAACCTGTCCTTTGGCTTACCAATCCTAGATGGAATCTGTCTCAATCGCTTATCGATGGTCCTCTTTTGCGGCTTATGTTCCGCCAGTACTTTTCGACCTCGGTCCGTAATGCAGTAGCGCAAAGTGTCGTCGATAAATCCTTCGTTGAAACGTGCAATGTGCCCACGGCGTTCTAAGTCCTTCAGAGTTTCAAGTGACACGCGGTGTATCTGGGCCGCATACTCCCACGCCACGAGTGAAAGCGCCTTGAGCGCTTTAGCTTCAACAGGCTTTAGTTGTTCTGTCATTTGTCATTTTCCCTGACCAGAACCACACCCGGACCATTGGCTGTGTCTCCATTATCCAAGAACTGAATACCATGGGCCTCTAGGGCTTTGCGCACTGCCTCTGCGTTGCTGTGCTGCATCCCGCCTTTCTCAGTCTCAAAGCGGTTGATGGTGGTGAATGAAACACCAGCAATATCCGCTAGCTCTCTGGTCCCAATTCTAAGGGCATTTCTGGCCATTCTAAGCTGCTCAGGCGTCATTGTGCAAACCTCGTATGCAAAAGTGCTAACAGGGTATTGACAATATGCGTACCCTGTACTTAAAATTAATACACAGTACGCAAAACAGCAAGGTAAGGGTTTCCGCCATGTATGACCGCCAGAACATCATGAACCGCGCATGGGCCATTATGGCGGGTCGCAAGTTTCACCGGGTTATCTGGCGCAACGCACTGTGGCAGGCATGGGACGAAGCAAAGGAAGCTGTTCGCCGCGCCAGCATGACCGAAGCGGATCACATTCGCGTAGCCATGAACCTGCTGCAAAACAAGGATACATGGACGCAGGCAGACTATCGCAAGCATGACGAACTGGTATTGGCCCTGCGCGTTGCGCTGGACCATGAGGCCAAGGCAAAGGATTACGCGGAAAAGCGCGACCTGATTGCCAAGGCAAAAGGCCGGTTCGTTTCCATCACCTTCACCAAGAAAGACGGGACCGCGCGCACCATGCGTGTGCAACCCGCCACCCTGCATCAGCACGTCAAAGGCGATGCAGCAACCAAAGCGGCCCGCGCGGCCACCAAGACCCGCGCACGTCGCCACCCGCACCTTCTGCCCGTCTGGGACACTGAGGCACAGGCCCCGCGCTCTGTGAATCTCGCAACCGTGTCCCGGATCGCCGCAGACGGACACGTTCACCATTTCACTCAATAATAGGAGCCATTCATGATTGACCGCCGCACATTCATCACATCAGCACCACCCGCCGTTGCCGCGCTTTCGGCTGGTAGTGCTGCCACCGCAGGCAACCCGGACCCTCACGTTGAATGGGTGCGCCGCTGGACCGAACTTCGCGACGAAATGGACAGCGAGCTCGGTGTATTGTCCCTCTCTGATCCGCGCTGGGCCGAGGTTTACGACCTTGAGGAAAAGGCTGTTGGCACACTGGCAACGACAATCGAAGGCGTCACCGCACAGGCCAAAATGGCTGCGCACCCAAGCTTCGGCCTCAATGACGAAACCAGCCCGGACAACGATTGTGTTCTGATCCGATCCATGGCCGCCGCCCTGCAATCCCTGACCTGAGAGGATAAACGATGAAACAGTTTCACCGCCGTGCACTTTTAAAATCCAGCATACCAGCACTTGCTGTTGCTACGGCCCTCGGTGCAGCTGCACCCAAAGGCGACCCAGAGCATTGGTCCCAGCTGACCGCAGAGCAAGACAGGCGCTTGCTCGAGGCTCTTAAGGCCCTGCGCAAAGCCACAGGGCTGACGATGGATCAATGGGCGGACTGGCTAAATGGCCTACCGGTGCCCGAAGTTGAGCGGATCGCAGACAACGCCATCAAGGCGAAATCGGCAACAATTTCCGATTTACCCGATGCCCAGATGCTCCACCATGTTCTCGAGTTGGAGCGCCTGATGCGTGATACGTTCCCTGACGGCGCAAGGATGAAGGGGTTTCAGTTCTCATTTGCAGGCGATGAACTACAAAAGAGCAGTATCTGGGCTTCCGCCATTTCGTCTGACTATACCCTATTGCACATGCGGCCCGGGTTATTTGAGGGATTCCGTGAACAGCACGTTAATACCGCGAAGATGGGCGATGGTATCTGACATTGCATAAGTCGGCTGATCCGGGACGACGCGGAACGGCTGCTGGGCAAAGTGGATATCTAGACAGTCCCAGCCTCACACCTGCTGAGAGGCCGCCCTTGAACCGGGCGGCTTTCTTCTTCTCCTATGTCCGCTGAGAGCTCAACGCACCGGGGGTTCAAGGAACAACCGTTGGCGCACAGATCGAACAGGCGGTCTAGCAGATGCTTCACGCAATTCGACCCCTTGATTTGAAAAATGCTCTTATTCCGTAGAGCATCGCCGCCGTACACGCGATTTGGTAAACGTACACCCAGCCAGGGGCAAACCCAGAAGAAGCAAGGGATATCAAATTCACCAATACGCCAAGAGAAACTAGTCCTACCATCCAAGGGAACACTGAAGACATGTCAAGCGAGGAAAAGAACGAGTAAACAGCAATCATAATTGCTGCGATTGCCATTGCCTCCAACGGAATCCCTATAGCCATTGCGCCAACGATATCGTTGAGCGTGCGCGCACCCGAGTAAGTAAAGGCTGCAAGAATATGGGAGGCTACATTGCCCAAAAAACCTGCCAGCAACCAAACGCCAACATACTTCCAAGTTGAGGGCGAATCTGTCATGAAGTTTTCCAATCTCTCGTTTCACAAATCACTTCGCACTATGCCAACAGTGTAATAACCGAACGTCGGTTGGCCAAAAGGAATTTTCTAGTAAAATCAAATTGAATGGCTTTGGTAGCTCCATCTGAGGGACCCATTAGCCGTTACACGCACAACCAACTCCTTTGTGGCAGGTATAGCTCCGATTGATGCAGCTATTCCCGCAAGCCTTACCCTTGCGGCACACTTTGCAACACGCGGCGTTGTAGACCTTCGCGTCTTGTTTGCGGCTCAAAAGGTTCCAAAAGGATTCAGTAGCTAGTGTCGTTTTGCCTGGTTCTTTGTGCTGATTCTGACCAAATGCAACTGTGGATGAAAGGAAAAGTGCAGACAGGCAGAGTAAAAAAAGGTGCTTCACAAACATTCTCCGTTAACAATGTGTTAACATTTGCATGGCTACGCAGAGTTTGGAAAAGGCATTTTCAAGGTATCTTTCTGACACTTCGACTAAAGCGATTTAGGGGCAAAGCATGAGAGGCCTCAAAGTTATGTCCGCGGATTGTGGCTGGATTTCGCGCCGAACAAAGCTGTGGCACCAAAACTAAATGATAGGGCTCTTAGTGGGTCTGGCTTAGTTTATAAACTACCAAGTTATTGTTTTTATTGTACTTTACGTAAATTTTTGGTGCGGGTGGAGGGACTTGAACCCCCACGCCTTGCGGCGCCAGAACCTAAATCTGGTGCGTCTACCAATTTCGCCACACCCGCATCCAAGCGCATTAGCGCTGAATTGAAGCGGTCAATAACAAAGCTTGCATCGGAGTGCGAGAGGGAAAATTCCAGGAGTTTAAAGTTTGTGACTTGCCAAGCTGTCTGGTCGAAAACTGCAACCTGTTTTCGACCTTGTTGATACAGCAAGCAACAAAACAGCCGCGAAACCAGAGGCGTCTGACCCCCCCTTGCAACTGGTTTGCAAGCAGCTGTATGACGTTGCTTTTCCGCTTTTGGGTCACAGGTTGACGCTCGGCACAGTTAAGCCGGTCAAAAACGCGCTAACGTTGAATAAACGCCAGAACTACAGGTCGAAACTTGTGCCTCCAAAAGTGGTGGAGAATCAGAGTTCAACGGACCAGAGTTGGTGCAGTCTGATCCGGAAAACCGTCGCAGACTGTGATGCTGGATCTGCCCGGGCACATGGCTCCATCCGCCAGATTCGGTGCTTTCAGAAAAGCAGCGCAACTTAAATATCTGTTTTTATTTGAAAGTATGAAGCCAACAGGCTTTCAACCCTCAATTCATTCGAATGGACCTTAAAAGACATCAGCTTTGCCCATTTGACTGTGCCGACTATGCCTGCATACAAGCTTGCCAGACGTTTCACGGTCTGTTCTGCCGCTTTGAAATACTCGCGTCGGTTGAGGCATTCTTATGCGAGGTCGACCACATTGCCGCCACAATTCAACCGCTAAAAAATCTTATTCGCGCCAAAATAACACCGCCTTGAAGGTACTTGTTGTTTATCAGGAGTTAATGAGTCTTTTTGCCACTTTGGCACCGGTACGAGTTTTTTTGCTCAACTCCAATACAAGGCTTTCTGCTGTGACCGATTTGAATCCCTCCGCTGCCGCCGAGCAAGAAGCCGTCTTCTTCGCTCGTGAGAGTTTCCTTGGTGAGCTCAAGACTCTGAATCGCGACCATCCGACCACAGGCTTTGGCATTTCCCTTCGAACGCATTCGGGTGAACATTATCTGCTTGCGAACGCCCGCATGCCGTTACCCGCCGCAAAATCCGAAGGTTTCCCGACCGGGCGCCGCGTTGCATGCCTCGAAAACGGCGACCGCTTCAGCTCGATCGAAGTTCTGGCCGATTCCAAATCGTACGAGACCATTTCACCCCGGGCCGAAGCCGAAATACTGGGCAATGCATTGGACCTGATCGCGCGAATCGACACTCTGACAAGCGTTCCGGCGGGGCGTGTTGCACACGAACCCCAAATTGCTGCAACGGGAACCGGAGGTTAAGTATGGCGCGCAACGATCACCTTTTGTCTGTAGGCAACGAAGCACTGGCACCGATGACGGCGACCATGGCTTCACTGACGGCTCAGATTGATCAACTGACTGAGGTGGCTGATGCGCGCTCCTCGGCACGGCTGGCGACCCTCAAGACCCGGATGGAAAATTTTACCGCCAGCGTCACGATGGTGGGCCAGGTCAAGGCCGGAAAATCCTCGATCGTCAATATTCTTGCCGGGCGCCCTGGCCTGCTTCCGTCAGACGTCAACCCGTGGACGTCGGTGGTTACGACCCTGAACATCAACACGCGCCCGCCCGGTGATACAAAGGCCAAGTTCACGTTTTTCGAGCAGGAAGAATGGGACAACCTGATGGTCGGCGGCGGTCGTCTTGGTGAATTGGCCAATCGCGCCGGCGCAGATGACGAGATGGAAGACATCCGCCGTCAGATCGGTGAAATGAAGGCCAAGTCAGAGGAACGTCTTGGCAAGCATTTCGACCTGATCCTGGGCCAAAGTCATCAGTATGATCATTTCGATGAGGAACTGATTCAGCGCTATGTCTGCCTGGGCGATGAAGATGATCCCGATATTGATCCAAAAACGGGCCGGTTTGCCGATGTTACCAAATCAGCCGAACTGTATATGGACATTCCGCAATACCCCATCGCGCTGAAACTGTGCGACACACCCGGTGTGAACGATACGTTCATGGTGCGCGAACAAATCACGCTGCGCAGCCTGCGCGGATCTGAAGTCTGCGTTGTGGTGTTGGCGGCAAGCCAGGCCCTGACGACGATGGACATGGCCCTGATGCGCATTATCGCGCAGTTCGAGAACCGGCAGATCATCCTGTTCGTCAACCGGATCGACGAACTTTCCGATCCTGTGAAACAGGTGCCAGAGATCCGTGACCGCATTCAGGACACGCTGAAACAGAACAATATCGACACCAATACCAGCGTCGTTTTTGGCAGCGCGTTGTGGGCCGAAGCGGCGTTGACCGGGAACCCGGATATTCTGACAGAAGAGTCGCGCCAGGCTTTGAATACGTTCTACCTGGCGGCCGGTTTCGGTGATCAGGCGGCCTCGCTCGACAAAATCTGGGCGCTTTCCGGTCTGCCCGATCTGCTGCTGGCCATGAATGAGCGCATTGCGGAAGGTGCCGGAGCGCGCCTGATGGACCGCGTCCGCCATCGGGCCCGTAACATTGCCAGTCAGATCCGCGCGACTGCGGTTGCCAAGAATCTGTCGGAAGGCGAAGGCGTTGCACGGGATCTTGACGGCGTGTCGCCCGAAGAAGCGATAAACACGGTGTCAGCTGAATACGAAAAGAAAGCAGCCGAGTTGACAAATGCGTTGCGCGGCAAAGTGTTGGAGCGTCTGAAGTCAGCCGAGGACAATTTCGTCAAACGCGCGACGGACTCTCTGATCGCGCATCTTGAAAAAAATGGCGAACAAGGCACGTGGCAATACGATCCCGCAGGTTTGCGGACGTTGCAAAAGGCTGCCTATTTCAGTTTTGCCCGCGCCATGCGAAAAGACGCCGGGGCGTTGTATGCAACCGCCGCTGCGGATGTTGAGGCGCTTTATCACAAAATACTTGGCAACCATCTGGGCGAATTCAGCATCGAAGCACCCATTGTTCCCCGTGTTCCGCCACCTCTGGGTATCGGCCGGACGATTGCACTGGACTTGCAAAGCACTTGGTGGCGACGTTGGTGGCAACGCCGAAAGGGGTTTGAGGCATACGCGGCGGATTACACGCGGCTGATCGCGTCCGAGGCAAATTCGATCACCAAGGATATCGAGGAAAACCAGATTGCAGCGGTGCTGGAAAACGTCCGTGCGATTCTTACGGATTTCCTGCGTGAGCAGAAGGAAACCCTGCTGAGCATCTCGTCTGCTGCCGACAAGAATCCGGGTCAGACTGCGGCAGCGATGGCGGGTTTGCAGCCTCAGAAATCCAAGGACGAGATTCTGGGCGACATACTGAAAGATCTAAGCAACGAAGCGGCATAAGTAGAAAAATGGCAAAAGATACACAAACACGCTTTGTTTCACCGAAGGCATGGGAACGCATCGAGCAGTGGTCCCGCCGCAAGCCGGTTTTCGCCCTGATGGGCGAATTCAGCGCCGGGAAGTCCACGTTGATGAACTTTTTGCTGCGGACGCAGACCTTGCCGACGCAGGTGACGGCAACCCAGTTGCCACCGGTCTGGTTTAGCTGGGGCAATCAGGCGCCCTATATCAAACGTCATGATGGAAGTATCGAACTGATCGAGCTGGATCAGCTTGAAACCGTTGGCGTCAATGACGCACAGTTCATTCGTATCTTCCTTGAGGCCGATATTCTGGAAGCTGTCGACCTGATCGACACGCCCGGTATTTCGGATCCCAAGATCTCGACGGATGTATGGCAACGTGCGGTGGGTCAGGCAAACGGCGTCTTGTGGTGTACCCACGCGACACAAGCCTGGCGCGAAACCGAACGCGCGACATGGGTTTCCCTGCCCGAACGGTTGCAGCACAATTCTTTGCTTTTGGTGACGCGGGCAGATGCCCTGAGCCTCAAAGACCGCCAAAAAGTACTGCGCCGCGTTAACCGCGAGGCGGGTCACCTGTTCAATCGGTCCATTCTGTTCTCGGCTCGCGACGCGATCACTGCCCGGGACAAGACAGGCGATGCCGAGATGTGGTCACGCAGCGGCGGAGGCAAGATGATCGACAGCTTCCTGGAGATCACGGAACAGATTATGGACAACCGCGCCGACCAGCTGGCTCGGTACCAGATCGACAAGAGCCAGGCCGACGCACCCAAAGTCAAACCTTTGCGCCCTGCCCGTTCATCAAACGAGCCGACAGCCAAAGACGAAGCCACACCCTTGAGGTTGGTAAACCCGCTTGAGTCCGCCGGGCAGTCGAACGCTGAAGGCGAAACAGTTGTAACCAGCTTCCCGGTACGGCCTGCCCGGGTCGAGCGGCGCTCGGATGAGGCCGAGCGGGTTCGGATCGATGCGGAAGAGGCTGAACGGCTGCGCGCAGAGATGACGTCAGAGCCGGTACCGTTGCCCGTTGAACCCGACACAAGCGATGATCTGCGTTCCTTGTTCAAGGACACGTCGAACGATCCGCTGGAATTGACGAATGTCGCGGGCCTTGAGGATGACGAAGACGAATTCGAGCTGTCCGTTGACGCCGATCTGGAAGACTCATTGGATGATGCCCCGAGCGCCCTGGAGGATGCTGAAATCAGCCCCGCGCCTCTTGCGGCTGTTGACGAGTCCGATGATGTGATCGCCTCGCTGAACACTTCGATGCAAGAGACCTCGATCGTGCCGGATGGGGAAGACGAGGAATCCAAGCAGGCCGATTTGGCGGAAGATCGCGGCATAGAGGTTTCCGTATCCTCGATCACGGCATTGATGGCCGCGCAAACCGGCAACAATGCGGATGACTATGAGCCGGAACCCGAAACCAGCGGTTTGATCGAAGCGGCCACCACCGAACAGGTTGATGCAGTTGAAAGAAACGTTGCCACGCTGGGTGGCCTGCCCGAAGTTGCGGTTGGATCGCCCCTCAGCGCGTCGGATATGTGGCAGGAGGTTTCGAGAAATGAAGACCTGCCGCAGGATGCAGAAGGGCTGAAGAACGTATTCAAGGCTTTTCTGGCCGAGTTCGATCAGATCGCCATAGAACACAACGAAAAGCAGACCAAAGAGGCACTTCGAGCCATTCCGAAAGCCAAAGAAAACAGCGGCGCTGAATGGCATGTATTGTAAGGGCGCCCGAATCGAAGTAGTGAGAAACTAATAAATGAAAACAATGGCTTAGATGTCTATTCAAACCGCACTGAACTCCGCCATGGAAACGATACCCGACTGTATTGCAGCCGGGTATATCGACATGGAGACAGGGATGCTTTTGGGCAGCTCTGTTTCTGATCCTGACTGCGCGGATTCGTTGGATGTTTTGGCGGTGGCTGTGGCCAATCTGTTTCAGGGGCAAGGGGTTGCAGCCTTTGAAGCGCTCTTGCGTCAGGCTGGTAGTGCGGACGAAGAAAACGCTGGTTTCGGGGAAGTCGCCGTTTTTTTCAAGGATAGGCTGAACATCTTTTTGCGGACCAAGGAATATCCTGATCATGTGGTCTGCTACATCTGTCGCAACAGTGCGAATGTCGGACTGGCGCTTACCAAATCACATCTCAGTCTGGGGCCGGTCGCGGCTGCGGTTTGAACGGGACCAGAGGGGGTCACGGCATGATGGACACGGACATTCTCGACCTGCTTGAAGATATCAGGCGGACCTCGGTCGCACGGCTGTCTCCGACCGTAAGGATCGCAGGGGAAACAGCGGCCGCGCGCCGGTCTGCGGTATTGCGGGCAATCCGCGGCACAGTATTGCCACGCCGGTTGGAATTTACCGCCGCAAACGGGGATTGTCTGGCAATCGAGGTGAACAGCTCTCGGATCACGGATGTCTTCAAGGTACCGGCAGGTGAGGTTCCGGACTTTGAAACGGAACCACGCGCCGAACTGATCGAGAAGCTGGCTGGATTGGTGTCGGAGATCTCGGCCTCGCCTGCCCCGCTTGAGTTGACGTCGGGCAGGCCGGACACAGCGCTTGAAGTGGATGAGGTAGGTATCACCTTCAGCGAAATCGAGAACGCCTGCGCCGCCATCGAGCTTCCGTCCGAACCGATTGTATCCGTCGTCCCGAGCACTGAGAAACCTGTTGATGACTTTCCGCCCGCCGAGGCAACTCCTGATGCAGCGGAAACACTTCCCCAACGTTTTTTTGAAGCGTCGAGCCGCTTCGCCTCGGGGCGTGTGTTCGTGGACAGGTCGGACGAAGCCGCACCGCTTTTGGAAGGCGTATGCAAGCCATCTGAGCCGATGTATCCCGACCAGGAAACGCTGGCCCGTTTTGTGGCTGATCTTGCCGGCTGGGATGGTGATTCTCAGCATGAGAGTGAAGACCCGCAACTGATTGTCATGCGGCCATCGGGCGGTAAAGGGGCCGGTCTGGCCGTCTTGAGCGACGGTGGTCAGATCGCGGTCGCCATCCACGAAGCCCGCAAACTGGGGGCGGTCGTCAATCTGTGGACCTCTTTGCAGGAGGCAGAGAAATGATTGCCTCCGTTGAATTCAAATTTTCGACTACTTCAATCTGTTTTTTATTGTAGCCAGGGTAATGAGTAATGAGTGAAACACATCGCCGCGAACTTATTCGCATAGCAGAAGAAATGAACGGGATCAGCAACGATGAAACGCGCCAGTTCATTTCCCGCATCATTGGTGATCTTAGCAATCTGAAACCGTCAATTGCGTTTGTCGGGCAAATCAAGGCTGGAAAGTCGCGTCTGATCAACGGCTTCACCGGTCAGGCAGAGTATTTGCCTTCGGATGTCAACCCGTGGACAACTGTTATCACCGATATGCACTTCGGGCACCCGTCCGGCAGGACGCAAGGTGCCGAATTCCATTTCTTCGACAATTACCAATGGCAATCGCTGATCGCCGAAGGTGAAGAACTGCGCAACATGTTTCCCGATGACGAGGACAGTTACAAGCGCGAGATGATCGAGGAACAGGTCGAGGCCATGAAGGTCCGGGCGCGTCGGCGTCTGGGTGACAGCTATGAGCAGCTGCTGGGCCAACAGCACGATCTGGACGAACTGACGTCAGATGACCTGGCCAGATATGTCTGTGCCGGGGATGATCCGTCCGAGGACGGGGCTTTGGATCCGGGCAGTGATCGCGGGCTTTACAGCGACATCACCCGCAAGGCCGAGGTCTATTTTGAATTGGGCCATTTTCCGTTTCCACTGACGGTTACTGACACGCCCGGCGTGAATGACCCTCTGCTGATCCGCGAAGAAATTTCACGACAGTATCTGAAGGAATCCGATTTCTTTGTGGTGGTTCTGTCCGCGCATCAGGCATTGTCGCGCGCGGATCTGAAACTGTTCCGGTTGATGCAAGCGCTGGAACTTGGGCAGATCGTCGTGTTTATCAACCGAGTGGATGAACTGGGCGGCGGCGCCGAAGACGCTGCCAAGGTTCGTCTGGACGTATTGGACGGGTTGGAAAAGGCGCTCGGCAACTCGAACATCGATGTCCTGATGGGCAGCGCGCAATGGGCGCACTATGCTTTGACCGGTGATGAAACAGGGGTGAACCACGACCACGTTCTGGCATGGCTGCGCGCCCACCCGGAACAGATGCAGCAATACCTCAAGGGTGTGGCCGAGATCAAACAAGGCCCCGGACCGATCAGCCGCGAAGCGGTTCTGCGCTTTGCCGCAATGATCGCGTCCGGCCTGCCCGATCTGCGCCGTCATGTCACCCAGGCTTTGACGGACGGACCGATCAACGAACAGTTGCGGATGGCCTGGCAACATCTCGACAGCTTCGCGCGCGGAGAGCTTGAGCGCTCTCAGGTTCGTTTGCGGGCGCTTCAAGATGAAGACGGCTTGGATGTTCGAAATGCCGATGAAAGCGACAAGACACTTGGCGACCTGCGCAAGCTGATTGCTGAAAAAACGCAGGAGATCACGCGTGACATGGATGATGTCCTGTCGAATCTGCGCGGGGTCATGGATGACACTGTCTCGGAATCGGTGGCTATCGTTGTGCGCGGGCCGGACGGCCAGTCGCCTCTGCTGGCAAAAGGTGGAGAGACCGAGCTCAATTTTACACCATTGCGCGAACGTATGCGTGAACTGGTACAGGGGGCATCGCAAGTTGTTCGGCAGCGCATGCTCAGCGAGCTTTACGCGATCGACATGCATTGCAATGCCGCCTTGCGGGCATTGCCGGGATGGCAAGAGCCGGTCGACAATCGCATGAACACCAGTGCTGTACGTTGGTTCCGGCCGGACACCACCGCCCTGACCCGTGGCATTACCGTTGAATTGCGTGTAAACTGGTTGTCGCGTCTGATCTCGCGCAATAGCGTTGTGGCGCGTGCAGAACGGCTGATCGTGCAGGAATTCGAGCTGATCGGGGATGACCTGATCGACACGACTCGCGACGATCTGTTGGAACGGCTGAACACGGTTCTGGACCACTATATGGCCCTTCTGGCCGGTCATCTTGAACACCGTTCCAACTCAGGAGAACTGAACGCCCAGGCGGAGGCACAAGGTGCATTTGACAGGGCGCGTCGCATTGCAGCCGAGCTGGAGACGGTTTTTGGAACACCCGATGCGGATGAAAGACAAGCAAAGGCTGCGGAATGATTGAATTTCCCGGAACTGAAAAGGAAGTACGCCAACTGGAGCGCTTCCTGACCGCAACTGAAAACCTGACGCCGGACGCGGCGTTGGAGGATATGCGCGCGCGGGCTCTGTCCCACGCCGAACGTCTGTCAAATGCGGTCAATATCGGTTTCGCCGGGGAATTCGGCGCAGGCAAGTCAAGTCTGGCGAACATGCTGGCTGGCGCGGACATTCTGCCAACCGGCCCGCAGCATCTGAAATTGCCTCTGGTGATCGTCGCCTACGCGGAAGCGCCTGAAACGACTGTCGGTTGGTGGAACAGGGAGCCAAAGACCTATTCAGGCATAGTGCTGGAAAAAGCCGCCCAGGAAGAGCCCGATTTCATATCGGTCGGTATCAATACACCGGCTCTGAAGGAAATATCGCTATTTGATCTTCCGGGCTCGGGTGCTCTCGATGATACCTACAAGCCGACTTTGGATCTGCTGAAATTCGTCGATTGTGCCATCTGGTGCACAAATGGAACCAATGCCTGGCGCGAGACCGAGCGCCACCTGTGGTCCCAGGTGCCCCCCGAATTGCGGGCCAACAGCCTGCTGGCCGTTACACATGCTGATCTGCCACCGGTTCAGGGTGCCCTGGACCGCGTCCTTGCGCGTTTGAACAAGGAAAAGGAAGGAATGTTCCGCGCTGTTGTCCCAATTGGTACGCCGGTTGCGGTGCGTGCCATGGCGCAGGAGCCCGAGCCCGACTTTGCGCTTTGGGAAACCTGCGGCGGACAGAACCTTGCGGAACACGTGCTGGAAGCGGCCTCCGACCGGCGTCGCGGCGATCTCGAGGCTGCGCGGAAAGATTTGCAGCAGGACTTCCTGCCTTATCTTGAGGCGCTAAAGGGTGCAGAGCCAGAGCCTGTGTCGAATGATACCGCATCGATGCAGTCAACGCTGGAATCTGCCCTGCCCCCATTGAACAATCCCATTCTCGAGGACTGGCTGGCCGCAATAGCAAGCATCTATGAAGATTTACGGGAAACTTCTGACATCGAACCGGCCGTTTTTCTGAACAGCTGTCAGGAGATCGTCGAAGATTTTGCGGAACGGCTGGAACAAGGTGGCGAAATCGACCCCGAAGCTGATTGGATTCCTGCAGAATTTGAAAAGGCGACAGATTTGCTTTTGTTGCTGCAATTCGAAAGCGGAGACGCGCCGTTGAAGGACGCAATCAGCATTCTGGCGCAGCTGGGCGACAACCTTGCCTGGGCTGGTAGCACGGTTGCGGTAGCACAACCGAAGACCGGCACCTGACGTCTTCCCGTCAAGATTGAGCTGCATTGCAGCGATTCGAAGGGCCGAGGAATCGGCCCTTTATTGTTTCGAATTCGTGGACCAACACGCTTGATTTGGGGTTTCAGTTTTCAATTAGTCCATATCGCAGATCTATATGTAGTGGCCGCAACCCATCTGTGAACAATATCTGCCATCTCACAGAAAACGATCCATAGTGAAGCCATCAGGCGGCCCCAATAAAGTCAAATTTGAAACGTCTAACCGTTCTCAAGTGTCCTGCGGTTGTTTTTGGTTGTGAGTTCGTGGGCTGTCGGCCCGGTTTTTCTAAGCCGCAAAATGAATAGAACGGGCGGATTGAAATGAGCCACAACCAGGCTGTCGGTGCGACGCACGACGAACCAAAAATTGAGGGATTGCAGCCAGGCGCAAAGCTGTTGCGCGGGCAGTATGAAATCCTCCGCTATCTCAGCAACGGTGGATTTGGGATCACTTACCTGGCGCGCGACAGCCTGGAGCGCGACGTCGTCATCAAAGAGTGCTTCCCCGGTGCGCTGTGCCGACGCAACGGTGATCTGGTTGAGCCCAATGATCCATCCTACAAGGACGACCTGCGCTCGATCATTGACCTCTTTATTCAGGAAGCGCGCAATCATGCGCGCCTGGTACATCCCAATATCGTGGACGTACACCAGGTGTTCGAAGACAACGACACCGCCTATATCGCAATGGATCTCATCCGTGGGTGCGACCTGCTGGATTACGTGGAAAACCCGGAAAATGACGGCGGCCCGGATTTCATCGTTCAGGTCACCGAAAAAATGCTGTCCGCGGTATCTTTCATTCACCAGAGCGGCATGTTGCATCGGGACATTTCACCGGACAACATTCTGATTGATGAAAACGGAGACCCCGTCCTGATTGATTTTGGCGCCGCACGTGAGCAAGCGGCGAACAAGTCGGCAGCATTGTTGACCCTGCGCGTCATCAAGGATGGATATTCTCCGCACGAATTCTATGTCCGGGGCGCGGATCAAGGGCCCAGCAGCGATCTCTATGTTCTGGCCGCCACGCTTTATCACGCGATCAGCGGTGAACGCCCCATCGACGGCCAGAGCCGCCTGAACGCGTTCAACAACGGGCAGGATGACCCCTACACGCCACTGACCGGTCGGTTCGAAGGATACCCAGACGGGTTCCTTGAGGCGGTTGACAAGGCGATGGAAGTTCACGCCACGGATCGTCTTCAATCCGCATTGGATTGGTTGCGCATGTTCCGCGGCCCCGGTGTCATGTTTGACACTTTCGCCTATCGTCCCGTGTCCGTGATTGTCGGCATGGATCGCAAAGACAAAGAGGCAGAAAAGGCTCGGATCAAGGCCGAAAGCGAAAACGCCGAAGCCGTAGTTACGGCCCTGCTGGCCGGAAACTCGGACATCGTTCTTGGCAACGAAGACAAAAAAGATGGCGATCTGTCCAAGATTTCAAAGAAAGAGGAAACCCCGGTCGCTGTCGATACAGTGGTTCAGAGCGGGTCCGGCGGCAGCGGCAAGTTGATTGCAGGCGCGGCTGTTGTTGCAGTTGCTTTGGCCGCGGGCGGTTTCTTTGTGATGTCCGGCGACAAGACAGAAGACCAGGCAGAAACACCGGTCGCGCAGCCCGCGGCAGACGTACAATCCGCCGAGGCAGAGTCGCCCGCTACCGATCCTTCTGTCACGGAGGCCACCGAACCCGAAGTGGCCGTCGCCCTCGAACCCAAACCGGAAGAGCCTGTCGAGCAGGCACAACCAGTACCTGCGGAGCCAGCTGCCACAGAAACAGCCTCCGCAGACACTGTACGTTCCGAGGTTCCGTCACAGCCGGAAGAAGCGACTGAAATTGCAGCAGTGTCTGAGATTGAGACACCTGCGACTGATGCAATTGCCAACGCCGGTGTTCCGGCGGAACAGCAGGTGGCGTTTGCGCATTGGGATGTCGATATCCCCTTCCAGACATCCCGCCGCCGCGGCTCGACCGGAGCCACGATTGCAGTTACGGGGGTGGACGCCGATCAGGACATGAGCGTGATCGGCGATTGGGTGCAGCGTGGCGCTGTCATCTATACCCTGAATGGCCGCCCGGTCCGTCAGGATGTTTCTTTTGCGGCGCAGGTTCTGGATAACCTGAAAGTCGACACCGATGGGTACACAAGGGTTGCAGCCCGCTATCGCCCGCTGGGTCAGACCCGGGCGCAAAACGGCTTGTTGGCCCTTCCCGCCATACGATCCGTTGGCTTGGAAAATGGTTACACCTTTACCGTCAGCGCCGATGGCGACGCCGGATGGCAAACAAGGGTGAACGCAGTTCCGGCTGAAGCGGCAGGAAACCTGCAAAAAGGCGATGTCCTGCTGAATGAAAGCCTTTCCGGCATTACATTTGACGGCTCGGAAAGCCTTGATGAGATGCTGGCCGCACTCGTTTCAAGCGAGCAGTCTGAGGCAAAACTGACAGTGTTGCGCAATGGGGCCGAGACGGCCGCCACCATGCAGCTTGCACAGGAGTAATCTGACCGGTTCGAAAGTGATCTGCCAGTGTGTGTTTGCTGAGGGTGGCATCCAGCTTTGCCACCCTGGCGGGAACCGGCCCGCCGCAGAATGTACCAGTTCCCATGGGTATCCATTGAGTGGCTCTGCGCTGACGTGCAGGGAACAGTAGCAGCTTACGACGCGGATTGTCTGCGTCAATAACTTGAAGGTGTCGACACCATGTTCAAATACAAAAGCCCTCTGAGCCGGCTTCTCGAAGGTGCCGGCAAATCCAAAGAAGAAGACGTTGCCGAGAACACGACTGCAGTAGATGCCGCAGAAAGCGAAGAAGCAAAGCAGGAACCCATTGCGGATTTCAACGCGCTGCGCGCCGCATTGGCCGGTGGAAACATGACATCCGATTCCTATGAGGAAACGGATGAGTTGATCCCCGAAGAAAAGATGCCCGAGTTCGACGAGGCCGAGCCGGAGGCAGTGACCGAACCCGAGGAATCGATCTTTGCCGAGGACAGTTCGGAGGAGGAAGACACGCCGGAAGAAGAAGACGCTCTGAAAAACGTTCTGGCGGAAGAGCCTGCCGAAGAACCGGTTGAGGTCGAGCAGGTTGTCACCCTGCATGTGACGGAAACACCCCCTGAAACACCGCCAGAGGAAACAACGGCCCAGGTCGTGTCCGAACCTACCGGGCCGGAAGTCGTCGAGGTTGAGGCCGCGGAAGCTGCGGTTGCGGAAGCGAAGCAGGTCGAAGACACGGCTGAGCCTGTGATTGAGCAGGTTGAACCAGCCCCAGCCCCGGTCGAGGATCGCCGCTCACGGGTCAAGACGACATTTCTTGGATTTGAGCGCGCCGATACGCATGTTCAGGACCTGATCGAATCCTCCGAACCCCTGGCAAAAGCAGAAGCGACACAAGCGACGTTCCCGGTGGGCTGGCTGGTGGTAACAGCAGGTCCGGGACGGGGTTCAAGCATTACGCTGACCGAAGGCCTGATGCAAATCGGGCGCAACGATGACCAGGCCATTCAGTTGGATTTCGGCGATACCGGCATTTCGCGCTCGAACCATGCCGTGATCGCCTACGACCCCGAGGACCGGAAGTGCTATCTGGGCCATGGCGGCAAGGCCAATCTCGTTCGTCTGAACGGCAAGCCCGTTCTCAGCACCGTGGCCCTGTCCAGCGGAGACCTGATCCGCATCAGCGAAACCTCGATCCGGTTCATGGCCTTCTGTGACGACGGTTTTGATTGGCGGGATTCCTGATTGATGCTGGCAACTCCGGCATATGATGTTGCGCTGATCCTGAACCAGGGTCAGCGGGAAACGCAGGAAGACGCGATTGCGGCCCGCATGTTTGATGCGTCGGACGCGGGTTATGTTGTGATTGCAGACGGCATGGGTGGCCATGAAGCGGGCGAAATAGCGTCGGAAATGGTAGTGGCCGCATGGCGCGACGCGCTGGACGCAGAACTTGAGGCAGAAACCCTCAACGAAGGATCCGCGATGGATGCGCTTCCTTTGGCCGCCATGCAAGCCAATGCCGCGATCGCCAACTACACCGAGGCCCGGGGCCAGGGGTTCAACATGGGGTCAACCATGCTGGGCGTCCTTTTTCTGGGGCGGCGTGTGTTCTGGATTTCGATCGGCGACAGCCCTCTTTACCTGTTCCGAGATGGAGCGTTGACGCAGGTCAACGAAGACCACTCGATGGCACCCGTGATTGCTTCGAAATTGGCTTCAGGCAAGATTACTGAAGCGGAAGCCCGGGAAATGGACCGCAATCAATTGACGTCCGTGGTCATGGGCGGGGCCATTCCCAAAGTGGATTGCCCGGAAGATCCATTGATCGTCTCGCCTGCCGATGTCCTGATCCTTGGAAGTGATGGGTTGCAGTACATCAGCGACGCCGAAATTCAGGACATTCTGCGGGATCACCAACAGGGGCTGGCACAAGACATTGCCGAAGCATTGCTGAGGGCCGTGCAGGCCAAGGGTGACCCTGATCAGGACAATCTTTCTATCGCAGTGGCGAAACTTACAAGCACCTAAACAGGCAAAGCAACAGGACCCATGAAAAAGCACTTACTCATATCAAGCCTTGCCCTTGCTGCCGCCACGGGCGCGGCATCTGCGCAAGAGGCATGTTCAAGTTATGAAATTCAACGCGGCGATAGCTTACGGGAATTGGCAATCGAAGTGTATGCGACCGAAGACTTTCGCATCATTTTCGACGCGAACCGGGATGTTATCGGTTCCAACCCCAATATCATCCGCGTCGGCGACGTTCTGGAACTGCCATGTCTGGAAGATGTCGGGCGGGCTCCGGCGCTGGCTGACACCGAGGCAGAGCGGCTGGCTGCCGAAATGGCGGCAGAGCTGGTAAAAGCCGCAGAAGAGCGCGCCGAGAAAGCCGTGGCCGAAGCGGAAGCCCGCGTTGCCGAAGCGGAAGCCGAGGCAAAGAAGGCGAGTGAAGAGGCCGTCGTTGCAGCGCGGGCGGCTGCCAAGGAAGAGATCGAAGCCGCCCGTGCGGAAGCTGCCGCTTTGATCCGGAATGCCGGAACGGGTGAACGGCCCGAAATCCGGGACCGGCAATTGCTGTTGATCACTGGCGGGAACTACGCTCCGTTCACCGATGAATCTCTGCCCAATAGGGGGCTCTATACCCATCTGGTCGAGACAGCGATGTTTCGTGCCGCTCCTGAACAGGCCTACAAGATTCAGTTCGTGAATGACTGGTCATCCCATCTGGACCTGTTGATGCCGACACTTGCATTTGACGCCACCTTCCCCTGGTCGCGCCCCAATTGCGAAGAGGCCGTTGCACTGTCGGAAGATGATCGCAACCGGTGCGAGACCTACAATTTCTCAAACCCGTTCTACGAGGTTGTGGATACGTTCTTCGCCCGGGAAGGTTCCGGCTATGAACAGACGCTGACCTATGCCGATTTTGCCGGTGCAACGATCTGCCGGCCGGAGGGTTGGTCCTTGTCACACATGGACGCGGTCAGCCTGTACGAACCGGTCATCAAACTTCTGCGTCCGACGTCTCCGGATGATTGCTTTCACGCTCTGATGGATGGCACCGCAGATATCGTCGCCATCGAGGCACATCTGGCAGCCGAGGCAATAGATCGGCTTGGGTACAAGCACCGGATTATCGAAAACCCCAACCTAGCGGCCATCAAGTCGCTTAACGTCATGACCCACAAAGATAATCCTGATGGGGAAGCGATCCTCGAGACGCTGAATCAGGGTCTGGCAATCATGCAGCAATCGGGCGAATGGCGCGACATCGTGTCAACCGCCCTGCGTCATCAAATGGAAAATGGATAAGGCCCCTATCTGGCCTCACAAACTATAGTCTGGAGGAAGTGGACATGTTTAACGAGAAGATAAAGAAGGTAGCGCTTTCAGCAACCGCGATCACCGCTCTGAGTGCGGGCGCCGCTGCGGCGCAGGAAGCTTGTACCAACTACACCGTCCAGGACGGTGACACCATGGCGACCATTGCAATCGCAGCCTACGGCACGTCGAACTATCAGCCGATCTTCAACGCGAACCGGAACGAAATCACCAACCCCAACGCTCTGGAGCCAGGTCTTGTTCTGGCCCTTCCCTGTGAGGACGGTAGCCTGCCCAATGGTCAGAGCGCGCAGGAAATCATCGCAGCTGAAGAACAACGTGCGGCCAGTGTCAAACGATCGAGCGTCTACCAGCCGCCGATCAAGCTGGTAACCGGCAATGGATGGGCACCTTTCGCCGATGAATCGTTGAACGGTGGCGGAGCAATCACGCGTCTGGGCACCACGGCTTTGCAGCGCGGCGGCAACGCGCGGGACTATTCCGTAAGCTTCGTGGATGATTGGAACTCGCACCTGGAAACTCTTCTGCCTCTTGGCGCCTTTGACGTGTCCATGGCGTGGAACATGCCGGATTGCACCAACCGCACTTACGAATGGTCCTGGGAAACCGAAGTGCGCTGCACCCAGTTCGATTCATCTGTTCCGGTCTACGACATTGTCGTCGGTTTCTACACCATTCCGGAAAGCCCGTATGCGAGCGCGACAACCTTTGAAGAACTGAAGGGCGCCACCATCTGCCGTATGGATGGCTGGTTCATCCACGATCTGGAACAGGAAGGTCTGCACAACGGTGAAACCATGACGCTGATGCAGCCGATCACCGCACGCGAATGCCTTGACGCGGTTCTGACCGGCACCGCAGATGTTGCAACCTTTGAAGTTCAGTTGTTCTCGGACACAATGGTTGAAATGGGCCTGAACCAGAACGACCTGGTTGAGAACCCATACGTGACCTCGCTGTCTTCGCTGCGCTTTATCAGCCACCGCAGCAATCCGTTCGGGAAGCAATACCTGGCGATGCTGAACAAAGGCCTGAACGAGATGCGTGAAACCGGGGAATGGTATGCGATCGTCTCTGACACGCTGCGCGAGCACAACGAAAAACTGATGGCAGCTTCGAACTGATCCCTCGGTTCAGCTGAAACTTTGGGGCCGGTTCTTCAATCGGCCCCTTTTTTGTCAGCGTCAAACACGAGGTTTTTCAGAATGACAAATTTTGGCCTCTTATCTGCTTCATAACAGCCTCAAATGCGCAGCACCTTTTAACTCCAAGCACGATCATCATTCAATTGATGCAAATGAAAGAGCGTGATTTGCATATGATACAGGGCACCTTCGATATTCAGAAAAACTCTCCGTCGTCCACGACAAGATCGGATTTGGACGTTGCAGTGATCTTGCCCTGCTACAACGAGGCCGTTGCCATAGGGGAAACCGTTCGGCAATTCCGCGCGGCCCTGCCCGACGCAACGATTTACGTATATGACAACAATTCCACCGACGACTCCGTCAAGGTCGCGCTTGAGGCAGGCGCCCTGGTCTATTCCGAAACATACCAGGGCAAAGGCAACGTGGTCCGTCGAATGTTTGCCGACGTTGATGCGGATGTCTACGTTATGGCTGACGGGGATGCGACCTATGACAGCGCGGCGGCACCGGAATTGATCGACCTGCTCGTTTCGCAGAATCTGGATATGGTCAACGGCGCTCGGGTGAATGAAGAAACCGAAGCCTATAGGCGCGGCCACAAATTTGGCAACGCGTTGTTCAGTTGGCTTGTGAAATTCTTCTTCAACAGCAAAATCAACGATTTGCTTTCAGGTTACCGCGTTTTCAGCAGGCGCTTTGTCAAAAGCTTCCCCGCGGTATCAAACGGGTTCGAGATTGAAACAGAGCTGACAGTTCATGCGATGCAGATGCGCATGCCGATCGGTGAGGTTCAAACAAGATATTCGTCACGCCTGCCCGATTCGAACTCCAAGCTGGCAACGTTCTCTGACGGGTGGCGGATCCTCAAAATGATCGGTTTGTTGATCAAAGATGAAAAGCCCGTTGCGTTTTTCCTGTCTTTGGCCGTGATGATGTTTTTGCCTTCGCTCTTTGTGTTTGTGTCCGTATTCCGGGAATTCTTGGAAACGGGGCTTGTTGATAGAATTCCGTCTGTTGTCGTTGCAGTATCCGGTTTTGTTGCAACAATGCTGTCCATCGTCTGTGCTTTGATTCTGGAATCTCTGGCTCTTGCCCGGAGGGAAGCACGTCGTCTTTCCTATTTGCAGCACAAAGGTGTAGCTGCGTCAGGCGATGATCAATTCAAGCCAACACTTGTCGAGGCTGAGACCCGTCGATTTGGCTGATTAAAACCATCCCCCGGTTCCCAGTCAGGCGAATGGTCAGCCTGTTCCCGCGTAAGCACCTGAATACGCTGACGTGTTCAAGAATTTACTTAATCCAATAAGCAAATGGCCAGCACCCCAAATGCTGGCCATTTTTCTGAGTGAGTGATATAGCCCTAAGGCCTCACCAGTGAAATTCTTTGTCCCCACAAAACTAACGCAGACAGAAAACCGGCGCTATTGGGGGAATCCCGTAAATCCTGAGTTTTTCCGAGGATCCGGATGTTTCGATCCGCGCCAACCGCGCT
This sequence comes from Ruegeria sp. YTSC002, assembly GCF_059609845.1. Classification (NCBI taxonomy): domain Bacteria; kingdom Pseudomonadati; phylum Pseudomonadota; class Alphaproteobacteria; order Rhodobacterales; family Roseobacteraceae; genus Ruegeria; species Ruegeria sp. YTSC002. The sequence goes on from NZ_JBXWML010000002.1 coordinate 44,131, forward strand.
GTTTGCAGTTTCAGGACAGCGATCGAAATTTGTGCCCGACGAGCGGACGGACAAGTGTTGAATACCAACGTGACGCGCAGCTGTCTTCCCGGCACACACTGCGCAAGTCGTTCATGGAACCTGACAAGGTTGGTTTTAACGGCGCAGCCACGGCATGCTAAAGATCGTCAGGCACAGGGTTCGGGGCGGGTCTTTTGGCAATCCCGCGGTCCATGAAAAGGACCGCGCAAAGGCGGTCCCTTCGTGTTTTGATGTCGGACGAAACTCGCCCGCATGTTCGACGGCGATCAGCCGATGATTGCGTTCAGCGTAGCGCTGGGGCGCATCACAGCGGCGGTTTTGACCGGGTCAGTGTGATAGTATCCGCCCAAATCCACCGCCGGTCCTTGGACTGCGGCCAATTCCGACAAGATCTGCTCTTCTTTGTCTTCCAGCTCTTTTGCAAGGGGTGCCATTTCAGCTGCCAGATCGGCATCGTCAGATTGGGCAGCCAAGGCTTCGGCCCAATAGCGCGCGAACCAGTAGTGGCTGTCGCGGTTGTCCGGTTCGCCAACTTTTCGACTTGGCGACCGGTTGTTATCCAGAATGCCCTGAGTTGCCGCCTCTGCCGCAGCGCCAAGAACACCTGCCTTCGCGTTTCCTTTGGCGTCAGCCAGGAAGTTCAGGGATTCCCCAAGCGCGCAGAATTCACCCATCGAATCCCAGCGCAGATGGTTTTCCTCGACCAGTTGCTGCACGTGTTTCGGCGCCGAGCCCCCTGCCCCGGTTTCGAACAGGCCACCACCATTCATCAGCTTGACGATCGACAGCATCTTGGCCGAGGTGCCCAGTTCGAGGATCGGGAACAGGTCGGTCAGATAGTCACGCAGCACGTTGCCGGTGATGGCGATGCTGTCCTTTCCGGCGGTGATGGTTTCCAGCGTCTGACGAGTTGCCTCGCGCGGGGCCATGATCTGGAACTTGTCGGCCACGCCCGCAGCCTCGAGCGCCGGTTGAACGTATTTGATCAGCTCGGCGTCATGGGCGCGGTTCGCGTCCAGCCAAAAGATCGCCTCGGATCCGGTCAGGCGCTGACGGTCCATCGCCAACTGGATCCAGTTCTCGATCGGCGCCTTCTTGACGGTGCAGGCCCGCCAGATGTCGCCCTTTTCGACCTCGTGCGAGTGCAGGGTCTCGCCATTGGCCAGAACGATGCGGATCGTGCCGTCGGCGGGTGCCTCGAAGGTGGTCGGGTGGCTGCCGTACTCCTCGGCCTTCTGCGCCATAAGGCCAACGTTTGCGACCGCACCGGCAGTGGCCGGATTCAATGCACCATTGGCTTTGAAGAACTTGATGCTTTCATCATAAACAGTTGCATAGCACCGGTCGGGGATGACGCAATTGGTATCGCCCTTGGCACCGGTTTCATCCCAACCCTTGCCGCCCGCGCGGATCACCGCTGGCATCGAAGCATCAATGATCACGTCGGAAGGCACGTGCAGGTTGGTGATGCCCTTGTCGCTATCCACCATGTACATGGATGGACGATCAGCCTTGATCGCATTTATTGCGGCGACGATCTCGGCATTGTCTTGAACCCGCTCAAGCAAGTCGCCAAGACCCGAGTTCGGATTCACACCCAGCGCATCCAGTTCCGCTCCGAATTTTTCAAAAACCGGCGCCAGCCAGGCCTTGACCGCATAGCCAAAAATGATCGGGTCCGAGACCTTCATCATCGTGGCTTTCAGGTGCAGCGAGAACATTGTGCCGTCTTTCTTGGTGTCCTCGATGGCCTCTGCCAGGAAGGACGACAGCGCTTTGACCGACATGAACGTCGCATCAGTCACCGTGCCCTCCTCCAACGGCCACGCGTCCTTCAGAACAGTCACACTGCCGTCTTTGCCGACAAACTCGATCCTTGCATCACCCGCCTGGGCAGCGGTGATGGTAGCCGATTTCTCGTTGGCGTAAAAATCGTTGCCCGACATGGACGACACTTTGGTTTTGCTGTCCGAGGCCCATTCACCCATGGAATGCGGGTTCTTCCGAGCATAGTTTTTGACTGCCCGGGCTGCGCGGCGGTCACTGTTACCTTCTCGCAGAACCGGGTTCACGGCCGAACCCTTGATGGCATCATAACGCGCGCGGATGGCCTTTTCCTCGTCGGTCGAAGGTTCTTCCGGATAGGCCGGGATATCATAGCCTTGCGATTGCAACTCTTCTATGGCGGCCACCAGTTGCGGAACCGATGCCGAGATGTTCGGCAGCTTGATCACATTTGCATCCGGGGTCTTTACCAGTTCACCCAACGCCGCCAGATCGTCCGAGACACGCTGCTCATCCGTCAGGTTCTCGGGGAAGGCTGCCAGAATGCGCCCGGCCAGTGAAATGTCCTTTGTACCAACGCTGACGCCAGCTGCCGAAGCGAACTTGCGAATGATGGGCAGGAACGATGCGCTGGCCAGTTCGGGCGCTTCGTCTACAATGGTATACAATATGTCGAAGTTCGATTTATCTGCCATATTCTTTTACCTTTTTAAGCCTTTCGGGGCGTGCGATCCAAGAGTTGAAGCCACATATACGTGGCGCGGGAGGGGCGCGATCATGATACCGCCCCTGGGTGACTCTGTTTTTGACAGGGCCTCCCTTAAATCACGTTGGGCTGGGAATCAATCATCTGTGCCCGCGCGTTTTGCCACGGGCTGGGCGTGGATGGCCTTTGATGCTATCAGCTCAACGTATCGCCCGCCTGTCTTGGGCGTTTCCCTTCAGGTCACGCCACATGTTTTCCATGATGCTGCACGGCTGGTCCCACGAAATTCTTCGGGTTGCGGCCAAGGATTACCGAAATCTCTGCCCTGTCTCGGGATCAAATACCATGGCACGGTCAGGTTGAATGGATATGCCAATCCGGTCGCCGGTTTTGCTGCGCTGGTCATCCCGCTCTTCCACAATCAGTTTGTCACCATTTGGCGTCAGCAGATAGGAGTAGGAAACACCCCCAAGCGCTTCGGTCAGATCCACTGTGCAGGTGTCCGCAGACCGGTCGATGTGGATATGTTCGGGGCGCATCCCCAACGTCACCTTGTCCGTTCCGGCAGGAACAGTTGCCGAGATCGGCAATGGCTGGCCCAAAGCGGGATGGGTGACATGGCCGTCGGCATAATCGCAATCGAGAAAGTTCATCGCAGGCGAACCGATGAAACCTGCAACAAACCGGTTGTCGGGGTCACGGTACAGATCCATCGGGGCGCCGACCTGTTCAATCCGGCCATCGCGCAGTACGACAATTTTGTCAGCCATCGTCATGGCTTCGACCTGATCATGGGTCACATAGATCATGGTTGCGCCGATTTCCTGATGCAGACGCGCGATTTCGACGCGCATCTCGACACGCAATTCGGCGTCCAGGTTGGACAGGGGTTCGTCGAACAGAAAAACCTCGGGCCCGCGTACAATCGCCCGCCCGATTGCAACCCTTTGCCGTTGCCCCCCGGACAGGGCCTTGGGTTTGCGCTTGAGATAGGGATCAAGCTTCAGAATGCTCGAAGCCTCCTGCACCTTCTGGTCGATCTCGGCTTTTGGGACACCATTCATGCGCAGGCCAAATCCCATATTTTCGGCCACTGACATATGCGGGTAGAGCGCATAGGTCTGGAACACCATGGCCACGCCGCGCTTGGCCGGGTCCATATGTGTCACCTCGCGCGATCCGATGTGAATCTCACCTTCCGAGGTTTCTTCCAACCCGGCAATCATCCGCAACAACGTGGATTTTCCGCACCCCGAAGGCCCTACGAAAACGCAGAACTCGCCATCTTCGATTTGCAGGTCGATCCCATGAATGACCTGTGTCTGACCGTACCGTTTGATTGCCCGATTCAGAGTTACACCTGTCATGTCATTAGCATCCTGTCGTTTTTCGAACCTGGGCCTGTTTCGGGAAACCGCCAGGCTTGTGCCTCGGTTCCGATTTGTTCAGCCACACGCCGCAGGCGCGGCACCCAGGCTTCGAGTTGATCGAAATCCATTCGTTCGGTGGACCCGGTTATCGAAATCGCCCCAAGCATCCGCCCGTTCGACGTCAGAACTGGGCAGGCGATGCAAATGATGCCAGGCTCGTGCTCTTCATCATCGACGGCAAATCCCCGGCTGCGAATTCTGTCAAGATCAGCCCGCAACATCTTTTCGGATGTCAGAGTTTTGTCGGTGAAGCGGTGATAGCTTTGCTGCGACACCGCCCTGTTCAGCGCATCTTCGTCCAAGAAGGCCAGCATCGCCTTGCCGACCCCCGTGCAGTAGGCCGGGCCAACTTTTCCAGCCTGAGAGTACATCTCGATCGGTTGTGCGGCGTTGCGTTTGTCGACGTAAAGAACCTGACTGGAATCAAGTTGCGCCAGGTGCACGGTTTCACCGGTTTCTTGGCTGAGGGCATCCAGAAAAGGCCGCGCTATCGGGGCCAATGAGCTTTGCGTCCATGCCGCATGGGCCAACCGAACCAACCGCATCCCGGGCGCATAGGTCTGCCTGTCGCGGTCATAAGACAGCATTCCCTGGTTGGTCAGGGATTGCAGAAATCGGTACAGGGTCGCCTTTGGAAAATCGCTGTTTTCCAAAAGTTCAGCGAATCGAACTGGGCGCTCGAACGACGCTACATGATCCAGCACATCACATGCTTTGCCTATAGTTCCGTCACCTGACACGGGCCATCATTCTCCTCCGATTGTCCCCCGCCATCCTCACGAGGGTCTTGACAACAGTAACCGAGTCGATGTGTAGTTTTCAATATATAAAACAAGGTTTCACTATATGGAACCTTTCATGGGAACAACAGGGAGGAGACCATGTATTCAACTTTCAAGCGCACGACGGCTGCGCTGGCGATCGGTGTCGCGATGGCGGCACCGGCAGCTGCGGAACTCACCGGAGAGCTGCGGATCTTTCTCGACACATCAAACCCGGCGCCCCGCGCGACGATGGAAGCGATGATCGAGCGGTTCGGAGCACAGCATCCGGGGTTGGAGATCGAAACAACGGTCATCGACCGCGAAGCATACAAGACGCAGATCCGGAATTTCCTGACGGCCGACACCCCGGACGTGGCCACATGGTACGCGGCCAACCGCATGAAACCATATGTCGAGGCGGGTCTGTTCGAGGATGTGTCGGACTTGTGGGCAGAGCCTGAGATCGCCGAAAACCTCGCTTCGACCAAGGGCGCGTTGACAATCGACGGCAAGCAATGGGGCGTACCCTATACCTACTATCAGTGGGGTGTTTACTACCGCAAAGATATCTTTGATGAACTGGGTTTGAGTGAGCCGACAACCTGGGAAGAAGAACTGTCCAACTGCCAGAAAATCGTCGATTCGGGACGCGCCTGCTATACCATTGGCACCAAGTTCCTTTGGACCGCCGGTGGCTGGTTTGACTATCTGAACATGCGAACGAATGGATTCGACTTCCACCAGCAGCTCGCCAACGGCGAAGTCAGCTGGGAAGATGATCGGGTAAAACAGACTTTCACCAACTGGAAACAGTTGATCGACATGGGCGCCTTCATCGACAATCACCAGACTTATAGCTGGCAGGAAGCCCTGCCCTTCATGGTCAATGGTGAGGCAGCGGCCTATCTGATGGGCAACTTCGCAGTGGCACCGTTGCGCGATGCGGGCCTGACAGATGACCAGCTGGATTTCTACCAGTTCGTCGCGATCAATCCCGATGTTGAGCTGGCCGAAGACGCCCCGACCGACACGTTCCACATCCCGGCCAATGCTTCGAACAAGGAAGCTGCGCGCGAATTCCTGCGTTTTGTGGTCTCTGCTGACGAACAGACCGAAATCAACAACGGCGCGAATCTCGGCCAATTGCCGGTCAACGCGCAATCTACTGTGGATGACGACAAGTTCCTGCAACAGGGCTTTGAAATGCTTTCGTCCAACAGCCCCGGTGGGGTAGCCCAGTTCTGGGACCGCGACGCGCCTGCGGAAATGGCCAAAGTGTCCATGGAAGGTTTCCAGGAATTCATGGTCAAACCCGACAACTTGGACCGGATACTGGCCAAGCTCGAACGCGCGCGCGCGCGTATTTACGATAACTGACCAGGCAAGGGTCGGGCCAAAGCCCGGCCCACGCTCCCTTGAATCGTAGGGCGGGTTCCGACCCGCCTTGCTCCAACAGATCCGAGTTTCCCATGACAGTTGCAGCCGACGCCTCGGAACAGGAAAGCTGGTTCCATCGCAACCAACAACGTATCGCACCCTGGCTGTTTCTAGCCCCCGGGATGCTGTTCTTTTTGGTCTATGTGATTATCCCGGTATTCCAGTCCTTCAACCTGTCACTTTACGAGTGGGACGGCCTGGGCGCTGCGGAATATGTCGGCTTTCGCAATTACGAGGACCTCTATTGGGAATGGGTAGACCGAGATGCGTTCTACATCTCGATGAAGAACAATCTGATCTGGCTGATCCTGTACCTGGCAGCGATTCCGGCAGGTTTGTTCATCGCCCTGTTCCTGAATCAGACAGTTTGGGGCATCCGCCTGTACAAGTCCCTGTTTTTCTTTCCTTTCGTGATTTCTCAGGTCGTGGTGGGGCTGGTGTTCACCTGGTTCTACGATCCGACGTTCGGGTTGCTGAACGAATTCCTCGGCTTCTTCAGCCTCGGCCCGGTAAACGTGTTGGGCGATGAGCGTTTCGTGACCTATGGCATCATCTTCGCCGGCCTCTGGCCACAAACCGCCTATTGCATGATCCTGTACCTGACCGGTCTGAACGCTGTGGACCCGGAGCAGATCGAAGCAGGACGCCTGGACGGGGCCAAGGGTTGGAAAATGCTCTGGCACATCATTATCCCGCAACTGCGGCCTGCAACCTTCATCGCGTTCGTCGTGACCATCATCGGCGCATTGCGATCTTTCGACCTGATCTCGATCATGACACAAGGCGGCCCCTTCGGATCCTCCCGAGTGCTGGCCTATTACATGTTCGAGGTCGCCCTGTCCGAATACGGCTTCCGCATGGGTTATGGCGCGGCCATCGCCGTGATCCTTTTCCTGATCATGCTGTGCTTCATCGCCTATTTCCTGTGGTCGATGTACCGTGAAGAGAAGGGGCGCTGAGATGTTTCCCAAACCCATCGAAAAACAACCCCGCGCGGCGCAGATCACGTATCAAGCCATGCTTCCATTGGCCCTTCTGTTGTGGCTGGGTCCCCTGCTGGCGGTTGCTCTTTTCTCGGTGAAACCCGCTGCTGACTTCACCAACGCGAATTACTGGGGGATGCCGTCCAGCTTTGAGGGCGCCTTCAACTATGGGCAGGTGTTCTTCAATTCGGACATGCCGCGATACCTGCTGAATTCATTCATGATCACCGTCCCTACCGTGATCGGTGCGGTGGCCCTCAGCTGCATGACCGGCTTCGCCCTTGGCATCTACAAGTTCAAGTCGAACCTCTGGATCTTTTTCATGTTCGTGGCCGGGAATTTCGTGCCCTTCCAGATCCTGATGGTGCCGGTTCGGGATCTGACCCTGCAACTTGGGCTTTACAACACCAAGACCGGGCTGGTCCTGTTCCACATCGCGTTTCAGACCGGGTTTTGCACCCTGTTCATGCGCAACTTCATCCGCGCCCTGCCCTTCGAGTTGATCGAGGCCGCACGGGTCGAAGGCATCAGCGAATGGCGCATCTTCTGGTATGTGGTCCTACCCCTGATGAAGCCCGCGATCGCCGCGCTCAGCGTGCTGATATTCACCTTCATCTGGAACGATTATTTCTGGGCCGTCGTCCTGACGCAAGGCGCAGAAAGCCAGCCTGTCACTGCCGGCATCACCAGTTTCAACGCCCAATTCCGCGCCGCTTATCAATTGATGAGCGCAGGCTCCATCGTGGCGGCTCTGCCACCGGTGGCCATGTTCTTCCTGATGCAGAAACACTTCATTGCAGGTTTGACTCTCGGAGCTGTGAAATGACCAAGATTACCTTTATCGGTGCCGGGTCCACAATATTCATGCAGAACATCGTTGGGGATGCTCTGTTGACCCCTGCGCTGGCCGACAGTCACTTTGCGCTTATGGATATCGATCCCGAGCGCCTGGCGGAAAGCGAAACCGTTGCGCGCTCCATGATCCGTTCGGTCGGGGCCGGGGCGACCGTCTCGACCCATACCGACCGCCGCGCGGCGCTGGACGGGGCCGATTTCGTCATCACCGCGTTTCAGGTCGGGGGGTACAAGCCTTGCACAATCACCGATTTTGAGATCCCCAAACAGTATGGCTTGCGTCAAACCATCGCTGATACGCTGGGTGTCGGAGGGATCATGCGAGGTCTGCGCACGGTTCCGGTGCTTTGGGATGTCGCAGGGGACATGATGCAACTCTGCCCCAACGCGACGTTGCTGCAATACGTAAATCCGATGGCCATCAACACCTGGGCACTGGCCGAACGCTTCCCGACCCTGAAACATGTGGGCCTTTGCCACTCGGTTCAAAACACGGTCGAGGAACTGGCCCACGATCTGGATCTGCCAAAGGATGAGTTCCGCTACAAAGTCGCGGGCGTCAATCACGTCGCATTCTTTCTGAAACTGGAACATCAGGGCCGCAACCTGTATCCCGCACTGCGGCAGGGCTATCACGCGGGGAAATTCCCCAAGGCGCCGCTGCTGATGCCGCGCTGCCCCAACAAGGTGCGCTACGAGGTGATGGATCACCTGGGCTATTTCTGCACAGAAAGCTCGGAACACCTGGCCGAATACGTGCCGTGGTTCATCAAGGACGGGCGTCAGGACCTGATCGACCAGTTCCAGATCCCGCTGGACGAATACCCCACCCGCTGCGAGGAACAGGTCGCGAACTGGAAGGAACAGGCCAAGACCCTGACCGACGGGCGCGACATCGAGGTGACCCGCAGCCACGAATTCGCCGCCGACCTGATGAACGCGATCGTTACGAACACGCCTTACATCGCCTATGGCAACCTGCCCAACACCGGCCAGATCCCGCAACTGCCCATGGGCGCGGCGGTCGAAACCCCCTGCCTGGTCGACAGCAACGGCGTGCAACCTTCTGTCGTGTCCGACATCCCGCCGCAGTTGATTGCCCTGATGCGCACGCAGATCAATGTACAGGAACTGACTGTTCGGGCCCTGACAGAACAGAACCCCGAACACATCTATCATGCCGCCATGATGGACCCGCACACCGCCGCCGAACTGGACCTGCGCCAGATCCGCAACCTTGTCACGGATCTGCTGACAGCCCATAACGATTGGCTGCCCGACTGGTGCCGCCCGGCCCGTGCCGCCTGATCTTCATCTTTTCACAAATACTCAGATCCAACTTCAGCCAAGAAAAACAAAGCCAGACATGACAAAACGCCGCTCACAGCATTGGTATGGAAAACTCGACAAGGATGGCTTCATCCACCGGTCGTGGATGAAAAACCAGGGCTTTCCCGACCACGCTTTTGACGGACGACCCATAATTGGCATCTGCAACACCTGGTCGGAACTGACCCCCTGCAACTCGGGCCTGCGCGACCTGGCCGAGGGCGTAAAACGCGGCGTATGGGAGGCGGGCGGCTTTCCGGTAGAGTTCCCTGTCATGTCTCTGGGCGAAACCCAGATGAAACCCACCGCGATGCTGTTCCGCAACCTGCTGGCCATGGATGTCGAAGAATCGATCCGCGCCTATGGAATCGATGGCGTGGTACTTCTGGGTGGCTGCGACAAGACCACACCGGGCCAGCTGATGGGGGCAGCTTCAGTCGATCTGCCTTCGATCGTCGTCAGTTCAGGCCCGATGCTGAACGGTAAATACCGCGGACAGGATATCGGGTCCGGCACCGATGTCTGGAAGTTTTCCGAAGCGGTGCGGGCTGGCGAAATGACCTTGCAGGACTTCATGAACGCCGAATCCGGCATGTCGCGCAGCGCGGGCGTGTGCATGACCATGGGCACCGCGTCCACCATGGCGTCGCTGGTCGAAGCGATGGGCATGAGCCTGCCCACCAACGCCGCGCTTCCGGCGGTCGACGCCCGCCGCATGGCGCTGGCGCACATGACCGGCCGGCGCATCGTCGAGATGGTGTATGAAGACCTCAAACCATCGGACATCCTGACCAAAGAGGCGTTTGAAAACGCCATCCTCGCCAATGCCGCCGTTGGCGGATCGACCAATGCGGTGGTTCACCTGCTGGCGCTGGCGGGACGTGTCGGGGTTGACCTGACCCTGAAAGACTTTGAAATCGGGTCTGAAATTCCACTTCTGGTCAACTGCATGCCTTCCGGCAAGTACCTGATGGAAGACTTCTGCTATGCAGGCGGCGTGCCGGTCGTGCTGAACGAACTCAAACCCTTTCTGCGCCCGGCAAAAACGGTGCTGAACAAGGACATCTCGGCCCATTTCGAAGGGGCCGAGTGTTTCAATACGGATGTGATCCGCCCCTTCAACGACCCTGTGAAACCCGCCGCAGGTTTGCGCGTTCTGCGCGGCAACCTTGCGCCGAATGGGGCAATCGTCAAACCTTCGGCGGCCACTGACGCGCTTCTTGAAACCGAGGGCGAGGCTTTCGTGTTCGACAACATCGAAGACCTGAAGGCCAATATCGACCGTGAAGACCTGCCAGTCACGGCCAAGAGCATTCTGGTGCTCAAGGGGTGTGGCCCCAAGGGGTATCCGGGCATGCCCGAGGTCGGCAACATGCCAATTCCGGCGAAACTGGTGAAAGAGGGTGTACGAGACATGATCCGGATCTCGGACGCCCGCATGTCGGGAACAGCTTATGGCACCGTCATTTTGCATGTCAGCCCCGAAGCACAGGCGGGTGGCACGCTGGCGCTGGTCAAAACCGGAGACCGCATCCGTGTTTCAGCCAGAAGCGGCGAGTTGGAACTGCTTGTGGACGAAAACGAACTGGACGCCCGTCGCGCCGCGTGGCAACCGGATGATCCGCACTATACCCGCGGCTATGCGAAGCTTTACATCGACCACGTGCTGCAAGCGGATCAGGGGGCGGATCTGGATTTCCTTGTGGGCAAAGACACCCGCCTCGTGACCAGAGAGAGCCACTGATGACCCAACCAGCTACATTCCATGATCTGAACGGGGCCTCGGTCTATATCACCGGCGGCGGCTCGGGCGTTGGTGCGGCGCTGACAGATGGATTCATGGCACAGGGGGCCAATGTGGCCTTCATTGGCCGGTCGGATGCCAGCGGGTTTGTCGAAGAGATGCGTGACAAGCACGGCCGCGCGCCGCTGTTCCTGCAAGGCGACATGACGGATACCGAACTGCTGCACGCGACGATGGCCAAAGCTGCCGAGGCTCATGGCCCTTTGAACGTCTTGGTCAACAACGCAGCCAACGACCAACGTCATACGCTTGAGGAAACCACGACGGAGTTCTGGGACTGGATGATCGAGGTGAACCTGAAAGCCTATTATTTCGCGTGTCAGGAAGCCGCCCGGCAAATGAAAGATGGCGGGGCAATCATCAATTTCAGCTCGATCAGTTACATGATGGGCAATGCTGGCTATCCGATCTATACGACCTCGAATGCCGGGATTACGGGGATGACGCGGTCATTGGCACGTGAACTGGGGCCGAGGAAAATCCGGGTAAACGCACTGGCCCCCGGCTGGGTTCTGACGCAAAAACAGTTGGATAAATGGGCCACACCCGAGGATCTGGCAGCCCATTTGGACCGGCAATGTCTGAAAGAGCACCTGAAGCCCGAGGATATGATAGCACCAACACTTTTTCTGGCGTCCAGTGCCAGCCATGCGATGACCGGGCAATGTATGGCTGTTGATGGCGGCGTCGTGGTTTCGGGGTGATGTTATGAATACTGAATGGATCGCCGTCGACTGGGGAACATCTCATTTACGGACCTGGGCCATGCAGGGTGCGACTGCGCTGGACCATGCGCAATCCGACAAGGGCATGGCGCATGTCGGAGCTGACGGGTTTCAAGCTGCCCTGCTGGATCTGATAGAAAACTGGTTGCCCGGCGCGCCGGTGGATGTGGTCGCCTGCGGAATGGTCGGCGCACGACAGGGCTGGGTGGAAGCCCCTTATTCGACGGTGCCGTCGGACCCCTTGCCGGATGTCCCGATCCGCGTTCCCGGATCAGACCCGCGTATCCGGGCCTTTGTCATACCCGGTCTGAAACAGACAACCCCGCCGGATGTGATGCGGGGTGAGGAAACCCAGATTGCCGGATTTCTGGGCGCGCGTCAGAATTGGGACGGCGTCATCTGCCTGCCCGGAACCCATACGAAATGGGTTCAGGTAAGCGCTGGCGAGGTTGTAAGCTTTCGTACCTTCATGACGGGTGAGTTGTTCGACCTGCTGTGTGGTCAGTCCGTGCTGCGACACTCTGTAGGTCCGGGCTGGGACGAAAACGCCTTCGCCGAGGCGGTTGCGGATACGTTGTCAAAACCCGAACAATTGGCTGCCCGTCTTTTCAACCTCCGAGCGGCGGACTTGCTGCAAGGCCAGGCCAAAGCCACCGCACGCGCGCGCCTTTCCGGAATGTTGATCGGGGCCGAACTGGCCGCGACACGGCCCTATTGGCTGGGGCAGCAACTGGCCATTATCGGAGCAGAAGGCGTGTCGCAGACATATGCAACAGCCCTGCAACGGCAGGGTGCATTCGTAGAAACCGCGAATGCCACCGAGGCAACTCTGGCCGGGCTTGCGCTGGCCCGAAACATGACAAGGCAAACCGCATGAGCCGTCCCATCATCGCCATATTGCGGGGCTTGCAACCGCACGAAGCCAAAGCCGTTGGCCGCGCCATTATCGATGCCGGCATTGACCGGATCGAAGTGCCGCTCAATTCTCCGGACCCGCTCGACAGTATCGGGACTTTGGTTGATGCGTTTGGAAACCACGCCCTGATCGGCGCGGGTACTGTTTTGAAAGTCGATCAGGTGGACGCTGTGTCGGCTGCCGGAGGCAAGTTGATCGTATCGCCCAACTATGACGCCGAGGTTATCAAGCGTTCAGTCGCGTTGGGCTTGCAAAGCTGGCCGGGGGTTTACACCCCGACCGAAGCTTTTGCGGCCCTCAAGGCCGGGGCCACCGGGTTGAAGCTGTTCCCGGGGGTGATGGCTGGTCCGGCGGGTTTGGCCGCGTTGCGTCCGGTTTTGCCCATAGGCTCGCTTGTTTTTGCCGTTGGAGGTGCCGGGCCCGACAATTTCGGGCAATGGATCAAAGCGGGCGCAGATGGCTTTGGGATAGGCTCTGCACTTTACAAACCCGGGATGGATGTCGCCGAAATCGCCGAGCGCGCCCGACACATCGTAACGGCCTATGACGAGGTCGCCGGATGAGCACCCTCTTTGACGACCGCCCCTGCGAGTTGGGCGAAGGCCCGTTGTGGCATCCTGAAAGACGTCAGCTTTTCTGGTTCGATATCATCGGCAAACGTCTGATGACCCGCGAGCGGGGCACGCCAAAAAGCTGGAGCTTCGATGAACATGTCTCGGCCGCGGGCTGGGTGGACCGCGATACGCTTCTGATGGCTTCTGAAACCGGTCTTTGGCGTTTTGATTTGCAATCCGGAAAGCGGAACTTGATCACGCCTCTGGAAGCCGACAACCCCATCACCCGTTCAAACGATGGCCGCGCTGATCCTTGGGGTGGGTTTTGGATCGGAACAATGGGCAAGCAAGCGGAACCCGGGGCCGGATCAATCTATCGCTTCTGGAAAGGTGAGTTGAGACGGTTGGTTCCGGATGTAACAATCTCCAACGCGATCTGTTTTGCCCCCGATCGTTCGGTGGCCTATTTCTGCGACACCGCAACGAAACAGGTCAGACGCTGGCGTCTGAACGCCGAAACCGGTTGGCCGGAAGGCGACAGCGCAGTTTTTCTGGACTTGCGCAAAGAAGGTCTGAACCCGGATGGTGCGGTCATTGATGCCCAGGGGAATATCTGGATCGCACAATGGGGCGCCAGCCGGATCGCGGCATACACGGCCGACGGCACATTTCTGCAGGCCGTTGCATTTGACGCATCCCATACGTCCTGCCCCGCTTTCGGGGGCGATGAACTGAATACGCTTTTCTGCACAACGGCCCGTCAGGGATTGAGCGCAGAAGCAATAGACAGCCAACCGACCAACGGCATGACCTTTGCAGCACGAAATGCAGGTCAGGGTCAGGCAGAACACAAGGTCATCTTATGAAGCCGGAACTGGGCGTTTGTTATTATCCTGAACATTGGCCAGAGGCGATGTGGGCCGACGATGCCGCGCAAATGGTCGAAACAGGCCTGACATGGGTGCGCATTGGCGAGTTCGCGTGGAGCCGCATCGAGCCGCAATCCGGCGTTTTACAATTCGAATGGCTCGATCGCGCGATCGAGACACTCGGTGCAGCCGGATTGAAGGTCGTGCTGGGCACGCCAACCGCAACGCCGCCGCGCTGGATGCTGGACAAACACCCGGACATGCTGGCCACCGATGAAAACGGCAACCCGCGCAAATTCGGATCCCGGCGGCATTACTGCTTTAGCCATCAAGGCTATATCGACGAATGTACCCGCATCGCCCGGATATTGGGTGAACGGTACGGTAAGAACCCGCATGTGGTCGCGTGGCAGATTGACAATGAATACGGGTGTCATGACACCACTCTCAGTTACAGTGCATCTGCCCAACAGACGTTTCGCAATTGGTTGGCCGAACGGTATGGAACGATTGAAACGCTGAACCAGGCGTGGGGCAACGTGTTCTGGTCGATGGAATATCGCGACTTCAACGAAATCGACCTGCCCAATCAAACCGTGACCGAGCCGAACCCGGCTCATGTGCTGGCATTCCGGCGCTTCAGTTCGGATCAGGTCGCGGCATTCAACAAATCACAGGTGGATGTGCTGCGGCCGCTGACCGATGCGCCGCTTTTGCACAATTACATGGGCCGTATTCTGGACTTCGACCATTTCAAGGTTGGCGCGGACCTGGATATCGCCACCTGGGACAGTTATCCGATCGGTTTTCTGTCGGACCGGCTGGAAGGCGGCGACGCGCACAAGACCGCCTATCTGCAACAGGGCGACCCGGACATGCAGGCGTTTCATCATGATCTCTACCGGGCGGTCGGACGCGGCCGTTGGTGGGTGATGGAACAACAACCCGGCCCGGTGAATTGGGCACCGTATAATCCGGCGCCCCTGCCCGGAATGGTGCGGCTTTGGTCTGTGGAAGCCGTGGCTCATGGTGCCGAGGTGGTGAGTTATTTCCGATGGCGGCAAGCCCCGTTTGCGCAAGAGCAAATGCATGCCGGCTTGCTGACTTCGAACAATCGCCCTGCTGCTGCACTGGCAGAGGCCCGCCAGACCGCAGATGATCTGAACAATTTGGGCGCGGTGCAACAGATACAGGCCAAAGTGGCCATTTTGTTCGATTATGCCTCGGACTGGGCGTGGGCAACACAACCACAAGGCGCGGGATTTGACTATTTTCGATTGGTTTTTTCGGCATATCGCGCGCTGCGACGGGCCGGTCTGTCGGTAGACTTTTTTTCGACGAAGGACATTCCCGCCGATTACTCGGTGATCCTTGCACCTGGTTTGGCCACAATGGATCCTGATTTGGAACACCGCCTGGCAGAGAGATGCGATCTTGCCATTCTGGGGCCACGCAGTGGTGCGATCACCCGTGATTTTCAAATTCCTGAAAAGGGCAGACCCGGTCTGAGCAGGATCGATTGCGATGTTGATCTAGTCGAAACTCTGCCGCCCACGGTTGAACGCGCGGTCAAGGGTGGCGGCGCGGCGCGGCATTGGATCGACCGATTGTCAGGAACGGCCAAAGACCTGCTGAGTTTTGAAGACGGAACATCTGCCCTCAAGGCAGGGGACGGTATTTGGTACTTGGCAGGTTTCCCGGATGAGGACCTTTGGGACCGTGCGATAGCCATGGCCGCGGAAGAAGCCGATTTGACATTGCGCACGATGCCGCAAGGCCTGCGACTGCGCGAGACGGCCAATCATGACTTCCTGATCAACTACAACGCAGGACCGGTGGAATGGAACGGGCTCACCGTCGAAGGCTGTGACGTCAAAATCCTGAAACGCAAACCGCCCGAACAGACCTGAGGTCAGTCCGGGCGGGTGCCGAGTTTGCGAACCTGCGCCGCTATTCGTCGCTTTGCAGGCTGTTGGGGTCAAACACCCCGCCGAAACCACTGTTGTTGGACGGAGCGCTTTCAGATTCAGACCCACCATCTGCGCCTTCGCTTTCCTCGCCCCCTAAAGAGTTCGGCGCGAATACATTGCCGAAGCCGCTGTTGTTCGTCGGTTTTGGAGTGGATTGCGCACCGCCCTGTTCCGCTTCTTCAGCTTCGCGTTGTTTGCGGCGTTCCTCACGCTGTTTGCGCAACTCCTGAATACGCTGTTCCGCTTCCAACTTCTTCTGCTCGCGGATATCGGCGATACACTGCGCCGGATTGTAGGTGGCCGCAGTGCCGACAACCGTGATCGTCGCGACTGCAAATACAACCAACAGAACCGCTGCCATGTTGCCGGAAAAGAAGCTGGGCAATTTGATCTTGCCGGCCAGTTCCTCAACCGTCGCGTTCTTGCGCGCCGCTGCCACCAGTTCCTGACGCTTCAGCTTGGCTTCGTTCAGCAGAGCGAAGAACACCGTCAGCGCCACGATGATGAAGGCCAGTGCCGAGATCGCGGGTGTGATGCCATAACGGACCTTTTGGGCCAGCTCGATCGTCAACGTCGGGTATTCACCGAAGGTAAAGGTTGTGGTGTTGTAATTCTCGAACGATGCGAGGAACGCCAAAACCGCTGCCGATGCAATCGCCGGGCGCATGAACGGCAACAGGATCTTGCGGAAGGCCTGCGCGTGGCTGGCCCCAAGGTCCAGCGCAGCCTCGGTCAGCGCCATGTCGTAGCGCTGCAAGCGTGCCACCAACACCAGCATGCAGTAGCTGGCGATAAAGGTGGATTGGCCGATCACCGTCAGGAAGATGCCATTCGACAGGAAGCTGTCCGCCCCCAGTCCCAACATCCGGTTGATCCGGTCCCAGAACACCAGCGTCGAGATACCCAGAACCACGCCGGGGATCAGGATCGGAGCGATGATGATCGTGTAGTAAGTCGCCCGCAGCTTTGGCCAGATCTGGGTCAGCATCAGTGCACCCGCCAGACCCATGGCGACTGACAGGATGACCGTGCCGATCCCGATGATCAGTGAGTTCTTGATACCGTTCAGGATTCGCTGATCCTGAAACAACTCACCAAACCACTGGAAGGTCAGGCATTCCCACGGGCTCATCCGTGGGAAACCGGACGAGTTGAACGCGGTGATCGACATGATCACAAGCGGACCCAGCAGATACAGGAAGAAGAGCGCCAGATAGACCCAGATGCTTATACGGAGGAAGGAATTGTTCATTTCCCGATATCCCCCATGTTCACTTTGAACAGGCGCATCATGGCCAGCACGAACAGGATACAGGTCACCAGCAGGACGATCGCGTAAGCAGCCCCTTGCGGCCAGTCGTTGTTATCGTTGAACTGCTGATAGATCAGCTGTGTGAACCACAGCGACGACGGCCCGCCCAGAATTTGCGGTGCAGCCAACGCACCAGCAGACAGCATGAACACCATGGTACAGCCCGAACTGATTCCCGGCTTGGCATAGGGAATGACCACACGCCAATGTATCCGCCACCACGGCGCACCAAGGTCGCGCGCTGCTTCGATCTGATTTTTGTCCAAGCTTTCTATGACGTTGTACATCGGGAAGATCATCAGCAGGATATAGGCATAGCCCAAACCGGCATAGAGCGCGATATCGTTCCGGATGAAGTCGAACGGCACATCCCAGATCCCCAGTCCCACGAACAGCGTGTTCAAAACGCCGGTTTCACCAAAGATAATGCGCAACGCAAAGGCGCGCAGAATCTCGTTGATCCAGTAAGGAATGATCAGCATGATCGCGAAGATGCGGATATGGCTGCCTTCGGATTGCCCCAGATAGTAGGCGATCGGATAGCAGATGATCAGGTTGAAAATCGTGACGCAAACCGCCGCCACGAGGGTGCGGAAGAACACCCGCAGGTCAACCGTGTTGTAATCCTGGCTGCCACCTTCGGGGCCGTATATCAGATACTTGTAGTTCTCCAGCGTATAGACGTCCTTCGGCCCACCAATCTCTGGCGGCGGAAGGTTCGGACGGAACGAGAAATCCAGCATCGAAAGCTGCGGCAGGATGATCAGGCCGATGGTCCAGAACAGAACCAGACCCAGGATCGCCAAACCCATACCGGTTCCGTTGCGGTTGAAGAATTCCTTCAGAAAATGGGGCATGAGTTCATCCCCTTATTCTGCGGCCAGTTCACCGGCAGGAACAACGACGGCATTGTGCGTTTCGTATTCCAGCGTGATGTTCTGCCCGGTGTGATCGTCGAAAGACTGCCCGTGGTTGGGGATCGAGACCTTGATTTCCTTGCCGCCTTCACCCTCGGTAAAGATATTGAATGCGTTTCCTTCGAACTCTTCATGATTGACCCGGGCAGTGACGAAGTGATCACCCGTTGCGCCATCGGGGGCAATTGCAAAGGCCTCGGGACGGATGAACATCATCGCGTCATCACCTTCTTTCATCTTGCCCTGATTGGCCGTCGAAATCCGTGCCACCAGATCACCCGAGCGGTTGGTCGAGATCAAAGCTTCGGTGCCCATCACCTGTTTGACTTTTCCTCGGAACACATTGTTTTCGCCGACAAAAGAGGCAGCAAAAGCCGTGTTGGGATCGTTGTAAATCGTTTTCCCGTCGGCAATCTGGTCAATCACACCGGCACGCATGACGGCGATATTGTCCGACATGGTCAGCGCTTCGCCCTGATCGTGCGTGATGTAGATAAAGGTAATACCGACCCGTTGCTGAATCTCACGGAGTTCGGTCCGCATGTGCTGGCGCAGCTTCAGGTCAAGTGCCGACAGGGGTTCGTCCAGCAACAGCACGTCGGGTTCGGCGCAGAGTGCGCGGGCGATCGCCACACGCTGACGCTGACCGCCCGACAATTCGCTTGGCAGTTTGTCCCCCTGCCCCGGCAACGCAATCATGTCCAGAAGCTCATCGGCACGCCTGCGGCGCTCGGCAGCACTGGCCCCTTTGATTTCCATGGAAAACGTAATGTTTTCCCAGACTTTCATCAGCGGGAACAAAGCGAGATTCTGAAAGATCAGCGCTGTCGGACGCTTGTTGGGCCCGATACCGCGCATATTGTTGCCACCAATCAGAACATTGCCTTCGCTTGGTTCAAGAAAGCCCGAAACAGCCCTTAGAATGGTTGTTTTACCGCAGCCGGAAGGCCCGAGGAACGAAAAGAAATCGCCCCCGTTGATGCTGACGTTTGCATCGCGCACGGCGACGAAGTCACCGAAACGGATCCACAGGTTTTCCAGATCGACTCCGACCCCTGCACTCATTTTTGGTTTCTCCCTGAAGTGCGTGTTTTCACCACACTGTATTTGTGTCCGTCACGCCGGGACGGCGCGCAGATGGGTGCCCCCCGCAAAAAGCAGGGGGCGAAGGTTCGGAACGCTTAAGCGCTCTTGAACTTGTTGACGAACTCGGTCCGGGTTTCGGCATACCAAGGTGCTTCGGCCGGCCACGGATTGAGGTTGGCCAGCGAGTCGCCCGGATAGGCCTCGGCAAAGTTCTTCTTGTAGGTGTCGCCGGAATACTGGTCGGCTCCCAGAACCGGCGAGTTGTAGCCGTGACTGTCAATGGCAACACCGGCCGGCTTGGCCTGATAGGCAAAGTCGATGAAAGCGTAAACCTGGTCGATATTCGCGGCACCAGTCGGCATGGACATACCGTCCACCCAAGCCATCGCACCTTCGACGGGCGCCTGATAGTGCACCGGCTCGCCTGCGGATTTCAGTGCAAGGGGTGGGCCGTCCCAGGTTTGGCCAACGACAACGCCTTCGTTCAGAAGACCGTTCTTCTGCGTATCGGCGTCGTTCCAGATCAGTTTGATGCGGTCCTTGCGTGCAATGCACCAGTCGGTGATCTGGCCCCAAACCTTGCGCATGGTGTCTTCATCACCGTACGCGGCCCAAACCGAACCCGGCTCCATCTCGCCAGCGCGCTCCATGTACAGACCCGCGCCCAGCATCATCGAATGCGCGCGACCCATGGTCTTGCCGGCGTTTTCTTCCGACCAGACGTCGCCATAGGATGGTGCGTCGCCTTCGGGCAGCCACAGGTCGGTGCGATAGGCAATGCCTTCGGTACCCCAGATATGCGGCAGCCAATGCGCACCGCTGTCACCAAAGTTCCAGGCATCGGTACCGATCTTGGCCATCGCCGGGTTGACCTTGTCGATCGGAACCTTGTTCATGTCGAAGGGCTGCAACAATTCCAGCGGTTCCCACTGCAACGAACGGTTGTTGGTCGGTGAAACGATATCAAAGCCCTGGCCCTTGGTGGCCTTCATCTTGTTGATGATTTCTTCGTTCGAGCCGATGCCGGTGTAGTTCACCTTGATTCCCGTAAGGGTCTCAAACTCTTCAATGAAGCTGGGCGGCAGGTAATCCGACCACATCAGAATGTTGATTTCGCCCGACGAAGCCAGAGCGCTCTTGCTGTACAGGGGTGCCGCAAGTGCTGCGGCGCCCGCGCTTTTCAGCACAGAGCGTCTCGAAAGAGTCGAATGTTTAGTCATAAGTGTTCTCCCGTTGTTGGATTAGTTTGTTATTGTTTTTTATTCATAGGACTTTCTGTGCCCGTACGTCAGTCCAAAAGTGACAGTTTGCGGAATTCTTATGTCCAGTTTTGAGTCTTGACACGTTTTGGTTGAATTTCAAGGCGTTAGTTTTCCTCCCAGACAGTGAAATCGTATGCACAGACCGGATCGGAGCCAAGCAACATGCGTCGTGATCCACCGCCAGGCAGGGGTTTGGACATGTCACCAAAATTGAAGGCAAAATGCAACGTACCGCGCCGGGTTACGCGTAAGTCTGGATCGCAGTCCAGAGGTTTCAGCCCTGCCCATTCCAGGACATCGCGCATAATCTCGTGCAAGAGCGCACCGCTGGGGACCATGGCCAGATATGTTGCACGATCCGACCGGATGACCGCGGGGCTGCCGTCGCAATAGGCACTTTTGAAGCGCGCCAGGACATTTGCCTCGGTCTCGACGATTTCGCGCCACCCACCAAAGCCAAAAATCTGACCGTTCTGCAACTGCACAGAATCTCTCGCAATATCCGGGAGCGATTCGACACGGGCAATACGAACGCCGGTCAGATCCGCCAACACACCCGGCGCCAGATTTGAAGGGGTGTGCATTTGAGCTGTCTTGCTGCCGGACCGGGCACCAATCAATAGCTTTGCCCCCGAAGCATCAAGTCTTGCGGCCAGATCCGGGGTCACGATCATGCTTTGCGGCAGCACGATCAGGGCGTAACCTTCCAAACCATCCTTGGGACCAACAAAATCAATGTCCACCCCCAGACTGCGCAAGGCGGTGTACCATTCGCGGAAGATTTGGGAATTGGGGAAGTCATCATCATGCGGCAGGATATCGGCCGCCCAGATCGAAGCGTAATCCAGCATTATCGCCACCGAGGCTTTTCCGCGCGTCGTCGGCGGGAGGTTTTCGCGATCCTTCACGACCTGAACCAGCTCAAGCGCGGCTTGATCCACACTGTCATCCGAGCGCAGCAAGGCCGTATGGTATTGTTCCTGCGCGAACTTTGCCTGTCGCCATCGAAAGAACATCACAGCTTGCGCGCCGTGGGCATAAGCGGCCCAGGTCCAAAGCCGAACCATCCCTTCGGCCGGAGAAGGATTCTGAGCCGCCCAGTCCACCGGCCCCGGTTGCTGTTCCAACACCCATACCCGCCCCCGCCCCTGACTGCGATACAGGTCGCAATGAAACCCCTGATAGTCAGGCGCGCCGGTTCGCAGATAGCGGCGCTTTTCTGTCTCTGACAGGGTTGATCCCATCAGATTGCCCAGCGGGTAGCTGTCAAAGCCGACGATATCCAGATCGGCGGCCACTGCGTGGTGATCGAATTCGAAACTGCCGGCCATGAAGTTGTGCGTGATATCTCGACCCGGCGCATGTTCGCGCAGCACGTCCACCTGAGCCTTGTTGAACAACCGCACCCGATCCGAGGAATAGCGTCTGAAATCAAGGGCATGAGTGGGGTTGGGTGTGGCGACCAAACCGTTGGGCAGTTCAATCTGGTCAAAGCCGGAATAGCAGGTCCCCCAAAACACGGTCCCCCAGACCTCGTTCAGTGCGTCGATTGTGCCGTATCGTTTTGCCAGCCAGCGCCGAAAGCCAGACCGCGCGGCATCGGAATAGCTGAGAACGGTGTCGTGGTCGTTGTACTCATTGTCGATTTGCCAGGCATGGACATGCGGGTTCTGGCCATATCGGCTGGCATATTCCGTCGCGATCCTTTGCGCCTCAGCCAAGTATACGTCACTGGAAAAACAATAATGCCTGCGGGACCCATAGCCCCGGACCCGGCCGTCCGGGCCAACCGGCAGAATTTCGGGGTGCTCATCAATCAGCCATTTGGGTGGCGCAGCCGTTGGCGTCGACATCATGACCCGCAGGCCGGCCTGCCCCAGAACCTCGATGACGTCATCCAGCCAGTCCCAGCGAAACCGACCGCGTGCCGGTTCAATCAGACCCCAGGTGAACTCGGCGATCCGAACCCAATCCAAACCCATCTCGGCCATCCGCGCGGCGTCACTGCGCCACTGGGACGGGTCCCATTGTTCGGGGTAGTAACAAACCCCAAGCTCCAGCTTGCTCATCGGTTGTCCTTTGCCGTGCGCCGTTCGATCCACTTCAGGAAGCTTGCGCAACCGAGGGTGAGCACCACGTACAAAATTGCCGCCGTGTTGAACGGCGCAAAGGGCAGAAAGCTTGCTGCCTGAAACTCTCGCATCCTTTGGGTCATGTCGCGGACGGACAGGATGGACAACAACGAGGTGTCCTTGATCATCGCGATAAACTCATTTCCCAGAGGTGGAGTTACGATCCGCAAGGCCTGAGGCAGAACGATCAACCGCGCTGTCTGCCAGCGGGACAAACCCAGGGAACTGCCGGCTTCCAGTTGCCCTTTGGGAATAGCCTCAATCCCCGATCGGAAAATTTCGGCCATATAGGCCGAGTACCCGACGGAAATCGCGATGATCCCGCGTGTCATGTTGGTCATATCAATGCCGCCCCCAGTGGCCTCTTTGACCGCGCCCGCCAAGGGCAGGCCGATGTAAAGGATGATCACCAGCATCGGAATACCGCGTATCGTGTCCACGAAGAATTCAGCCCCGACCGCCAAGGGATGCAGCTTGTGCTGTGCGCCGCCGATGGTCAGCGTCAGCAGCAAAAAGCCGAAAACGGCGAAGGCCAGCGCGGGATTCCGGTATTTGTCAGGCAAGAAACTGGTCTGCCACAGAACCGGATAGCCTTGTGAATGAGAATCCACGGGAACGAACGCTCCGGACACGCTTTCGACGGTTTCTATCTGCTCCAAAGCTGCGGCAGGATCAGTGGCGCTGCGTATGCGGTATTGCTGGTCGCCGGCACCGTCGAACTCGCCGAACCGGATGATGTCAGCCTGCGCCTGTGGCGTGCCGCGCACAATGGCGATGCGCCCTTCGGTGCTTCCAACCAGAACGTAACTGACCTGTGGCTGCATGAAGAAAAAGGCGGATATTGCAAGCAATGTCAGGCTGATGGAACCATACAGTATCGTGGTACGCGCTCGTGGTTTGAACGATTGCAGCCCCACCCAGATCAGACCCAGAATGGCCGAGAAGATATAAGCGAAGATGGCTGCGCGGAACGTAATGGCAACGCCGGTCGCGAACTGCCAGTGGGCCATGAACATCAGATAAAACAAAACCGCACCTGTAAGGCATTCCAGCCCCAGTAGAACGTGCCCGCGCCAAGGGGGTTGCAAACCCGCTGACATCAGGCTCAAGGCGACAACGGCTGTGTATGCGGCCAGAAGAACTTGCAGACCTGTTTGAACCTGGGTCACGACTTCGGGATACAACACCCAGGTCTGACTGGACCGGTCGATCAGGGTTGATGTGTTCTCGCTGAGTGCATGAAAGAAAACGGATTCCGCGAAGGGCATCAAAAGCTGTGGAGATACGAAGCTTGAGACCAAAAGCGCAATTGATGCAGGCAGCGCCGCAAGGGCCGAAACCCGCAACCAGCCGGGGGCATGATTGGTAAAACGTGCGTGCCGGGCGCAGAGATATCCAAGGATTGCAACCGAGACGATCAGCAGAAAACCGACGAAAACAGGCCCTGCATTGTTGCCGATCCCCAGAATTGCAATCAGAGATCGCAGGTATTTCGAGGACGTGGCGAACAGATAGATGATGAAAGGGGCGGCTGCGAGCAACACAAGATTGCTCGGGCGGATCGTGCTGAGACGCGACATGGAACTTCTCCGCTGAAACATGGCCCGGCAACGTCAGCCGCCGGGCCCAGAAGGGCTTGAAGGATCAGTTTGTGCCCCAGTATTTGGCTTTCAGCGTGTCCAGCGTGCCGTCTTCCTGAATGGCGGCGAGACCGGCATTGATTGCATCCACCGTCGGGTCACCTTCCTGAAACACGATACCCAATGGATCCGATTGCAGGCCTGTGATGCCCACGGTCAGTTCTCCGGCAAACTCCTGCTCGTAGGCCGCGGCAGAGGTGCCATCGATGATCACCCCTTGCACGTCTGCGTTCTGAAGCGCCAGAATAGCCGCCGAGAAGTTGTCGTAGAGGCTGACATTCTCGCGCCCCACAAGCTCTTCCGCCAGTTGGGCGTTGGTCGTCGCGGTTTGTGCCGCCAGTTTCTGGCCACCCGCTTTGAAATCCTCAAGCGTCATATCCGCGTTGTCGACTTGCAGCAAAATGGCCTGACTGACAACGATGTAAGGTTCGGAGAAGTCCATAGTCTCTTCACGCTCGGGCGTGATCGATACGCCCGAGATGACCAGATCGAATTCACCCTGCTGAAGCGCCGCAAAGATGCCGTCCCAGGCGGTATTTACGAAATTCGGAACGCAATTGATCTTTTCACAGATTGCGTTCATCACGTCGACATCAAAGCCTACGATTTCACCGGTTGCTTCGTCGACGGTTTCCATCGGGGGATAGGTTGCATCCGTTCCGATCTTGAGCACGCGACCTTCCAGATCGGCGGCAAAAGCCGCAGGCGCTGTCAGCATTGCAAGCGTTGCAGCGGCAAATAGGTTTTTGAACATGTTCGGTTTCTCCTCTGTTGGCTCAGTTGGTCTGCGCCATACCCGGCGCCGGGGTGTCAGGTTGCCGCTCGATCAATCTGGCCCTGATCTTTTTTTGCGTTTCGGACGGATCAACGCCGTTCAATGCTTTTAGCATGAATTCCCCCAGCAGGCGGCTGGTCTCGCCTATCGGCAAATAATAGGTGCTGGGCGGGGGGACGAAATACTGGCTGAGTTTCAGATCGTCATTGGAAATGACGACGACATCCCTGCCGATTTTAACGCCCATGTCGGCGGCGGCGGACAAGGCGCCAAGGGTCATCGCCTCGTTCGCGCAAATAATGGCGCTTGGCCGGTTGTGCATTCGCATCAGCGCCGCAAACGCCCTTTGCCCGGTCTTCGCCGTGGTCGGGCCGGGAAAAACAAGGGCCGGATCAAACTCCATGCCACCTGCCGACAGAGCGTCTGAGTATCCCTGGAGACGTTGACGGGCGTAGATCAGGCCATCCGGCGGATTGATAAGCGCGATCCGCCTGTGCCCCAATGCCAGCAGTCGAGCGGTTGCATCAAAAGCAGCGGCCTGACTGTCGAGATCCACGTAAGGATGTGGTTGGGCACTGTCACTCATCCCGTACGTGACAAACGGAAAACCCTCATCTTGCAGATAGACGATACGCGGGTCATTCACCCGTGTACCGGAAAAGACCACACCGTCTGCCAACCCTTCCTGCACAATGGAATGTAGGGTCTGCAATGCGGCTTCAACATCTCGTACGCTGAAGACACTCAACTCATAACGTGACCCTTGAACCGCGTCGGATATTCCGGCCAGAATCCGGGTAAACTCCACACCTTCCCACTCTTCAGCGGCACTGCCCGAAACACTGACCAATACAGCAATCCTGTAGGATTTATTGGTGCGCAGTTTCAGGCCGTCCAGATTGACCCGATACCCAAGCTCGGACGCCGCCTTTTGGATCTCTTCCCGCGTTTCGCGCTTTACCGAAGAGGCTCCGCGCAGGGCGTTTGAAACTGTACCAACTGAATAGCCGGTCATACGGGCGATCGATTTGATCGTTGCCCGCGCCATCAGCCGATACCCCCAAGCCGTTCAGTCAAAAACAACCGCCCCGTTTGCAAGGTGCGCCTGTGATCGGCGGTTTCATCATGCTCGACGAAAAGGTCGGTGCACCTGGTGCTTGAAAGGGCTCGTATCGCGGCGCCCCAATCGACAACACCCTCACCCAGATTGCGCCAGCGCCTGTCGCCTGATCCGCCCTGCGGATCCACGTCCTTTGCATGAACAGACAGGATGCGATCCGCATGGCGCGCCAGCAGGTCAGCCACGTCCTGACCGGCCGCGACGATCCAACCGATATCAGGCTGCCAATAGATGTTTTCTTGCGCCAGAATCTGTTCAAGAGGCGTATTTCCCGGCGCGCCGAACAGATCAAAGTCGTGGTTGTGATAGGCCAGACAGACGCCGTGATCCCTCAGTCGATCTGCCCAATCGGACAACTGGCCCGACACTGCCTTCCATCCCCGGGCAGTGCCGGGCCGCGCCTGTGGCGCCAGCCAAGGCATGACCGCCACCTGGCATTCCAAAAGGTGCAGTACTTCAACGATGTCGTCGAAACGCTCGTGGAACTCCTCCCAATCGAAATGTGCAGAACGAAGGTTAAGACCTGATTGATGGACGATGCGCGCCATCTCTTGCGGTGTCATGCCATGCAGCCCGGTGGTTTCGATATCCGAAAACCCGCATGCGGAAACCAAGGTCAGTTGATCCGCCAGATCACCGCATTGCCGAACCGTGTAAAGCTGCGCCGATACCCGCATTTTTCACCATTGAAACGTTTCAATTATGGTGAAACACGAAACACAATTCTGTCAAGAACTGCGTTTCGCTGCTATTTGCGCATGGACAATCCATTGTGGAACAGGTGCACCTTGTCCGGTGCGGCGGTGACCGAGACTGTCTGGCCACGCAGGTTTCGCTGAATCCCCGGCAGTTTCGCAATCACCGCATCCGCACCATCGGCTTTCTCAAAATACAGCAACGTGACTTCGCCCAGGGCTTCGGTAAAATCCACTTTCCCGGACAGAATCGCGGTTTCATTTGTCGTGGTCAGGTCTTCGGGGCGCACCCCGATATTGACCTTTTTTCCCAGGTCACTGTCCTCGGTTGGAACCGCAGATTTTGCAATCCCACCTGATGACAGTTCAACGGTTGTCGTTTCGCCGGTTCCTGTGATTGTGCCGGACAGCAGGTTCATGGAAGGCGAACCGATGAACTGCGCAACAAACTCGTTGTCAGGCGTCTCATACAGTTCAAGCGGTGTCCCGACCTGCGCGATGCCCTTGTTGGCCAACACCACGATCCGACTGGCCAGGGTCATGGCCTCGACCTGATCGTGGGTCACGTAGATCATGGTGCTGTCAGGCATGGCCTCTTTCAGGCGCGCGATCTCAATCCGCGTGGCCACCCGAAGTGCCGCGTCGAGGTTCGAGAGCGGTTCGTCGAACAGATACACCTTTGGGTCACGTACAATCGCGCGCCCGATGGCAACCCGTTGACGTTGCCCCCCGGAAAGAGCTTTTGGCAGGCGGTCCAGGAATGGTTCCAGCTGAAGGATCTGAGCGGCACGATCTACGGCAGCATCAATCTCGGCCGCGGGCATTTTTGCAATTTTCAGGGCAAAGGCCATGTTCTCGCGTACGGTCATGTGGGGATACAAGGCATAGCTTTGAAACACCATCGCGATGCCCCGCTGTGCAGGCGGAACATCGTTCATGACCTGCCCTTCGATTTCCAGCGTGCCGCCTGTAATCTTCTCCAACCCGGCGATCATCCGCAACAGGGTGGACTTGCCGCATCCGGAAGGACCGACAAAAACGATCAGTTCGCCTTGTTCGATGTCGAGGTTGATGTTCTTCAAAACATCGACAGGGCCATAGGATTTGGCGACATCCGTTAGGTTGAGTTCAGACATGCGTTATCCCTTTTTCCTATACATCAGGATGAACTGCGCCGCGTTCAGGACAACGTTGCCGCTTCCCTCAATGCCGCCCAGGTCCTGACCCATGACCTGCCAACTGCCTTCGGGCAGTTTGAGCTCGGCAGTATCCGCACCCAGATTGAACGCGCAGAAAATCTGCTCGTGCGAATCCTCACGTACAAAAGACAGAACCGAGCCCGTTTCTGCCATGCCGGTCTGCGCCCCCAATGCCAAAGCAGGATGCGCATGCCGCAAGGCAATGGCGCGACGGTAGTGGTTCAGCATCGAGTTTGGATCCACCTCCAATCGGTCTACCGCTTGCCCGGCCTGCTGTGCGCTTACCGGCAGCCAGGGTTCTGCGGTGCTGAAACCCGATTGTTCATCTTGTGCCGCCCAAACCATCGGTGTGCGGCAGCCGTCGCGGCCCTTGTACTCGGGCCAGAACTCGATGCCATAGGGGTCTTGCAGTTTCTCGAACGGCACATCCGCTTCGTGCAGGCCCAGCTCTTCGCCCTGATAGAGGCAGGCCGAGCCACGCAGGCACATCATCAGAACCGCGAGCTGTCGGGCTGCCGCGTCATCCAAATTCCAGCGCGAGACGTGACGCTGCACGTCGTGGTTGGAAAATGCCCAACATGGCCACGCGTCCCCTGCCTTCGCTTCCAGCTGGTCGAAAACGTGCTTGGTGTAAGTGGCTGTCAATGCACGTTTTTCCAGGAACTCGAAGGCATAGCACATGTGCATCCGTTTATCCCCGGATGTGTATTCGCCCATAATCTCGAGCCCACGCTGCGCATCTCCGACCTCGCCCAGGCAAGCCCGGTCTTCATATTCATCCGTCAAAGCCCGCAATCTTTCGAGGAAGGCGATGTTCTCGGGCTGGCTTTTCGAAAACAGGTGGTCCTGATGGTTGTAGGGGTTCACGGCCGGTGCGATCGTGGCGTTGCGTTGATCCATCGGCAGCGCAGGATTGTCGCGCAGCGCCTTGTCGTGGAAATAGAAATTGATGGTATCCAGCCGAAAGCCATCCACCCCCAGATCAAGCCAGAACCGCGCCACGTCCAGCAACGCATCCTGAACAGCCGGACAGTGGAAATTCAGATCCGGCTGCGATGTCAGGAAGTTGTGCAGATAGTATTGCAGGCGTCGGGCATCCCATTGCCAGGCCGAGCCGCCGAAGATCGAAAGCCAGTTGTTCGGAGGCGTGCCATCCGGTTTGGGGTCCGCCCAAACATACCAGTCGGATTTCGGGTTCTCCCGACTGCTGCGGCTTTCGATGAACCAAGGGTGCTGATCGGATGTATGCGACAGAACCAGATCAATCATGATTCTCAGACCCTTCGCATGGGCCTGATCCAGAAGCTCTTTGAAATCCGCCAACGACCCGAACATGGGATCGACATCGCGGTACTCACTGACATCGTAGCCAAAATCCTTCATCGGCGATTTGAAAAACGGCGAGATCCAGATCGCATCAACGCCCAGCGAGGCGATGTAATCCAGTCGCGCAGTGATGCCCCTCAGATCGCCGATCCCATCCCCGTTGCTGTCCTGAAAACTGCGTGGGTAGATCTGATAGATCACCCCCCCGCGCCACCAGTCCGAAGACAGTTTCGTTGCTTTGCATTGTTCAAGGTTGTTCTGCACGTTCATCAGACGCCTCTATTTGACAGATCCGGCCAGCAGGCCCCGGACCAGGTATTTTTGCATTGCGAAGAAGACGACCAGCGGCACGAAGATCGAGACAAATGCAGCGGTCGCAAGGATTTCCCAGTTGCCGCCACGCGTACCCAGCAGTTCGACGATGCGGTTCGTCATCACGGTTGTCTGGCCGGTCGCGTCGATCAGAAAAACCTTGGCAACAAGCAGGTCATTCCATGTCCACAGGAACTGGAAGATCGCGAAAGACGCCAGCGCCGGGAAGCTGAGTGGCAGGATCAGTTTGGTGAAGATCTGAAACTCGGTGGCACCGTCGACGCGGGCGTTTTCGATCAGATCTCGTGGCAATCCGGCCATGTAGTTGCGCAGCAGGTAAATCGCCAGGGGCATCCCAAACCCTGTATGTGCAAGCCAGACACCCAGATAGCCTTTGCCGATCCCGATATTGAGGTGAAACTTCAGCAACGGGATCAAGGCCAATTGAAGCGGCACGACCAAAAGGCCAACAACAGCCGCGATCAGCAAGGCGCGTCCGGGGAAATCCATCCAAGCCAGTGCATAAGCTGCAAAGGCGGCAACCAAAATCGGAATTATGGTCGCCGGGATGGTTACGGTCAGCGTGTTGAAGAACGCCTTGGCCATGCTGTCCGTACTGCTTTGATCCAGAAGAACCTTTTGGTAGTTTTCCAAGGTGAACTCGGGCGGCAATTCGGCCGAAACAAAGATGCGCACGCCACGTTTTCCGGTGAACTCCTCGGTGTTTTCCATCCGGTAGTTGCCGGCCGCATCCACCGTGATCGTACCACCTCGGCGCAGTTCTGCTGTTTGGCCCGGTTCAAATGCATCTACCTCGCGCGAACTGATGCCCCATCTGGAAATCGTTGCTTGCTCATCTTCGCCGAACAACGCCCCCTGAATGACATACACTCCGTTTTCCAGCACCTGCGTATCGGGCGCGGCACTGCGAAGGGTCAGATTTTGCTCGGAGGGAAACAGCGACCGCCACCAGCCGCTGGACGATATCTGATCTGCCGTCCGAAAAGACGAAATCAGCAAGCCAAGCGTGGGGATGACCCAAAGGGTCACAAGAAAGACGACTGACAGATGCACCACCCATCTGAGCGCGGGTTTGGTTCCGGCGATATCGCTCATGGCTTACTCCATCTCCTTGCGCGCGTTGCGCACGTTCCAGACGAGGATCGGTGCAACAAGCAACATGATCACCATGGCCGAGGCCGACCCGACGCCCCAGTCATTGGCGCGGAAAAGCTTGTCATACATGTAGTTTGCCAGCACCTGCGTCTCCCACTGGCCATTGGTCATGGCAAAGACGATGTCGAACACTTTGAGAACGGTGATCGTGATCGTCGTCCAAACAACAAGGATTGTGGTTTTGATCTGCGGCACCTTGATCTTGAAGAAGATCTGAAAGGGATTGGCCCCGTCCAAGATGGCCGCCTCGATGGTTTCTTCGGGAATACCGCGCAAGGCCGCCGACAGGATCACCATGGCGAAACCCGTCTGAATCCAGATCAGGACAACCATCAGAAAGAAACTGTTCCAGAATGGAATTGTTAACCACGTGTTGGGTTCACTGCCGCCGAAGAAGATGTACAGCGCGTTCAGGATTCCTATCTGGTCTTGTTCAGCTGGTCGCGCGTCATAAACCAGTTTCCAGATCACCGATGCACCAACAAATGAAATGGCCATCGGCATGAAAATCAGGGACTTGGCAAAGTTTCCCCAACGGATTCGGTCGGTCAGTTGCGCCACGAGAAGACCAAAAGCCGTTGACATGGCTGGCACGACGATCAGCCAGAACATGTTGTTGCGCATGGCTTCCCAAAACTTCGGCTCAGCCGCCATTTGGGTATAATTGTCCAGGCCAACCCATCGGTATCCGCCACCGGGCACGCGCTCTGTCAGTGAAAGGCGCAAGGTTTCAACCACCGGATACGCCAGATAAAGCCCCAGCGCGGCAAGCGCCGGGAACAGGAACAACCATGGACGGATCAAGTTCGCGCGGTTGATGTTTCGGCCCGCATTCGGACCGCGCGGCGGAAACAGGATTTTGTCCAGAAACTGGTTGGAAAGATAGAAGTAGCCCACGCAACCCGACACGCCGATGGCGATCGTCAGCAGGCCTTGAAGTGCGGGTGTCATGGTGCGCCCATCCGTTTGGCAAGTGGGGCGGCCCTGGGACCGCCCCATAAGTTGGTCACTTGGCTGCGTCCCAGGATGCCTGGATTTCACTGGCCACGGTGGCTGCATCTTTTGCACCCGAAGAGTAGTCGACCATCCCGGTCCAGAAAGTACCTGCCCCAACCGCACCCGGCATCAGGTCGGACCCGTCAAAGCGGAAGGTCGTAGCGTTGGTCAGAATTTCGCCCTGTCCGCGCTGTGAATCATTCGAGTAGTTATCCGGGTTTGCACCAAGGTGGGGCGTCAGGAAACCATCCTGCGACATCATGATCTCATGAGCGAAAGGTGTCTTGAGGAACTCAAGAAAGGCTTCGGCCGCGGGATTTGGGTTGGTGATCGTGAACAATGTCCCGGCCCCAAGCACCGGTGTACCCAGGTCTTTTTCGGCGTAAGCCGGGAAATAGAAGAAGTCAGCATCCACCCCCAATTCCGTGCCCTCCGGAAAATAGGCGGGAATAAACGAAGCCTGACGATGCATCATGCAGGCCGGCGGGCTATCGAAAAGACCTTTGGGGCTGTCACGGAAATCAATTGCCGCCGTGTCGTCTGCATCACCCACCACATAGTCGTCATTGCGGGTAAAGCTGCCATATTCCTCAATCGCGGCTATGACGCGGGGATCATCGAACTTGATCTCGTTGGAAACCCATTGGTCATAGACTTCTGGCGGTTGCGTGCGCAGCATAAGATCCTCGACCCAATCCGTTGCGGGCCAACCCGTTGCGCCACCCGAGGCCAGACCAACGCACAAGGGCGTCTCACCGTCTTCGACCATCTGATCCATCAGAGCTTTGAACTCTTCCATGGTTTCGGGCACTTCATACCCAAAGTCTTCGAAGTTTTCGGGCACGTACCAAACCAGGGATTTGACGTTCACATTGAAGAAGAACCCGTAAAAATCGTCAGCCCCTTCCGCGTTCTCAAACGTTCCCAGATCCACCCAGGACTGACCGGCAGCGAAGTTTTCCCTGATCCAGTCCGCAGTACCTTCGGCCAAAGGTGTCAGATAGCCCTGCTTGGCGAGGTTTGCCGCCAGACCGGGCTGCGGGAAAACAGTCAGGTTCGGAGCGGAACCTGCGGCTGCATCAATAAGGATTTGCTGCTCCAGAGAGTCCGAGCCCACATAGCTGGAATTCGCACCTGTTGCTTCGTCGAAATAGGCCACGAGGTTCTCGAAAGACTTGCCCTCGCCGGCCAGCCAGGGGCCGAAAATGGTCAGGCTTTCGCCGGACAGATCATTTGCTTCGGCAAAGGCCTGAAACCCATCCCAGTCAAAACTGCCCTCGCCGACGGCGTGGATCATCTCACCCTCTGCCTGAACTGATCCGGCCATCAGGGCGAGTGCCGCCGCACCTGCGTAAAGCCCGTGTTTCATCAAATCCTCCTCCCAAGCTTTCATGTATTCAAAGACTCGCTTTCAAAGCGCTTTGGATAGCCCGTGTTATCCGCTAACATTGGCACCCTGTCAATGTTTTGCTTTCCAGAGCCAGAATTATTTATATTTTCTGCTTTCCACGCAAAACAAGTTGACGGATGCTGCATTTGCTCACAAAACAAGAAAGAGCCACTCAATTGAAGGCGCTTTGAATCGTAAAATGAACCTGAAGCAGCTCTCGGAAGTTCTGGGCCTTTCGCAAACTACGGTCAGCCGGGCGCTGAACGGGTACCCCGAAGTGAGCGAGGACACACGTGCGCGCGTTCAAGCCGCGGCGCACAAACACGGGTACCGGCCGAACAGTCGCGCCAAAGGGCTTGCGACCGGACGATCGATGGTGATCGGCCACGTCATTCCCAGCTCGTCCCAACATGAAATGGTCAACCCGATCTTCGGGGATTTCGTCGCCGGTGCCGCAAAAAAATATGCCGAACATGGCTATGATATGATGTTCACCAACGCCGACGACACCTCGATTGAGGAAGCGTATCGGAGTCTCTTTCAGCGCGGCGCGGTGGACGGGGTTGTGCTGCAAGGCCCCAAAGTGAACGAACCACGTATCGAAGTCCTGACCCGTATGGGCGTCCCATTCATCGTGCACGGACGCTCGACCGGCGTCGACGCTCAATATGACTGGATCGACGTAAACAACAAAAGTTCGTTCCTGCGCGCCACCCGCTTTCTGATTGACCTTGGCCATCGCCGTATCGCTCTGATCAACGGCCTGGAAGATATGGACTTCGCCCAACGTCGCCGCGACGGATATCTTGAGGCGCTTGGGCAGGCCGGGCTGGCGCCCGATGCAAATCTGATGCGCAGCGCTGAAATGACAGAGGTTTACGGCCATCACGAAACGCAGAACATGTTGCGCCTGGACACCCCTCCGACTGCGATTCTGTGTTCGTCGATGATATCCGCCATCGGTGTGCGGCGCGCTCTGTCCGAAAACGGGCTTGAGATGGGTGCGGATGTGTCAGTGATCGCCCATGACGACGACCTGTCCTATTTGAAGAACGGACAGGATGTTCCGATTTTCACCGCAACGCGCTCGTCCGTCCGGCAGGCGGGTGAAATGGCGGCTGACATGTTGATCCAGCGCATCAAATCTCCGAATGATCCCGTCAAAACGAGGCTGCTGGAGGCCGAGCTGGTCGTTGGCAGGTCAACCGGCCCTGCGCCCAACAGGTTGTAACCATGAAACACGCACGCGCTGATTTCCCCAAAGATTTCCTCTTTGGTGTCGCCACCTCTGCGTACCAGATTGAAGGCCACGCACAGGGCGGTGCGGGGCAGACACACTGGGATACCTTTGCGGCGTCACCGGGCAACGTGGTGCGCGGGGAAAACGGAGACGTGGCCTGTGATCACCTGAACCGGTTCGAGCAGGATTTCGATCTGGTGCGCGAAGCCGGGTTCGACTGTTATCGCTTTTCGACCAGTTGGGCACGTGTATTGCCGGACGGGCGTGGTCAGGTCAATCAGGCAGGGCTGGATTATTATGATCGGCTGGCTGACGCCCTGCTGGAACGCGGTATCCGCCCCTGTGTGACGCTTTATCATTGGGAATTGCCGTCAGCGCTTGCGGATCAGGGGGGATGGTGCAATCGCGATATCGCGGATTGGTTCGCGGATTATACCCAGGTCATTATGGGTCGGATCGGCGACCGGATGTTCAGTGCGGCACCGATCAACGAACCCTGGTGTGTCAGCTGGCTGAGCCATTTTGAAGGCCACCATGCGCCCGGTCTGCGCGACATCCGCGCCGCGGCCCGGGCGATGCATCACGTTTTGTTGGCCCACGGGCGGGCCATTCAGGCCATGCGCGGTCTTGGCATGAGCAACCTAGGTGCCGTGTTCAACCTCGAATGGTCCGAGCCAGCAGATGGCAGCGCGGAAGCGCGGCTTGCGGCAGATCGCTACGATGCAATCTACAACCGGTTTTTCCTGGGCGGGGTTTTCAACAAAGAATATCCCCAAACCGCCTTGGAGGGGTTGGAGCCGCACCTGCCCAAAGGCTGGCAGAACGACTTTGAAACCATCGGTACACAGGTCGATTGGTGCGGGTTGAACTATTATACCCGAAAACTGATTGCCCCGGCGGACACCGCCTGGCCCAGCCTGCAAGAGGTTCCCGGACCGTTGCCCAAAACGCAGATGGGATGGGAAATCGAGCCCTCTGCCCTCACCCGCTTTCTTGTCCGAACAAGGAAAGACTATACGGGCGCGCTGCCAATCTATATCACCGAAAACGGAATGGCGAGTGAGGCGCGCGTGCAGGACGATGATCGCATCGATTATCTCGACAGGCACCTTGCGGCCGTGCTGGACGCTTTGGCACAAGGTGTTCCGGTGAATGGCTATTTTGTCTGGTCGCTGCTGGACAATTACGAATGGGCCTTCGGGTACGAGAAGAGGTTTGGACTGGTGGACGTGGATTTCGAAACACTTGCGAGAACGCCCAAAGCGTCTTTCATGGCGCTGAAATCCGCCCTGTCCGAGGGTCAGAGCGTCTCTCAGCCGTTAGCGCAACCATTCGGTGCCGTGCATGAGCATTGGAATCTGGTCGCGGATATCGGGGGCACGAACACACGTCTGGGCGTCGTCACGAATGGCGAATTGGCAGATCTTCGGAAACACCCGACAGGAACATTGGAAAACCTGCTGGAGGCGCTCCATGATCTCAGGGACGAGATCGGAACCAACCCACAGGCCGTCGTCGCAGCCGGAGCCGGGCCTGTCAGGGACGGAACGATTCAGCTGACCAACGCGAACCTGGATCTCTCGGAGACAGAGTTGGCAAATGCAACAGGAGCGCAGCGCACCTTTGTGATAAATGATTTTACCGCCGCGGCATGGTCTGTGGCCGAGGTGACCCGGTCGGATGTTGCCGTCTTGCAGGGTCAGGTAACGCCGCCCGCAGGCACACGATTGGTTGTTGGCCCTGGAACCGGACTCGGCGTTGGCGCCTTGCTTTATTCCGAAGGCAGGTATCACACGGTTTCCGGCGAAGGCGGGCATGTGGGTCTGTACCCGCGCCATCGCGACGAAGTTGATATTTTTGAAGCGGCGCGTCGTATCGCACCGGGCTGTTTCTTTGGGGACAGCCTGGCACTGGAAGCAGAAATGTTCCTGAGCGGAACCGGCCTGCCGGTCCTGTATCAGGCGGTTGAATTGGCAGCCGGTCATGCGCGGACACAGGCGCGCTCTGCGAAAGAAATTCTGAACGATGCCCGCAGCGGCACCGATCTCATCGCCGAAAAAACGGCGCAGATTTTTACCACTCATCTGGGTGCTTTGATGGGTGATCTGGCAGTCACCTTGATGCCGGAGGGAGGCGTTTTCCTTGTGGGCGGCGTTGCCGAGAAAAACCGCTGGCTTTTCGGTGACACCTTCAAGGATGCGTTCAACGGCGGCGGTCGCTTCA
Source organism: Ruegeria sp. YTSC002 (assembly GCF_059609845.1). Taxonomy (NCBI): domain Bacteria; kingdom Pseudomonadati; phylum Pseudomonadota; class Alphaproteobacteria; order Rhodobacterales; family Roseobacteraceae; genus Ruegeria; species Ruegeria sp. YTSC002. Next base: position 81,080 of record NZ_JBXWML010000002.1, read on the forward strand.
GCGATTTGCGCCGTTCCCTGAACCTTTACGTGTCTGAACAGGCAGAGTTCGGGATCATCGGCGCAAACAACTTCTGCAAGAACGCGCTGCGACAGTAACCAGCCAAACCGAAATTTCTATTCCGAGAAGGACCAAGACATGATCCTGTGCTGTGGTGAAGCGCTGATAGATATGATCTCAGAACCGACCGTGTCGGGTGCACTGGGCTTTGTGCCACATACCGGTGGTGCAGTTCTGAACACAGCCGTCGCGATGGGACGTCTGGGTGTTCCGGTTGGGATGCTGACAGGTTTGTCATCGGACATGTTCGGCCAGCAATTGATCGATGCGCTGAAGGCCAGTCATGTGGACACGACACATGTGATCATCTCGGACCGTCCTACCACGCTTGCCTTTGTGCAGCTCTCGGAAGGGCACGCGACTTACAGCTTTGTTGATGAAAACACCGCGGGCCGGATGTTGCTGCCCGAAGACATGCCCGATCAGCTTCCTGCTGTCTCTGCCCTGTATCTCGGCGGAATCAGCCTTGCCTGTGAACCTTGCGCAGATGCCTATGCCGCCCTTCTGGACCGCCACGGTTCCGACCGGGCGGTGATGCTGGATCCGAATATCCGCCCGGGTTTCATCAAGGATCAAACCCGGTTCAGAGCGCGTTTGAACCGCATGATCTCACAAGCGGATATCGTCAAGGTTTCAGACGAGGACCTGGACTGGATCATTCCGGGCGCTGAATCCGAAGCCGCGAAGGCGTCTGTGCTGTTGCAGGCGGGTCCTTCCGTTGTCATCGTCACGCGTGGCAGCGACGGGGCGCACGGCTATCTGGCGGATGGTTCCGAAGTCTCGGTTCCTGTGAAGCCCGTTGAAGTGGTCGACACGATCGGCGCAGGTGACACGTTCAACGCCGGCGTCCTGACCGGTCTCAGCCGTGCAGGGCATCTGACCAAATCAGGTCTGCGCGGATTGACGGCTGAAAGCCTGCAAGCAGCCATGGAACTGGGCGCTGACGTGGCGGCCGTGACCGTTTCCCGAGCCGGGGCGGAACCCCCCTGGGCGCACGAACTTTGACCTGCGGGATAGCATGATGAAACGTTCCGAAATCAACCGTATCAAGACCCAGGCACAAGCATTCATTCAGTCCTTCGGTGCCGTGTTGCCACCCTTTGCGGATTGGTCGCCCGAGAAAATGCGCAGCCCTCTGGCGGAAACGATCCGCGGCCGCGGGTTGGGATGGGACATAACCGATTACGCACAAGGCCGTTTCGACGAACTTGGACTGTTTCTGTTCACTCTGCGCAATGGCGAGGCGAAGGATCTGAAATCCGGGCGCGGGATGCTCTATGCGGAAAAACTGTTGATCTCGAAAGACAATCAGCTTTCTCCGATGCACCGGCATATCGTCAAGGCAGAAGACATCATCAACCGGGGCGGCGGCGACCTCGTTCTGGAAATTCATGCGTCGGATCCAAACGGTGGCGTCGACCGCGACAATCCGGTGACGGTCCCAAGCGATGCCTGCCCTGTAACCTTGCAACCCGGAGAACACTTGCGGCTGAAGCCGGGGCAAAGCGTAACTTTGATGCCCGGCATCTGGCACGCTTTCTGGGCCGAGCGCGGCGATTGCCTTATTGGCGAGGTATCGACCGTGAATGACGACCGTACGGACAATGTGTTCGAAGAGCCGATCCCACGGTTTTCGAAGGTCGAGGAAGATACCGATCCGGATTTTCTTCTTGTATCAGACTATTGACACCGTTCGGTCCGGGCTGGCGCAGCAGGATCGCTGGCTCAACTGTTGCAATTCCATCCACCACCCTTTCGCCTGCCGCTTGACAAGTCTGGCATAGCCGGACTAGCTGAGCGGGATGGTTCCGTAAGGGATGAAAATGGGAACACGGTGCGGCGCTGGAATGTGCCAAGTCCGTGACTGCCCCCGCAACTGTAAGCGGAGAGCGACGCCACTTCACCACTGACCCGTATGGGTTGGGAAGGTGGGCCGAGCCTTGACCCGCAAGTCAGGAGACCTGCCATCGCATGGTAACCAACCCGGGGCGGGGCGTCCCCGAAGGAGGCTTGATGGCGCGTTTGCGTAATATCTGGGTATGTGCCCTCTGTCTGCATCTGGCAAACGACGGAGACGGCAATGACCTGCTATTCTGATCACTACGTTCTGATCTGTTCAACATGTCAGGGGACGATGTCTGCCGAGGCTGCGCAAGACGCGCTGGATGCTCAGCTGCCTGACGGTTTTGAAACCCGAATGGTGGCCTGCATGGCAGGTTGTGAACGGGCCATGACCGTCGGATTTCAGGCCGCAGGCAAAGCGCAGTACCTGTTCGGCGACATTAAGACATCACACGACCTGGATGCCCTGGTCGAATTCGCGACCCAGTTCGGCGACAGCGACGATGGCTGGACCAGCGCTTCGGACCGCCCTCCTGCCCTTTTCGCAAAGACCCTGTCGCGAATACCCGCTTTGCCATCCCGAGGGACATCATGAGCTTTCTGGTTGCCGAGGATCTGGAGTACTACGCGCTCAATGGTGATATCCTGTTGCAGGATGTATCCTTTCGTCTGGAAGAAGGATCAATTCTGGCAATCGCCGGGCCGAACGGCGCCGGTAAGACCACTCTATTGAAACTGCTGTGCGGGATTGAACGGATTGCCTTGGGTGATGTTTGGATAGAAGGCCAAAGCCTTCGTACCCTGTCCGCCCGCCAACGCGCCCGCTCCATTGCTGTGGTCGGACAGCAGGAAATGCCCGACGGACGGATGCGCCTGCAAGACTACGTTGCGCTGGGACAAATCCCGATTCAGGGCGAACGTTCGGTGGCTCAGCACAAGGCTGATCTTGAACGGGTGCTGACGACGACCGAGCTATCGCATTTTGCCAACAAAACGATGGGTCAGCTGTCCGGCGGAGAACGTCAGCGCGCACATATCGCGCGCGCGTTGGCCCAGAACCCGTCCTTGCTGTTTCTGGACGAGCCAACCAACCATCTGGACCCCGATGCCAAGGGGCACATGCTGTCTCTGGTCGCTGATCTGGGGGTAACGGTCGTCATGATCGTCCATGATCTGGTCATGATCCCGGAATTCGCCACCCATGTGGCGTTGATGAAGGCTACGCGTCTGACAGGGTTCGGGCCTGTTGGCGAAGTTCTGACCCCAGACCGGGTACGTGAGACATTCGGCGTGGATTATCTGTGCTTTCAGCACGAAGGCCGCATGATCCCCGCACTGGATATCCGAAAACGGAAATTGTCATAATAACAGGAGCTTACATATGATGCAGAAACTCTGGCCGGTGGTCGTCTTCGCTGGCTTGGCAGGTGGCGCGGCAGCAGAGGGCGTCACCGTGGACAATTGCGGCGAACCGCTGGCTTTTGACTCGGCGCCGGAACGTCTGGTCGTGCATGACATGAACATGACGGATATGGCCTTTGCGCTCGGCCTTCAGGACAAGATCGTGGGGCTTACCGGAATTACCGGCTGGTACAAAACAAGCCCTGATTTTGATGCTCAGCGTGGCGATATCCCAGAGCTTGCCCCCAAATACCCGACCATTGAAAACCTTGTGGCCGTCGAACCCGATCTGTTTTTTGCCGGTTGGTACTATGGCATGAAACCCGGCGGTGACGTCACGCCCGACACGCTGGAACCCTTTGGTATCAAGACCATGATCCTGTCCGAAAGCTGCGTGCATCTGGACAAGGATCGCCCCGAGGCCAGCATGAACCTGTTGTTTGATGACGTTCTGCGTCTGGGCACGGTCATGCAGGTCGAGGACAAGGCCGAGGCGCTGGTTGCCCGCTGGAAGGACCAACTGTCCGCCATCGAAGCAAAAACAGCCGATCTGGCAAAGCCCCGCGTGTTCCTGCTGGACGGGCCGGCCGATGCTCCGTTTACCGCCGGCAAGTTCGCCATTCCCGATGCAATGATCGCAGCCGCGGGTGGCGAGAACGTGACGCATGATCTGGATACCAGCTGGGGTCGCACGTCGTGGGAGGCCGTCGCCGCGGCTAACCCGGAATTTCTGGTGCTGCTCGACTATCAGTCCGGCAACGGCGCAGAGGACACTTTCCAGTTCCTCAAGGATCACCCGGTAATGTCACAAACGGACGCGGTAAAGAACGAGCGCTGGATTGGCCTGCGTTACGAGGAACTGACGCCCGGTCCGGCAAATATCGAGGCGATCGAGAAAATGGCGAAGGCCATGCACCCGGAGACCAACTGATATGGTCCAAATGGGCCGTTTGATTTTGCTGGGGGCGGTTGTTCTGACCGCCCTTTTGCTGTTGTCCATCGTCTACGGGACCACTCCTATCCCCATGCGCGAAGTTTTTTCAGCCATCGGCCTTGGAACCGGTCTGGTGGACGGAGACATGTCGCCTTTGCACCGGATCGTCTTCGACCTTCGCCTGCCCCGCGCCCTGTTTGCTGCCGTGATTGGCGCGGGGCTGGGCGTCGTTGGTGTTGTTTTGCAAACAACGACGCGAAACGATCTGGCAGATCCGTTTCTGTTCGGTCTGTCCTCTGGTGCAGCTGCCGGCGCCGTTCTGGTGATCACGGTCACAGGTGATGTATTGGGCATCTGGACGTTGCCGTTGGCGGCGTTTTGCGGCGGTCTGATCGCATCCGGCATTGTTCTGGCGCTGGTTCAGGGCTTGCGTACGAGCGCACCCGAAAAACTGATCCTTGCTGGCCTGGCGGTGTCCTTTCTGTTTTCCGCAATCACCAATTACCTGATTTTCTCTGGCGACAATCGCGCTGCGCATTCGGTGATATTCTGGATGCTTGGCGGCCTGGGACTGGCAAGATGGGAAACGTTCCCGCTTGTCCTGATCGGACTGGGCCTGATCCTGAGCTATTCACTTTACCGCAGCCGGTGGCTTGACGCGCTGCTGACCGGGGATTTCACAGCCTCGTCACTGGGTATTCCCGTTCAAGGACTGCGGTTCAGCATGTTTTTCGTTGCCGCGTTGGCGACGGCCAGTTTCGTTTCCGTTGCCGGTGTCATCGGCTTTGTCGGGCTGATGGTGCCTCATATTGCACGCGGCATCGCCGGAACTCTGCACCGAAACCTGCTGATCGTCTCGGCGATCGTGGGCGCGATTCTGCTGACATTGTCCGATATCTTGTCACGCCTTCTTCTGGCTCCGCAGGAGTTGCCGGTCGGAATCGTCACGACGTCGATAGGATCACTTTTTGTCTTTTTGTATTTGTTCAAATCTGATCGCGGGAGCTAGTTTTCCAGGGTTGCGCAACACTGTCATTTTTCGACATTGATGAGGTCAAGCAGTTCAGCATGCAGTTCAGGGGTTGCGGCGGAAACGACCGCGCCATCTGAATCGAGGGTCAACGCATGCCCGTGCCAATCGGTCATCACTCCGCCAGCAGCCGTGATCAGAGGTGAGAGCGCCAGATAGTCATAAGGTTGCAGATCGTAATCCACCACAGCATCGACATGGCCCGAAGCAAGCAAGGCATGGGGATAACAATCATAGGCAAATCGGCGCGTCTGCCCTGCATTCATCAGCCGGCTGAACAGGTCAGGATGATCGCGATAAATTTTGTCGCCTTCATTCACGTAAAGAACCGATTGATCCAGACGCGTGGTGTGCGACACTTTTATCGGTCGCCCGTTCAGGCTGGCCCCGTTATCAACCACACCCAAATAGGTCTCATGTAAGGCCGGCATTCCGACCAGCCCCAACCGAGGGCGCCCATCCACAAGGTGCGCCAAAAGGAACCCGAACAAAGGATGGCCGGACAGAAACGAACGGGTTCCGTCAATCGGGTCAATCACCCACATATGAAGCCCGTCGCCTGCTTCTTGACCGTGCTCTTCGCCAAAGATGCCGTGTCCGGGAAAATGCTGTTTCAGGTAGGTGCGAACTTCCGCCTCAACTGCCTTGTCGGCCTGCGTCACCGGGCTTTCATCCTGTTTGAATTCAATGCCCAAAGACCCCCGAAAAAACCGCATCGCGGACTCCGTGGCAATATCAGCAATCTTCATCGCGTGTTCAGTCAACGCATCTGGGGTTACCATTTTCGGTCCTTTTCGGCTGAAGTCATCCAATCTCCGACGGATGAAAGGTTGTTTGCCCTGAAAGCTGAATGAGAAGTCTTGCAGTTCAGTTTTCAGATGGGCATGAGGTGTGACAATACTGAAACTTTATCAATGGCTTATGGATCGAAATCCGTCAGATTCGACGAACATTCGGACACTCGGGGCGGATTTGCCCTGTTTGCATGCTTTCCCCATGTGTTCCGATCGCCGTGCGTGTGTCGGTAGATCTGCTCTTGCACCCTCGGGTCAGGTCTTCACCCGGCTCATCTGCGGGTCGTAAAGCGGTTTCAGCGTCACTTCGCAAGGAACCCTCTGAGTGGCGACATCCAATTCATATGTCCCTGATGTGACGTATTGTGCGTCGACACCGTTGGCGTTTCGGATGTAACCGTAGCCGATCGACTTTTCGACGGTGTAACCATAGCCGCCCGAAGTCAGCCATCCGACCCTTTCGCCATTCCGATAGATCGTTTCACGCCCCAGAAGAACAACCTCGGGGTCAACCGTGAAACATGCCAGCATCTTCTTTACGCCGCCGGTTTTTTGCGCCTCAGCAGCGGCACGCCCTTTGAAATCAATATTCTTCCGAAGTTTCACGGCCCAGCCCAAGCCGCTTTCGAACGGCGTATGATCCGGCCCGATATCCGAGCCCCAGGCGCGATAGCCTTTTTCAAGGCGCAGCGATTCAATCGCCCTGTATCCCGCATTTTTCAATCCATGCGGGCGCCCTGCCTCCATCAAGGCGTCGTACACCGTTTGGGCATATTCCACCGGCAGGTGCAGTTCCCACCCCAATTCACCAACAAAGGTCACACGCAGCGCCTTGACCGGGCACCCCGCAATCCCGATGGTACGGATCGTGCCAAACTTGAACCCGCTGTTCGAGACGTCATCGCGCGTCACCGCCGCAAGAACATCGCGCGCTTTTGGTCCCATCAATGACAGGACTGCATTCGATGAAGTGATATCGAACAGCTGGCAATTCATACCCTCGGGAATGCTGCGGTCGATCCAGTCGAAGTCATGGGTGGCATAGCCGGTGCCGGTGACGATGTAGAACTCGTCATGAGCCACGCGCCCAACGGTCAGGTCACACTCGATCCCGCCCTTGTCGTTCAGCATTTGGGTATAGACCAGCGCGCCAACCGGCTTGTCCACATCATTGGCGCAGATCCAGTTCATCGCTGCCAAAGCATCGGGGCCCTTGAGGGCGAATTTGGCGAAGGATGTCTGATCGAACAACACCGCCGCTTCGCGTGTTGCTTTATGTTCGCGCCCGACGGCATCGAACCAGTTCTGGCGGCCAAAGCTGTATTCATCCTTGGCCACCTCGCCCTTTGACACATCGGCATACCAGTTGGGACGTTCCCAGCCCAGTTTCTCACCAAAACACGCGCCCTGCTTTTTCAGCGTGTCATAAAGCGGCGATTTTCGGCAGGGGCGGCCCGAGTCATGTTCCTCATGCGGCCAAGCCATCGTGTAGTGTTTACCGTATGCTTCAACGGTACGGGTGCGAACCCAGTCGGTGTCGAAATGCGGGCGGCCAAAGCGGCGGATATCGGCAGACCACAAATCGAAGGGCGGCTCACCCTTGTGCACCCATTCCGCCAGCGCCATGCCCGCACCACCGCCAGCCGCGATGCCAAAGGCGTTAAAGCCCGCACCGACAAAGAAATTCCTCAACTCGGGCGCTTCGCCGATGATGAAATTGCCGTCGGGCGTGAAGCTTTCCGGCCCGTTGGTCAACGTCTTGACGCCAGCGTTCTCCAGCGCGGGCACACGACCCAACGCAAGCTCCATAAGCTGTTCGAAGTGATCGAAGTTGCTGTCGAGAAGGGTATAGTGGAAACCTTGCGGAATACCCTTGGTGGCCCAGGGGATCGGGTTCGGCTCATAGCCGCCCATAACCAGACCACCGACTTCTTCCTTGTAGTAGGTCAGCCGGTCGGGATCGCGCAGAGTGGGCAGGTTGCCGGGCACGTCGAAAGGTTCTGTCACCATGTACTGGTGCTCCATCGGAACCAGAGGAACGTTGACGCCAAAGCGGCTGGCAAAGGTGCGGGACCATTGCCCGGCGCAGCAGATCACCTTTTCACACTCGATCCGACCATGTTCGGTGATTACCGCGCGAATTTTGCCATCTTCAATCTCGATATCGATGACTTTGGTATCTTCGAATATCTTCGCCCCGGCCATGCGGGCGCCCTTGGCCAATGCCTGCGTGATATCTGACGGGTTGGCCTGACCGTCTGTCGGCAGGTAGGCCGCGCCGATCACGTCCGAAACATCCATCAAGGGCCACAGCTCCTGCGCCTCGGATGGGGTCAGAAGCTGCATGTCCAGACCAAAGGAATGCGCTGTCGTGGCCTGCCGTTTGACTTCGGTCCAACGCTCTTCGTTGCAGGCAAGGCGCAAGCCGCCGTTCATCTTCCAGCCAGTACCAAGCCCTGTTTCCTCTTCGATCTTGTTGTACAGATCGACGGAATAGCCCAGCAATTGCGTGATATTGGCGTTTGAACGCAACTGCCCCACCAACCCTGCGGCGTGAAACGTGGTGCCCGAGGTCAGCTTCTTGCGCTCCAGCAGCACCGTGTCGGTCCAGCCCAGCTTGGCCAAGTGATAGGCGGTCGAGCAGCCGATGATCCCGCCGCCGACAATGACGGCTTTGGCTGTTGTAGGAAGGTCGGTCATGTCTATCCTCAGGTATTTTTGAAATCGGTAAGGGCTGCGCGGAACCGCGCCAGGTTTTCAGCTGTGTAGGCTGCGTAATCAAAGTCGATATCCGAGGTGATCTCGGACACCATGCTCCACATGGTTTCCCGCAGCAGCGAAGCGCATTTCATCGCCGTATAGCGGTGGCGCAGGTTGTCGTTGACCGGGGTCTCGAAATAGCTCTCAAGCACCCAGTCTTCCTGTTCAGGCGACAGGCCATTGTTCGAAGCCAGCCCGCCCAGATCAAAAAGCGGCGAGTTGAATCCGGCATAGTCGAAATCGATCAGCCAAAGGCGGTTGCCGTCGTCCAGAAAATTGCCGCAGAGCAGGTCGTTATGGCCGAACACGATGTCATACGGCCCAGCCTCACGTTCCAGCAGCGAGCCTGCGTCGATCAGATCGGGGATCAGCTTTGCATGGGCGCTGTCATTCCCGGTCAGTGTTGCGGCATAGTCCCGGATGACATGGAACACCCAGAATACCAGCGACGGCCCGCGCAGGTGTTTCGGCACTTCGACATGACAGGCTTTCACCAATTCCAGAACACGGGGCAGCATGTTCGGATGCCGGACGTCTTCTTCCGTCAAGGTGCGGCTTTCGATGAACTCCAGCACCGTCAGATCGCCCGAGGAATGCAGCACGGCGGGCGACAGACCCGCCGCATTGGCTGCTTTGCTGGCGGCCAGCTCGTTGAACCGCATCACCTGATGCAAGGGGATGTCGTCGCCCACACGCACCACATAAGACCCGCTGCCATCCGTAACCTTGTAGTTCACATTGGTGATGCCACCGGTCAGCGGAGTGGCCTCGATCTCTCCCTGCCAGATCGGCAGAGCGCGGATGCGGGTCATCAGGTCGGGATGGCTCATATCAACTCTCCAGTCCAAAGCGGATGCGGGCCTGACGGGCACTGGCATTGATCAACCGATCGGCGATGATGGCGATGAAGGCAATCGACAGACCGGCCACCAGACCGCGGCCGGTATCGGCCTTGGTCAAGGCGATATAGACCTCCTGCCCCAGATCGCGGGTGCCGACGAGGGCGGTGATGACCAGCATGGACAGCGCCAGCATGATGGTCTGGTTGATCCCCAGCAGGATCTCAGGCAACGCCATCGGCAGACGGATATGGCGCAGCAATTGCCTGCGGGTGCAGCCCGAAACCAGACCGGCCTCGATCAGCTCTTCGCTAACCGACCGTATGCCATGGGCAGCATAGCGGACCGCCGGGGCCAGCGCATAAAGGACGATGGCGATCAGCGCGGTGAAATCGCCGACCCTGAACAGCATGACGACAGGGATCAGATAAACAAAGCTGGGAAGGGTTTGCAGCGTGTCGATCAGCAGGTTGATGGCCGTTCCAGCGCGTTTGTTCAGCGCCGCCAGAACACCCAGAGGCACCCCGATCAGCGTTGCCAGAATGACCGATGCACCGCACAGATACACTGTCACCATCGCCTTTGACCACAGGCCCGACACAAGTACCAGCGAGGCCATCCCACCACACAGCAACGCCAGCCGCCAACCGCCAGCGTGCCAGCCCAGCAGGGCCAGCATCGCGATGGCCCACGGCCACGGGATGCCCAGCAGAACCGTTTTGATCGGGATCATGAACCAGGTCAGGAAGAAAACCTTGATCGCCTCGAACGTGTCGAAATAGTTGACGTTCAGGTATTCGACCGTGTTGTCCCAGAACGCGCCAGTGGTGATGGTCTGGCTTTCAGGATATTCCAGCAACAGAGGCGAGAACTGTCCCAGTACCCATGTCAGCACCAGTAAAACCAGAACCAGAACCGTCCGGCGATGACGCGCGACCCACGAGCCGGCGACCTCATGATGCACCTGGCCCATCCGTTCGGCAAAGGCCTGGCTCAGACGGTCGACGGCGATGGCCAATACCACGATGGCGATGCCGGCTTCGAACCCTGCTCCAATGTCCAGACGGCGTAGTGCGGCGAGAACGTCAAAGCCCAGCCCCCCAGCCCCGATCATCGAGGCGATGATGACCATGTTCAGGGTCAGCATGATCACCTGATTGACACCCACCATCAGGCTGTGGCTGGCCGAGGGCACAAGCACGCGCCACATCAACTGCCGCCGGGTCGTGCCCGCCATGCGTCCGAAATCCAGGATTTCGGGATCCACACCTTTCAGTGCCAACGTGGTGATCCGCACCATCGGTGGCGTCGCATAAATAATCGTCGCGACCAAGGCAGAGATCGGGCCAAACCCAAACATGAACAGGATCGGCACCAGATAGGCAAAGATCGGGATCGTCTGCATCAGGTCCAGTATTGGTGAGATGATCTTTTCAAAAAGCGGATGGCGATAGGCGAGAATGCCCAACAGCAACCCTCCGCCCGCGCCAATCGGCACCGCGATCAGGACCGAGGCCAGCGTTACCATGGCGCTGTCCCATTGTCCGAAAACTGCAAGATAGACGAAGCAGGCCCCGACCAGAGCGGCCAATCCCCAGTCGCGGCAGTATTGACCCAAGGCGACAACGGCGGTGATGACCACGATCCAGCTGATCGCAGGCAGGATGACCTGCGCGTCATTTCCCTGACCGCTGACAAAGCCGTCGGCCAGCAGGGCCAATACCAGATTGTAGGGCTGCTCGATCAACCACGCGATGGCGCGGGTGACATCGGTGAAGGACACCGGCCCGATGGCGGCATCTTCGATCAGCCATGTCATCGCCAAGGAAATGTAGGTTTTGAACGGGATCACCCAGGCCGAGGGGAACTTGGTCAACCAGCGCGCATCCAGCGCCTTGCTCAAATCACGCCCGAAATAGCCAAGCACGATGGTGATCAGAACAAGCACCAAAATGGCAATCTGGCTGCGGGTCAGGCGGATCATGCCGTGTCTCCGCCGCCGAACAGCACATGCGCAACGGCCTTGCGGTCTATCGCTCCGACGGGCTGGCCATCAGCATCCACCACGGGGATCGGCGCATCTGCCGCGATAATCCGTTCCGCCACGTCCGAGATGCGCGTGGATTGAAAGATCGGATTGCCCTCGCCCACAGCGCCGGGGGTCATGACACCGCCGACGGTCAGGACCTTTGAGCGGGGGATATGTTTCGTGAATTCAGCCACATAACCGGTGGCCGGGTGCATCACCAGCTGTTCCGGCGTGGCGATCTGGATCACTTCTCCGTCCTTCATGATGGCGATGCGGTCGGCCAGGCGAACGGCCTCTTCGAAGTCATGGGTGATGAAAACGATGGTCTTGTGCAACCGCTCCTGCAACCGCAGGAATTCATCCTGCATCTCGCGCCGGATCAGCGGATCGAGGGCCGAGAACGGCTCGTCCAAGAACCAAAGGTCCGGCTCAGTCACCAAGGAACGGGCAATGCCGACGCGCTGCTGCTGGCCGCCGGACAGCTCACGCGGGTAATAATCCTCACGCCCCTTCAAACCGACCAGTTCCACGACCTCGCGGGCCTTGGCGTCGGCTTCGGGTTTGGGTGTGGCCTGAATCGTCAGCGGAAACATCACATTCTGCAAAACGGTCAGATGCGGCAGCAACGCGAAATGCTGGAACACCATGCCCATCTTGTGACGCCTGATTTCGATCAGCTCATTCTCGCTGGCGCGCAAGAGGTCAGCATCGTCGAACAGAACTTCACCGGCGGTTGGTTCGATCAACCTGGACAAGCACCGAACCAGAGTGGATTTGCCGGACCCCGACAGGCCCATGATGACGAAAATCTCACCTTCCGAGATCTCGATATTGGCGTTGCGGACTGCGCCGATCACACCTGCCTTGCGAATTTCTTCTGCCGTAGGTTCGGGGGTTGTCCGCAGCAACCGATCTGCGTTGGGGCCGTAGAGTTTCCAGATATTTCGGCACGACAGTTTGGTCTTGGGGGGCATCAGGGTGGTCCGGTTCATTCGCGAAAAAGGCCAGAGCGGTCCGAGAGAGCGACAGGCCCGCTCTGGCCAGTGGATTACTTCGAGATCCAGCCAGACCAGCGGTCTTTGTTGGTCTCCATCCACTCTGCAACAACGCTGTCGATTTCCACGCCATCCAGATCGGCCTTGCCGACCATGGCGCTCATTTCATCATTGTTGATATTGTAGGCTTCGATGATGTCATAAGCGCCTGGCCATTTCTCTTGCAGGCCAGACCACGCGGCTTTCCAGATCGGGCCACGCGGCTTGCCGCAATCATAGGCCATATTCGGGTTCACACCAACCGATGGGTCACTGTAGCATTCCGGCGTAAATGGCGGGAATTCTACGAACTCGCCTTCATATTTCGCCGGCGCCCAATGTGGGACGTAAACCCACAAGACAATCGGATCCTGTCTTTGATACGCGGATTCCAATTCTGCAAACAGGGCCGCGTCGGTACCCGCATGGACGACTTCGAAATCCAGTTCAAGCGCTTCGACACGCTCGTCATCGAAGCCACCCCAGGTCACCGGGCCGCCGACATAACGCCCGTTCGGAGCAGTTTCCGCCGTCGCGAATTCCTCGGCGCAGTCTTTCAACGCTTCCCAGTTCGGCAATCCCGGGCACCGTTCCTTCATGTAACTGGGGTACCACCATTCTTCGATCGCCATCAGGCCGGTTTCGCCGACATTGACGACCTTGCCGGTTCCGGTTGCTTCGTCCAGCGCCTCGCGCCCGGTGGTTTCCCAGATTTCCATCGCCAGATGCAGGTCACCCGTTTTCAGACCGGCGAACTGAGCAATGTAATCCGCCTGAACATATTCAACGTTGTATCCGGCTTCTTCCAGGATCGAACCCATGATCTTGGTATTGATCAACTGCCCCGACCAGTCATGCAGCGTCAGTTTGATCGGGTCCGAGGACTCAACGGCCCAGGCAGTTGTTGCGGCTCCGGCGGCCATGAGGGCCAGTGCGGAAATTCCCATTTTACAGTTCATAACACCTTCTCCCTGTCGTGATTTTTTTTCGATGAATCGGTGGTATTGAGTACAGACGACCACATCGTGGGGTTTTGTGTCAATAAAAACCACGTAAAGCCACATTTTTTCCTGATCTAAGCAGGTTTCTACGGCCAACCTTTTGTCTTACGTTGCTTTATGTGGGTATTGTGGTATGGCTTAACGTCCCTTATGACGATGCCATCAGAGCGCGAAACATGAACCTGCCGACCACAAACCAACGAGAAGAAGAAATCCTGCGCGCCCTTTTTCGCGCGGGCGGGTCGTGCCGGGTAAGCGTTCTGGCGAATGAACTTGGGGTCAGCCTTGAAACCATTCGGCGAAACGTCCGCAATCTGGAAGAACGCGGCATCGTGCGCAAAGTCCATGGCGGGGTTCATCTTCTCGAAGACATTCTGGAACCGTCGCTGCAAAGCCGTCTGGACAAGAAGGTTGACGCGAAAGAGAAGCTGGCGAAGGCGGTTGCCGAGGTCATCAGTGACGGGGACTCCGTTTTCCTCGATATCGGTTCAACTACCGCTTATGTGGCGCAGGCGCTTGGCAACCACAGGGATCTCTTTGTGGTGACGAACTCGGTTTTTGTGGCGCAGGCATTGGCTTCAAGAAACAACAACCGGGTCTTTATGGCAGGTGGCGAGCTGCGGTCGCACGATGGGGGCGCATTTGGCGTTGAAGCTCAGGACCTGATCAAACGTTTGAACGTCCGTTTCGCCGTACTTTCGGTCGGGGCGGTCAATGCGGACCCGGGCTTTATGCTGCACGACTTGCAAGAAGCAAACCTAGCCCGCGTCGCCATTCAAAACGCACAGGTTCGCATTGTCGTGGCCGATGGCGAAAAACTGGGAAAACGCGCGCCGGTCACATTGGAACCTGCCGACAAGATCAATCTGTTCTTTACCGATGTGAACCCGCCCGAGGACATCTGCCAGATGCTGTCGGCGAATGAAATCGACCTTGTCGTCGCCGAATAAGCGCCTAACGCTTTTCGGCGATGACCCACACCGGGTGGTAAGTCAGAGGAACCCTGCCGTCAGTTCCGAACTTCTGCACGTAGTCAGCTTCGAACCGGGCCAAGGTGGACCGGGTCCATGCACCCCGAGCCCGGCCATTAACCCCTGTACTGCGCAAATGTTTCAGCACTTCTCTGGGCGTGTCAAAGTAGGATGGCCGAACGCTTTGGCCAACCGTCAGAATCTTGAACGGCCCGTCTATGGCGGCTGCAAGGGTGTCAGGCAGGCATAGGCCCGGTGCACGGGCTGTCGATCCGATGTGCGCAAGCTCTTGATATTGCAATGGGCCAAACCCGGAAATGGCCAGCCACCCTCCGGGCTCAAGCGCTTCGGCAACCTGTTGCAGCAAACCGGCCGGATTCTCCATCCACTGGATCATCGAGGCCGACGCGACCAAATCCAGCTTTGCGGGCCATTCGACCAGGCGGACGTCTCCGGCGATGAAAGCTGCGTTTTCCGCATCTGCCGTCGCCCGAGCCTGCGGCGCGATATCGTTCAGGTAAAGATCGGGAAGGTCAAAGCTCTGCCGCAGCAACCGGGTCAGATGGCCAGTGCCGCATCCCAGCTCGAACGCCACATCAAACCGGTTCGGCGCGCCAACCCGGCGCATCTCGGAAACCAGCTTGCGGGCAACCCAGGCCTGCTGGCTGGCTGTGTCGTTGTAAGTCTGGAAGCTTCGGCTGAAGCTTCGCTGCACCTTGTCCGCCAATTGCGCCGTCATGACAGCCACTCCGCCCAGCTTTGGCCCGGTTGGAAAGGTACATGCGGAGCGGCGACGCCCTTGACCACATCCGGGGTTGCAGCCCAGGCCGTCTTTTGAGCATTGGTCGGAATGATCCGGTCCCGGTCTGATATCCAAACCCGATCAAAACCGGGATCAGGGGCCGAGCCGCGTTCGATGACCGCGTGAAGTTCCTTCCGTGCCCGCTCGATGTCCAGTTCAGGTATGTCAGCAGACAGCCCGGCGCGTCGGCAAAACTTGATGAAACTTGCCGATGACAGCTGATCCGCCGTGGCCCGGACAATATCAGGCGCGATGCCCCGGTCCGCGCAGGCAGGATACAACGTACCGCTGACGGCAACCAGCCGGTCAGGGCTAAACCCTGTGCTGGCCAGCCAATGGGCCGCGGACGCGACACCGAAGGAAAACGCAAGCATGTCGACGCGGTCAAACCCGGCCAGATCGGGCAGGGGATCATCGAGCCCGGTATAATCATCCACCAGCAGAACAGATCCGCCTCCGGTCAGCCCGCGGAACGGGGCAGCACCCAGCGCCCACCCCCCGAAGACGAGAGTCAGCCTGCTGTCATCCGATTGCGCCAGCCACCGGTGTTTCATTGCTGCCCCCCGGCCAAAGCGACCATCGCGCCGGTGATCCGGCTGAGTTCATCAGGCGAAACAATGTAAGGCGGCATACAATAGATGTTGCGCGCAAAGGGGCGCAGCCACACTCCGGTTTCAGGGGCCAGCCGGTGAGCGACAGAAGGATCAACCGTTTCCTTCATCTCGATAACGCCAATGGCGCCGAGAACCCTGACGTCTGCTACGCCCGGCAAACCGCGTGCTGGTTCCAGCTCGGTCCGCATCTGGTCTTCGATATCTGCGACCTGGCGTTGCCAGCTCCCCCCGGCAAGAAGACCAAGGCTGGCCGATCCTGCGGCACAGGCCAGAGGGTTGGCCATATAGGTCGGGCCGTGCATGAACACTCCGGCCTCACTGTTGCCAATGCCATACGCCACCTGCTTGCTGGTTACGGTAGCAGCAAACGAGACATGCCCCCCGGTCAATGCCTTGCCCAGACACATTATATCCGGGGTGATGCCCGCATGATCGGTGGCAAACAGCTTGCCGGTTCGGCCAAACCCGGTTGCGATCTCATCGAAAATGATCAGCACGTCATGGGCATCGCACATGGCGCGCGCCGCGCGCAGCCATTGGGGATGATAGAAATACATGCCGCCGGCGCCTTGAACCACGGGTTCAAGGATCAGGGCCGCGAGGTGATCACCCTTGTCGGCCAACAGTCGTTCCAGCGCCCCCAACCCGTTCAGCGCCGGGTCTTCCGGCCAGTCATCCCCCAACCGAACCTGGGGACGCGGCAGGAAGTGCTGGATCGACAAAGCGCCTCGGAACAGCCCGTGCATACCCGTGACCGGGTCACAGACGCTCATCGCTTTCCACGTGTCACCGTGATAGCCGCCCCGAATTGTGGCAAACTCGAATTTGCGGGTGCGGCCATGGGCCATTTGGTACTGCACCGCCATCTTCATCGACACTTCGACCGAGACAGACCCACTGTCGCAATAGAAAATGCGATCCAGCCCCTCGGGCAACATGTCGACCATCCTGCGCCCCAGGTCTATGGCCGGACGGTGTGTCAGCCCCCCGAACATCACATGAGGCATCTTTTCCAGCTGGGACTTCATGGCGGATGTGATTTCGGGATGCTTGTGGCCGTGGATGGCGCACCACCATGACGACATGGCGTCTATCATCTTTGCGCCGTCCTCCCGATAGAGATACACGCCCTCGGCCCGGTCAATCAGGTGCATCGCACCGGGATCGGCCACGTTGGTATAGGGATGCCAAAGGTGGTGGGCGTCAAACTCCAGCGGGGTCACAGAAACCTCCGTATGGTCGCCACGTCTATGGATGAAAACGCATCTGACAAGCTTTGCTGCGTCAGGTCTCCAAGATATGGCAAGCGTCCGAGATGTCGAACCTTGCTCATTTCGACGATGGTTTGCTCCACGTCAGGCTCCGGATCTCCGACAAAGGCAACGCCGACCACCTCGCACCCAGCGCTTCGAAGCGCCATAAGGGACAACGTGGTGTGGTTGATCGTTCCCAGCGCCGTTCGTGCGACCAGAACGACCGGGGCCTGCCATTGGGCGATCAGATCCAGATAGTAGGATTTGCGGTTCAGAGGCACCATCAGCCCCCCTGCCCCTTCCACAACCAGCGGCCCGTCCACGTGCGGCAGCGCAAGCCGGGACAGATCGATCTCAATGTCCATATCTTCCGCAGAAAGATGGGGTGAGGCAGGCATGTTCAGGCGATACGCCTCGGGCAACACGTCCACGCCGGACAAGGTGCAGACGGTTTCCGTGTCCGTTGCATCCTCGAGGCCCGATTGAACCGGCTTCCAGTAACTTGCGTTCAGGGCCGCCGTCAGGCCAGCCGAAAAAACTGTTTTTCCGACGCCGGTGTCGGTTCCGACAATGACCAGAGCGCTCATGCGGCCTCCGACTGATGGCTGGAGATGGTTGCGAACAGGGCCGAAATGTCCTCTGGACTGACATTCCCGGTGATCGAGACACGCAGACGGGATGTGCCTTTTGGAACGGTAGGCGGGCGAATGCCGCGAATGTCGAACCCCTGATGTTGCAAAGCCTGTGCCATCGCCATCGTGCGGGCCTCATCCCCAAGAACGACGGGAATGATCTGGCTGTTCAAGGCCGTGTCAGGCAACCCTGTTTCACGGGCCGCATCATGTGCATGACGCAGACGTTTGCATGCAGCAGTGACCAAATCGTCAGTCCCGGCCAGTTCACGCAGGACAGCCCGTACCAGCGCAGCATTCAAAGGCGACGGCGCCGTTGCAAAGATAAAGGGTCGTGCGCGGTTGATCAGGGTATCGATCATCGCACGCGGGCCACAGATCAGCCCGCCGGAAACTCCAAGTCCCTTGCCGCAGGTATGCAGGGTCAAAAGGTCAACGTTCAGATCATGCGCCAGACCTTTGCCATTTGCCCCGAAAACGCCCGTGGCGTGCGCCTCATCCACGATCAGAACGGCTTCGGCTTCACGCGCCAGACAGGACAGGTCCTTTAGCGGGGCCAGATCGCCTTCCATGGAATAGACGCTTTCAACAGCAATCCATACCTGACCCGGCCCACCAGCGGATCGCCACTCGGTCAAAACGTTGCGCGCATCCGCGACGTCGTTGTGACGAAAGGCACGCAGATCCGCTCGGCTCGCGCGCATCCCCTCGTGGGCGCTGGCGTGAACCAGTTCGTCATACAAAACCAGATCCCCGGCCGCCGGCAGCGTGGAAAAGATTGCCTGATTTGCCTGAAACCCTCCACCCATGAACAATGCGGCCTCGGCCCCAAAGAACGCAGCTGCTTCATGTTCCAGCGCCTCATGCTCCGGGTGATTTCCCCGCAGCAGACGCGAGCCGCCCGAGCCTACGGGCACGCCGCGCGCCAGCGCTGCCTGTGCCGCCTCTTGCAACAGGCTTGACCCGGCCAGCCCCAAATAGTCGTTGGACGCAAAATCCAGCCCCCGCGCCGGGATCAAAGCCCGACGGCGGTGCCGGGCTTCCAGTGCTTCGAGCATGGATTCTAGTCGTTCGACTGCTTTCATTCGGCGGCTTCCGTGCGGTTGTGTTCTTCAGCCGTTTCGGCCTGAAGGCCAAGTTTCGCAAACAGGATCGAGTCGGTGTCTTCTTCGGGGTTTTCCGCCGTCAAAAGAGTTTCACCGACAAAGATGGAATTTGCCCCGGCGAAGAAGCACATCGCCTGCATCTCGTCGCTCATGTCACTGCGACCGGCGGACAACCGAACATAGGCTTTGGGCATCAGAATGCGAGCGGTCGCGATGATCCGCACAAAGTCGATCGGATCGACCGGTTCGGCATCAGCCAGCGGGGTATCCGCTTGTGGCATCAACATGTTGATCGGCACCGAATCCGGCGGCGGGGTCATGTTGGCCAAAGTCAGCAACATGTCGATACGGTCACCGGTATGTTCACCCATCCCCAGAATACCACCCGAGCAGACCTTGATTCCGGCTTCCTGCACCCGGTTCATCGTGTCGATCCGGTCCGAGAAAGTACGGGTGGTGATCACTTCGGAATAGTAGCGTTCGGACGTGTCGATATTGTGGTTGTAATAATCCAACCCGGCATCGCGCAGCTGAACCACCTGGGTGTCATCCAGCATTCCCAGCGTCATGCAGGTTTCCATGCCCATCGCCTTGACGCCTTCCACCATGGCGACCAGCGCAGGCATATCGCGCGGCTTGGGCTCGCGCCAGGCGGCCCCCATGCAGAACCGGGTCGCGCCACCGTCGCGGGCCTTTTTGGCCTCGGCCAGGACACGCTGAACCTCGATCAGTTTCGATGCAGGCAGGGTGGAACCATTGCGGGCCGATTGCGAGCAATAGGCGCAATCCTCGGCGCACCCGCCGGTTTTGATCGACAGCAGCTTAGAGGTCTGGATCTTGTTCGGATCAAAGTTCTCGCGGTGCACGGTCTGTGCCCGGAACAGAAGGTCCATCAACGGGAGGTCATGAACAGCTTGCGCAGACTTTCGGGTCCAGCCGGAATGAGGGATGATCATTTTATCTATAAAACTTCCTGCAGCTTGCGTTGCCGTGGATTTATTATCGATAAAATCTGAAGGCGCAACCGTGTTGGCGCAAACGATCCCAAATCAAGCGGAAATGCCGCGCTTTTCAGAAATCAAGGCCCAGATCAACGGTTCGGGCGGAATGCGTCAGCGCCCCGGACGAGATGTAATCGACCCCGGTCGCCGCAATCGATGCGACACGGTCCAACGTCACATTGCCGCTGGCTTCGGTCTTCATCCGCCCGTCCACCATGGCAACCGCTTCGCGCAGCATCTCGTTGTCCATATTGTCCAGCAATACGACGGACGCGCCGCCAATCCTGAGGACTTCGGCCAGCTGGTCCAGTCGATCGACTTCGATCTCGACGGCCATCATGTGGCTGGCTTGCGCTTTGGCGGCCTCAAGAACCTGACGCACACCCCCGGCGGCGGCAATGTGGTTGTCCTTGATCAGGATCGCGTCGGACAACGAATAGCGATGATTGAAACCGCCACCATGCAGCACGGCCTGTTTTTCCACGATGCGTAGTCCGGGCGTGGTTTTGCGGGTACAGGTCATGCGGGCATTCGTGCCCTTTGTCTGCTGGACAAAGGTGGCAGTTTTTGTGGCAATACCGGTCAGGCGACCGGCAAAATTCAGTGCGACCCGCTCACCCGACAGGATCGAGGCCGCGGACCCTTTGATGGTCATCAGCGTGTCGCCGCGCCGACAGGGCTGGCCATCCTTGACATGCGCCTCAACCTCAAGCGTCGGGTCGACCAGCCGGAACGCAATCGTCGCCACCTGCATGCCCGAAACGACGGCATCCTCACGCGCATTCAGCCGGGCCGTATAGGTCGTGCTCGGCGGGATCACGGCGCGGGTGGTCACATCACCGTAAGCTCCCAGATCCTCCATCAGCGCCGCGCGGATGACGGGTTCGAGGATCAGTTCGGGCAGGGTCGCAAAACTCATGGTATTTCCTTGCAGGCTTCGGCGCGAATGTGCAGCGCGTCGCTAAGATACATCCGGGATCGCTTGCCGGGGCCGTCGGCAGTTTCCGGAAAGTCGGATCGCTCATGCGCGCCGCGGCTTTCTTCGCGCTGCAATGCCGCCGCGGCGATCAGGGTTGCTGTGGCACACATGTTTCTGAAGGACGGGCATGTGCCATGCTGCTCTTCGAGCGTGGCAATCCTGTGCAATGCCCGGCATAACCCGGCGCGGTCCCGGACCACGCCAACATCGCGCGACATGGTCCTGCGCAATACACTGACTGCATCGGACGTATCAGGGATGTCAGCTTGATCAAATTGAAGGGCCACATGTTCCGACGCGGAAGTGTCCGGCATCGAACGCGCAATGTCCTCGGCACAGATGCGTGCAAACACCAACGCTTCGAGCAAACCGTTCGAGGCCAGCCGGTTGGCGCCGTGAAGGCCGGTCGAGGACGCCTCGCCGCACACCCACAACCGATCCAGCGTCGCGCGGCCATCAGTGCCTGTGGCAATCCCGCCCATGTGGTAATGCGCTGCCGGAGCGACCGGGATCGCATCCCGGACCGGATCGATTCCGTTGCGCGCGCAATATGCGGCAACCGCCGGGAAAAGTTCGTTGATTTGCGCGCCCAAAGCCTTGCGGGTATCCAGCATCGGGCGGTTGCCGGCCTGCACCTCGGCAAATATCGCGCGGGCCACAACGTCGCGCGGGGCAAGCTCGGCATCAGGATGAACGGCCTGCATGAACCGCTCGCCACGCTTGTTTATCAGAATTGCCCCTTCTCCGCGCAGGGCCTCGGTCGCCAATGGGGCCGGGTCTTCACCTACGTCCATGGCGGTGGGGTGGAACTGCACAAATTCGGCGTCGGCGATCAGTGCCCCCGCCCGTGCGGCCATTCCGATGACCTGCCCGCGGATGCGGGCCGGATTGGTCGTCAGGGCATAAAGCCCGCCAGAACCGCCACCCGCCAACAATACGGCAGGTGCACGAAGCGTCACAGGCGCGGATCCGCTTTCCGTGGCGTCCTGCAAAACAACGCCCACCACGCGCCCTTCCGTCACTTCCAACGCAATGGCAAGGACCCCTTCCAACACCTGCACCGAAGGAGTTTCGCGCACTCGTTCGATCAGGGCGGCCATGATTTCACTGCCGGCCTGATCGCCCTTTACCCGCACGACACGAGCAAAACTGTGCGCGGCTTCTCGGGACAGGACATATCCGCCACCCTCGGTGCGATCAAACGGTGTGCCCAAAGTGGTCAGGTCCAGAATATAGTCCCGTGCCTCTCGCGTCACCAAATCCGCAACGTCAGGCTCGACGGTTCCAGCCCCGGCATTGACGGTGTCAACGGCGTGGCTTTCCGGGCTGTCGGCCAGGTCCATCGCCGCCGCCACGCCCCCCTGCGCCCATGCCGAACTTGCGCCTTCGCCCAGCGGGTCAGGCGAGATGATCACCAACGGTCGCGGCGCCATTTTCAGCGCAGCATAAAGCGCGCCAATCCCGGCCCCGACAATAATGACGCGATCCGTGGTGATGTCGGTCATTGCCGATCAGATGCCGAGCTTGCGGGACAGATCAATCATCGCCTGAACGGATTTGCGAGCCTTCTCTGCCACGTCTTCGGCGACCTCGACCTGGCCTTCCATCGTGTGCAGGGCATAGAGGATCTTCTCAAGCGTGATCTTTTTCATGTACGGGCACATGTTGCACGGCCCTACGAAATCGACCTCGGGCAGTTCATCGGCGATGTTCGACGCCATGGAACATTCGGTGATCAGCATCGCCTTTTCGGGTTTCTCATCATGCACATATTTGATGATACCGCTTGTTGAACCAGAATAATCCGCCTCGGCCACCACATCCGGCGGACATTCCGGGTGCGCAATCAGGCGCGTTCCGGGGTTCCATTCTCGGAAGTCGCGCAGGTCCTGTGCGGTGTATTGTTCATGCACGATGCAGGAACCGGGCCAGAACACCACGTTCTTGTGGCTTTCATTGGCCACGTTTTGAGCCAGATACTGATCCGGCGTCATGATGACCGTGTCGCTCTCCATTGCATTCACGATCTGCAAGGCGTTCGACGAGGTGCAGCAGATGTCCGAGGCCGCTTTGACCTCGGCAGTGGTGTTCACGTAAGACACAACCGGCGCGCCGGGGTATTTGGCCCGCATTTCGTCGATTCCTTCAGCAGTAATCGATTCTGCCAAAGAACAACCTGCATCCATGTCGGGCATCAGAACCGTTTTTTCGGGGCTCAGAATTTTCGATGTCTCGGCCATGAAATGAACCCCGGCCTGAACGATCACATCCTCTTCTACCTCGCTGGCCTTGATCGCCAGTTGCAGGCTGTCACCCACGAAATCGGACACACCATGATAGATTTCCGGTGTCATGTAATTGTGCCCAAGGATCACGGCGTTACGCTCTTTCTTGAGCGCGTTGATCGCCCGCACATAAGGCGCATAGATCGCCCAATCCGGCGGGCTGATCACACGATCCATACGGGCAAACGTGTCTTTCATCTCATTGGCCAATGTGGCCGATGGGGCAAGGTCATAGACGTCCGAAAGAACAGTGCGGACTTGTGCAATATCGAGCAACGGGCGAGCCACCTTTGTCAGTTGTCGTTAGCCTGGCGGGCTGCTTAACGGCTTAGCCCTAGCGGAAACATCCCCGGTTCGAAACCGGAAAATGAGACGTTAGCGCTAAGCCATGCAGACAAATTCAAAGATGAATGGCAAATCAGCCCAAAATCCCCGGAAGACGCAGCCCGTGTTCACGTGCGCAGGCCTTGGCATCCTCGTAACCCGCATCTGCGTGGCGCCAGACGCCCGAAGCCGGATCATTCCACAGAACCCGTTCGAGACGTCTGGCCGCTGCATCTGTTCCGTCGGCACAAATCACGACACCCGCATGTTGGCTGAAACCCATGCCAACGCCGCCTCCGTGGTGCAGCGAGACCCATGTCGCGCCCGAGGCGGTATTGACCAGCGCGTTCAGCAGCGGCCAATCCGACACGGCATCCGAGCCGTCCTTCATGGCTTCGGTTTCGCGGTTCGGCGACGCGACCGAACCGCTGTCGAGGTGGTCACGACCGATGACGACCGGTGCTTTCAATTCTCCATTCCTAACCATCTCGTTGAATGCCAGCCCGGCCTTGTGGCGGTCGCCCAGTCCGATCCAGCAGATCCGCGCGGGAAGGCCCTGAAACGCGATACGTTCCTGTGCCATGTCGAGCCAGTTGTGCAGATGCGTGTTGTCGGGGAAAAGTTCCTTCATCTTGGCGTCGGTTTTGTAGATATCCTCGGGATCACCCGACAGCGCGCACCAGCGGAACGGGCCGATGCCACGGCAGAACAACGGGCGGATATAGGCGGGCACGAAACCGGGGAAGGCAAAGGCGTTTTCCAAGCCTTCGTCCTGTGCCACCTGCCGGATGTTGTTGCCATAGTCTAAGGTCGGCACACCCGCGTTCCAGAAATCGACCATGGCGGCCACGTGTTGTTTCATCGACGCTCGGGCTGCCTTTTCCACGGCCTTGGGGTCGCTTTCCCTCTTGTCTTTCCACTGCGCCATGCTCCAGCCCAGCGGCAGGTAGCCGTTGACCGGATCATGGGCGCTGGTCTGATCGGTCACGATATCGGGGCGCATGCCGCCCGCCTGCATCCGCCGGTAGATTTCGGGGAAAACCTCGGCGGCATTGCCCAGCAAACCGACCGATTTCGCCTCGCCCGCCCGGGTCCAGCGGTCGATCATTTCGAGCGCTTCGTCCAGCGTCTCGGCTTTTTCGTCGAGGTACTTGGTGCGCAGGCGGAAATCGATGCTGTCAGGATTACACTCGACAGCCAGGCAACACGCCCCTGCAAAGACCGCTGCCAGAGGTTGCGCGCCACCCATGCCGCCCAGACCGCCAGTCAGAATCCACTTGCCGGTCAGGTCCCCGTCATAGTGTTGACGTCCCGCCTCGGCAAAGGTTTCGTAAGTGCCCTGAACGATGCCTTGCGTCCCAATATAGATCCACGAACCGGCCGTCATCTGGCCGTACATCATCAGGCCCTTCTTATCGAGCTCGTTGAAGTGATCCCAGTTGGCCCAATGCGGCACGAGGTTCGAGTTCGCGATCAGCACCCGAGGTGCATCGGCATGCGTCCGCACGATGGCGACCGGCTTGCCGGATTGCACCAAAAGCGTTTCATCTTCCTCCAGGTCCTTGAGGCTGGCAACGATGGTATCAAAATCTTTCCACGTCCGTGCGGCACGGCCGATGCCACCGTAGACAACCAGCTCATGCGGGTTCTCGGCCACATCCGGGTGCAGATTGTTCATCAGCATCCGCATCGGCGCTTCGGTCATCCAGCTTTTGGCGTTCAGTTCGGGCCCTGTCGGGGGATAGATGTCACGAGTGTTTTTACGAGGGTCGGTCATCGGGCAAGCTCCAATGCAGTGTCGTGGATGGCGTCAAGGATTTCTTTGAGCCAACGGCGCAGGCGGTCGGCTTTGTCGGTATCAAAAGTCCAGGGCGGCGCTTCGGCGCTCAGGTAAGCCGACTGAGCCAGCTCCATCTGGATCGCGTGCACCCCTTCCGAGGGGCGCCCATAATAGCGCGTTGTCCATCCGCCCTTGAACCGCCCATTCAGAACAGCCGTATAGGGCGAGGACGCCGCGAACTCATGCGTTATGGCTTCGATTTCCCGCGCGCAGGTCGCCCCATTGTTCGTGCCGATGTTCAAATCGGGCAAAGTACCTTCGAACAGAAAAGGAATATGGCTGCGGATCGAGTGGCAATCATACAGCACCGCAACCCCATGGGCCGCCTTCACGCGTTCCAGCTCGGCCTTCAGGGCGGCATGATACGGCGTATGGAAAGCTTCCCGTCGTTCGAGGATATCCTTTTCGGAAGGCGGGATGTCCCAGATGCCCTGGCCGTCGAAATCCGTCAGCGGCACAAGGGTTGTCGTGTTCTGACCGGGATAAAGCGACACGCCCGACGGGTCCCGGTTGGCGTCGATCACATATCGGTGGAAGGTCGCCCGAACCGTGGTCGCACCGGGCAGAAGTCCTTCATACAAGGTGTGAATATTCCAATCCGTATCCGTCAATGCCCTGCCCCGCGCATTTAACTTGGCCTCGATCGTGGCGGGCACATAGGTGCCGGTATGCGGCAGACCCAGCACAATGGGGCTTTCACCACGTGTAACTTCGACCGGGCCGCTCATGCGCCAAGTTCCGGCATGGCGATGCCCGTGCCACGGGCAATCTCGCCACTGGCAATCAGGGCCGAGGCTGCTTCGATCTCGGTCGCCACATAGCGATCATCTCCCAAGGCTGGCACCTCGGCACGCAGCCGTGCCATCACGGCCTGCAACGTTTCGCTCGTGGGCAGCGGCGCACGGAATTCGACACCTTGTGTGGCACAGAGCAGCTCGACCCCCAGAATACGTTCCAGATTGGCAACCATCTGCCCCAACCGCCGCGCGCCATGAGCCGCCATCGAAACGTGATCTTCCTGATTGGCCGATGTGGGCGTCGAGTCCGTCACGCACGGATTGGCCAGATGCTTGTTTTCGCTCATCAGTGCGGCGGTCGTCACCTCGGCGATCATGTAGCCCGAATTCAGGCCCGGGTTGGGCGTCAGAAACGGCGGCAGATCAAAGCTGAGCGCAGGGTCGACGATCAACGCAATGCGGCGTTGCGCAATTGCCCCGATCTCGGCCACGGCAAGCGCAATCATGTCCGCAGCAAACCCAACCGGTTCGGCATGAAAATTCCCGCCCGAAACGATCAGGCCGGTTTCCGATAGAACCAGAGGATTGTCCGTCGCCGCGTTGGCCTCGATTTCCAGCGTTGTCGCGGCCTGCCTCAGCACATCCATCGCGGCGCCCACCACCTGAGGCTGGCAGCGGATACAATACGGGTCCTGAACCCGGGTATCGCCATCCCGATGGCTTTCACGAATGACCGACCCGGCCAGTAGCGCTCGCATGGTCACGCCGGCCTCGATCTGCCCGCGATGCCCGCGCAGCATGTGGATTTCCGGTTGCAACGGGGCGGTCGATCCCATGATCGCATCCGTCGTCAGCGCCGAGGTAACCAGCGCGCTTTGCGCCGCCTGCCATGCGCCAAACAGGCCGGCCAGTGCAAAGGCCGTCGAAAACTGGGTGCCATTGATCAACGCCAGCCCTTCTTTGGGGCCCAGTTCGATCGGTTGCAGACCCGCTTTGGACAGCGCAACGGCACCGGGCATCACATCGCCACCGAATTCGGCCTCACCAGCGCCCATCATGACGGCAGCCATGTGGGACAAGGGCGCAAGATCGCCCGAAGCCCCGACCGAACCCTGCGCCGGGATCACCGGGGTCACACCCTTGGACAACATCCCTTCCAGCAGGGTGATCACCTCTGGCCGAACCCCCGAGGCCCCGCGCCCCAGGCTCAGCAATTTCAGAACCATCATCAACCTTGCGTGGTTGCGCGGGATCGCAGGGCCCACACCGCAGCAATGGCTGAGGATCAGGTTGCGCTGCAGGGTTGCTGTGTCCTCGGCCGCGATTTTGACGCTGGCCAGTTTCCCGAACCCTGTGTTCACGCCATATACGGCGGCCTCTCCCGCCGCCGCATCGGCGATGCGCTTGTGCGCTTCTTCGACGGCCGGGCGGCAAGCGGGATCCAGTTGAACAGCGCGCTCTTCGCGAAAGACCTGTTCCAGCTGTGACAGGGTAGCGGTGCCCGGGGTGAGGGTGAGCGTCGTCAAAATATGCCTCCGAATATGCGAGTATGAAGAGGGTTGAAGCCGATGCGATAGGCCAGTTCCGCAGGGTGTTCGACATTCCAAACCGCCAGATCAGCGCGCCGCCCGACTGAGATCTGACCGCAGTCAGCCATGCCGAGAGCGCGGGCCGCGTGGGTCGTTACGCCCTTAAGGGCCTCCTCTGGCGTCATGCGAAACAGGGTGCAGCCCATGTTCATCGCAAGCAGCAACGAGGTCATCGGCGCCGAACCGGGGTTGCAATCCGTGGCAAGCGCCATGGGCACACCGTGCTGGCGCAACAGGTCAATCGGTGGCGCCTGTGTTTCGCGCAGCGTGTAGAACGCACCCGGCAAAATGACGCCTACGGTTCCGGCCCGCGCCATGGCCTGAACACCTGCTTCGTCAAGGTATTCTATATGATCTGCCGAAAGCGCGCCGTATCCGGCAGCCAGTTTTGCGCCGCCCAAATTCGACAATTGCTCGGCGTGGATCTTGATCGGCAGGCCAAGCTCTGTCGCGACATCAAAAAGCGGGATCAACTCTTCGGGTTGAAAGGCGATGCCTTCGCAGAAGGCATCGACCGCATCGACCAATCCCTCGGCATGAGCGGCGCGAAGCGTGGGAATGCAGACCTGATGAATGTAGTCCGACGCCCTGCCCTCATAGTCCCGGGGCACCGCATGAGCCCCCAAAAAGCTGGTCAGAATGCGGATGGGGCGATGATCCGGCAACGCCCGAGCCGCGCGCAACATGTTCAATTCAGTCTTGTCATCCAACCCGTAACCGGACTTCACTTCTATGACCGATACTCCTTCGGCCAGCATCGCATCAACTCGCGGCAATGCTTGTGCGACCAGTTCCTCCACGCCGGCCGCGCGCGTGGCCTTTACGGTCGAGATGATTCCACCCCCGGCGCGGGCAACCTCTTCATAGCTCGCGCCTTTCAGGCGCATTTCGAATTCTGCGGCGCGATGGCCACCGTGAACCACATGAGTGTGGCAATCGATCAACGCAGGCGTAACCAGGCGTCCACCGAGTCGAGTCCTCGGCTGGTCGGCGAATCTTGAAGGAAGGTCAGCGACAGCTCCGATCCATGCGATTTGTCCGTCCTGAAACGCGATCGCGGCATTCGGAACCAAACCGTATGGCGCGCCGCCTTCGGTCATCGTTGCAGCGTCAAGATCCGTCAAAACCCGCGTTTGCGTCTGCATGTGACTCGCAACCTCCGTGCATTTCCTTCTTTTCTAGTACATTTCTATCATTTATATGTCTATGCATAAAATGAGGTAAAAAATGGCTGTCTTTGCTAATCGCGCATTATTGAGCACCGGTTGGACTTCGAACCTGCGGGTAGAAGTCAAGGAAGGTCTGATAGCGTCGCTGCAACAGGGCGCGACGGCGCAAGATGGCGATACATGCGTCGACACTTTGCTGCCTGCGCTGGCCAATCTGCACAGCCACGCGTTCCAGCGCGCGATGGCTGGGATGACCGAATACCGCATGGCAGGACGCGACAGTTTCTGGACATGGCGGGAACTGATGTATCGTTTCACCGCGCACCTGACGCCCGATCAGGTGCAGGCGATCGCCGCACTGGTCTATATGGAGATGCAGGAAGCAGGTTACGCCTCGGTTGGTGAATTCCATTATCTGCATCACCAGCCAGACGGCACACCCTATGCCAATCTTGCAGAGCTGTCTCAGCGGATCATGGCTGCTGCGGCCGAGACGGGAATAGGGCTGACGCATCTGCCCGTACTTTATTCCTATGCGGGGGTCGGCGAGCAGCCGTTGGAAGCGGGTCAACAACGATTTGGCAATGACGTGGACCGCTATCTGGCGTTGGTCGAGCAAGCACAAGCGGCACTGGGCGATCTGCCGGATGACTGTCAGATAGGCATTGCCCCGCATTCCTTGCGCGCGACGTCACCGCAAGATCTTGCCGGGGTTCTGGACGCAAAAAAGACGGGACCTGTCCACATTCACATAGCGGAACAACCGATGGAGGTTGCGCAGGTTCACGAGGGTCTGGGCGCCCGCCCGGTGGAATGGCTGCTGAACAATGCGCCGGTAAACCAACGCTGGTGCCTCATCCACGCCACACATATGACGGAAAAGGAAACCCGCGATATGGCGGCAACCGGCGCGGTCGCGGGGCTTTGCCCGATCACCGAGGCCAATTTGGGGGATGGCCCCTTCAATGGCGCCGTCTTTCTTGAAGCCGGTGGTCGTTTCGGAGTTGGGTCGGATTCAAACATTTTGATTTCGACGACAGAGGAACTGCGTACGCTGGAGTATTCCCAACGCCTGCGAGACCTGTCGCGGAATGTTCTGGTCGAAGGGGACGGTTCGGTTGGACAGACACTGTATTGCAATGCGGCTTTGGGTGGCGCGCAAGCCCTGGGGCGCGCGGCGGGTCAGATCGCAGAAGGGATGCTGGCGGATCTTGTTGCCATTGACAGTCAGGACCCTGCGCTTTGCGCCCTGCGTCCTGAACAGTTGCTCGACGGGTTGGTCTTTGCCGCGAAGGATCACGTAGTGACAGATCTGTGGTCGGCTGGCCGCCATCAGGTACGCCGGGGCCGTCATATTGCACGGGATCGGATCGTATCTGACTATCGGCGGGCCATGGCTGATCTCATGCCGAGGCTTTGAGCTTGCTGCCGCCTTTACGGGCTGACAAAAATGGCCTCATAATACCAATATGTTTGTACGTAATTGGATGAACACCACGTGACCGATCAAAAACATCTAGGTTTCCAGGACATTCGGGACGAAGTCGTGAACCGCATTCAAACCCGAGTCTGGCCGCAGGGCAGCCTGTTGCCCACCGAGATGGAACTGGCAGCCGAATTCGGCGTTGCACGGGCGACGGTCAATCGGGCGCTGCGGGAACTTGCCGAACAAGGCATTGTCACCCGCAAACGCAAGGGTGGCACGCGTGTTGTGACCACGCCGGTAAAGCAGGCGAAGCTGCCAATCGCTGTCGTTCGGCAGACCATCGAAGAAATGAATGCCGAATACCGCTATGCCTTGGTCAGCCGAACACTGATCGACTGCCCCGCGTGGTTGCAGGCAAAGCTGAGCATTCCCGAAGGTGCGCAGGTCATACATCTGCAATGCATGCACCACGCCGACAACCGTCCGTTTCAGTTCGAGGAACGCTGGATCAACGTCAGCACCGTGCCTCAGGTTCTCGACGAAGATTTCCTGACCACCGGGCCGAATGAATGGCTGCTGTCCGAGGTGCCGTTTTCAAACGCTGAAATTGCCTTCTCGGCTGTCCCGGCAACAGGGCATTTGCAGGAGTTCCTGGCCGTACCGCCCGGCACTCCGTTGTTTCAGCTGGAACGCACGACCTGGTTTCGCAGCGATCCCGTTACATTCGTGCGCATGACTTTCCATCAGGGATACCAGATGCGCACCACGTATTGAGGCCAACGCGCGGAACAGGTTTTGAAGGTGGTGAAAAACCTTACTGTTTCGAACACACCTTCCTTACTGCCGTCATAGCCCCTTTGACCCTTCCGAAAGATGATATTTCGATCCTAAAGCCAGTCTATCCGGTCCTGTCCCGGGGTTTTGCGCGGAGGCAGTGCGGGTAAGGTTAACCAGCGGCCTGCCGCGAAAGCAGGTTGCAACAGATTTTGGTATTGGCTTCTCGACGCTGAGCCGTTTGATCCAGCAGGATCGGCGCAATCCTGAGAAGCCGTCCGCCCAGTCTGATCTCGAGCGCGAGGTCGCGGAACTGCGGAAAAAGAACCGCATGCTTAAGATGGAGAGGAGCTAAAAAACTGCCACCAAGTTCATTGCGGAGTAAAGCAAATGAGGTTTGCTTTCATCGCCAAGACCTCCAACATCCTCCCTGTCGAGCGGCTGTGCCAGATCAATGGATGTCAGTCCAAGAGGGTATCGCGTTTACCGCGATCGTCCGCTCAGCCAGAACCAGCAACTGCTATGATAACGCCGCCCGCCTCTGGAAAGAATGCTATACATGAGCCTGCCGGGCAATGGTCGAAACCTTCTTCAAGGCGATCAAAGCTGAGCTGTTGTGGCAGCAATCCTGAAAAACGTGTAGAGACACCGAGATCGCAATCTTCGAATGTTTCAAGGGCTTCTTCAATCGACGACGCAGGCACTCGGCCCTCGGCTGGAAAAGCCCTTTGGCCTTCGATGCAAAGGCTGCGATAGCAAGCAATCGGAGCGGCACGAAAGCGTGACGGGTCCATCCCAATGATCCGGGCTTTCGTGAAACAGCTTTTTCGCATTCATTTGCGCCTTCCAAAGCCAAACAAGCTCTACATCAGAACGAGGGACGTTTCCGGGGCAGGTCAGTTTGTCCCCTTTCGCGCAGGCCGATGTGCCCGAGGCCCCAGGTGTTATCTTTGATATCTCGGTAACGCATTGGAAAGTGAACATACTTGCGGGATCTTTCAAAAGCCCGGGTCAAACTGAACGATCAGCAATCCGGCGAAGCGGCGGATTTGAAGTTGGACCCCGGCAGGCCCGCAGACCTGTTCGTCAAAACAGGCGAACGCGCGGTGATTGCGTATCTGGCACAGCCTGTCAGCGACAGTCTGACCGGAACCTTCATCGAGTAAACGGTTTTACAAGACTTACAGCTTTAAACTGTTGTGTATCGAGTGTTTTGGTGAGTGAGCGGTGGTCCGCGCCCCTGTTCCGGGCGCGGGCCATCACTTTTGTGGGTCAGACCCCGTAACGGGCAAGAAACATGTCAACAGCCTGAGCAGCGACCTGATCTATTTCTTCCTGGGTGAAGGTGTTCTGAATGCCAAAAGCCGCCCGGGTCCAGATCCGCACTTTGCACAGTTCGGAAAACTGCTCGGCAGCGATATGTACATCATCAATGGCCAATTCGCCCTTGGCCACGGCTTTTTCCAGATACTCGGCCATCTGTCGCTGGCCATTTTGTGGCCCCGCCTCATAGAACGCGCGACCAAGTTCGGGGAACCTGTCGCGTTCGGCAACGCAGATCCTGAAAACCTGTTGCGCGAAATCTGACACAAGAAATCTGGTCAGCTGTGTCGCCGTGATCTGAAGCACTTCGCGGGCCGGCTTGGTTTCGTCGATCATCGAGATGACCCGCTCGGCCATCAGGCAGCATTCTGTTTGGGCGACTTCCATGAACAAAAGGCGCTTATCAGGGAAGTAACTGTAGAGCGTTGCTTTTGACACACCGGCTGCGCGAGCGATGTCATCCACACTTGCACCTTCAAACCCATCCGCCATGAAAACCTCTCGAGCCCCGCGCAGAACCTGATCGAATTTCCGGCCGGTGCGCAGGATGGTGGCAGTCTGGGTCATGTCGTCTCCTCGATCGATAACTGCGCCAGTTTATAAACCGTTCGGTTTAGATACAACGATTCTCGAATATTTCAGCGAAGCTGACGATGCATTTGCTTTGATGTCGGGTACTTGCAGCGCGTTCAAACCGTGCTAGGACTTGGCCCATGGTCGAAATCTTTCTGCGCACCCTTCCGTTTTTCGCGATCATCGGCCTGGGCTTTTGGGCGGGGCGCACGCGGTTCTTCACGGCTGAAGCCACGGCCTATCTGACCAAGTTCGTCTTTTACTTTGCGCTTTCAGCGATGCTGTTTCGCTTTGCAGCCACCCTTCCCTTTGCCGAGATTTTCAATGCCCGGCTCATCCTTGGATATCTGCTGGGCACCGTGACCGTATACGTTCTGGCATCGGCCATCGCCTGGCTGCGCGGGCTCGACATCCCGACCGCCGCGGTCGAAGCTCAGTGCGCGGCCATCGGCAATGTCGGGTTCCTGGGTCTGCCCATGCTTGCTCTTTTGTTCTCCGAGGCTGCGATTGGGCCCGTGATGCTGGTCCTGACCGTCGATCTGGTGGTGTTTTCATCCTTGATCGTGATCCTGATCAATGGCGGCCGTGACGGTAAATTGACCCCGACCACCTTCAAGCTGATCGGAATGGGTTTGGTCCGGAATCCCATGATCGTATCCATCTCGGCCGGTCTCATCTGGTCCTCGCTGAAAATACCTGTTCCTGAACCTCTTGGCGATTTTCTGACCATTCTCGGCGGTGCCGCAACTCCCGGAGCATTGTTCGCCATTGGCGCATCATTGGCAGGCAAGTCGGCTGAACGTGTCCAGATCGCGGCTTGGTTGAGTTTCTGCAAATTGGTGATCCATCCGGCCTGCGTCGCGGTCGCACTGCTATGGCTGATACCGATTGAAACTTTTCCGGCAACTGTAGCCATCTCTGCCGCGGCTTTACCTGTTGCGGGCAATGTTTACATGCTGGCTGCGCATTACGGCATTGCCCCGCATCGCGCGTCGGCGGCAATCCTTCTATCCACGATCGTCAGTATTCTCACCGTGCCGATGGTGATCGCCTGGGCGGGCACTTTCTGACCTTCACCTTTTCGAAAAATACTCTCACCGAAGGCGCACGGACTTTACGCCGGGTCCGCGGATCGTTAGCCATGTTGCGACTCGAAAATAAGGACGGTGCCTGATGGAAACCCTTTCGGAAAATGCCTGTTTCGGCGGTGTGCAGGGCGTGTACCGCCACGCCTCCTCGTCGTGCAAGTGTGACATGACTTTTGGCCTGTTTCTTCCAGCCGAGGCCAAGGACGGCCCGGTCCCGGTTCTTTGGTATTTGTCGGGATTGACCTGCACCCATGAAAACGCAATGACCAAAGCCGGGGCTCAGGCGTGGGCCGCGGAACAGGGAATTGCGGTGGTGTTTCCGGATACGTCACCGCGTGGTGAAGGTGTCGCGGATCATGAGGATTACGATCTGGGTCAGAGCGCGGGATTCTATGTGAACGCGACACAGAAACCTTGGGCGCCTCATTTCCGGATGTGGGACTATGTTGCCGAAGAGCTGCCCGCCCTGCTGTTCGAAAACTTCGCCATCGACAGCGAACGTCAGGCCATTACGGGCCATTCCATGGGGGGTCACGGTGCCCTGACACTTGCCATGAACCTGCCGGGACGCTTCCGTTCGGTGTCAGCCTTTGCGCCGATCTCGAACCCGACCGGAGCGGATTGGGGCCGCAAACAGCTGAGCGCCTATCTCGGTGACGACGAAGCGCTTTGGGCAAAACACGATGCGTCTTTGTTGATGAAGAAAACCGGTTTCGACGGTCCTATCCTGATCGACACCGGTGCAAACGATCAGTTCATGGATCTTTTGCGCCCCGAAGCGTTGGCGCAAGCCATTGCCGAACGCCGCCAGCAAGCGACGTATCGCTTCCAGCCGGGTTACGATCATTCGTACTTCTTTGTGTCCACGTTTATGGAAGATCACGTCATCTTCCATGCCGAGGCCCTGTACGGAGACTGAGGGATGAGCAATTACGATTATGACCTGATCATCATAGGGTCAGGGCCTTCTGGGCGTTCTGCGGCGATTCAGGCAGGCAAACTGAAACGGCGCGTGCTGGTCATCGACCGCAAAGACCGTTTTGGTGGCGTCTCTGTCCATACCGGTACAATTCCGTCCAAGACCCTGCGCGAAACGGTGCTGAACCTGTCGGGCTGGCGCGAACGCAGCTTTTACGGGCGTTCCTACCGGGTAAAGGATCAGATCCGGGCAGAGGATCTGAAAGCCCGACTGCATATGACCCTCGACCACGAGGTCGACGTGTTGGAGCATCAGTTCAACCGGAACCACGTCGAAACTCTGGACGGTCTGGCCAGGTTTGTCGGACCGCACGAAGTAGAAGTCGCAACCGATGCCGGAGAAACAACGCGCGTGACGGCCGCGAAGTTCCTGATTGCGACAGGCACGAAAACCTATCGCCCGGATTATGTTCCGTTCAACGGCAAGACGGTGGTGGATGGTGACGAATTTCTGGAAATGGCAGAGATTCCGCGCTCGCTGGTTGTCATCGGTGCCGGGGTCATTGGTGTGGAATATGCCACGATGTTTTCAGCCCTGGACGTGCGCGTCACGCTGATTGAACCCCGCGACACGTTTCTGGATTTCATCGACAGCCGGTTGATCCACGACTTTACGCATCAGATCCGGGAAAACGGTGTCGACCTGCGTTTGGGCTCGGCTGTCGAGAAGATTGAAGACGCCGGCGAGCATGTGGAAGTGACACTCGACAACGGTCGCCACGTTCGTGCTGAAATGCTTCTGTTTGCGGCCGGACGCATGGGAGCGACGTCCAAACTCAATCTGGATGCCGTCGGGCTGGAGACGGACCATCGCAACCGGATCAAGGTCGACCGCAAGACCTATCAAACGGCTGTGCCACATATCTATGCCACGGGCGATGTGATCGGACATCCGTCGCTGGCATCGACCTCTTTGCAACAGGGGCGCGTGGCTGCCTGTCACGCGCTTGAAACGCCCACGCTGCCGGAAAGCCCGTGGTATCCGTACGGCATCTATTCAGTGCCCGAAATATCAACCTGCGGAATGTCGGAAGAAGAATTGCAGGAGCGCAACATCCCGTACGAGGTCGGAGTGGCACGGTTCCGCGAGACGTCACGCGGGCATATCATGGGGCTGGAACACGGCATGTTGAAAATGCTGTTCTCGCTCAAGACCCGCAGGGTGCTGGGTGTCCAGATCGTTGGTGAAGGCGCGACGGAGTTGATCCATATCGCGCAGGCCGTGCTGAACCTGAAAGGTACGGTGGACTACTTCGTTCAGAACACGTTCAACTACCCGACACTTGCCGAAGCATATAAAATCGCGGGCCTGGATGCGTTCAACCGCATGCCCATACCCGAGGAATTCAAGGTCAAAAAGAAACCCGCGGAACCGGCAAGGAAAGAGGCGAAGAAGGCGTGACGACGCTGTATGTCGATGGCGATGCCTGCCCTGTAAAAGCCGAGGCCGAACGGGTCGCGACCCGGCACAAAGTGCCGATGGCGCTGGTGTCCAATGGCGGGCTTCGACCATCGGCCAACCCGCTGGTGCAGATCATTGTCGTTTCCGAAGGCGCCGATGAGGCCGACAAATGGATTGCCGAACGTTGTGGAGCGGGGGATGTCGTCATTACGTCCGACATTCCTTTGGCTGCAAAATGCGTCGAAGCCGGTGCGCGCGTGCTGCGCCCGAACGGTGAAACCTTCACGGCGGCGAATATTGGTCAGCAACTGGCCATGCGTGATTTGATGGCTGATCTGCGCGCGGCCAATCCGTTGGGAACCGGCGGCGGTGGGCGGCCCTTCGGCAAGGCCGACCGCTCGCGGTTTCTGGACGCCCTGGAACGGGAAATACGTGCTGCCAGAAAGGGATGATCTTTCCTTTTGCCCGATCAAATACTGACCCGAATTCCGAAACGCCCGTTTACAAGTACCTCATTAGAACGCACCCTGTGCTTGAATTCCGATCAGGCTTTTCGAATACGGAGACTGCGTTATGAAAGTAAAAGGCACCCATTATCGGTCTATTTGGTGGGACAAACCGGAAGGCGAGGTCCGGATCATCGACCAAAGGTGGTTGCCGCATGATTTTCGGGTCGTAACCCTAAAAACGCTTGATGAATTTGCAGCTGCGATACGGGATATGTGGGTCAGGGGCGCACCTTTGATTGGCGCGACCGCTGCGTTTGGAATTGCCGAGCAGATGTCTCGGGACAGTTCCGAAGCTTCCTTCGACGCTGCGTATGACGTTTTGCATGCAACCCGACCCACGGCAATCAACCTGCGTTGGGCATTGGACAGATGCCGAGAAGCGCTGATGCCGCTTGCTCCTGGTGATCGTGCCGAGCGCGCCTGGTCGCTGGCGCAGGAGATTGCAGACGAAGATGTCGAGATCAACTCCGCAATCGGCCGCCACGGGTTGGAACTGATCAAGGATATCGCGGCCCGAAAACCCGCCGGTGAGCCGGTACGGTTGTTGACTCATTGCAACGCGGGATGGCTGGCGACTGTGGATTGGGGCACGGCCACAAGCCCGATGTATCACGCGCATGACGCGGGCATCCCCCTGCACGTCTGGGTGGATGAAACCAGGCCGCGCAACCAGGGCGCGCTGACATCCTGGGAATTGGGCGAACATGGCATTCCCCATCGTTACATCGTGGACAATGCCGGCGGTCATTTGATGCAGCACGGTCTGGTTGATTTGGTGATTACGGGCACGGACCGAACCACGGCCCAAGGTGATGTATGCAACAAAATCGGGACTTATCTGAAAGCTTTGGCTGCGCGGGACAACGGTGTGCCATTTTACGTCGCCCTGCCCTCACCCACGATTGACTGGACCGTTCGCGACGGTGTGGCTGAAATCCCGATCGAGGAACGTGATGCCAGGGAAGTCACCCATGTCATGGGGGTTGATGGGCAGGGGAGTATCTCGGATGTACGCGTGACGCCGGATGGCACGGAAGGTGGCAATCCTGCCTTTGATGTCACCCCAAACCGGCTGGTGACGGGGCTTATCACCGAGCGCGGAGTCAGCGAGGCTTCTGCCGACGGGCTTTCCCGGTTGTTTCCCGAACGGGCTGGTTAACACTTTGTTTAGCACAGTCCTGAATTGTGCAATCGCCCATGCGGATCATGCACCCGCTTAACTTGCTGAGAATGAATGATGATTGAAAACTGGTACAGGGCCGACGAGGCACGGAAATGGCGGGATCGGGCCGGAACAGATCCCGCAGATCAGGAGCTGGGCGAACGTGTCTATACCTCGCGGCTGATCGGTCAGAACCCGGACCTCCTGATGCACGGAGGAGGCAACACGTCGGTCAAGCTGGAACGCCCTGATCTGTTCGGCGATCCGCAGCGCGTTCTGCATGTCAAGGGATCTGGGTGGGATCTGGACAGCATCGAGGCGCCGGGCCTGCCAGGTGTGTGGCTTGATTCTTTGATGAAACTGCGCGCATTGGACCATCTGTCAGACGCGCAGATGGTCAATGTTCAGCGCGCCAATCTGTTGGACTCGGGTTCACCGAACCCCTCTGTGGAAACACTGTTGCATGCATTTCTGCCGCATAAATATGTGGATCACACGCACGCGACACCCTTTCTGGTGCTCGCCAATCTGCCAAATGCCAAGGATGTCTGCCGCGAGATTTTTGGCGACCGATTGGGCATTGTGCCCTATATCATGCCTGGCTTCGGGCTGGCCAAAAAGGCGGCCGAGGTGTTTGACGAAAACCCGAATGTCGAAGGGCTTCTGCTGCTTCAGCACGGGCATTTTACGTTCGGCGCGACGGCGCAGGAAAGCTATGACCGGATCGTGGCGCATACCAACGAGGTTGCTGCCTATTTCGGAATGAAGGACCTGACGACAATTGGCCGTCGCGATCCGGCTGAGAATCTTGAGGTATTGCCGATCCTGCGCGGGGTCATCGCCGAAGTGGCGGCTCAACGGGATGACCCGATGCCGGTTTTTGACCTTCGCAACGGGCCGGAAGTGATGCGGTTTTTTGATCGTCCGGACATTGATACACTGGCCCAGCGGGGCATGGCGTCGCCGGATCACGTGTTGCGGACAAAAGGCTGCCCGCTTGTTTTGCGGGCGCCGGACCTATCCGGGGGACGGTCACGGATCAAGGCAAAGGTCGAAGAGTTTGCCAAAGACTATCGGGAATACTTTGAACGGCAGGCGCCGCAGGCCGACGAACCCAAGAAACTGTTGCCCCAAGACCCCAAGCATGCCTGGATCGAGGGTGTGGGGATCCTGGGAATGGGCCCGAACGCGAAGGCTGCCTCGGCAGCGGCGGATCTTGCGGAACAAAACCTGCGGGTGCGAACGGTGGGCGAAGACGCGGGCGGTTTTTTCCCCATCAATGAAAAAGATCGCTTTGATTGTGAATACTGGTCCTTGGAACAGGCGAAGCTGGGCAAAAGCTCAGCGCCTCCGCTTCAGGGTAAGATCGTGATGGTGACCGGCGGTGCTGGGGCGATAGGTCTGGCGACCGCCAAGGCCTTTGCTGATGCCGGTGCAAATGTCGTTCTGGTGGATCGGGATGAACGGGCGTTGGCAGATGCCAAATCGACCCTTGGCACGTGGCATTCGTCATATGCCTGCGACGTCACCGAGAAAGGCGCCGCAGATGCCGCGATTGCGGCGGCGATACACCGGTTTGGTGGGCTCGATGTAATGGTATCGAATGCCGGGGCCGCGACTTCGGGCGCGTTGCTGGATCTTGGCGACGAGGAATTCCGTGCGGCTTTTGAACTGAATTTCTTCGCGCACAAGGCGTTTGCGACACAGGCTGCCCGAGTGATGCAAGCTCAGGGCCGCGGCGGTCAGATCCTGTTCAATATCTCGAAACAGGCGATCAACCCGGGCCGGAACATGGGGGCCTATGGCACGCCAAAAGCCGCCACCCTGTTCCTGTTGCGCCAGTTGACACTTGAATTGGCCGAATATGGAATCCGTGTGAACGGGGTGAATGCAGATCGAATTCGGTCTGGCCTGCTGACGGATGGGTTCATTCAGGAACGCGCTGCCGCACGTGGCGTTTCCGAGGAGACCTATATGTCAGGCAACCTGCTGGGCCGCGAAGTCGAGGCAAAGCATGTCGCGCATGCCTTTGTTGCGCTGGCGCTGATGGAACGCACCACCGGTCATGTCGTGACGGTGGATGGCGGCAACACCGAAGCCGAACTTCGGTAACGCCTTTACCCGATTGGTTCCCGGCCTGTGGCGTATCGTTGTGCCTCAGGCAGGAACCGCTGTTCGGTTCTCGCGGATCGGCAGGTGTACTATCGCGCTGAAGGCACCGATCGCGACCCCGATCCACCAAACCATGTTGTAGTCGCCATACTGGTCATACATGCGCCCGCCAAGCCAGACACCCAGAAAGCTGCCGATCTGGTGGCTCAGGAAGATAAAACCATAGAGCGTTCCCATATAGCGCAAACCGTAAAGATGCGCGACGAGACCCGAAGTCAGCGGCACGGTGGCCAGCCAAAGCGATCCCATCACCAGC
Source organism: Ruegeria sp. YTSC002 (assembly GCF_059609845.1). Lineage (NCBI taxonomy): Bacteria > Pseudomonadati > Pseudomonadota > Alphaproteobacteria > Rhodobacterales > Roseobacteraceae > Ruegeria > Ruegeria sp. YTSC002. The sequence continues at coordinate 121,769 of NZ_JBXWML010000002.1, forward strand.
GAGAACACGATGACCGTAAGCGGTGTGATCGGGAACACGATGAACAAAGCCGCGGCAATCGTCCGGCCCGTATAGACTGCGGCCAGAAGATATTTTTTCGGAAAGTGGTTGCCGGCCCAACCCGCCAGTAGCGTACCGCCGATATTGGCCAGACCGATCAATGAAATCGACACGGCACCCAGGGCCGATGTGGAGGTGATCCCGATGGCGTGCAGTACGCCTCCGGGCTGGATTGGCCCGCACATCTCGGTCACGAATGCCGGGAAATGCGCGGTGATGAAGCCCAGTTGATATCCGCAACTGAAAAACCCCAGAAAAATGAGAGCGTAGGAAGGATCGCGGAACGCCTTGCCCAGTATCTCGCTCATGCTTTCTTCCAGCTCAAACTTCGAGGCGGGCTGTGGTGCGCGCATAAAGGGCAAGGTCAACACAAGCGCAAGAATCGCCACGGCGAACACGACAAAGACGTGCTGCCATGGCAGGAATGACAGCAGCCATTCCGCGGTTGGCGCCCCCAGAACCTGCCCAAAGCTGCCCGCGGCGGTAACGATGGCCAGCGACATGGACCGGTTTTCGTCGGTGGACGCGCGACCGACAACCGCCAGAACCACACCAAACCCGGTTCCGGCGATGCCGAAACCCACCAGCCAAGCGTATATCTGATGCTCGAACGGCGTAACGGACCATGCCGTCAGCACCATGCCAGCCGCGTAGGTGAGAGCGCCAAGAATGATGGCTCGGCGGTCGCCCACCTTTTCGGCAATCGCAGCAAAGATCGGCTGCCCGATGCCCCAGGCCAGGTTCTGAACTGCAATCGCCATCGAGAAATCGGTCCGCAGCCAGCCGAACTCATCCGCTATCGGAATCTGGAATACGCCGAACGAAGCGCGCACGGCGAAGCTGACCGTGATGATGATACATCCGACAATCAGAATCGGATTCAACAAGCGGACGGATTGGAACATGGGACCTCAGGCGTTACGTCCGGAGGACCGTATTACTTTTGGTGTCACCGTCAATTCAGCAGATTTGCGGACACGGATAAACAAAATTGATGTGTCGTCAAAAATGGCTTCTTTTCAACGGGCGAGGTGACGGGTAAGGCTCGGATTCATGACGGATCTTATTTCGCTTTACGAGGCCCGCATCGCGGACGGAACCCTGACACGCGACGACGCGCAAGAGGCCGTTCTGCCCCAATTCGAACGTATCCGGGCGGCACTGTCCAAGCCGGTCAAACGCGGGCTCTTCCGCAAGGCGCCTCCGCCCCCCAAAGGATTGTACCTATGGGGCGGTGTCGGGCGTGGAAAATCGATGCTGATGGACATGTTCGTCGATACGCTGGGCAATATCCCGGCACGGCGTGTGCATTTTCATGCCTTTATGCAGGAAATCCATGCTGGAATGCACAAGGCCCGGCAACAGAATGTCGAGGATGCCTTGGCACCGGTGGCGAAGGAGGTGGTCAACTCAGTTCGCTTGCTCGCATTTGACGAAATGCAGATCACCGACATTACGGACGCGATGATCGTCGGGCGGCTGTTTGACTTGTTGCACGAGGGCGGCGTGGTCGTGGTTACCACGTCGAACAGGCATCCCGACGATCTGTACAAGGATGGGCTGAACCGGCAGCTGTTTCTGCCGTTCATCGCGCATATCAAAGAGCAGTTGCAGGTGTGGGAGTTGGTGTCGCCCACGGACTATCGGCAGAACCGGTTGGAGGGTGCCCCGGTCTATTTCACTCCGATTGGCCCAGAAGCCCGGCAAAAAATCCGGCAGGTCTGGACAGATCTTGCCGGTGGGCCCGCTGATCCGCTTGTGTTGCACGTCAAAGGTCGGGCCGTTGAATTGCCCGCCTTTCGCAACGGGGTGGCGCGGGCTTCCTTCTATGATCTGTGTGGCCGCATGTTGGGACCGGGCGATTATCTGGCGATTGCGGAAGAAGTGAAGGTGCTGGTGCTTGAGGACATCCCGCGCCTGTCTCGGAACAATTTCAACGAAGCCAAGCGTTTTGTCACCCTGATCGATGCGCTTTACGAAGCTAGGGTGCGTTTGATCTGTTCGGCTGCGGCCGAACCCGAGATGCTGTATGTCGAAGGCGAAGGAACCTTCGAATTTGAACGCACGGCATCGCGCCTGCGGGAAATGCAGGATCAGGATTGGGGGCGACAGAGGCGCTGATCCGCCCGTATCGCCCGCCCCATCCAAGACCGTGTCAGCCAGATCATGAGGCTGGAACGGGCCTACGCGTTTTCTTGCAGAATTTTTCCGGCCAGGTAGAGCGAGCCGCAGATCAGAACACGCGCCTGTGGGTCATTGTCCGTGATCACTTTCAATGCGTCCGCTACGCTGTCAGCGGTGGATGCGGGCAGGTTGACCCTGGCCGCAGCCGCAGCGGTTTCTTCCGCGCTGAGCGTTGCGGTCTCGCCCGGAATGGACACGGCTGTCAGACTTGTCGCCTTCTCTGCCAGAGGTGCGAGATACCCGGTCACATCCTTGGTGTTGAGCATGCCGCAGATCATGTGCGTCGGTTTTGGCGGCAGATTCGCCAACACATCCGCCAACGCGACACCTGCGGCGGCGTTATGACCACCGTCCAGCCAAATCTCGGCCTGCGGCGCCTGATCTACGAGCGGGCCGGATTTCAGACGCTGCATGCGCGCCGGCCATTCGGCCTTGGTCACGGCAGCTTCGTACGCGTCGTCGCCCATGTTCAGATGGCGCAGAACAGCCAACGCTGCGCCCGCATTCTGAACCTGATGTGCGCCCAGAAGGTTGGGCAGAGGCACATCCCGCAAACCGGTTTCGTCCTGATAGATCAGACGTCCGTTTTCTTCCTGCACGTGCCAGTGCTGACCATGAACCAACAAAGGCGCACCCAATCGGGCGGCCGTGTATTCGATGACCTCAAGCGCTTCGTCCTGTTGCGGGCCGACAATGCACGGAACGCCGGGCTTGATGATGCCCGCTTTTTCCGCCGCGATCTTGCCCAAAGTACCACCCAGGAACTGTTCATGATCGATGGATACGGGGGTAATAACCGTGACGGCCGGGTTTTCGATCACATTTGTGGCGTCCAGACGCCCGCCCAGCCCGACCTCGAGCAGAGTGTAATCTGCCTTGGCACGGGCAAAGGCCAACAGGGCGGCGCATGTGGTGATCTCGAAATAGGTGATGTTTTCGCCGCCATTGGCAGCGTAGCATTCATCCAGAATTGCCGTCAGTTCTGGCTCCGAGATCAGCTCTCCGGCCAATCGAATGCGTTCATGGAAACGGGCCAGGTGTGGCGAGGTATAGGCGTGTACCGAGCGCCCTGCCCCCTCAAGCCCCGCTCTGATCATCGCCTGAGTCGAGCCCTTGCCGTTGGTCCCGGCAATATGGATGACCGGCGGCAGTTTCAGCTGAGGATTGTCCAGTGCAGCCAGCAAACGCCAGACACGGTCCAAGGTCAGATCAATGATCTTGGGGTGCAGCGCCATCATCCGGTCGAGGATGGCGTCGGACGTCTTGGCCGTCATTTCTGATCTGTCTCTTCGGCGGGGGGGTCTGTTGCGTCGGTTGGTTCCGGTGCAGGCAGATCGCCCATGATCGCCGGCGGCAAATTCATCAGCATCCGCGTGATGGTGATCAACTCGTCGCGCATTTCGGTACGTTTGGTGACACGGTCCAGCATACCGTGATCCAGCAGGTATTCGGCACGCTGAAAGCCTTCGGGCAGTTTTTCGCGGATCGTCTGCTCGATCACGCGAGGTCCGGCAAAGCAGATCAGCGCATTGGGTTCCGAGATATGGACATCGCCCAGCATCGCATAAGATGCAGTGACCCCGCCAGTCGTCGGATGAGTCAGAACAACGATATATGGCAGGTTGGCTTCCTTCAGCATCTCGACTGCCACAGTGGTGCGCGGCATCTGCATCAGGCTGAGGATACCTTCCTGCATACGGGCGCCACCGGCTGCCGAGAAAAGGATCAGAGGACGCTTGAGTTTTACCGCTTCCTGCGCGGCAGCGATGATCGCGTTGCCGACATACATCCCCATTGATCCGCCCATGAACGAAAAGTCCTGCGCGGCGGCCACGATTGGGGTGCGGCCGATTTCACCCAAGGCGACCAGCATGGCTTCTTTTTCGCCGGTCTTCTTCTGCGCTGCCTTCATGCGGTCGGGGTATTTCTTCTGATCGCGGAATTGCAACGGGTCGTCTTTTGGCGCAGGCACCTCAAGTTCCGTAAAGATCCCGCCGTCAAACAAGTGCTTGAACCGCTCACGCGGCGTGATCGCCATGTGGTGGTCGCACTGTGTGCAGACATTCTGGTTTTCCGCCAGCTCGCGATGGAACAGCATCGTTCCGCATTCGTCGCATTTGTGCCAGAGGTTTTCAGGCACTTCGCGGCGTGAGAAGATCGAGTTTATCCGGGGGCGGACGTAGTTTGTGATCCAGTTCATGTCGGAACCTTGGCTTGTGCGGTGTTGACGTCAAATAGGACGCCACGGAAGGAATTGCAATCAACGCCTGAGCGCAAGTCGCGCGGCCAGCCAGCAAACGAACATCACCGCAAGGTCCACCAGAAGCCAGGGACGAAGCTGTTCGGCATCAGATGCATCGAACGGAAGGGTGAACAGGGCCAGCCCGTTCAGGTTGTCAGGCAACGAGATGAACAGCAACGCAATGATGTTGTTGAAAAAATGCAAGGCGATAGCTGGCCCCAATGTTCCGGCCCGTGCCGTCAGGTCCGACGTCAGCACACCGAAAACGCAAGCCCATAGCGCAATCAGCAGCGCGTTGTCGCCAGCCATGTCGGGCGTGTAATGTCCGATTGCAAACAGGATGGAGGGCACCCCCATCCAGATGACAGGGGATTGGAATCTGGCTGCCAGGGTTTGCTGAATATATCCTCGGAACAACAGTTCTTCGGCGCTGGTCTGCACCAGAACAACCAAGGCCGAGACCGGCAACAGAAGAAGCCAGGTCGACAATGGCAGGTTCTGCGACAGAGATCCGCCAAAGCCGTAAGGCGGCAGCAGGAACCCGACAACGCCCAGAATAAGCAATGCTTTCAACACTTTCAGGAATTGACCCGCTGCCAATCGGTACCCGCCGACAATGGACACCAATGACCTGTGCTGAACCTGCCGCGCGGCGACGGCCACGCCCAGAATGATGAAACCGAAGCTGGCCAACAGCAATAGCAGCGCGAGGGGTGAACCGCCCATCAGAAGCGTCTGCGCCCAGCTTTCCGGGCCCATCCCGGCAACCACGGTAAAAAACACCATGTTCAGAACGCTGACCAGCACGGCAACCAGCAAGAGCCCCAGCAACAGGCGCCAGATTTCCGGTTTGCCGCGTGCGGTTTCGACCAGATGGTCATGAGCGGAATATGCTTTAGGCATTTTCACCCGTGCTTTCCTGAATCGCCTGATCCGTAATGGTCGGGAGCAGTTCCTCGGGGTTCTGCGCCGCATTGATTCTTGTGGACAACGTAGTCAGATACCCCGCAACAGTCTGTAGCAATTGCGTCGCAACCGAAGCATCGCTTTCGACCACCGCACGCAGTTCCTCGGCACCGATACGCAGGAAACTGCAATCTTCGGTGGCGACCAGATCCAGTTGTCTGGGCTCTCCCGTGATGATCGAGAGATCACCGATCAGTCGCCCGGGCTCGATGATCGAGATCGGGCGTTTTTGTCCATCATCCGTGGGCCAGTCCAGCCTGGCCTGCCCCGAGACGCACAGATACGCCGCGTCGGGCGCCTGACCACGCGAGAAGATGACTTGCCCCGCTGCTGCTTCGTACCATTGCGCTGAGAAAGCAAGCAGCCGCTGGTTGCGGCCATCCACACCGGAAAACAACTCGGTCGCGGAAATGATCTCGAGCTTGCGGCTCAGATCGTCAGACGTGCTGTCTTCTGGCGTGGATTTGGATCGAGACACACCGTCGATACGACCATCCTTGATTTCCACAAACAGATCATACGCTTCGGGATGTGCAAAGTGATCTTCCATAAAGATCATGATGGAATCCGGCAACAATTCCCGCAGTTTCAGGCGGGTGCGCAACCGGCTTTCGGAATCATGACTTGCCAGGGCCCTGTCCAGAATCAGGACGTCAGGCCGTTTGATCCCCGCGCGTGAGAACGCGGCACGCTCCTGAAAGACGGTCGGCAGATTGTTCCCGCCCAGGCCTGTTGGCAGATCGTAGATGATGGCAGCTGCACGGCGTCGCAGGCCGGCTTCGTTCATGGCTTCGGCCACAACGTCTTCTATTTCGTCCGCGTGTGCACCGGCCATCAACGACACCCGGCCGTAGATCGCGTTTTCCATCACGGTCAGGCGCGGCACATAAATGTCCGGCGCAACTGACATGAACATGCCGCCCATCGCATCCCGCAGCCGCTTGGCCTGGCTTTTGCGGATGGCAAGAATCTTTTCCTTGTATTCTTCCGGGAAGTTTGGGCCGATCTGCTCGGCCGTCAACAGGAACGGCACCGTCAATAGCAAGGCACGCTCCTGGTCGCTCACTGCCGTATCGCCTTTGGATTTGCGCCGTTCTTCGATATCCAGCAATTTGTGATACATGTCTTTGGACATGCCAAGCTTCAGGAAAAGCGGGTGATCCGCCCCGTCCCGCCCGAAGGTCTTGCTGAGCGTGTCCATGACAGCCTGAGAGATGCTGATCACGTCGTCCGCCAGATCATGGGCGCTGAGCATCTGAACGAACCGTTCGTCACCCGCCAGTATATCCGGAGAAATGTCCCTGGATGGTGCGGCGAACAACAGGTTGCCACCCAGCGGAACTGCCGGGTTGAACCGATCAGGGTCAAACCGGTACACATAGCGATCAAGCCCCTTTTCAGCCAGGCGCTTGGCGATGGTCCCTCGTAGATTGACAACTTCCTGTGCCAGAACCGGGTGAATCTCCGGGTCGAACTGCGTACGCAATGTGCGGCGGAACATGAACTCGTCGATGCCCATCGCTTCCACCAGCTGGAACCACCAGTCACGTATGTCGTCGATATCGTCAAGACCGGCGAGGCCGGGATCAATCCATTCATCGTCCAGAGAATCCGGTGAATTGCCTGCGCGAACAGCTTCGATCTGCCACCGCGTCGGGGCCCTGAGCGTATCTGCTTGATGTCGCGGATGCGTGCGCAAAGGCATCAAGAGGTTGTCGCCCAACGTCCCGTCGAACAGGTAAGGGCGCGAATAGGCATAGCCGATCCGGGCCGCGATGACGGCCTGATGCAGACCCCGCAGATCATGCCCGGCTATGATCACCTCACCCTGAGCCGGCAACACCTCACGAGTCAGAAGCTGTCCCAACGCACTGCGTTCCGACGCCTGTCCAGACTGAATTGCGACGCGCGCGCCACGCGGAATGGTCAGATCAAGATCTTCGAGAACGGTTTTACCATCGCTGTCGCGAACCGTCACGTTTCGCAGCTCGATGTCGCCAGTCAGTCGCGGGATGGTTTCAGGTTCACCCTCGAACAGTTCTTCCGGTATCATGTTGTCCGGCGCAAACTTCTCGGTGACGATTTCCCACCGCAAAGACATGTCCTGGACTTGGTTGTAATAGGTCAGCAAATCCTTCCACGGGCCGCTCAGATCCTTGTAGGCGCCCAACGCGGCAACCAGCGCACCGACGGTCACTTCACCGGTAATCGCCAGATATCCACCCACTGAATAAAACAGGAAAGGTGTCATCTGAGTTATCAGGTTGTTGAGGAACTTCATGAAGAATTTTTTGTTGTAGATCTTGAAACGGATCTCGAACAGTTTCCCCAGCCGATGGCTGAATTGCGCAAGGCGATAGCGCCATCCTCCGTTGGTACGCAGATCGCTGATACCCGCCGCAGTTTCGCCGATCTCCGAGCTCAGACGTCGAACTTCCTGAATGCGGTCCTTGTTCAGAAGGTTGATTTGCCGCTGAAGCTTGGGGATCAGCCAGGCCTGAAGCGGGATCAGCGCGATACTGGCAAGTCCGAACCAAACGCTTTGCATGAACAGGAAGGTGACGATCGTCATCATCTGGCCGAACTGGAAAACCGGCTGCGCGATGGCATCCCCCATCAGGCCACCCATCGGTTCGGCCTCGGACGTGATCATCGATACCAGCTCACCCTGGCTGGTTGTCGCAAAATAGGATTTCGGAAACCGCATCGACCGTTGAATCAACGTGTAGCGCAAGCGCCGCAGCATGCGCTCTGCAAGGACACCCTTCATCGTGTTGATGCGCATCTTCATGACACCGCTCACGATCACCGTCGCCAGGAATGCAACGCACAGTATCATCAGATACTGAACCTGCGTCACGGTGAAGTTCCAGATGGTTACCGTGTCACCCGGCGCGCCGATTGCGTCGTTGATGATTTGTTTGGGCAATTCCAGCGAAGCGTAAAGAAACGGGAACGACAGGACCGTGAGCAGTAGAAGAACAAGTTGCTGTTTCTTCGAATATTTCCAAATGAAGGCAAATAAAGTGGACTCCATAACCTGGCCTTGTCATGCGCTAAACTGTTGTGTGGCTGTTCTTGGGGTGACCCACTTTGCAGGAGCCAAACGGTAAGCACTGACCCGGTACATTGCAAGAATAGACCGGGTCAGTTTCAGCATGTTGCACCTAACCAGATTGCGGGCAGACCCCAACAGGAAAACACAAAGCTTCGACAGCAATTCAGTTATTGCGGTTTTGTTCATGCCGTTGTTCTTGACTAAGGCCGAACATTATCGGACGACGTGGCCATGGGCAGGATTCTGGATCGCTATTTTCATCGCAAGATTCTGAGGCGCTGGCGCCGGGCCGCGCATCAGGCGCCGTTTGCCAGCCAGGCGGATTTGCGTTTGCAACGGGATCAGGCCCGCGGTTTGCGCAGGCATCTTGATCATTTGATTCAGCAGGCAGACAGCCGCCTGATCCGGCCAACGATTGGGTCCACGCAATTTCCCAAACCCGTCGGAACAGACTGGAGCTGCCGACCCGACCTATGGCGCGGACCTCTGACGCAACCGGGTGTGGCTTCGGCGCCGCGAAAGACCGTTCTGGACCGTCAGGTCAGCCTGTTCCACGATTGCCCGCTTTCCGAAATTGCCGTGCGGCAAATCCGAAACAGAGGGGACAGAGATCTGGCTCCGTTCAGTCTCGTGGTCGAGGTTTTCAGCTTTGGGGGATCCTTTCTGTCCGTTTCGGTCGAATTGCCTGAGGACGCTGCAATTCACCTAACGCGCGAGCACCTTGTGAGGGTGGAAACCCTGATCGAGTGTGAAAAGCCATTGGGCGTGTTCGCGCGCCTCAACATTCAGCACGGGCCCAATATGGAACAGGTGTTGCGAAGCCTTGATCCCGGCGAGGTGTCAAAAGCCGTGGATTTTGATCTTGCGCACCTTCCCCTGAATGAGCGCAGGATCGAAAAAATGTGGCTGGATCTGATTTTTGAATCGCCCGAAATGAATCGCATGGTGGTCCGGGATCTTACGTTTTGCCGTTTTCATCGCGCCGATTTGTGAGAAGATCAGTCATGACGCAGACCAAGCTAACCTTCATCCGTTTCGAAAACGGAATCTGGCAAGGCCACATTCAAGCCAGCAATACGCCAAACCCCGAGGTAAGCTATCAGGGCGAAACCCTGAGCGATGTTGACCTGTCGCCCGCAGAAGACGGATGGGACTTGCGCATTCAGGTGCCTGTTGCCGCTCTATCCGAAGGCGTCCACACGTTCGTCGTTGCAGATGCAACCACGACCGAGAAACTGGGAAGCTTCACCGTGATTGCCGGTGAGCCCGCCGCAGATGATCTCAGGGCCGAAATTGATTTGCTGCGGGCTGAGCTGGATATGCTGAAACGCGCTTTCCGCCGGATCTGCCGAGACGACCCCTGATCCGTTCCGGCCGGTTTTCCCGTCAATCTTGCCAGATTCGTGCATCATCAGCGTTTTCAGAGCGGATCGCGCCTTGTCATGGATCGCAGCAGCATAGTCAAAGTCATCGCGTTGATGGTGACAGGGTTTGGCATCGGCATCGATTTTACCGGTGCCCTGATGCTGGTGCCTGCGATCGAAAACAGCTTTGACGCCGATATCACCAGCACCCAATGGGTTCTGAACATCTATGCCTTGTTTTTCGCCATGACCATGGTCGCAGGCGGACGGCTTGGCGACATGTACGGCCACCGCAGGATGATGCTTTTTGGCCTGTCGATCTTTCTGTTTTCCTCGGTCATGTGCTTTGTTTCGCCCAGTCTTGATTTTCTTGTCATTGCGCGTGCGCTGCAAGGCATCGGCGCGGGTTTTGTGTGGCCCTGCACGCTGGCCTTCGGGGCAACCAAAGTATCAAAACCAGAACATCGAGCCTTGGTGATGGGGCTTATTCTGGCGGGTGTGACGACCGGCAACGTGTTTGGCCCGATGATCAGCGGCTTGGCTGTGAACCTGGGAGAGTGGCGGTATTTCTTCCTCGCCAATGTGGTCTTTTCCTGCATTTCGATGGCCACCGCGCTGATCCTGATGGAACGGGAAACCCACCACAAAAAGGGTGAGCATCTCGACCTCGCCGGAATGGGTGTTTTGTCCTTTGCCGTATTAATTCTGCTTTACGGTCTGGATGTGGGCGCGGATTGGGGATGGACGTCCGTTCCGTTGGTGATGCTGTTTTTCATCAGCGCTGCGCTTTTCATTCTGTTCCCCAAAGTCGAAAAACGCGTGACAGAGCCGCTGCTTTTGCCGCAGATGATGCAAAACCGCGAGTTTCGCATCACCCTTGGCCTGAACATGTTCAACGTGTCCGCGGCTTTTGTGGGGCTGCTGTATTTCCCGCAATACATGCAAAAGGTGCTGGGCTGGTCGACGTTTGAATCTGCACTGGGCCTGGCGCCGCTAACCGTGTTGCTTGCCGTGGGATCAATTGTTTCAGGCACGCTTTACAATGATTTTGGCCCCAAGCGGTTGCTGTTCTGGGGGTATCTGATTGCCACGATTGGGGCCGCGACGATTGTGGTGATGCCCAGCGATCTGGGGTACTATCGTATCCTGCCCGGCATGGCGATGATCGGACTGGGCGCAACCCTGACCGTTGGGCTGTCCGGCACGGCTGCAGTGTGTGCCGTGAAGCCGGAACGGGCTGGGCTGGTTGGCGGCCTGAGCTTCATGACCCACCTGGTTTATGGCGCAATCTCTGTCGCCTGCGCCACGGCCATCATGTACGTCGTCAGCCTGTCTGAGCTTCGCCAGTATGTGGCCGCTTCGGGCATCAAGCTGACGGAAGCAGAGCTTCGCGCGATCAACGGCGGAACACTTGATACGCCATCCGCCCACGCGGTTATCAGCCGGTTGTCACCTGGCGAGGCAGAGACGGTTCAACGGGCATTGTCGGCAGCGTTTGACAGCGGGATGAGTATGGCTTTCGTCTTTTCGGCCTTGTCCGTTTCGGTCGGTCTCGTTCTGGCGCTGCTTCTCGACGAAAAGAAACTGCACCGGATCGAAAGCTGAAACCGGTCCGAAAGGGCTGCGACATGCGCAGCCCTTTGCGTTTTACTGTGACGGCCCGTTGGGGTTGAAGGCCGACAACCCCTTCAGGATATCAATGGCATAGGCCAGCTGGTAATCCTCTTCCCTCAGCTCTGCCGTTGCCTGAGCCTTGGCGCGATCTTCCTCGATCTGGCGGATCTCGTCTTCGCTCAGGCTGTCATTGTTGAGGCTGCCGCGCAGGTCGGCCTCGGACCGTGAACGGGCATTGGTTTCTTCCTCTTCCGGTTCAGGCGCCGGGCGGGGTTGTTCCACGATGATATCAGGGCTGACGCCCAGAGCCTGAATCGACCGCCCTGACGGGGTGTAATACCGGGACGTGGTCAGGCGCATCGCACCATCGCCCCGCAGCGGCATCACCGTCTGAACCGACCCCTTGCCGAAGCTTTTGGTGCCGACGACGATAGCGCGGCGATGATCCTGCAAGGCACCGGCAACGATTTCGGACGCAGAAGCCGAACCGCCATTGATCAGCACGACAATGGGTTTGCCTTCCGCCAGATCGCCGGGGGTGGCATTGAACCGCTCACCCTCTTCCGGGTCCCGTCCACGGGTCGAGACGATTTCACCTTCGTTCAGGAACGCATCCGAAACTTTGATGGCCTGTGTCAACAGACCGCCCGGGTTGTTGCGCAGGTCCAGTACGACACCATTGACCTTGTCGATGCCACCGGCTTCTTCGATCTGTTCCCGTAACCCTTCCTGCAAGTTGGGGAAGGTCTGATCATTGAAGGTCGTTACGCGCAGGACGACGCTCGTGCCTTCGGTGCGCGCACGAACGGCGGTCAGCTTGATCGTGTCACGGATAATGGTGACGTCGAAGGGATCAGGCTCGCCTTCGCGCACGACGGTAATGACGATCTCGGAGCCGACCGGACCCCGCATCAGATCCACCGCCTTGTCCAGCGTCAGGCCCAGAATGCTTTCGCCATCCACATGTGTGATGAAATCGCCGGCTTCGATCCCGGCCTCGTCAGCGGGTGTGTCGTCTATGGGAGACACGACTTTGACAAAACCGTCTTCCTGCGTGACCTCAATGCCCAGCCCACCGAACTCGCCCCGGGTCTGCACGCGCATCTGTTCGGCATCATCGGGCGAGAGATAACTGGAATGCGGATCAAGAGAGGTCAGCATGCCATCGATTGCAGCCTCGATCAGTTCTTCGGGCTCGACTTCTTCGACATATTGTGCGCGGATGCGCTCGAAAATGTCACCGAACAGGTCAAGCTGTTCATAGACGCTGGCCTTGTTCACGGCCTCTTGCGCCAACAGGGGGCCTGCGATCTGCGTTGTTGCAAGAATGCCTGCCAACGTTCCGGCCAAACCGGCCATCACAAATTTCTTCATACTCGTTTATCCATCCTTGTCGGTCCGAAACCACGTTTCCGGGTCCACCGGGCTGTTATCTTCTCTTACCTCTATATAGAGCGTTTCTGGGCGATCAGTTCCAGTGCCATCACCGCTTGTTGACAATATTGCGCCGATTTCCGGCGTTTCACCCGGCATCAGGCCAACCGGAGTGCCTTTGGGGATCACCTGCCCGGGTTGACCATAGACCTCTTGCAAGCCCGAAAACACGAACAACAGGCCCGGTTGCGGCTCCAGAATGACCAGGTTTCCCAGATCCAGCAATGGCCCGCGATAACGGATCGTGGCCGCGGTCGGGGATGTTACAAGCGCCCGGGAACGGGTGCCGATGACCAGACCTGCGCGGGCGACGCCTGCGGCGTCCGGTTCACCGGCCTTGTGCAGCATGACGCCCTGCACCGGCAAGGGAATCTGTCCTTTCTGATCCAGGATGCTTGCGTCGGTTTCAATGATCTCACCTTCCGAGATTTCTGACAGACCGCTTGCAAAGCCATCCAGAGTCTCGGTCGAAGATATCAGAATGGCCGTGCGCACCGGGTCTTCGACAAACCGACGCGGCAAATCGGTGCGATCGGCAATCGCTTCGCTCAACTTTGTGCGGGCATCCTGCACACCGCGCAGCCCTTCGGTCAAAGTTTCCGAGGCGCTTTGTTGCAGCAGACGCAAGGTCTGAACCTCTTGCAGGTCCTGCGCCAGCGCTTGCGCTTTTGCATTGAGCCCAGGCGTGACCTCAGACAGCATCATTCCGGCCCGCGCCGCGCCCAATGGGCCTGAAGGGTGCAGCATCAGCACTGGCGGTGCGGTCGTTTCGATGGTCTGCAATACGCCAAGCAACTGCCTGACGTCCTTCTCACGCGCGCTCAGTTGCGCGCTCAGTTGCGCTTCGCGTGTTGCAGCCTTGCGCAGACCGGTCCGCATCGTGCTCAGCCCGGCCTCATAGGCTTGTATCGTTTTGGTCAGCGCCCGCACCCGATCCCTTGCGCCTTCTGCTTCGCTCAGAGAGATCGACGCCTGTTCCAGCATCCTTGCCGCATCCAGTGCTGCCCGAGAAGAGTCGGCCTGGGCAAGGGCCTGACAAGCTGAAAGCAGCACAATCGCTAGGGCGGTCAGCCTCATGACAGCAGGCTTTCTCCGGTCATTTCCGCCGGTTTGGGCAGGTTCATCAAGTCAAGCAGCGTCGGCGCCAGATCAGATAACCGCCCCTGACGCACCTGCGCGTCCTCTGGCCCTCCGACCAAAGCTATGGGCACCGGGTTCAGCGTGTGCGCCGTATGCGGGCCGCCGGTCTCCGGATCAACCATCACTTCGCAGTTACCGTGATCGGCGGTGAGGATCATTGCACCACCTGCTTTTTCCAAGGCGGCAACGACCTGAGCCAACCCTGCATCAACGGCCTCGCATGCCTTGATCGCAGCTTGAAGATCGCCGGTATGCCCGACCATATCAGGGTTGGCGTAATTGGTTACGATCAGGTCGTAGCCTTGTTCAATCGCCTCGACAAATTTGGCTGTGACCTCGGCCGAGGACATCTCGGGTTGCAAGTCATAGGTCGCAACCTTGGGTGACTTGGGCATAAAGCGATCTTCACCCTGTTCAGGGGTTTCCTTGCCCCCATTCAGGAAAAAAGTGACATGGGGGTATTTTTCGGTTTCAGCCAGCCGGAACTGACGCAACCCCTGCTTGGCGACCCATTCCCCGAGCGTGTTCACAATCGCCCGTTTCGGAAAAACCGTGGTCATATATGCGTTATGACCGTCCGAATACTCTACCATACCCAGCAGCGCCGACAGTTTCGGCCGCGGCCCGGTTTCGAACTCGGCAAAGCCCGGTTCACCAATCGCGCGCAGGATTTCGCGAGCACGATCTGCACGGAAGTTAAGGCAGAAAAAGCCATCGCCGTCGGTGACGCCCTTGTAACCTTGCAACACGGTTGGCGTGATGAATTCGTCAGACTCAGATTGCTTGTAGGCATGGTCCACGGCGCCATGTGCGGTGCTGGCGACCCTGCCCTTGCCGTTGATCATCGCGTCATAGGCTTCTGCGATCCGTTCCCAGCGATTGTCGCGATCCATGGCGAAATAGCGACCGCTTACCGTGACAACACGAGCCCCCTCGGGCAGCCGTTCTTCCAACTGGGAAAGATAGGTCAGCGCAGATTTGGGGGCCACGTCGCGCCCGTCCGTGACGGCATGAAGGGCGACCGGAACACCGGCATCCGTAATGGCCTTGGTTGCCGCGATGATGTGGTTCAGGTGCCCGTGGACACCACCGTCCGAGACCAACCCCATGAGGTGAGCCGTCCCCCCTGAGGATTTGACCTTGGAAATGAAAGCCTGCAACGCCTCATTGCCAAAGAATGAACCGTTTTCGATAGCCAGGTCGATCTGACCCAGATCCATGGCCACAACACGGCCCGCGCCTATGTTTGTATGACCGACTTCGGAGTTACCCATCTGCCCGCTGGGCAGACCTACATCCGGGCCATGCGTTGTCAGTGTGGCATGCGGGCATTTGGCCATGATCGCGTCAAAGGTCGGCGTATTCGCCAGATGGGGCGCATTCGCCTGTGTGTCGTCTGACACGCCCCACCCATCAAGAATGCACAGAACAACGGGTTTGGGGGTTGGCATTGAAATTCTCCGATTACTGCTCTTGGGTCTTCTTCTAGCGTCTGGCCGGCAAGGGGTGAACCATCTTTGCGGCAAATTACGCAGAATTAATCAAACGGCCTGCCAGCTTCGGGCCATCGCTGGAAGACAACGGTCCCCTGCATTTTTCGACGCAGAGCCATCATGGTATGATCGGTGGAAACCCGGACGAGACTAGCCTTTGAGGTAACGCGTGTATGGCTTTGCCTTGCGGTTGCGATACTTGACCGTCAGTTCCAGCGGCGTGTCGTTTTCATCATAGATACCGATCATGATGCCCGTACCCCCGCTTCGGGTCCGCATATCGATCAATTGCTGTTCGGACCGGGTGGTGCGCTGTGACGGGCGCCGCGCCCAGGCAAACAGATGGTCGTACATTTGCGCGATGACATCCGAATGATCCGCGCTGTCACCCAGATCCACCAGTTCCTCGGGGTCGTTTTCCAGATCGAACAGGATCGGCCGGTACCCGCCCTCGCAATGGATGAGCTTCCACTTTTCATTCGCGACCATGAACATCACCGCGTCGCGAACGGATACGTTCAACCGCTGCGCAATGGGTGAGGCGGAATAGTCATACTCGCAGATCGCGACCTGTCGGGGCGTTTTGTCGGACTGACCATGCAGGATCGGCAGCAGGGAATGCCCCTCGAGAATATGTCCGGCATTTTCGCCACCTGCCAGTTCCAGAAACGTCGGCGCAAGATCGATCGACTCGACCAGCGCGCCGCAGGTGGTGCCGCGCGTGAGGTCCGCTTCGGGTGACGGGTCATAAATGATCAGCGGCACTTTGGTAGAGGCATCGTGGAAGAAAGTCTTCTCACCCATCCAGTGGTCGCCCAGAAAATCACCGTGATCTGAGGTCAGCACGATCATCGTGTCGTCCATCCTCCCGGTTTTCTCCATCCAGTCGAACAGGCGGCCCATCTGGTCATCAGCTTGCTTGATCAGCCCCATGTAAGCCGGGATCACCGCCTCGCGGACATCCTTTCGTGAAAATGCCTGCCCGACCTTGGTATCCATGAAGGCCTTCAGGACGGGGTGGGCATTCTTTCGCTCAGCTTCCGAGCGGACCACGGGCACGACATGTTCGGGCCCGTACATCGAAGCGTAAGGTTCCGGCACGATGTAAGGCCAGTGAGGCTTGATGTAGCTGAGGTGACAGCACCAAGGTCCGTCATGGCTGTCCATGAACTCGATTCCACGGGTGGTCAGATATGGTGTTTCACTGTCCTCTTCCGCGATGTTTGCAGGCTCGGATGAATTCTTCAGGAACCAGCCCGACAGCACGTTGCCATCCGCATCCAGACCGGAATTGGCAAAGTCATGCCACGGATTGTCGCTCTCGTACCCCTTGTCTGCAAGGTAATGGTTGTATTTCTTTGCCCCGTCCGGGTCATAGAATCCATCCGGACCCTCGGCACGCAACCCGTCATCGCGTTCGAACACGTCAAACCCGCATTCCGCGACGCGGGCGCCGATGACGCTGTCGGGCTCCAGCCCAAGACGGGCCATCCCCTCGGCATCCGCGGCCATATGGGTCTTGCCGACCAGCCAGCAATCCATTCCCGCTTTGCGCAGGTGGTCGCCCAACGTGATCTCACCCACTTTCAGAGGGATGTTGTTCCATGAGGCCCCATGGGAATGCACATATCGTCCGGTATAGGTCGACATGCGGGAACTGCCGCAAATCGGCGACTGGATGTAGGCACGGTCAAAGCGGACACCGCGCGCGGCCAGACGATCGATATTCGGAGTATGCAGATGTGGGTGCCCATAACAGCTCAGATAATCCCAGCGCAGCTGGTCGAACATGATGAACAGGATATTCTTTGCCTTGGCCAACGCGGTGCCTCCCCGAAAGTCATGGGGACCTAGTTAGCCACTTCCATCCGCAGAGCGAAGCAAAACTTGCTTCAGGTCTGCTGTTCCATCTGTTCCAGCATCTTCCTTGCACGTTTGCATTGCAATTGGTCGCGCAGCGGGCTGTCCGGGTCGACATCCTTTTGGCACACAACGCATTTATCGGCGCCCGAGATCGCATTCAGGCCACCGCAGCTGCCTTTGATGGTCTTGCCCATCAGCATGACACCCAATGACATACCGACCATGACAAGCGCCAAAAGAATAAAGGCCAGAATAAAAGTACTCATCTCGGTTCCTGCCTGTCAGTTGGTTCCCAAAGCGTCTTTGAACGCGGTGCTGTGCGACGTAATATAGGCATCTTCGCCGCCTGTCACATCCCGCGAAATGAAGTACACGGCAAGTTTGTGCTTTTCCGCAATGTCCATTCCCTTCTCGTGACCCAACGCCAGCATGGCTGTTGCCCAGGCATCCGCCAACATTGCGTTTTCCGCCAGAACCGTGACAGAGGTCGTGCGATGTGTGATCGGGCGTCCCGTTGTCGGATCGATGATATGCGAATAACGCACACCATCCTGTTCGAAGAAATTCTTGTAGTCACCCGAACTGGCCATGCCGCGATTATCCAGGGAAACGATCAATTGAATGCTCTGAGCACCCGTTTCAGGCTTTTCGATGCCAATGCGCCAGGCTTCGCCCTGCTCATTCTTGCCTTTGGCAACAAGATCACCACCGATCTCGACAAGGTAATCGTCGATACCGGCATCCTGCAAAGCGCCGGCAACCGCATCGATGCCATAGCCCTTCGCAATCGCCGACAGGTTGATGCCCACCTGCGGATCAGCCTTCGACAGCGTGCCGGCTTCGGTGTCGAGCGTCAGCAGACGGGCTTGCCCGACGCCGCTTAACGCCGCCTCGATTTCGGCATCCGATGGCACGGGATCCTCGGGCTTGCGTGGGCCAAAGCCCCAAAGTTCGATCAGCGGGCCCAGAGTTACGTCAAAGGTTCCGCCGGTTTTTTCGTGCACGTCATTGGCTGCCGAAAGGACCAGCGCGAGTTCGTCCGAGACCGGAACGGGGGCTGTGCTGGTTGCAGCGGAAAAGACGGAAACCTCGGATTTTGGATCCCAGTTGGACATCTTGGCGTTCACCTCGGCCAGCGTCTCTTCGACAGCCGCGGCCAATCCGGCCTCATCAAGATCTTCGCCGATCGCGGTTATGTTGAAGGTCGTGCCCATCGTTTCGCCCGACAGACGAACCACCTCGGGTTCTTTGTCGAACAAACAGCCGGAAAGAAGGGTGGCAACGGCCAGTAATGGCATAAGACGCATCGGGCGATCTCCGGGAAATTCTGTGCCCGGCATATGCCAGTGGCCCCTGCCAGAGTCAAACTGCGATCACATCTTCAGCGGCAGGAATCCCAGCACCAACAGGCCGACCCCCGCCGGCACGCCAAACAACCACGCACGCTTTTGCCAACCCGGCGGCTGTTGCTTCCACGCCATGCGAAAATTATGACCGCATACAACAACGGCAAAGAAGATCAATGCCGCTATGGGTGGAGTAAGATAGAGTTCACTCAATGGCTTGAACGTCCTTTCCGGGCCCGCGTTTTTGCCGATCGGCGCAATTGCACCCTATACAGGTCGTTTAGCTGCGCTAAGGTGAAAGGGAAAGACTTTGCAAGAACCACAAGGAGATTGCCCATGGCTCCAACCTCTTACCAGTCGCCCTCGCGTGGCGACAAGGCTGACAAGACGACGTACAGCCAGTCAGCGGAATCGAACCTGTCGCATTCGCAGACAACCGTGGCCAAGCTGCTTGAAGGTAAAGGGGACGCGGTTTTTTCGGTGCGACCAAATGACACCATCCATTCTGTGGTCAACACGCTGAAGGAAAAGCGGATCGGTGCTGTTCTCGTGACGGATCAGAACGGGGCATTGCAGGGGATTTTGTCAGAGCGCGACATCGTTCGGCGCATGGCAGACACACCCGGCCAGACCCTTCCGCAATCGGTCGAAGATCTCATGACCAGGGATGTTAAGACCTGCACACCGGACGATCTGCTGAATGAAGTTCTGAAAACGATGACCGAGGGCCGTTTTCGCCATATGCCGGTGCTGCGCGACGGTCACTTGTGCGGCGTCATCACGATCGGAGACGTTGTCCACTTCCGCCTCAAAGAGCTGGAATATGAAGCGCTTCGCATGAAGCAAATGATCGTCGGTTAACGGCCCACTGTTCACACGGTCGAGGTGAACCGAACACTGCCGGCGTTGATCTCGGCGGCTGTCAACCGACCCGAAGCGAAAGCGCCCGTGTCAAGCGACACCACCTGGTTCCTGACCCGGGGGAGGTCCACGATGGTGTGGCCATGCACCACCCATTGACCATCGCTGCGGGCCAGCCTGGGAAACATGGGATGTCCCCAGAGGCAAATCTGGCGATCCTGGGCCTCAGCCGGATGTCGGGGGTCCAGGGCCGCATGAACGAAAGTGACGTTGCCAGTGGTCCAGGTCAAAGGCCGGTCGGCAAGCCAGTTGATCAGGCTTTCCCCCATCTTAAGGCGAAGATCATCCGCCAGTTTTCGAATCTGCTGGTTGTTGTCGATATCCCCGGGCGGTTTCAACCCGAAAGACGCCAGTGTATGTACACCCCCATTTTGAAACCAAAGCCGGGCGTTGCGTTCCGGCGCCTCCAGGAATTGCAACAGAAACTCTTCGTGGTTTCCAAGAAGACATTGAACGCGTCCTCCTGACGTCTCGCTCAGGTGAAACAGGTGGCGCAGCACCTGCGCGCTGTATGGCCCCCGATCAATGTAATCTCCGACAAAGACCAGCAAGCTCTGATCGTCCAGTCGGGGCAACAACGCCTGCAACAAGTCCAGACGACCGTGAATATCGCCCACGGCCGTCACTTTCTCGGCCGGAGCGATGTCGCAAGACACTGCATTCATTGTCCGCCCCGCCCTGCGGTCGAACCACCGTCTGATCCAGTTCGTAATCATACATGTTGATCCCTATCCTTCTCGCCCATTGGCGGCAATGAGCATCTGATTGAATCAGCAAAGAGTTGACCAATGACGTCTGGATGTTCGATATGACCTTCAGCGCAGTTCAGAATGTTTGACCCGGCATCAGGGGCAGTACCTTTTGTTCGGCGATGATCGTGCAGGGCGTTTTGAGGGTTCTATGAAACGGGTTTTGATTACGGGCTCTGCGGGGTTCATCGGGTTCCATTTGGCGAAGCTGCTGTTAGAGGAAGGGTTCCGCGTGCATGGATACGACGGGATGACGGATTACTATGATGTGGTCCTGAAACAGCGTCGCCATCAAATTCTGCTTCAGACACCCGGATTCACGGCAACCGAGGATCGGTTGGAAAATTATGATCGGCTGTTGCAGGTCGCCGAAGAATTTCAGCCGGAAGTCATCGTTCATCTGGCGGCTCAGGCCGGTGTGAGACACAGTTTGGAACACCCCCGCAGCTATGTTGAATCGAATGTCGTCGGAACATTCAACGTGATGGAAATTGCACGACAACATAAGGTGGATCACCTTTTGATGGCATCGACCTCTTCGATTTACGGTGCCAACGAAGATATGCCGTTCACCGAGACGGAAAAAGCCGACACCCAACTGACCATCTATTCCGCGACAAAGAAGGCGAATGAGGCGATGGGGCATTCCTATGCGCATCTGTGGGATTTGCCTACGACCATGTTCCGCTTCTTTACCGTCTACGGCACCTGGGGACGGCCGGACCTGGCGTATTTCAAATTTGTCGCTGCCATCCTGGATGGCCGCCCGATCGACATTTACAATCACGGCGACATGTACCGGGATTTCACCCATGTCCAAGACCTTGTACGCGGCATCAGATTGTTGATCGACGCGCCTCCGGTGCGGCCAGCCCGTCGTGAGGATATCGAGGACGGAGACAGCCTGTCGCCCGTCGCGCCCTACCGCATCGTGAATATCGGCAACGGAGAAAAAGTGCGCCTGATGGATTTCATTGAAGCCATCGAACAGGCCGTGGGGCAGAAGGCGATCAAGAACTTCATGCCGATGCAGTTGGGTGATGTTCATGCCACCTGGGCGGACAATCGGCTGCTGCAAAAACTGACGAATTATCGTCCTCAGACAGACCTGAAAGACGGCATCACCCAATTCGTCGCGTGGTATCGGGATTATTACGGAAAATAACGCGGGCCGACCGCCAAATGAAAGAACCGGCGCCTTCCACGCCGGTTCTTTTTTGTTCCCTACCCGCCGAAATCGTCGAGCATGATGTCTTCGCGGTCCACGCCCAGATCCAGCAGCATGTTGATGACCGACTGGTTCATGATTGGCGGACCACACATGTAGTATTCGCAATCCTCAGGCGCGGGATGGTTCTTGAGGTACTCTTCGTACAGAACGTTGTGGATGAAGCCGGTATAGCCTTTCCAATTGTCCTCGGGTTGCGCGTCCGACAAGGCCACATGCCATTCGAAATTGTCGAATTCTTCAGCCAGACTGTCGAAGTCTTCGACAAAGAACATCTCTTTCTTCGACCGCGCACCGTACCAGAAGCTGATCTTGCGGTTGCGGTTCTGAAGACGCTTGAGCTGATCGAAGATATGGCTGCGCATTGGTGCCATACCGGCGCCGCCGCCAATGAAGACCATCTCTTTGTCCGTATCACGGGCAAAGAATTCGCCGAATGGACCTGAAATGGTGACCTTGTCACCCGGCTTCAGGTTGAAGATGTATGACGACATCTGGCCCGGCGGAATGCCTTCGGACCCCGGCGGCGGCGAGGCCACGCGGACGTTCAGCATGATCATGCCCTTTTCGTCCGGGTAGTTGGCCATCGAATAGGCGCGTTCGATGGGTTCGGTCACGACCGATTCATATTGCCACAGATTGAAGCGATCCCAATCCTCGCGATATTCCTCTTCAATGTCGAAATCCGTGTATTTCAACTTGTGTGCAGGGGCTTCGATCTGGATGTAGCCACCGGCGCGGAAGTTCACGTCCTCGCCCTCGGGCAGGTCCAGAATCAACGCCTTGATGAAGGTCGCTACGTTCTCGTTCGACCGAACGGTACATTCCCATTTCTTGACGCCGAAGACTTCTTCCGGAACTTCAATTTCCATGTCCTGCTTGACGGCCACCTGGCAAGACAGGCGATCACCACACGACGCTTCGCGTTTCGTGATATGGCTTTCTTCGGTTGGCAGGATCGACCCGCCCCCCGAATGCACCCGCACCCGACATTGCGCACAGGTGCCGCCGCCACCGCAGGCCGAAGGAACAAACAGCTTCTCGGCAGCCAGTGTCTGAAGCAGCTTGCCACCTGCCGGAACGGAAATGGTCTTTTCGCCGTTGATCGTGATGTTGACGTTGCCAGTCGATACCAGCTTGGATCGGGCGGCCATGATAATGGCCACCAATGCCAGAACGATTAAGGTGAAAAGAGCTACGCCTAAGGTAAAGGTTTCCATCAACGCCCCCTTACAGTTTCACGCCCGAGAAGGACATGAAGGCCATAGCCATCAGACCTGCGGTAATGAAAGTAATGCCCAGACCTTGCAGACCATCGGGGATGTCCGAATATTTCAGCTTTTCCCGCACTCCGGCCATTGCCGTGATTGCCAGCGCCCAGCCAAAACCGGAAGACAAGCCATAAGTCGCCGCCTCGGCAAAGTTATAGTCACGCTCCACCATGAACAGCGACCCGCCAAGGATGGCGCAATTCACCGTGATCAGTGGCAGAAAGATCCCCAGCGCGTTGTAAAGCGGTGGGAAATACTTGTCCAAAACCATCTCAAGGATCTGCACCATTGCCGCGATCACGCCGATATAGGAGATCAGGCCAAGGAAGGTCAGGTCAACATCCGGGAACCCGGCCCAGGCCAGCGCACCCGGTTTCAGCAGATAGTTCAGCAGCAGGTTGTTGGCAGGTACGGTGATGGCCTGCACGACCATGACCGAAATCCCCAGACCCAGCGCTGTCGAAATCTTCTTGGATACGGCGATGAAAGTGCACATGCCAAGAAAAAAGCTGAGCGCAAGGTTTTCGACAAAGATGGCCTTTACGGCCAGTGAGATCAGACCTTCCATCAGTGGGCCTCTACCTGCTGAATTTTGTATTCACGCTCTTCCACCTGGTTCGGCTTCCAGGTGCGGAAGGCCCAGATGATCAGACCGATGATGAAGAACGCCGAAGGCGGCAACAGCAGCATGCCGTTGGGCACGTACCAGCCGCCGTTGTTGACGGTTTCGAGAATCGTGATGCCGAACAGCGACCCTGCCCCGAACAGCTCGCGAATGAAGCCGACCAGCAGCAGGATCAGGCCATAGCCCATGCCGTTGCCCATACCGTCGATGAAGGACGCAACCGGAGGGTTCTTCATCGCAAACGCCTCGGCGCGGCCCATCACGATGCAGTTGGTGATGATCAGGCCGACGAAAACCGAAAGGGTTTTCGATATCTCAAAGGCATAGGCCTTCAGTATCTGATCCACCAGGATCACCAACGACGCGATGATCACCATCTGCACGATGATCCGGATCGAGCCCGGGATCTGGTTGCGCAGGCACGAAATGAAGAAGGACGAAAACGAGGTCACGAAGATCACCGCCAGCGCCATCACCATCGACACTTGCAACGATGATGTCACCGCAAGTGCTGAACAGATGCCCAGCACCTGCAATGTGATCGGATTGTTGTCGACAAGCGGGTCGACCAGCATCTCTTTTTTGGTCTGCGACATCAAATCTCTCCTGCTTGCAGTTTGGCCAGGAAGGGACCATAGCCCGCATCGCCCATCCAGAATTTCACAAGGTTATCGACGCCGACCGACGTCAGCGTGGCCCCAGCCAGCGCATCGACATAGAAATCTGGCCCGGCTGCGGGCTGCGATTTGGCAACGGTGATTTGCAGTTCACCTGCTTCGTCGCGCAGCTTTTTCCCGTTCCACAAGGCTTTCCAACGTGGGTTGTCCACTTCGGCCCCAAGACCCGGAGTTTCACCATGCTGATAGAATTGCAGGCCGTAGATATCGTTGCCGTTATTCTCAAGCGCGATAAAGCCATAGAGCGTCGACCACAGACCGTATCCGTGCAGAGGCAGGATCACCTTGTCCAGATCACCCGCATCATCGCGCAGCAGATAGATAACGCGGTACTTGGATTTGCGTCCGATACCGGCGGGGTCGTTGTCCAGCGCGACGCTCAGCTCGGGATCGCTGGCGGCGGCGATGTCGTCAAACGTGGTCGGATCAAACTGATCATCGACGAAGGTGCCTGTGGACAGCTCCAGCACATGTGGTTCGAAGGCGGCAAAAGCCTCTGTTACGTCGATGCCCGGCTCGAACACGCCCGCAACTTGCAGAACGTTTACCTGTTTGTCCTTCAGGCGGTTGGCCTCTTGCACCGGGCGCAGGCTGACTGCGGCCGCGGACACAACCATCGAGGCGACCAGACAGACGGCAACGGCGATGAAGATCGTCTTGCCAACAGAATCCGGCGAGGCCGCCAGGAATTTGGCCAGTACGCCCTTGGGTGCCTCGTTTTGATCTGGGGATTGCGTATCAGACATGGCGACGCGCCCTCCGTTTGATGTTGGCTTGCACGACGAAATAGTCGATCAGCGGTGCAAAGACGTTGCCGAACAGGATTGCCAGCATCATGCCTTCGGGGAAAGCCGGGTTGATCACGCGGATCATCACGACCATGACACCGATCAGCGCGCCGTAGATATAGCGACCCACATTGGTGTGGCTGGCCGAAACCGGTTCAGTCACCATAAAGGCCAGGCCGAAAGCATAGCCACCCAACACGATATGCCAGTACCATGGCATCGCGAACATCGGATTGGTGTCCGATCCGATCAGGTTCAGCAACAAAGTAAAGCCGATGGTACCGGCCAGACAGCCCACAATCAGGCGGTAGTTGGCGATCCTGGTCATCAGAAGGAAGGCCAGACCGATCATGCAGGCCAGTGTCGATGTCTCGCCAAAGCTGCCTTGAATGGTGCCGAAAAACGCGCTCGACCAGGTTATGCCTTCGGCGGCCAGCGCCTGCACGCCTTCGGCCGCAGACACGCCCAATGCAGTCGCGCCCGAGAACCCGTCAACGGGTGTCCAGACTGCATCACCCGACATCTGCGCCGGATAGGCGAAATACAAAAACGCCCGTCCCACAAGCGCGGGGTTGAGAAAGTTCTTGCCGGTGCCCCCGAACACTTCCTTACCGATCACAACACCGAAGATGATGCCCAAAGCCACCTGCCACAGGGGAGTGGTTGCAGGCATGATCAGCGTGTACAGCATTGATGTCACAAGGAAGCCTTCGTTCACCTCGTGGCCGCGCACGGTGGCAAAGATGACCTCGAAGATACCGCCCGCGACCAGCGTGACGATGTAGATCGGAAGGAAATACATCAGACCATGCATGACGTTGGCAAAGATGCTGGACGGGTCCAGCGAAATTCCGAACATCTGCAACAAGGCAATCCGCCAGCCGGTGGCCGATTCCGGACCCAGCAAAGCAATCGCCGAGTTTGCCTGATAACCAGTGTTCCACATCCCCCATAAGATACAGGGGATCGTCGCGATCACGACATAGGTCATGATCCGTTTCATATCCACGTAAGACCGCGCGTGCGGCGCCACCGTGGTCACGGTTTTCGGAGTGTAGATAAAGCTTTCCACCATCTCGTAGATGGGAAAGAACTTCTCGTACTTGCCGCCCTTGGTAAAGTTCGGCTCGATCCTGTCAAAGAAGCTGCGCAAACCCATTCGGCTCAGCCCTCCTTTTCAATTTTGGTCAGGCAGTCGCGCAGCGCCAGCCCGTATTCATATTTCGCCGGACAGGCAAAGCCCACAAGGCCCAGATCCTCTTCGTCCAGCTCCAGCGCACCCAGGGCCTGGGCAGTGTCCGTATCCATTACCAGCAGCGCCCGCAGCAACTGAGTGGGCAGATAGTCCTGCGGCATCAGGTCTTCGAAAACACCTGTGGGCACCATGGCACGACGACCGCCGTTCAGGTTGGATGTGAACGCATACAGCTTCTTGGCGAATGCCGAACCCAATACAGGCTGCACCGCATATTTCGACGGCATCGGACGAATCCAGCCCAACGGGATTTGATCGGGATCTTCACGGATGATGCTGATCTGGCGCGCGAACCGGCCCAGATAGGCGGTCGGGCCCTCAGCGTGCCGGCCCGACAGGATCGAACCCGAAATGATGCGGGGCGTGCCGTCTACATTGACTTCGTCGCGGGTCAGATCGTCAGTTGATGCGCCCATCACGGTACGGATCAAACGCGGTTGACGCGCACACGGCCCCGTCAGGGCAATCACGACCTTCGGATCCAGATGACCGGTCTGCATCAGGCGGCCAATGGCGATGACATCCTGATACCCGATGGTCCAGACCTGCTTGTCGCCTGCAAGGGGTTCGAGAAAGTGAATATGCGTTCCGGCCAGGCCCGATGGGTGTGGGCCTGCGAAAGATGCGGTTTCGACACCGGCGACTTCTGCGCCGGGTATCGTGTCACCCTCTTTTTGGCAAAGATAGGTTTTGCCCTCGGTCAGTGTGCTGACTGCCGCCAAACCGGCGGTAAACTCTTCGGGCGCCTCGGCAATGATCGTGGCAGCGTCAGCGGCCAGCGGGTCACTGTCCATGGCGGTGACAAAGATCGCATCCGGTTTGATGCCGGGCTCCGGCATTTTCGAATAGGGACGCGTGCGGAACGACGTCCACAGGCCGGCGGCGCACAGCTTGGCTGTCACGCCTTCAGCGCTGTCAGCATCCCCTATGCCCGAGAAATCCAGCCCGGCGTCATTGGCGTCGGTCACTTCGATCACGACGCTTTGCAGCACCCGACGGGCACCACGGTTGATCGCGACGACTCTGCCACTGACCGGGGCGACCATCATCGCGTCAGGCGCGTCCTTGTGGCAGAACAGCGGCGTGCCGCGCACAACACTGTCGCCTTCCTGCACCAGCATCTTGGGTTTCAGGCCGATGTAGTCACCGCCCAGGACGCCTACGGTCGAGTATTCCGGGCCCGGGTGAATGGTCTGGTCAGGAGCGCCTTCCACTGGCAGATCCAGCCCTTTTTTCAGTTTGAAAGTTTGCATGTTGCTACGTTCTTCCAAGCCTCTTTTCTGCGCCAGCTCTGCCAACGCCCTTTCGGGGTCATGCAATAGCGCGGTTTTTTCGAACCTCCGTCGCAGAAGCGTCGAAAACGGTCCAAATTCCGCAGGCGTATTTCCGATCAAGGACCCTTTACGCGGGGAAGGTCACAAACGCAAACCTGTTACCGCCAAAACTTGAGGGCGAACCACACAATCCTGCGATTGATCGGTCATTTCTTCTGAATCCATGGCGCATAATTGCATATCGCGCCCACCAAGGTTCCAGTGTAAGCAACCGGAATGGAAAAAGACACAGATTTGGAAATCTTTCTGGTTGCCACGCCGGGCCTCGAAGCGCCTCTCGGTGACGAGGCGGAACTCAACGGATTCGCGCAGGTCAGAACTGTACCGGGCGGCGTGACATGCCGGGGTTCATGGCCCGAGGTCTGGCGCGCCAATCTGACGCTGCGCGGCGCCAACAAGGTTCTGGTGCGACTGGGCAGTTTCCCCGCCGTACACCTTGCCCAATTGGACAAACGTGCTCGGAAATTCCCTTGGGGCACCGTTTTGCGTCCTGACGTGCCGGTCAAGGTGGAAGCCATCAGCCGCAAATCCAGAATTTATCACGCCGGGGCAGCGCGTCAGAGGATCGAGCGGGCAATATCCGAGACATTGGGCACCTCGATTTCATCCGACGCGAACCTTCGGGTCTTGCTTAGAATCGAGAAAGACATCTGCACGATCTCGGTCGACAGTTCTGGCGAGCTGTTGCACAAGCGCGGCCACAAGGAAGCCATTGCCAAGGCTCCAATGCGCGAAACAATGGCCGCCATGTTTCTGAGAGAGTGTGGCTACTCGGGCGATGAACCCGTACTGGACCCGATGTGCGGATCGGGTACCTTCGTGATCGAGGCCGCCGAGATCGCTCTGGGCCTGCGCCCTGGCCGCTCCCGCAGTTTTGCATTCGAAGACCTGGTGGGCTTTGACCCTGATCAGTGGCAGGAAATGCGGCAGGAAACAAAGACGGCGGAATGCGCGCTTACCTTCTACGGCTCGGATCGCAACTCCGGCGCGGTTGACGCGGCGACTGCCAATGCCGAAAGGGCCCAGGTCAGTGATGTGACACGGTTTCAACAGCGTTCCGTCAGTGACATGAGACCCCCCGAAGGTCCTGCGGGGCTGGTCATTGTGAACCCGCCCTACGGGGCGCGAATTGGTGACGAAAGACGCTTGCGGTCGGTCTATGGTGCCATGGGCAAAACCCTGATGAACCGGTTCCGGGGATGGCGGGTCGGCATGATCACCAGCGCTCCGGGGCTTGCCCGGGCCACACGTCTGCCTTTGCTGGCGCCGGGGCCGGTCGTCGACCATGGTGGAACCAAAATTCGTCTGTACAAAACGGATGCCTTGCCGTGATTGCCTGGAAGGCTTCGCAGCCAATTCATGACGATGGCTGCGCGGGCGAGAGCGGACAAGACAACCACTGGGTTTCCGCCGCAAAGGCTTGCGATTCCCTTGTCTTTCAACGTGCCTGTGAACCAGTCGACGTCTTGGACCGGTGCAATCACGACCTGCCCGGCAGGGGCGAACAGGTTGGCGGACACCCTCGCGCGCCGGTCAACCAGAAGAATGCAATCTTGAAAACGTGCGTTTTTCGAACCGTGAACCCGGCGACCCGCTCAGATCACCGGGTTCCGAGCCCATTGCTCCGCTGCCATGTTTTTTCGGTTGTTGAGATCGAAAGATTCGGGTGATCGCAATACAGAATCCTCTTGCGCATCAGACGCGCCGCGTATAGATCACCCGCCACGGTCGGAGTGTAGCTCAGCCTGGTAGAGCACTGTCTTCGGGAGGCAGGGGTCGGAGGTTCGAATCCTCTCACTCCGACCAATAAATCAAGGCGCCCATGGGCGCCTTTGTTGTTTTCAAGACAGTGATCCGAGGTTCGTTGAACCTGAGCATTAGTCGAACACCAATGCACTGGCAGCTTTATGCAGGTGCTCGGGACTATAGCGTGCTCAAACGGACCTGGACCCGTCACGGAATTGTTCCGCTCCTTTAACTTGGTATTTTGCCACAAAGGAGAAACATCATGGCACGAAAACAACCTCGGAATTCCGCGCAGCTCATTGGGCTATCGTCCGCCTGCTCCGGAAAGCATCGTTCCGATAGACCAGATGCCCATGGTCTTGCCCCCTGAAACTGGTCCGAATTGAGTGCGAAGTTTTGGGTACATTTCCGGCAACAGAGGAGTGTACCGATGCCGAAGAAACGATATAGCGACGAACAGATTGCCTTTGCATCGAGGCAGGCTGCGCCACGGTGCGCAGCAATTCCTCGTGCCGGATCATGCCCGGCGATATTCGAAACCCGGCGGGCGCGTATTGCGGCCTTGCTGGTGGATTCATCCAATCCGGGGGTGGCGATAACGGTGCCGGTCGATATCGAACTCATCTGATACCGGGAACATTCCACTATCTAGAACAGTACCCCGGTTACCGATGTCGGTCTCGTGAGATTGAACTGGTTTGATACCGTATCATATGCCCGTATTTGTGTTTTGCGCCGCTCTGCGGAGGTTTTTTCTCTTCTGATCAACTCACTCCACGCTCTCGCCATAATGAAGCGCCAAGAAAGACGGCAGGATGCGATTTCTCTGGCTTTACCTTGATGATGTGAGAGATGGCTAAGGGGTAAACCCTTTCGGCACACCGAATATCGGAGAGTCTACGCTGCGACCTGTCAACGAATGCAGAAACGCAATCAGGTTTTCTATTTCCAGTTCCTCAAGCTGGATCGGATCAATGTCAATTCTTTTGCGTTGACGCTCCATTTCATAGTGGTCCTGCCAAACCAGGAAATCCGTTTTTTGCAACCATGGTACCTCGGGCAAGGCAGCCATGTGAGGAGTCCATTTGTCCAGGCTTGCCTGCGGGTCCAAATGATGGCGAATAACGCTTTCAAGATCGGGGAACGCGCCATTGTGACCGTAAGGCGCGGTCAGGGCAACGTTGCGCAGCATCGGGGTGCGGAATCTGTAAGCATCCTCAAGGCGGTTGCTTTCACCCATGCGGCCCACATCCCGGACGAAGGGGTCCCATTGTCGTGTGCGACCCGGCCCAAAGGGCGGCAAACCCAACGCATGGAACTTCTGATCTGACATGAGCGGCCCAGTGTGGCAGGTCGAGCAGCGAGCTTTGCCGTAGAAAAGCTTCATCCCCTCGATTTGTACCGTTGAAAGGGCATTCGAGTCGCCCGCAAGATAGTGGTCAAACGGGCTGTCGGTGCTACGCCACTCGATCGCCATGAAAGCGGCCAGAGCGTTGACGACTTGCGTGATCGTGATGTCCTCGGTCGTCTCGACCTCATCAAAGGCGGCGACGATGGCCGGACCATAGCGCGGATCGGTGCGGACGCGTTTCGCCAGAATGGGCCAGCCCTTGTCGATACGATCATGCACCGCGCCCGTGACCTCATTTTCGGCCACATTGCCCGCCATCTCGAATTGGGAGGTCAGGGGAAACAGAGCCTGTGCCGCAAGCAGAGAATTCAGGCCCTCGGGCAGCCACTCCTGCGCAGGGGAATTGAAGCCGTTGCCGTAGACGTCGGAAATGCTCAGCCTGCCGTCATGAAAGACGGTATGTATGTCCTTGGCCCCAAGGTTCCATAGGCCCGGTGAGTTGCGGGGGATGCGTTTGCGTATTCTGTCGGCCCCGGTGCCGGGTGTGCGGTCCGGTCCCAACCCCTGCCCGCCTTCTCCTATGCCAAGTGACAACCCGTCCGAGGTGCCGAAATCCGGGTGGTGACAATGGGCGCAGGCGATGTTGCGGTTGCCTGAAAGGATCGGGTCGTAAAACAGTTGATGACCGATGGCGGCCTGTTCCATATCAAAGGGGATAAAGTCATCATCGGTCAGCGGGCGCGGCAAATCCTGTGCCGCAGCGGCCCCGACCCAGAAGAAAGCAACGATCCCATGCGCCAGCTTGTTTTTGCCCTTTGCGTATTTGCTTCTCCGGCTCTGGCTGAACTGGAGCAAGCGCGCGATATGATGGAAGCCGGACAGTTTGCAGCCGCACGCAAGGAACTTCTTCCAGCCGCGCGCTCGGGCAACGCCGAGGCAGAAGAGCTGATCGGCGTGATGTACGGGCTGGGTTTGGGGGTCGAGCAGGATTACGAACGGGCTTTTGAATGGTATCTGCGGGCCTCGATGAAGGGGCATCCGGGGGCGCAGTCGGGCGTCGGCTGGTATTACGAATTGGGTCTGGGCATGCCCGCGCCCGATCTGGTGCGTGCGTATATGTGGTACACGCTCAGCGCCATTGGCGGCGACCCCGACGCGGCGATCAGCCTTGAGGAAGTGGTCAAGAAAATGTCGCCGGAGCAGATCGAAAAGGCGCATGTTCTGGTCAACGACTACAAAGGGTGGATGTACCCGTTTCGGTGAGGGCCAGGCCGCAAAGCCCGGCCCAACCGTTCACTTCAGATCCGCATCGCGAGCGGCGTTGACGTCCGCCTCAGCCGCCGCGACCGCCTCGGTCAGTGCAGCAAAGATCTCGTCGCCTCGCGCAACGTTGGACTGGAACCAATCATAGACTGGCGTTGCGGCCTCTTTGAACGCAGCCTTCTGGTCGGGTGTCAGCACATAGAGGTCTCCGCCGCCGGCGACGAAATCCTCATAGGCTTGGATCGACTTGCGCTTGGGGGATGCAAAAGTGGCCTGTTGCAACGCATAGAACCCGTCGACCACGACGCGGCGCATATCCTCAGGCATCTCTTGGAACTTGGCGTTGTTCATCCACCACAGTGCGCCCATATAGGCATGGCCGTCCAGCGTTACATATTGCAAGCCCGCATCCGGGAATTTCATGCCCATGATGTCGGTGATGCCGTTCTTGGATCCTTCAACGACACCGGTCTGGAAGCTGGTGAACAGTTCCGGCCACGGGATCGGGGTAGGCGAAGCGCCCAACGCCTTGACCAGTTCCTGCGGCAGATCGGCGACCACGGTACGGATTTTCAAACCTTCCATATCCGCAGGCTCGGCAATGCGGCGCTGGGTGTTGGCAAAGTTGCGCCAGCCGCCGGTGTTGCCGATGGTCATCAGACGGATCGCGCCGCCCGAGTCCTCAAGCGCCATGTCACGCATGGTACGGGTGAAGTCGCCCGACAGGACATGCTCGGCAATGCGGTCATCAGCCATCAGATAGGGCAGGTCCAGAACCTGCACGTAGGGAAAGATGCCTGAGGCACCGCCCGAGGTCGAGATGTAGATGTCGATGGTGCCGTCTGCCACGCCCTGCAAACATTCGGCCCCGTTCGAGCAGAGCTGTGTGCCGATGAAAAGCTCGACCTCGATCGCGCCGTTCGAGGCAGATTCGACATAGTTCTTGAAGACGATCAGCCCATCATAATCCTCATCGTTTTCGTTCGAATTTGCGGTTGCGCGCAGCGTATAATCGGCGGCTGTCGCAGCCATGGCGGACGCCGCCACCAGCGATGTGGCCACCGCTGCGGTTTTGATGAATTCTCTGAGCATGCGTTTCCTCCCTGTGAAACTCAGTTAGTTGGCAAATCCCGTTATCCTCGGGATCGTCATGGAAAGTGCGGGTATGTAGGTGATCAAGAAAATCACGATGATTTCGACCGCCAGGAACGGCAGGATCGCCTTGGCGATGGTTTCAACCCGTTCGCGCGATACGGCGGCAGCCACGAATAGCACCAAACCCATTGGCGGGGTGGCGAGGCCGACGGTCAGGTTGACGCTCATGATGATGGCGAAATGGATCGGGTCGACGCCGAGGCTGGTGAAGATCGGGCCAAGGATTGGTCCAAGGATGATGATCGCGGGGCCTGCGTCCAGGAACATGCCGACGATGAACAGTAGCAGGTTGATCAGGAACAGAAGGATCAGCGGGTTTTCTGACAGGCTGAGGATCAGCGAGGCCAGTTGTTCCGGCGCATGGCTGAGGCTGACAACCGTCTTGAACGCCATTGCCGCACCGACCAGCAGAAGAACAACGGCTGAGGTCATGCCCGCGTTGCTGAGCACCTCGGGAACTTCTTTCCATGTCAGTGTGCGCAGGACGAAGAAACCGATGATGAAGGCATAGCCCACAGCGACTGCCGCAGCCTCGGTCGGTGTAAAGATACCACCCAGAATACCGCCCAGAATGATGACCGGTGTCAAAAGTGGGAAGAAGGCCTTCAAACTGGCCTGACGCCTCTCGGACCATGTGTATTTGCGGCTGGCGACGGGGAAGTCGTAGCGGTCGGCCATCAGTTTGATCATCAGCATCAGACCGACACCGACCATCACGCCCGGAACGATCCCCGCAAGGAACAACGCGGCCACGCTTTCGCCCATCACATAGGCATAGATGATCATGATGCCCGAGGGCGGAATGATCGGCCCGATCACCGAACTCGCCGCCGTGATCGCGGCGGCGAATTTGCGGGTATAGCCCTGTTTCTCCATCGCCGGGATCAGCATCGACCCCAGCGCCGAGGTGTCCGCCACGGCGGACCCGGACAGGCCCGCAAACAGGATCGAACTCAGCACGTTCACATGCGCCAGACCACCGCGCAGATGGCCCATCAGAGCTTGGGAAAACTCGACAAGGCGGATGGTGATGCCGCCTCGGTTCATGAGCTCTCCGGCCAGCATGAAGAAGGGGATCGCCATCAGAGGGAAGCTGTCCATGCCGTTATAGACATTGCGATAGAGCAGCGTGATGTCGTTTGTCTGGCCGTTCAGCCACAGCAGGATTCCGGGCGCCGCGAGCAAAGCGAAAAAGACCGGCAGGCCGATCAGCAGGAAAATCAGGAAGGTGGGCAGGAACCAGATCAGCATTTATTCGGCCCCCACTGCCGCATCGGGAATTTCGGGCAAAAGGTGGCCGCCGCCCAGCAGAGTAATGAAGGATCTCAGGATCAGCTCGATATTCACCGAGATCAGCAGGACGATCCCCACCAGCAGCGATGCCATCATCCAACTGCGCGGAATGCGATACCATTCGTCGAACCCGAAAGTGGTGGGCAGATACAGCGCGGCGGTGGCGAATTTGCCGCCAAAGCCGGTAACCTCGGACCAGCCGATGTTGACCGCGACCAGCAGGACGACGAGCGCAATCAAAAGCAGGAACAGATTCAGCGTTTGACCGATGATACGGGGAAGGAAGCGTTCCAGCATGTCTATGGCCACAAAGCCGCCGCGCCGAAAGGCGGTGGGCGCCATAAGACCGGTCATCCACAACATGCAGAACCGCGCGGCCTCATCCGGCCACGGCAGCGCATTGCCCAGAACGTATCGGAAAAACACCTGGATCAGGATTGCGATCACCATGAGCGCAATCGCAACAACACCAACCGCGCGGCCCAGACGCAGCACGGTTTCGTTCACGAATGCAATCGGCGCAAGCACCGATGCCAGTCCGCCCATGCGGATCCTCCCTTGTTCAGCCGCGGGTGTCCCCCGCGGTCATCAAATCGCGCTTAGGTTTTCGCGAATTGGCCGAGTTTCCCGGCATAAAAGGTCAGCGCGTCTCCATCCGACATGCTGACCCGAAGAACTTTTCCAACCACGATAACGTGATCGCCTGCATCGTGATACGCGTGCTGTTCGCATTCGAATCGCGCCAGGCAGTCCGCCAACACCGGTGTCCCGTTCTCACAGCGCTCGTGGCGGATGTCCCGCAGTGCAAAGGCGTCTTTCGAGCAGCCGAAACACAGCTCGGCCTGTTCCGCGGACAGCACGTGGACGCTGAAATGGCGCGCCTTGTGGAAATAGGGGAAGCGGCGCGAGTTGCGGTCTCCGGCCCACATGATCAGCGGTGGGTCGAGCGATAGGGACGAAAAGCTATTCGCGGTGATGCAGACCGGCCCGTCCGCGCTGTCGCAAGTCACGATCGTGACGCCGGTTGCAAAGCGGCCGAAGGCGTCGCGCAGGGTGCGTGTGTCGTCCTTATGCGGAATGAAGGTGCGGGTCATGTCCTTTGAGATTGCGTTCATCATGGTACCTCATGCCCCAGTGCCGCCTCGTACAGGCGGAACCAGCTTTCGCGATCCAGTTTGACTTTCAATGCGTCCGAGGCGCGTTTGATCCGGTCCAGATTGTTGGTGCCCAGAACCGGCAGGATGTTGGCCGGGTGGGCCAGCAGGAACGCCACTGCGACGGCCGCGCGATCCACGCCGAACCTGGCTGCGATTTCGTCGGCGACGACCCCAACCGGTGGGTTTCCGGCCATCAACAGGCCTCCACCCAGCGGCGACCATGCCATCACCGGATGGCCATGCTGTTGGTGAAACGCCAGGTCCCCGTTGGTGAAGGGGCTGATCTCACCCAGAGAAGTTTCGATCTGGTTGGTGACCAACTGCGTTTTCATCGCCGATTGCAGCAACGACCAATCCCACGGGCGGAAGTTGGACACGCCCACCGCGCCGACCTTGCCGCTGGCGACAACCTCATCCAGGGCGGCTCCGGTTTCATGGTGGTCCATCATCGGATCTGGACGGTGGATCAACAGCAGATCGATGTGGTCAATCGCCATTTCCGACAGCGACGTTTCGACCGACTTCAGTATGTGGGCGCGCGAGGTGTCGTAGTATTTTACCTTCGCATCCGCGTAACGGCCAACCGGCGCGACGATGTCGCACTTGGTGACGATCTCCATCTTCTGACGCAGGCTTGGATTGGCGCGCAGGGCCGCGCCCAGCACGGCCTCGGCCTGATAGCCGCCATAGATGTCGGCCTGATCGAAGGTGGTGATACCCTGATCCAGACAGGCCTGAATCTTGGCCTCGACATGGCCCGCGGACGTGTCACTGTCATCGCCCAACCGCCACATGCCATAGACAAGGCGGCTCATTTCCAGCGAGTCAGATAGTTTCACACGTTGCATCAGCGGCGTTCTCCTTTGCCCAGCGGTGTGGCCGGGGTCGTATCTGGAACCCTTCCGTAAGCTTCGGGAAGGGAGCAGGTTTTCAGGTTTGGCAACACGCGGGCACCGAAATGGCGGGCTTCGTCCAGATGCGGGTAGCCCGAGAAGATGAAAGCGCGGATGCCCATCTTCTGGTATTCTTCGATCTTCGACATAACCTGATCGGTTGATCCGACCAGAGCGGCACCGCAGCCAGACCGCGCCCGGCCAACACCGGTCCAGAGACCGGGTTCGACATAGCCGTACTCATCCGCCAGATCGCGGTTCCTGGCCTGGTGCGCCACGCCCAGCGAGGTCGAATCCAGCGCCCGTTCGCGGATGGCACGACCGTATTCGTCGTCCAGCTTCGAGACGATGTAATCCGCGTATTCCTGTGCCTCAGCCTCGGTATCGCGAACGATCATATGGACACGCAACCCGTAATCCAGCGTGCGGTCGTAGTTTTCAGCGACGGCGTGAACAGCCTTCATCCGCTCGGCCAGTTGGTCCTTGGTTTCAGGCCACATCAGATAGACATCGCAGTGCTCGCCACACAGGTTCAAAGCGGAAGGAGAATAGCCGCCGAAATAAAGCAGCGGGCCGCCGGTCTGATATGGCTTGGCCGGGTCAGTAGTCAGGCCCGAGAAGTTATAGACCTCGCCTGCATGATTGATCTCATCCTGCGTCCAGGCCTGTTTCAGAATCTCCACCACTTCGCGAGAGCGCTGATAACGGAACGCGCTGTCGGCTTTCTCACCGGGAAAGTCGGATGAGATGATGTTGACCGTCAACCGCCCCTTCAGCATGTGATCTAGCGTTGCGATGGTGCGGGCCAGCATGATTGGTTGCATCTCACCACAGCGCACGGCGGCCAGCAGGTTGATCCGGTCGGTGATCGGGGCGCAGCCGGCGACAAAGCTCAACGTGTCTTGACCGACCTGATAGGAGGACGGGCAGAGGATGTTGCGGAATCCCTGCGCTTCGGCCTCTTTCACAATGCTCGAGCAATGCTCCCAACTCGACCGCAGGTCGCCATCAGGGACGCCAAGGAACTGGTAATCATCGGAACACAGCGCGGCAAACCACGAAACTTCGGCCGCATCCAGATCGGGGGATGTGATGGGGACGATGCTCATTTGATTCACGCTCCGTACATCTTTGACTTTCCTCTTGCGTAGCAATCGCTTTGATGTAGATCAATAGTGTATCAATTTTTCCTGCGACCGAGTGAAGCGTCTGCCGTGCCTGCATCCAACCGAAACCCTAATGCCCTGCCGGTATTTATTCAGATCGCGGAACTTCTGATCCGTGACATCGCGGCTGGTCGCCTTATTGAAGGTGAGCGCTTGCCACCCGAGCGCGAGATGGCCGCAGAGCTGAATGTCTCGGTTGGAACTCTGCGAAAATCGCTCTCTGAGCTAGAAAAAAAGGGCATGTTGGAGCGTATCCAAGGCTCGGGCAACTACATCCGCGAGACCGGCACACAAAACAGCGTCTATGCAATGTTCAGGCTGGAACTGCCTGAAGGGGGTGGCCTGCCACGTGCTGATATCCTGTCGGTTGACCATCTGAATAAGCCGGTCGACCTGCCGAAATTCGGTGCTTCTGACGCCGGTTCGCGTGTCCGGCGGATGCGCTACCTGAATGATACAATCATCGCTGTCGAAGAAATCTGGCTGGACGAATCAGCGGGCCTGATCGACCAGAGCCTGCTGTCCGACTCGCTCTATCGCTATTATCAGCGCCAGTTGGGCTTTTGGATCGCAAGAGCCGAAGACAGGGTTTCGGTCCGGCCCCTACCGGACTGGACGCCTTCTGACTTCACCAAGCCAGCAGGCCAAGCAGTCGGTTATATCGAGCGGTTCAGCTGGTCGGAAAACGCCGAACCCGTTGAATTCTCAAAAACATGGTTCGACCCGGATCGGGCCAACTACGTCCAACGTCTGAAGTAAAAGGAATCGCACATGACCCGGACCATCAATTACGGGCTGATTGGATGCGGAATGATGGGGCAAGAGCACCTGCACAACATCGGGTTGCTGGAAGGTACCAGTGTGGCTGCGATCTATGAACCCGATCTGGAAATGGCAAAAGCCGCCAAGGCAATTGCGCCAACTGCAACCATGGTAGGTTCCGTCCAAGATCTTCTGGCGGTAGAGGAACTGGACTGCGTCGTCATTGTCAGCCCGAACCATCTTCATGTGGACCAGATCTGCGAGATCGCTGAAACACGTCCTCTGCCGCTTCTGGTAGAAAAACCATTGTTCACCGACCCGCAGGACGCGCCCCGACTCGAGCAGTTGCAGCGCGACTACCCCTGCCCGATTTGGGTTGCGATGGAATACCGGTACATGCCCCCTATTGCTGCTTTGATCGACAAAGCCGAGGCGACGGGTGGGGTAAAAATGCTGTCGATCCGTGAGCATCGTTTTCCATTCCTGGACAAGGTCGGCAACTGGAACCGGTTCAACCGAAATACTGGTGGCACTTTTGTCGAGAAATGCTGCCACTTCTTCGACCTGATGCGTCTGATATTGCAATCCGATCCGGTGCGTATCACGGCAAGCGGTGGGCAGGCGGTGAACCATCTGGACGAGCGTTACGACGGTCAAACCCCGGATATTCTGGATCACGGCTATGTTCTGGTCGACTTTGCTTCGGGAGCGCGCGCGATGTTGGAGCTTTGCATGTTTGCCGAAGGCTCACGCTATCAGGAAGAAATATCGGCCGTCGGACCGGACGCCAAGATTGAGGCGTTTGTTCCCGGGCCCGGACGATTCTGGCCCGATCATTTGGGAACTCCGCCACTGCCGCAGGTGATCCTGAGCCCGCGCAGTCCCAAAGGTCCGGTATCAATGGACGTTCCGGTGGACCCCACCCTTTTGGCGGCAGGGGATCACAATGGGTCAACCTACTATCAGCACAAAGGATTCCTGGCCGTTCTTCGTGGCGAAAAGGCAAAACCGGATGTGAGTTTGAAGGACGGCCTCTGGGCTGTCAGGATGGGGCAAGCGGCGCAACAGGCAACAGAAACCGGTGAAACGGTTTACTTGGTCTGACATACACCCGCTGGTTCCTGCCCGGCCTGCTGGTCGGCTGGCCGGTCTGCCTTTCCCCTGCGCTCATGAACGAGTGCTGGTAACCGACCGTGAACGCAGCCCGCCGAAAATTGGCTGATTGTGCCTCGTGACCCAGCGCAACGGCAAAGTCTTCCATCGATAACTGCGATTTGCCCAGTTCATCGTCCAGCAGGGTGTCGGTACCGGTTCTGTACGTGCCCAGGCGTGGACCGGGCTGCAAGAGGGCTGGCGGGTTGGCGTAAGTCCAGTTTGCCGATGTTTCAGAGGCGCAGAGTCCCCATTGCGCCATCGATGCGCGGGCTGTTGGAACGATGTTGTCAGGCGAGAAGTCCGGATCTGACATAACCGTATGTGGACCGCCGTTTGGCAGATGCAGACGCGCGGCGCCGCCAACGACGATCAGAGCCGTACCCACGCCATTTGTCGTGGAAGCGGTTGATCGAAAACACTTCGGACGCTGTGTCTTACCTTGGCACGCGTCCGTTCGTAGATGAAATCTACGGTCTGGGCGTTTGTCAGGGCGGTTCGATCATCGCGTCGGCTGCCGTGACCGATCACCGGATCAAGAAGATTGCCATGGTGTCCGGCATGATGGCAGCGGACGTGACCTGCCCCCGAAACTTCCCTCGATCTGATGTAGAGTTTGCTCAACCTCTTAAAGGAGCAAACGAACTCTTGAAGAAGCAAACGAATGCGAAAGAGCCGTTTCGCGGAAGCCCAGATTTTTGGGATGACCAAAGAACAGGAAGCCGGGATGCCGTCACCCCAATATGCGTGTTGAAGAACTCGACCATCGTTTCGGGGTGCTCGCCAAGAGAGTTAAAGCCGATGAAGCGACGCGTATCGCTGTCCTTGATCCAGTGCAGTTTCTTGTCATCACCCGGGTTCAGATCGCAGGTTGTCTGAACGTCTTTCCCAACGTTTTTGGCGTGGAACGCGACAAGAAACGAAGGCGGCAAGGTTGCGCCTTGCAGGGTCATCGCAACAGCCAGGCCGATATCATCACCTCCAGTGTTTGAAGCCCATCCCACAATGCAAATAGTTGTCTTGTGCTCATGCGCGGCTGGCGAAATCACGCTTTGGGGCGGCTTGGCCTCGCGCAACACAGCCGCTGGACCAAACAACAAGCTTCCAAGTGCGTTTCACAAAGTGTCTGACGTCCTTATCTGTAAAACACACGACTTGATCTGACATTTCTGCTCTTTTGGAGCGCAAGTAAGGAGTGTCGATCAATGACAAGCATTCAGGAAAACATCATCAAACCGAAGCTGGGGCTGCTGGAACTGGCCAAACAGCTCGGCAGCGTTTCACAAGCCTGCAAGGTAATGGGATACAGCCGGGACAGCTTCTACCGGTTCAAGGAATTGTATGAGCAGGGAGGCGAGCAGGCGCTGGTGGGGGCTGCGTTGGAAATCACTGACTGCATCGAGCACTTGTTGAGCCTTCGCCAAAACCGCAGTGTCGTCATGAGTGATCTGCAACCCGGTTGCTGTTTCGGTTGAACAAGGTAAGCCCCTTTTCTTCGGCAAGACGCTTGAATTGATGGCTGATGGCCGGCTGTGTCAGGTTCAACACCTCGGCTGCGCGTGAAACACTGCCTTCACGGGCCACCGTCACGAAGATCAGGATGGTGATAAGGATCGAAAACCGGTCTATGTAGGACTTACTCATATGGCATTATGCAAATTGTCATTAGCTTTTTGCCTGCCGCTCCCGCAGAGATCGGTAGAACCAGCGTTGTGTGGTGGTGGGTGAACCGCCCCCACCCTCGGAGGTGAATCAAAAGGGCCTCGTACCAGTAAACAGGAATCCGTTTCCTTTCCGGTGCGCAAATGGCGAAGCAACGACAGAACAGGTGGAAGACAAAGATGTCTGACGGCGCAAACAGGTTCGACTATATCGTGATTGGCGGCGGATCGGCCGGGTGCCTGCTGGCCAACAGGCTGAGCGCCGATCCCGGGAACCGGGTTTTGCTGCTTGAGGCAGGCAAGCCCGACACCTATCCTTGGATACACATTCCGGTTGGCTATCTCTATTGCATCGGCAACCCGCGCGCAGACTGGATGTACACAACCGAACCCGCCAAGGGGCTGAACGGGCGCAGCCTGCTTTACCCGCGCGGGAAGGCGCTCGGCGGGTGCTCCTCGATCAACGGGATGATCTATATGCGGGGCCAGGCCCGCGACTATGACAACTGGGCCAAGCTCACCGGTGAAGAGGCATGGAACTGGGAAAACGCGCTGGCCGACTTCAAGGCTCATGAGAACCACTACCGGTTGGATGACGGTGCCGACCCACGCACCGGCGACAACAGCCGGTTTTCCGATCTGCACGGGCATGGCGGCGAATGGCGGGTGGAAAAACAGCGACTGCGCTGGGATGTTCTGGACAGTTTTGCCGAAGCCGCAGTCGAAAACGGCATCCCCAAGACCGATGATTTCAACACCGGCGACAATGCCGGGGTTGGCTACTTCGACGTCAACCAGCGTTCTGGCTGGCGTTGGAATACCTCCAAGGCGTTTCTGCGCCCCGCCAAGTCGCGCTCGAACCTGTCGATCTGGACACAGGCGCAGGTCGAGAAGTTGACCTTCGAAACAGGCGAGACTGGTCGGTTGCATTGTACCGGCGCAGTTGTCCACCACAAAGGACAGCCCATTGCGGTCGAGGCCACAAAGGAGGTGGTTTTGTCTGCTGGCGCCGTGAACTCGCCGCAAATCCTGCAACTGTCGGGGATCGGCCCGGCGGCGCTTCTGAAAAAGCACGGAATTGATGTCGTCATGGATGCGCCCTATGTGGGTGAAAACCTACAGGATCACCTGCAAATTCGTGCGGTCTACAAGGTCAAGGGTACCAAGACGCTGAACACCTTGGCCAATTCGTTGATAGGCAAGGCCAAGATCGGACTGGAATATGTGCTGAAGCGCTCTGGCCCGATGAGCATGTCGCCCAGCCAATTGGGGGCTTTCACCCGGTCTGATCCGGCAAGACCGCACGCCAACCTCGAATACCACGTTCAGCCGTTGAGCCTTGAGGCGTTTGGCGAAGACCTGCATGATTTCCCCGCCATCACCGTCAGTGTTTGCAACCTGAATCCGACCAGCCGCGGGCATGTCCGCATCGCGTCTTCGGATTTCCGTCACCCGCCCCGGATTAAGCCCAATTATCTCGATACAGACGAAGATCGCAGGGTTGCCGCTCTAAGCTTGCGGCAGGTGCGCGAAATCATGGCTCAGCCGGCGATGGAAGCCTATGAGCCGGAAGAATTCAAGCCGGGCATTCAGTATCAATCCGACGAGGAACTGGCCCGTTTGGCAGGCGATATCGCCAGCACGATCTTTCACCCAGTTGGTACGATCAAAATGGGCCGAGAGGATGATGAAACCGCCGTTCTCGATCCGCATTTGCGCATGAAGGGAGTGATTGGGCTGCGCGTGGTCGATGCTTCGATCATGCCAGAGATCACCAGTGGCAACACCAATTCACCCACGATCATGATCGCGGAAAAGGCCGCGGGCTGGATGCTGGCGGGTCAATAAGTCCCGTAGGCATCCGGGTGAAAGAACTTCCCAGAGGATCCATGTGCAAGCCATTCTCCGATCTTCCGGTGACCGGCGTGAAAGTCGCCGGCCTTGCCAGGTGTATCGCCGGTCCTGCTGTCGCAATGTTGCTTGGCGATCCGGGCGCGGCATCAACGGCGTTCCAATCGCGTCGCAGACCTTCTCTCCGGCGCCCGGGCAGCGGACGATCTCCGTTGCCGAGTTTACATACGTTGCCCGCAAGGTCGCGGTTCAGCTGCCCCGGACCGAGGGCGTCAGCCTGACCCACCTGGTGGGCGCCGCGGACGAGGTCCTTCGCGATACGCCCGTCTCGGAACATCCGACACCGTACGGCATCAGGCATCAGCAGCTTGCGGCCAGGGCAGCGCGCCTATTCGACCGCACCAGCCGGTCTTCTGTGCCACGGCGGTGCGCAGATCCCACTGACGAACGGTGACTCCTTGTCGACTCCCGCCGAAATCGCCAATCTCAAGCTGACCGCCCGCGACGGTCGCGCGATCTATATGCGCGATGTGGCCTTTGTATCGGATCTGGATAAACGGCATGTCGCCACGCTGCGGCGCGACATCCACATCCCGCTGTCTTTGTCCGATCAACCGGCATTTGGTGCGGCACGCATGACCTAGCTGTGCGCAAAAAAACTCAGGCCCGGGGGAATAAACCCGATCGCCTGCGTGTAAGTGTCATGTCTGCGATGGTGCAGACGCCCGACACGGAGGAACACCCGAATGACCCGCACTTCTTTTGCGCTGACCACATCCACCCTGATGGCATGCGCCCTTGCAACCGTCGCCGCCGCTGGCAATGCCTCGGTCCTGACCGGGAAACTGGGTGATCAGACCATTTTGATGGATGCCAACAAGATGACCCTTTATACGTTCGACAAGGACGAAACGGGCAAATCCAACTGCTATGATCAATGCGCAGTGAACTGGC
The DNA here is from genome assembly GCF_059609845.1 of Ruegeria sp. YTSC002. Lineage (NCBI taxonomy): Bacteria > Pseudomonadati > Pseudomonadota > Alphaproteobacteria > Rhodobacterales > Roseobacteraceae > Ruegeria > Ruegeria sp. YTSC002. The sequence goes on from NZ_JBXWML010000002.1 coordinate 165,785, forward strand.
CGCCCCTGACCGCAGCCGCGGGAACCGACCTGCCCAAGAACTATTCGTTGATCCAGCGCGACGATGGCACGATGCAGGTCGCCTACAAGGGACAACCGCTGTACCTGTGGATCAAGGACAAACAACCCGGAGACATGACCGGCGACGGCGTCAAGGGCGTGTGGCATACCGCGCGGCCCTGATTGCGGCGCAAGGGGGCGGTCCGACCGGGCCGCCTTTGACTTAGACGATGACACGGACATTCGACCAGCAACTCGAAGACGCCCTGCCCGATCTGTGGCGATTTGCGTTTTCACTGACCCGGAATCGCGACCAGGCCGACGATCTGGTGCAGGATGCGGTTTTGCGCGCGATCCGGAAAAAGGGGCTCAGATGGCCGGGCCACCCGGTCAAGCCCTGGGCGATGAAAATCCTGCTCAATTGCCATCGCAATGACCGGAGGCGCGCCGCGACCCGTCCCGAAACCGATCCTCGGGCGTTGGATCAACTGGTCTCGCCCGAGGCCACCTCCGAAGAGCGGTTGGAACTGCGCTGGCTTTGGCGCCGGATCGACGCCTTGCCGGAGGATCAGAAACTTGTTCTGCTGGCTGTCACCATCGCGGGGCTGACCTATGCCGAGACCGCCCGATTGCTGGGTGTCCCGCAGGGCACCGTCATGTCTCGGTTGTCCCGGGCCAGGACAAGGCTGCAAGCCCCGGAAGAACAGGCGGGCAAATCACGATTGCGGAGCGTGACATGACGACCGAACCGACCATTGAAACCCTGATGCAGGCCGCTGTCGACGGCCAGTTGACGCCATCTCAGAAGGACCGCCTGGACCGCCACCTGGTCGCGCATCCCGCCGACCGCGCGCGGCTGGAGGAGATGATCCGGCAGGCGGAGATGGTGCGCGCCTCGGTGCCGCAGCCCGATCCCGCGCAACTGGACCGGCTGATGCGCGGGGCGCGCGGGGGCACCAGTCACGCGGGGTTCGGACGGCTGGCCGCAGCGGTGGCGATCTTTGCCTTGGGTCTGGGCAGTGGCCTGTTCCTGTCGCGGGATTCTGCCACGCCCGTGACATTGATGGCGCGAGCACCGGTTCAGGCGGCGGCGGCACACGCCCTGTATTCACCCGAGGTTCTGCACCCGGTCGAGGTGTTCGCCGATCAGCGCGATCATCTGCAAACCTGGCTCAGCAACCGGCTGGGCGCGCCGGTGATCGCACCGGAACTGGGGGACACCGGTTACCGGCTGATCGGCGGGCGGCTGCTGCCGCTGGGCCACGGCCCGGCGGCGTTCTTCCTGTATGAAAACGAATCCGGCGACCGCCTCAGCCTGTTTGCCAATTTGACCACGGACCCGGCTCAAACCTCGTTTCAATACCGGCGCGACGGCGATTTGGGCATCGTGTTCTGGCAGGACGGGCGATGGGAATACTCCATGGTGGGCCGCTCCGGTCGCCAGGTCATCGAAACCATCGCACGGAAGGCCCATGAAGAACTGATCTGACAGGACTATTCCGCCACGCACACCCGTTCGTGTTCGGTCAGTGTTTTCCACGCGTCATATTGTGACAGGAAGACCTGTCCGTTCAGGTCGTCGAGGAAATGGGACTGTTTCAGCCGGTCCATGACCGGGCCTTTGACCTCGCTCAGATGCAGGCCGACGCCCATGTCGCGCAGGCGATGATTGATCGCCTCGAGGCTTTCGAGCGCCGAGAAGTCGACCTCGTTCACCGCCGAGAACATCAGCACCACGTTGCGGATCTCGCAGCCCTCGGTCACGCGCGACTGGATCAGGTCTTCGAGGAAGCGGGCGTTCACGAAATACAGGCTTTCATCCACCCGCAGCGTCACCAGCGTGGGGTCGGTCTCGACCTTGTGGCGCTTGATGTTGCGGAAGTGCTGGGTGCCCGGCACCAGCCCCACCTCGGCCACATGCGGGCGCGAGGTCTTGTACAGATGCAGCAGGATCGAGATCGCCACGCCGCTGGCCACGCCGGTCTCGACCCCGGCCAGCAGGGTCAGGGCGATGGTGGCGGCGACGGCGGTGAAATCCGCGCGCGAATAGCCCCAGGTCTTTTTCAGGATCGACAGGTCCACCAGGCTCAGCACCGCCACGATGATCGTCGCGGCCAGCGTCGCCTTGGGCAGGAAGTAAACCAGCGGGGTCAGGAACAGCGCCGCAATCGCCAACCCGATGGCAGTGAAGGCACCGGCCGCGGGGGTTTCGGCGCCTGCATCGAAATTGACTACCGATCGTGCGAAACCCCCCGTGACGGGGTATCCCCCGGTGAATGCGGCGCCCAGATTGGCCGCGCCCAGGCCAATCAGTTCCTGATCGGGGTCGATACGCTGGCGTTTCTTGGCGGCCAGCGTCTGCGCCACCGAGATGCTTTCGACGAAGCCGATGATCGAGATCAGTATGGCGGGAACCAACAGCGCGCCGATCAGGTCCGAGGACAGCCCCGGCAGGGTCAGCGGCGGCAGGCTCTGGGGCACCTCGCCCACGATCTTGACGCCGCGCGCGTCCAGCCCGAAGGCCCAGACGGACAAGGTGGTCGCCACCACCGCCGCCACCGGCCCGGCCTTCGTCAGCACATCCGCCAGCAGCGGCGGCACCCCCATGCGCCGCAGCGCCGGCTTGAGGTTCTTGCGCACCCAGAACAGGAACGCCGTAGCCAGCACGCCGATCACCACCGTGATCGGGTTGGTCTGATCCAGATGCGCCAGGATCGAACCCAGCATTTCCGGCAGGGTATGCCCATGCGCGCTGACCCCCAGAATGTGTTTCAGCTGGCTGGTCGCGATCAGGATGCCCGAGGCGGTGATGAAGCCCGCGATCACAGGATGGCTGAGAAAGTTGGCCAGAAAGCCCAGCCGGAACACGCCCAGCAGAACAAGAAAGCCGCCCGACAGGAAGGCCAGCGTCAGCGCCGCAACCGCATAGCCGGCGGTGCCCTGCTCGGCCACCTGCCCCACGGCCGATGCGGTCAGCAGCGACACCACCGCCACCGGACCCACCGCCAGCGCCCGGCTGGTGCCGAAGATCGCATAGAGGATGATCGGCACGATCGAGGCATAGATCCCCGCCTCGGGCGGCAGCCCCGCCAGCAGCGCATAGGCCAGCGATTGCGGGATCAGCATGATCGTCACGATCACCGCCGCGACCAGGTCATTCGACAGCGCATTGCGGTCGTATCGGCGACCCCAATCAAGAATCGGGAAGTAATTCAGTAGGCTCTGCATGGGTCCATGTCCTGAAAAGGCGGCGGTCAGAGCGAGGAGGCTCTGACCGCCAGATCATGGCCTGACATCCGGGAGAGACAGGCCAGAACTTGCGCCGGTGTCACCGGCGTCGGTTTCGAGGAGGTCAGGTTTCTTATTCGGCTGCCACCTTCAGTGCCTCGGGCTTGGCCATCCATTCCTTGCCCTTCAGCATCGCCGACCAATAGACCGGCGGCAGCAGCTTTTCTTTCAGGAACCAGGCCGCGCGGCTGGGTCTGGTGCCGTCGATCAGGAATTTCGGAAAACTGGGCTTCAGGACACCGCCATACCCGAATTCGGCCAGCACGATCTTGCCGCGTTCCACCGTCAAAGGGCACGAGCCATAGCCGTCATAAGCAGCGACCGGCGAGCGCCCTTCGATATCCGCCACGATGTTGTCGGCCACGGTCGGCGCCTGCTTGCGCGCGGCGGCCGCGGTTTTCGCGTTCGGGGCGTTCATCACATCGCCCAGCGACCAGATGTTGTCAAAGCTCTTGTGCCGCAGCGTCGTCTGATCGACATCGACCCACCCCGCCGCATCCGCCAGCGGCGAGACCCGGACGAAGTCCGGCGCCACCTGCGGCGGGCAGACATGCATCATGTCGAACTCGACCGTCACCTGCTCGGGCTCGGCGTCGGGCTTGGTCACCCGGAACGTGGCAGTTTTCGCGGGCCCGTCCACCGAAACCAGATTGTGGAAGAAGTTCAGCGTGGCGTCGTACTTCTTGACGTAGTCCATCAGCGCCGGGACATAGTCCTTGACCCCGAACAGCACGCCACCCGCGTTCATGAACTGGATGTCGACATCCTTCAGAACGCCCCGCCGAACCCACGCATCGCCCGACAGATACATCGCCTTCTGCGGCGCGCCGGCGCATTTGATCGGCATCGGCGGCTGGGTGAACAGCGCCCGGCCTTCCTTCAGGTCCTGGACAAGCTGCCAAGTATAAGGTGCCAGATCATAGCGATAATTCGAGGTCACGCCGTTGCGGCCCAGAATTTCCTCGAGCCCCTCGACCGCGCCCCAGTCCAGCTTGAGCCCCGGAGACACCACCAGACGGTCGTATTTGACCACCCGGCAGCCATCCAGGATCACCGCGTTGTTCTGCGGCTCGAACGCGGCCACGGCGGCCTTGATCCACTTGACCCCGCGCGGGATCAGCGAGCCCATCGTCTTGGCCGTCTGCTCGGGCGTGAACACGCCGCCGCCCACAAGGGTCCAGCCGGGCTGATAATAATGCACGTCGGACGGGTCGATGATGGCGATCGACAAGTCGGATTTGCGCGCATGGAGGCTGGCCGCAGTGGCGATGCCGCCGGCCCCGCCGCCCACGATCACCACGTCAAAGGACGCGTCCCCAGTGTCGGTCGGGGTCTTGCCGCCATTGGCGATACGGCGGGCCACGCCGCTCATGTCATATCCGGCGGACTTGGTCGCGGCCAGGATCTCGGGCAGAGGGCGGCCCTGCGCCGCCTCGTGCAGCGACCACAACGTGGCCGACCGCGTCCCAGTACGGCAATAGGCCAAAACCGGGCCCGGCAACTCGGTCAGGGCACCGCCAAAGGCCTGCGCGTCATCATCCTTGACCATCCCGCTCTGCACCGGGACATAGCGTGCCTCAAGGCCATGTTTTCGGGCCGCTGCTTCGATCTCGTCAAAGCTGGGCTGGTCGGCCCCTTCGCCATCGGGCCGGTTGCAGATGATGGCCCGGAACCCCGCCGCCTTGATGGCGGCAAGGTCGTCCGGCGTGATCTGCGGCGAGACCGACAGTGCGTCTGATATTTTCCTGATTTCCATCGTCGCCTCCCGCGATCAGAGCTTGTTGACCGGAACCTTCAGCATCTGGTTGCCGTCCTGATCCGTCGGGATGTCTCCGGCGCGGATGTTGACCTGGATCGACGGGATGATCAGCGTCGGCATCGCCAGCGTCGCATCACGCTCCGTGCGCATCTTGATGAACTCGTCCCGCGACTTGCCGCCGCCCACGTGGATGTTGTGTGCCTTCTCCTCGGCCACGGTGGTTTCCCAGCGGATGTCGCGACCGTTGGGGCCATAGTCGTGGCACATGAACAGGCGGGTTTCGTCCGGCAGGCTCAGCACCTTCTGGATCGAGTCATAAAGTGTCCCCGCATCCCCGCCCGGAAAGTCGGCCCGGGCCGAACCGCCATCGGGCATGAACAGCGTGTCACCCACGAAAGCCGCATCGCCCATCACATGCACCATGCAGGCCGGCGTATGGCCCGGCGTGTGCATGGCAAAGGCGGTCATGTTGCCGATCTTGTAGGTCATGCCGTCGGTGAACAGCGCATCGAACTGGCTGCCGTCGCGCTGGAACTCGGTGCCTTCGTTGAAGATCTTGCCGAACACCTCCTGCACGATCTTGATGTTCTCGCCGATGCCGATCTTGCCGCCCAGCTTTTGCTGGATGTAGGGCGCCGCCGACAAATGATCCGCATGCGCATGGGTTTCGATGATCCATTCCAGCTTCAGACCCTGCTTTTCGATCTCGGCGATCAGCAGGTCGGCATGGTCGAACGTGATCCGGCCGGCCGCATAGTCGATGTCCATCACGCTGTCGATGATCGCGCAGGCGTTCGACGTCGGGTCCTTGACGATATAGCTGATCGTCGCCGTCGCCTCGTCATAGAACCCCTGAACCTCGGGCTTGACGCTCTGGTCAACAGGATAGTTCGCTATCGGCGTCGCAATCGCGTCCGCCATCTTCTGGTTGTGCGTGTCAATGGTCTTCTGATCGTTCATATTCGTGCCTCCTCTTGGGCGCGGGTCCAGCCTCTGTTAACCGCGCGTCATCATCATTTCGTGAACGGCCTCCATGACCCGGGGATCCGATGACCGGGTGACGGTACGGATGCCGTCCGGCAGGTTTTCGACATTTCGCGTGATGGTATCGAAGTTGCGGACCCTCGCCGCCGGTTCGGCGCTTTCCTCGGGCGTCGCATACCGGCCGCGCAATCCCGGCTTGTTCACGTCGTCATGGCCTTTCTCATCCGCTCCGTGGCGACGCTGCGTCGACGCGCCGGCCTTTCCAGGCTTGTGGCCGTATGCATGGGGCCACAGGAAACAGGCGCCGAGCGTACCGACCGCCGCAACGGCAACACCGCCGAGCTTCGGGACGTTTTTGCGGTCATCCATTTCACTCTCCTGGGTTTTGGTCCGTCCGCAACCGAGCTTCTGTTCAGGGCTTCGGCGCCTCGGGCGCGAATCTAAAGTTGAAGAGCAGATATAACTTTCATGACAACAGTTCAGTGACAAAGTCACGAAACCCGCAACCCTTTGGAAATTTTCAGGCGCTCTGCGCCTGTTTTTCCAATGCAGACTTGTCGGTCAAAGTGATCCGTCCGCGCGATTGGGTGATCATCTCGCGCTTCTGGAAATCCTGCAAAACCCGCGTGATGACTTCGCGCGCGGTACCCAGTTCGCTGGCAAGCTGTTGGTGGGTGGCCTGGATTTCATCGCCCCCCTCGGCCAAATCAAGAAGACGCTCGGCCAGGCGCACGTCCAGATGCCCGAAGGCCACATCATCGACCACCCGCAACAGATCGATCAATCGGCGCGAATAGGCCTCGAAGACAAACTGGCGAAAGGCATCCTCTTCCGAGGCCAGACGATCAAACGAGAGCTTCGGCAGAACCACGGCAACGACATCGGTCTCGGCGATACCTTCTGCATTGTAAGCTTCTTCGGCCAACATGCAGGCCGTGGTCAGCACACAGCTTTCACCGGCCTCGACCCGATACAGCACAATCTCGCGCCCGGAATCCGACCTTTGAGAGACCCGAACCCGGCCGTCATACAGAAAGAGAAGGCTGTCGGGCACATTGTCGGGCCCGAATACCTGGGTGCCCTTGGGGAAACGCAGGATTCGGGCGGCTGCCCGCAACCTTTCCCGTACCGGTTTGGGAAGACGGCTGGTGCCGTGGAAACGCTCGGTCCAGTCGGTGATCGTCATCTTGCCTTGCGCATGGGTGCCACGATGCCCTCCTCGATCGGCGCGATGCGGTTCAGCAACTCAGCCCGGTTTGCGGCGATGTCAGCCAACGTCAGATCATCGAGCACCGCCATGAACGCCCGGGTCGCTTTTTGAATCGCTTGGGACAGCTTGCATATTCCGATCAGCGGGCACGTGTTTTTTTCTGGATTGAAACACTCGACCACGTCCAGTGGCCCTTCGGTCAGGCGAATGACATCGCCGATGACGATGTCCTCGGCCGGTTTGGCCAGCCGGAACCCACCACCCCGACCCCGCGTGGTTTCCAGATAACCGGCACGGCCCAGTTCGTGCACGATCTTCACGATATGCGGCCGGGCCAGCCCGTGCACGCGCACGACATCGTCTACGCGGATGCGATTCGGCGCCTTGAGCGCCGCCAACTGCAACGAACGCAGGGCAAAATTGGAATAGGATGTGAGTTTCATGCACGTCTCTTTCAAAAAACTCTATTCAAGATGTAAGTTTTTTGCAAGTTCGGTGGTTTTATCACTGACCGGGATGCGGCGCGGAACGACCTGAGCCGATGAAACAGAACCCGAAAGACCGAAAGGAAGACCAATGACCCTGCTTCTTGGAGACGTTGTTCCCGATTTCCAAGCCGACACCACGACCGGCCCAATTTCCTTCCATCACTGGATCGGCGAGGACTGGGCGTTCTTTTTCAGCCTTCCTGCCGACTTTACCCCGGTCTGCACCACCGAAATGGGCCGCACTGCGCAGCTGGCCGACGAGTTTGCCGAACGTGGCGTGAAACCCATCGGTCTGAGCACCGACACCGTCACCGAACACCTGCGCTGGATCGAAGACGTCAACGACACGCAACACACGACCCTGACCTTTCCCATCGTGGCCGACCCCGACAAGAAGCTGCGCCTGACCATAACCTATCCCATGAGCGTCGGCCGCAGCACAGCCTGCACGGTGATGTATTGGCCCGGCTCGGTGATATCTTCCATGAACCCGGCATGGCGCCATGTATAGGAAAAGATGTCCCGCTGATCACGATCAAACCAGTCCTGACGGGTGTAAGCTTCGGCCGGCAACAGATGGAGCATGTTTGCCATTGGGTGCATTCCTCCTCAGGGAAGTTAGGCCAACGATGGAAAGAAGTCGCCCAGCAGCAGGAAAAAACCCAACACAATCCAGGTGACCTGGATACACCAGAACAGGACCGGCTCAGTCGCCCGGTAGACATCGGTCAACAAGAAAGCTTGTCCAGACGAAATGCCAATGACGGTCCAGTACAGAAACAACAGACCCCAGAGAAATTGATAGCCCAGCAGAATTGAAATCATCAGCAAGGCGAACATGGTGTAGTTTGCGATTTGGATGCGTTTCATGCTGGGTCTGCCAGATTTTCACATAGTGAAACTGCCATCGCCTTCGACCGGTTCACCCACTCTGTCGGCATTTCCAAAGCAGCAAGCGATGCCTTGTTGAAGTAAAGCGCCACTATGCCATGCGCTGCCTGTTGGGTGTCCATCTGTGGGGCCTTGGGATAGTTCCGCTGCAAAACCTCAGCAACCTGCGCTTCAAATCCAAGGATCGAAGCCCGGCAGTTTGCCCTGAGCTCGCCATCCTCACTGGCTCGAGCCGTGAGGGCCGCAAACGCCAGGACCAGATCAGGTGACGAGTCTGACTGATCGGAGAATAGGTGGTTCACCAAGACATGCGCGGGATCTGAGTCCGGCAAAGCGGCAACCAATTCGTTCGCGGCACTGTTGAACTGGTCCAACACGTAATCCTGCAAGGCCACGATCATCTCATCCCGGTTGCCAAGATGGTGACGGATCAGTGGGCGGGTCAGCCCCGCCTCTTTTGCAATCGCACTCAAGGTGGCACCATCCAGGCCCATCCGTGCGACACAGCGCACAAACGCCTCCATGACCTGACCATAGCGCTCATCGCGGTTTGAAGGGCGTCCCATTGTCCTAGTCCCAATACTTCAGCCGCAATGACGACTGAGCGGTGCCACCGGCTGAGACAGTAGCATCCTTGAATTCCGGAGGTCGGCCGTCGGTCGGGACCTGGCCTTTCATGTCCAGGTCACCATCCATGTCCTTATCGTAAACAGCGGCAAAAGCGTCGTCTCCCGGTGGCAAATCATGAAACGTGACGGCGGCCTGTGAGCTGGATGCCGGTATCTGAGCCGTCGTTGCCGCATTGGTTGCGCCCATTGCCTCAAATGCGTCAGCTTTACTGAAGCCGGCCACAAAGACCGCTCCGTTTTCGTTTCGCAGGCCTTCAACGGCAACGTGAAATGGAGCGTTATCCGAGGATTGGGCAAAAGAGCTGTTTGCAATAGCAAAACAAGCTGTCATCGACGTGTACTTCAACAACCGCATCCGATCACCATGAGCTGTGATGTTTATGGAGATGTAAGCGGACGGAGTTTTATTGTCAATAATGACAATAATAAGTTGATCTCTGCCAAACCAAATGCGAAACCCGCGGAATGACACTTTGAGCGCTTCTCGCCTGTGCCGCCATACAAAGAGCGTCATCCAGTGTTCAACTTGCGCTCTCAGCTACCTCATTGAAGTTTCTGTTCCATCCGGTCTTCGTTGACCCTCAATTCAGACAACATCCGCTTTGCCCATGACAAAGCGCCGGACGACAACAAAAACACCTCCGGGACGACAAGCCATTCGCCAACCCAGACACCGCCAGAGCGCTCATGTTGATGCAAGGTCAGTTCTCCGATCTGCTCCGATCTTTGGCGCCCAAGCCTTGCGACGGCTTCGGCAAATTCACTGGCCCGCTGGTTACGCTTGTGATGCATTGAAGATGACGCACCCTTGCCGTTTTCATGGCATTCGTACACCTCACCGATGTCGCTGGACGAAAGCAGATTGATGTTGTGGGCTATTTTGCAGATCGTCGCACACAGCGCGCCAAGTGCGGCAACGATATCGGCCACGCCGTCACGCGCGTTTTGCCAATGTGGTTCTGCAATACCCAGATCAAGCGCCTCTGCCATACGCATCTTGACCTCTGCTTCCGTTCCAACATCGTAGTTGGACAGATCGCCCAGAGGTCCTCCTACCTGCACCAAAAGTCCACGCTGTCCTGCTTCGCTTATCAGATCGTGGCTCTGCTTGGTTCCGGTCATGCGCCGCGTTTGATCCTCTGGATCAAACGCTTAACGCTTTGACCTATCTCATCTTATGGAATGGACGCCCCTTGCACCCAAGCCGATGGTCTTCGGCGGATGTAGCAAGCAGAAGGAGTTCACAGATTGCAGTTACTTGCGATTGATTTAGGCAAACATCTGATCTTTTTTGGTTAAGTGACGCCCAGATGCCGCGTCATCTGTGCATCGGTCAGCCAAAACAAATCACTCATGTCACCGCTCCCTTTGGTCGGCAGTGATTCAGAACTTCAATCCTAAATCAATGGGTCCTGACCCTAGAGCTTATCTTTTGGCCAATGATCTTGCAGCAGTTTTATAGCAGTGCGTCCTGCCTCCAGCGCTCGGTCCGCCTCCTTTTCGTTTTCCGTCAAACGGGCCAGGATAATCGTACCCATCAAGAGCGCCATTGCGGCTATGCCTTGATCCGAGCCGGTTTCCGGCGTGTCCTGCAAAAGGGCTGCCATGCGATCAGACGCCTGCGCGCCCGCGTGCCGGGCAGCACCCTTGGTCCGGGCAAGCTCGGTTCCCATTGCCGCAAGCGGGCATCCATGTCGACTGTCCTGCACATGAGATTGGGATAGGTACTTGGCTATGTAGTCCTGACGTTCCTTCCCTCGCCCTTCGCTGGATTCCTCGCGTTCCATTCCCGAAACGACATCATCGACTGCGTGCCGGAAGGATGCCGCGATCAAATCCTCTTTCGACTCGAAGTGCCGGTAGAAACCGCCATGTGTCATTCCGGCTGCCTTCATGACGTCAGCGACGCTTGTCGCTTCGACCCCGCGTTCGCGGAACAACTGTGCAGCAGCATCCAGTATCCTGTTGTGACTGCGCCTTTTTTCCGCTTCCGACATTCTCGGCATTTTCGCGCTCCCAGACAGGGTTGACAATTAGGATTATATGTATCATCTAAATTATAGATTGCAAGCATCATCTAAAGGAGTATGCCCGTGCCTGCCAAGCCCAAGATCCTCGTCACCAGCGCAAGCGGCAAGACCGGGCTGCAAGTCGCGCTTCAGCTCAGAGCCAAAGCCTATCCTGTCCGTGCGTTCATACGGCAGAGGGATCATCGCTCTGAAATTCTCGAACGCGCGGGCGTTGAACTATTCGTGGGCGACCAGTATTCCCTGAGCGACATGCGCTCGGCGATGAAAGGCGTGCAGCGGGCCTATCAATGCGCTCCGACGGCACCCAATGGGCTCCACTTCAACGCGGTCTTCACAGCTGCAGCTTACGAAGCAAAGGTCGAGCACGTCGTTACACTAAGCCAATGGCTTTCGAGTGCAGATCACCCATCACTGTTTACACGCGAAGTCTACCTGGGCGACATCCTGATCGGCATGCGCCCGGAGATGTCGGTGACAACGGTCAATGTCGGCTGGTTTGCTGAAAACTACCTGATGATGCTGGGCATGGCGGCCCATCTTGGGCAGTTCTCAATGCCGCTTGGCGACGGCGGCCTGAAGAAGAATGCTGCCCCCTCGAACGAAGACATTGCCCGTGTGGCGGTCGGTGCCTTGACGGACCCGGCACACCATGCAGGCAAAACCTACCGCCCCACGGGTCCAACGCTGCTGTCGCCCAACGAAATCGCCGAAGCAATGGGCCGCGCGCTGGGGCGGCGGGTACGCTATGTCGATATTTCCGAACGAATGATGGTCAAAGCCCTGAAGGCCCTGCGCCCAGCAAACTATTCGGAAGCGGCAGTCACCCAACTTGCAATCTATTCAGAGGAGTACAGGCGAGGCGCCTTCGCGGTAAACGCCCCGACCGAGGACGTGTTTCAAGTCTGCGGGCACGAGCCTGAAGCTTTTGAAAGCATCGTACGGCGCAAGATAGCAGATCAACCAGGCCTGGCACGCAGCCTGTCCGGCAGCATTGGTGCGATCGGCAGCTTTCTGAAGATCCTCACGACACGCGCCTTCGATCTTGATCACGCTCAGAAGCAGCGAGACTACGTGCAGCTCTCATCCGCTTCGTACTGCCAGGACGATGCGGACTGGACGGAAAAACACCAACCCAAGGACGTACAAGCCGCACCGATGCGCGTTGCCTAACGCAGCATACGACGAAGGTTTACCCTCCAAGACGAAAGGACCTTTTTATGAACGTTCAAGACGAACTCATCACTCGAAACAAAGAATTCTCTGCGGGCTTTGACAGTGCCGGCCTGCCGATCCTGCCAAAACTGCGAACAGTTGTTCTAACCTGCGGCGATGCCCGGGTCGATCCCGCGCACATCCTCGGACTGGAGCTTGGCGACGCGGTTGTGATCCGAAACAATGGCGGACGGGTTACACGCGCCGCAATCGAAGAAATCGCCACTCTCGCCTTTCTGGTGAGCGCTATGACGGAGGGCCGCGAACAGGGGTTCAACGTCATCCTGATGCAGCACACACAATGTGGAGCCGAGCGGCTGTCCTATCCGGACCTTCAGGACGCGCTGCAAAAAAAGCTTGGGATCGACGTATCCGAAAACGCAATCACGAACCACGAAAGCGACCTTTCGGCAGACATCAAGCGCCTGGCGGCAGCACCGGAGGTGCCTGACGCAATCACAGTCTCGGCCTTGCTTTATGATGTCGCCACTGGAACAGCCCACGAGATTGCTCCGGCCGTTTCGCTAGGGGCAATGCGGGCTGAGGCGAGCGTAAAACGAATTGCTGGTCGAGGGTGAACGTCTGCCCCCGAATTCACGTCAACAGACATATGTCGAAAGGACCGATCAGATGACCCCCACAGTGATATTCCTTCTTCAGTTCGCGATGAGTCTCTTTGTCGTTGCCCTCATTGCGGCGTGGTACGTTGCACCCTGGCTTGCACGGCTGCCGGCGGCGGCGGCGCTCTCAATCCTGCTGCTGCCGCATGCTTTCCGACACATCGGAATGAGCTTCATGGTACCAAATCTCAACAACGGAGGGTTGCCCGAGGCGTTTGCAACCAGCGCCAGCTACGGCGATTTGCTCTCGGCGTTTCTGGCAATCGCGGCGCTTATCGCTTTGCGATGGAGATCAATGGCCACCCTTCCGTTGGTGTGGGGTTTCAACATCCTTGGAACTGTCGATCTGGTGAACGCCTTGCGCCAAGCCGAGGCAATTGACCACTTTGGCCCCACTTGGTTCATTCCCACATTCTTTGTGCCCGTACTTTTGGTCACGCATGTGATGATCTTTGCACGGCTGTTGAAGGCCGAATGGCCCAATACGGCGTCGGCATGACAGAACAAATGTGCTTCTCACAAACGGCCCAAAGGCTTATTACACAAGGCTCCGCCTTAACAGGGTTCGCAGCCTGCTTGCAGAGCAAGGTAATGAAATGTCAATTTCTGACGCTGAAAACCGATATGGCTTTTGGCGTATCGGGCAGTTCTCACAAGATTACAGAAAGTGTTTCGGCGAATTGCCATCGGCCACTGTCGATTGAAAACCATAGGCTTTGTGCTGTTTGTAACCTTGGTCTTTCATGGAAGAAAACCCGAAACGGCGCAAAAGCTCAGCTGGCCAGGTGCGGGCCGTATGCCTTTTCAGGCACATGCGCCGTCATGATCCACAATGTCTTGCTCAACTCTCGCGACTTTGCCGCGGTTCAAAACCCGCTGACGCGTTCAATCAGCCAGTACATTGACACTGACCCGATCCCATACGCGGTCAAGACCGTTGCATTTCTACCAGCTGGAAGTGCAACCAGCCGCCAGGTCGCCAGAAGCAAAGTCAAAGCAGCAATAAAGCTCAACTGCCCGGCTTCGACACCGAGGTTGAAGGCCAGCAATGCCGCGGGAATGTCGTCAGATGGCAATCCAATGTCAGCCAAAGCCCCAGCAAATCCAAGGCCATGCAAAAGCCCGAACCCGAAACAGACGATCCAGGGTTTCTGCCTTGAAAGCCGGAACCGCCCGTCACCGCCTTTGACAATCTCCATCGCCAGAAACACGATGGACAGTGCGATAACGGCCTCGACCGGTGGTCCGGGAACATTCAAAACGCCAATCGTTGCCAGCGCCAGTGTTATTGAATGCGCAAGTGTAAACGCTGTTACTGCCCCCACAAGTTTCCACGGATCACGGACCAGAACAAACAGCGCAAAGACAAACAGAAGGTGATCCCAGCCTTCCAGTATGTGCTCGAAACCCAACTGGGAATACGCGGCAAACACTGACCATGTCGACTGTTCAGAAGGTAAGATTTGGACACTGGCGTCCGGGGTAAAACGAAGCGTTGCAGGTTGGGCATCGAGGGGATGCACACGCGCCAGTACGTCATTTCTCTGAGTCTCAAGGCCTTCAATGGCAATGGGTTGACCTGCGACATCCACCTGGCACTCGACGACCCAGGACGAAACCCACCCTCGACCGTCGGAAACGGGATCAGGGCCACGCGCAGGTGTGCAGCCATCTGGCAATATGGCGTCAATCGCCATCGGTTGGCCATTCACATCAGGCTTTCGCCAATGAACGCTCCAGGTGTCAGAGGCAATTTGACGAATTTCCAGATATCCCGGATCAAGCGCGTGCGCAGTGGCGAAATTTGCAGGCCACAGGAACAGCAGCGCAAACAGGAAGCAGACCAAAACTCTCATTTGGCAGGGCCTGAAAGATCGGGGGCCACAATCTCGTAGTTTTCGGCAAGCGTGTCGTATTGCGCTTGCGCCAGAGCTTCACTTATTTCCCGACGCCAATCCCGCAGCACCGCGTCGTGGATTTCAGCCAAAGGAGGTGTTCGACTGGGCTCGACAGCGACGACCTGAACAAGGTGGATACCGTAACCCGACTGGATCGGCCCCGTCCACCGACCTGTTTCGACCTCTGTGATGCCTTTCGAAAACCCTCCTCCGAAGACCGACTCGATAACCCGCGTCGCGGACAAGGGCATTGACGCCGGCAGCAAGGTTGAACCGCCCAGATCGGAAACGTCTTGCTTGGCGCGCAGGGTGGCCAGCGCATTCTCGATTTCGGCCTCTCCGGGCTTTTCTCCAAGAAAGACCTGATGGAAGGCCACCATGACAGGCGTTGCATAGCGTTCCGCGTTTTCCTGAAGAAATGCCTCCAGGTCTTCGTCCTCCGGAACGATGGAAGTGGCAATGGCTTCGGTCAGATAATCCATTTTTTGGCTCAGCCGGGTCCTTATCAAGGGATCTCCGCGATCCAGACCAAGCTTTCTTGCCTCCCTGACCAGAACCTCTTCACGAATGGATGCATCGACCAACGCTTTCAGTTCCGCGTCGCTTGGCGGGCGTTTCCACTGTGTTTCGAACCGAGAAGACAATAATGCGACGTCATTTTCGTCGATTGTTATCACCTCAAAATCTTCAACGGTCTCGTTGCCCGGCGCAACAATATGGAACCAAATAAAAATAGCCGCTCCAATCAAGAAAAAATGGAACAGAGGTTCTTTCAGTATTCGCATGGAGTCTCCTGCGTAAAACGTGCTCAGGTTCTACATACAGATGCTGTCATCAACCGGTTGGGTTTTGCAAGAAAACGAGCAGTCCGGGTGTTCCGGAAACGTGGTGAATTCGCCGAGGTGGAAATCACCGCCCCGGCGCTCAATTCGTGGGTCGAGCGGATCACTCTGCCGGGGTGTACCAGATCGGGGACGAATAGGCGCGTTCCTGATGCGTAAGCACTGCATCCTCGGGCAATTCGATACCATACCTCAGCTTGTCGTACAGGATCCAACGCGGCGTTGGGATCTCGATGGCGCGGACGTAGTAAAACGCGCGTGCATTCGGATCGAAATCCGGGTCTGACCATACGGTGACAAGTTCGGCCGTTCCGATTGTGTTGGTCCAGCTGGCGGTGTCCACGTCCACAGTGTTCCCGACCGCAGGGACCTTGCCGTTTTGATCGACCTCACGGTTATCCGACCATGCCACGTCGTAGACCTTTTCCTGCAATTCACCTTCTGGGTCGAGCCATCCCTTTATCACTTGAACGCGGTCCAGATTGGCACCAACCGGGTCGCGCAGAGCGGCGATCAGGAAACTTGGCGCAGCCTCACCCTCGCGCGGGCGCAGGTCCGAACCCATTGGCACCCCTTTGGTATAGCCAACATTGGCCAGAAAACGGGTTTCAACATCGGCGTCACTGAAATCCCATCCGCCAAAGAACCGCAGACCAATCCTTGGCCCGGTCGTTGCATAGGTTTCGCGGCGCTTGAAGGCATCAAAGATCGCCGCGCGCGTATTCTCGGTGGCCCAGACCGCCGTGTATCCGGAGGCGACAAGCAAATCGCCGGGAATTTCACCAAGGTCATTTGCGATGAACGGATGCTTAATACGCGAGGCAGAGGGTTCAACGCTGACGGATTTTCCAAAGAAATTGTCTTCTTCGGCGGTGGTCAAAGACGTATGGCTGTCCGTCGCACCCCCCATGCCGAATTTATAGGGGTTCACGCCAAACTTTTCTTCCAGCATCAATCCGCGTTTCAATGCCTCTCGGGCGTATTCTCCGGCCAGCATGTCATCGGTTTTCAACTCGGTAATATCCAGATTGCCGACGTCCCAGTTCTCATAGTCCGCAAATTCGTCATTCGGGCTCAGGAAAGGGTGCGCTTCGCCGTCACCCTTGATCTGCGTGACCTCATAGTGGGGCTCCCATTTCGCGCGGGCAGCGACATATTCCTCGTCAACCTTGCCACCGTGATACGTGTCTTCGGTTGGGAACATCCACCCATTTGACAGGTTTCCGTTATGGGCAAAGGCAACTGCTCGCCCCCCCGTTTTTTCCTGATATTCTTCAAGCCAGGCGTATAGCGCCTTTGGATCCGTATCACCGTAGGGCGGCTGCGTGACCGGCGGCACCATCTGAAGCGCCCTGATTGGCCCATCGCGCAGCATGACATTGCGGTGCAAGTTGAACCCTTTCGGCACCGAGGTCCATTCAAAGCCGATGAAAGCGGTAAAGGTGCCGGGATCATTGTGCCGCTCGGCCGCCAGAACAATGCTTTCCCAGGTAAAGGCAAAAGCATCGGCACCGGGGCTGTACGACTCCAACAGGACTTCTGGCAGAGTCATTTGCGAAAAATTGGTGATGATGTCGAAAGCCGCTTTACCGGCTTCTTCCCCGCCGGCTTTGTACCCCTCGTACCACTCCAGCCCTTTCGGATCGGAAAGAACGCCCGGCTTGCCGGCCTGCAAATCCGGAGCAAACCCCATCAGGTCCGTGTGATCCGTGAGAACCATCCAATCCAACGGTCGTGACAGTCTTACTGGTTGACCCGTCGAAGAAATGACCTGCTCACCCTTTGCGAATCGCCACGCTTCGTCCGGTAGCAAGGTGTTGCCAAAAGCGCCCGCGTCCAACGAAAGTCCAGTGTGGAGGTGAGTGTCACCCCAAAGCGGACGCTCAGGAAATGTGCGTTGAGCATAAGGGGAATACGGTTGATCAGAAAACAATCCCTCGGCAGCTTCTTCGCTGGGTACGGCGTCGGCGACAGCAGCAGCAGGAACCAATACGAGTGAAATCAAACAAGAAGATATCCGAAACAAAGTGACCTCCCAAATCAGGTATACTCAGAGGTGTCGGCGGTTTCATCGCGCCAACATAATATTCACTTTTTCTTATATCACATTCTTTCGACCAAAGAGTTTTTTTTATGAAAGCTGCAAACCCGCGCAATCCGGAAACTCGGCGAAAGCCTCTGGGGCGATCGCAAATCGTGTCCTACAGGCAAGACCCGTCGGGTCATCTTATCTGATAGTAGAAGGAAAGCTTCCGGCTGACGCCCCCCGGCGGGCGCGGGAAAGGTGCGGCGGTTCGAACCTGTTCCTTGGCTGCGCGTTCTATTTCCGGCGAGCCGGAGCTTTCGACGACATCAACCCAGGCCAACGAACCATCCGGGTCAATCTGAAAAAACACACGCGCATAGCCACGACCGGCAACGTAAACGACCGGCGCCCGGTTCAGATGAACAAGAACCTGACCTGCATAGTTCGTGCTGTCCGAATTTCCCGGCCCCCGCCCGCCTGAACGGGTGCCGCCCCGGTTTTGCCGGAAGGCGTCGACACCCTCTCTTTGATACGTCGTCAGAGGTGATTCAATCGTCTGTTCCGGAAATCTCAGAGCGTCAAAGTTGCTTGACGGATCCAACGCACCCCGCAGGGTGGGTTGCGGGCGTCGGTCTGGAAGGCGAGGCCGCAATGACGTGGCTACGGCCTGTTCGGATCCGTCCACGCTTGCATCGGGTACGGTCAGTTCGGCGTCGTCATCCAGAGGTTCCGACGCTTCTTCTGGTATTACAGGTTCAAGTGGGGACGTGTTTTCCGGAACAATAGGAGCCACCTCGACCGGTAACGCGGCAATCTGTTGCTGTTCCTCGGACACCGGTTCTTCGGCAGAAGAAGGCTCAACCGGAGCAACCGCCTCTTCCTTCGGCACCTCGGGTGTTTCGGCCAACGCTTCGGGCCTTGCCGACACAGCGCCTTCAGCTTCGGCGGCTTCGCCTTCGTCCTCCAGGTTCTGGTCTACAGGGTCCACGACAACCTCATCCGGCGCCCTCGGCTGGATAATCGTTGAATCCCCGGTATCGGGCGTGAACGTCTCTTGCGGATTCGGCGAGGCCACGCGGGCATCACTTGTCGGAACTTCTGCCTCCTGCGGCTGGGTTGGCGGTTCCACCGGAGGGGTTGGCGGTTCATCCGGCGCAGGCGGTACGGGTTCGATCGTGGTATCGGCCAACTCTTCGAACGCGTTGCTGAGTTCGATCGTGTCGGTACCGGGTTCCCCGGAAGCCGGATCTGACAACTCTGGCACCGTGACAATCAGGCCGATCAGATGCACCAGTACGGAAACCGAAATTGCAATGATTGCAACAGAAATGGACCGCCTGATCATTCGAGGGCCTGTTCGGTCACCAGAAAAACGGTTGGCGCACCCAACCGGCGCAAATTGCTGGTGATCTCCATCAATCGAGAGGCCGACGCATCCCTGTCAGGTACGATCCGCACGGGTCCCGAGTCATGCGCGGCCATGAAAGCTTCGGCCTCGATCGGATTGCCCCGAAAACTCAGCGTTCCGTCCCGATGAAGAACAAGCGCATCCGGCGGCTCGCGGCCTTCAAGATCCGCAGTATTCACCAAATCCAGATCGGGATCCAACCGCGGTGCAATCGTACCCGCAATCAGAAAAAAGATCAGGATCAGAAAGACGACGTTGATCAGCGGAATGGTGGAATCACGATTTCGACCGGGCCGGATATAGCGGATCATTGCCTCACTCCAACACCCTGACCGTCAAACCTTCGCGCCCGCGCAACGGGACAAGCAGGTCCACAAGACGTTGCGCAGTTGTCCCGGGATCAAGGCTTACCAGCACCTGACCGGCTTTGACCTGATTGAACAATTCCTCAAGCGACAGGGGTTGGCCATTCAGGGCAACACGTGAGGGGCCAAGTTGCACGAAAAGGCGCTCGGGCGGCGTAGCATCAGCATTCCCGCCTGTGGCGGCGCTGCTCAACTCGATCTCGCTGAATCGAGAAAACGTTGAGGACAGCATGAAAAACAGTAAAAGCAGAAAGATCACGTCGATTAGGGGCGTCATCGACATGCGCCGCCGCACAAAAGGCGCAGTGTTACGCATGTTCTGGGGCGACCGGGACTTGTGCGGCCGCCTCTGTGCTTTGGATGGAATGACCGGGAACCAGAACCGTACGCAAAGCCTTGTCCGCAAAAACACGCTCTCGAGCGGTTCGACTTTCAAGCCAGGACAAAACCATCGATGTTGGCATCGCAACAGCCAGACCCACAGCGGTGGTGATCAGGGCCACCCAGATACCGCCGGCCAAAAGTGACGGATCAACCGATGATCCAGCGGTTTGCAAGCTTTGGAAAGCGCTGATCATTCCCAGAACCGTACCGAAAAGACCCAGCAACGGCGCCAGCTGCGCCACGGTGTCCAGCAAGCGAAAACCACGTTCCAGCCCGGCGAGTGCCAGACCCGCTTCGGCATCCAGCCGGTCATCGGCCCCGGGAACACCAGATGCGTTCATCGCCGCGCCCACAATAGGGGCAAGATAGCTGCTGCTGTCCGCCAGCCTGGCGCGTGCCGTACTGTGATCTCCTGCGTCCCAGGCTGCCAGAGCTTCAGACAGCACCCTGTGCCGCCCGACGCCGCAGGCGGCAAATTGCCAGAGCTTGTAGAGAGTGACTGCCAGCGTCAAAACCGACATGGCGATCAATATCGCCACCACCGGCCCGCCGAGTTCAAATATCTCACGAAGTGCGGCTAGAGGATTCATCCCAACAACCCCATTTCCACCCTGCTGCTCAGCGTCAGGGTGCTGTCGCATATGTCACTTTCGGAACCATCCACGACGCAGGAGTTCGCGCCGTTGATCAAGGCTTGCCCAACTGTGTCACATGTTCTGTTGGGAAGATCGAACTGGCGCACCCGGGGCCGGTCGGCGGGCAAATCGCGAAAATCGAACAGAGAAAGGTTCAACACACCACCTTCGGTGTCGAAAATGACGGTTTCGAACACGGCGCCGTCGATCGGCTGCCCGGTTTCATTCTTGACCAGAAACGTCAACCTGCACGCGCTGGCAACATCCTCGGCCGAGTTCAGTTCCACGAAGAGCCGGGCAGAGGATTCGGCCTGGGATTGTGCAGACGCTGTGGACAGCAAACAGCCAGAAAACATGGCCGCGACCATAATGCGACGAAACAGCATGAACAGACTCCGTGTTGCAGCGCTGGAACAATCGGGCAGCGACCGTCAGCTTGCCCAACTGCGTTTCTACCCGAGGGACATGTCACATTAAAGAGCCGCGTAGGGTGGCAAAGCAAAACGGCCTTCAGCGCGGATTGATATACGTACGTTCATGGCAAGACATACGTTGCGCAATTGGAATTTCAACTGCGCCCAAGGTTGCACTGCGCATCAGGACAACCAGCAAGTTGATGTCGGTTCAGTTTTGAAAAGTCGCTCTTTTTCCAAACAGATGCTTAACCCGCAGTAAACGTGCGAAACTGCGCCCGATCAAGCCTTCACAGAAGCGCGCCCAAAGCGACTTTTGAACGTCGTTTTCACATAATTCTTGCTAAGAGCGCGAAAAATAAGCATATTTGTCTACGTTTTTAATGCATATAAAAGATAATAATACGTTTTTTGAGAGGCAAGCGTCGAGCACAGCGCGGTTTCCGCGCGTCAAAACCCATTGGGGGAAGGGGTTCGAGTTTGTCGTTGTTAAAGATTGTAATGGTTCTTTGCGTTGCCGTGGCCATACCGTCGCAGACCATCGCCGACATTGGAAAAATCATCAGCGTCCAACAAGGCGCCCAAGTCGTACGCGCGGGAAAAGCACAACCTGTTTATTCAGGAATGGAGGTTGCGTCCGGCGACGCGCTCAGCACGGATCGGACCGGCGTGATTCAAATCGTTTTTGTGGATGACACCAAGATTGCCATCGGCCCCAACGCACGCATGGTGCTGGATGTGTCCATGCTGCGAAACAACCGCAAAGCCAAGAGCTTTGCCGTTCAGGCCTTGGGTGGCAGTTTTCGGTTTATTTCCGGGAAAAGCCGAAAGAGAGCTTACTCGATCAGGACTCCGTCGGCGACAATGGCCGTGCGCGGCACCACCTTCGACATGTGGATCGTGTCGGAAAAACAAAGCGCGATGCTTGTCCTGCAAGGTACGGTCCGCATGTGTGGCAGTCAGGGCGCGTGCAGATCCTCGGGACGTCAATGCAGCATGTTCGCAACAAGCGGAGACGGAGGTGTCGGACGGCCTGCCGATCAGGCCCAATACGATCAAGCGCTGAAAAGCGGGTTTCCATTCGTTCAGTCCCAGGACGGGCTGCTGCCCCCTTTGCAGGTACGGGTTGAAGGGTGTTCAGGTGATGGAGCGCCCATACGGCGTGTCGAGGTGGACCGGTCGGAAGCCGGTAGAGCGCCTCCTCAGCAACGCGAAGCGCAGAATACGGTCACTGAACCTTCGCCTTCGGCGAACAATGACCCGGAAAGAGAAGAGCCGGACCATGCAGAACCCGAACGGGAAGAACCAGAGCAGGAGGAGCCCGACAGAGAAGAACCAGAGCAGGAAGAACCTGAACGGGAAGAACCCGAACAAGAGGAACCCGAACGGGAAGAACCGGAACCTGAGGAACCCGAACGGGACGAACCAGAGCGGGAAGAAACTGATCCGTAATTGCTCGGGAATTGCTGCTGAACACGCAGTTCCAGTTCCATTTGTCTGGAGGATGGTGTGAGCGACAAGCTGCGGAAATCCAGGAACGGGCGATGGGCCTTCCGCCTCGTGGGGCTGGGTCTGATCCTTTTGGGTTGCTTCATCCGGGCGTGGGATCCGTACCCCGTTCGAATGACGCGTCTGATCTATTTCGACGTTTTGCAAAGACTGTCTCCGCGGGAGTTCAATCCCGAACTCCCCGTGCGTGTCGTGGATATCGATGAGGCTTCGCTTGCCAGCTTTGGACAATGGCCATGGCCCCGCACTTTGGTTGCGCAGTTGGTTCAAAATCTGGGTGGCCATGGCGCCGCGACGATTGCCTTCGACATGCTGTTTGCCGAACCCGACCGGTATTCGCCATCTCGCCTTCTGAACGATCCATCGCTGGCGGGCGTACTGACTGTGGAACGCCACGCCGAAAAGCTGGACAACGATGTCGTGCTTGGGATGGAAATGGCCAACTGGCCCGTGGTTCTGGGCGTGGCCGCGCGATTGTCAGCTGAAGGGGAACCCGTTACGGCCAAGGCCGGGCTCATTGAATTCGGGGAAAGCCCCGCCGAGGGGCTGATCTCGGTCCCGCATTGGACGCCAATCGCGCCACCGTTGGATCTGGTGGCGGCAGGTGTCGGCGGGGTCAATGTCTCGCCCATCGGTGGGACCGGCATCGTAAGACGTGCGCCGGTTCTATGGAACGGTCCGGACGGTCCGCTGCCAAGCCTTGCAGTTGAAGCCCTCAGAGTCGCCCTGGGTGAGACCAGTATTTTCGTGGAAGGCGCGCCTGACGAGGCTGGCATCATGCTGGCGGTCGAAATCGCCGGATACCGTTTGCCGACAACCGAGAATGGCGAGCTTTGGCTGAAATACCGACGGGGCAGCCCCGACCTTTACATTTCAGCCAGGGATGTTCTGGAAGATTCCGAAAACCCCGGGCTGCGATCCGAAATCGAAGGCAGAATAATCCTGATCGGAACCTCCGCTGCCGGTTTGTTCGATATTCATCAGACGGCACTGGGCGAAAGCGTCCCCGGTGTTTCAATTCATGCCCAGATGATCGAACAGATTCTGACCGGTGATATGCTCAGCCGGTCTGACGTGACTGCGGCGCAGGAACTGCTTGCCTTTGCGTTTCTGGGGCTTGTGGTGATTGCCGTCATGTCCAGCTTTGGTGCCATCGCATCCTTCATCGCCGGTGGCATTGCCGCCGCAGCCGTTCTGGCCATCAGCTGGCTGGTTTTTCAGAACCAATCCATCCTGTTCGACGCCACTTTTCCCCTGATTGGAGGCATCGCAAATTTCGGTCTGCTGGCGGGGTATCTTTTCGTATCGACCGAGCGCGAAAAGCGCCAAATTCGAAAAGTCTTTTCGCATTACGTGGCCCCGGAAATCCTTGATGAAATGGAGAATTCGGGTCACCAGCTTCAATTGGGCGGTGAAAGTCAGGAAATCACCGTGATGTTTTCGGATATCCGGGGATTTACCGCTCTGTCCGAGTCCGCGTCGGCAACGGAACTTGTATCCTTGCTGAATGCGCTGTTTTCCAAGCTTGGGGATCAGATCCTGCATGAGCGTGGTACGATCGACAAGTTCATAGGTGACGCCATCATGGCCTTCTGGAACGCACCTTTGCCCGTTGCCGACCATCCATGCCGCGCAGCGCTTGCCGCGCTCAGGATGCGAGGTGCTTTGGCACAATTCAACGCATCCGACATCATGCGGAACCGAAAGCCGATAGCGCTGGCAACCGGAATCGCCACGGGGCAGGCCTGCGTCGGCAACATAGGATCGCAAAAACGGTTCAACTATACGGTTATCGGAGATGTCGTGAATGTTTCGGCTCGGATCGAACAATGCTGTCGAACGGTCGAGTATGACATTGTCGTCTCAGACGGGGTGTATCAAGCCGGTCGAGATGACCTGGCATTTTTGCAGGCCGGCCATGTTGACCTGAAAGGCAAAACCAACCCAGAGCCCGTTTTTGTTCTGGTGGGAGATTCCACTTTGCGGAAGACCGACGCGTTCCAGGAGCTCGTTGCACGGCATGGTGAGTTGATCGCAGCGTTGAGAACCCGAAAACCTCAGGGCGACATCGTGCGCATGTGTCAGCATTGCGAAAAACTTGCCGCAGATATCGAACCGGGATTGCGCCAGTTCTATCGCGCTTTGGCGGGTCGCGCGGCCGATTTCCGCGCGGTCTCGTCATCCGGGCCGGTCATGTTCACCCGAAATACCAGAATAGCCGGTGGTGTTTAGGCGGCACTGCATGGAAAAGCCGGCTGACTTAGGCCCCCAAAGCCCTGCGTCAGTGAGTGTCACGCGAGACGCGCACCCTGGGCGTCGAAGCGATAGACCCTGCCTGGAGAATATCCAAATCGGATGCTCTGACCGGCTTCAACCTGATGCTGCCCGAACAGGCGCGCGGTGATCTGGTGATCCTGCATCATGGCAATTACGTTGGTGTCACCGCCCAAATGTTCGACATGGGTGACGTTTGCGACAACCGGGCCATCATCAGACAAAAACAGGTCTTCCGGCCGGATTCCCGTTGTAATGTCTGCGCTTTCGCCGATCATGCTGGCGGGAAAGAAATTCATCGACGGCGCCCCAAGGAAACCGGCCACGAACTGGTTGGCGGGGTTGTTGTAAAGCTCCATCGGGCTGCCGACCTGTTCCACACGCCCGTCGCGCAGGACGACGATCTTGTCGGCAAGAGTCATTGCCTCGGTCTGGTCGTGGGTCACGTAGATCATCGAAGCGTCAAGCTGCCGGTGCAGGTTCGCGATTTCCAACCGTGTATTCATACGCAGGGCCGCATCGAGATTGGACAGAGGCTCGTCGAACAGGAACAGCTTCGGTTCCCGGACGATGGCACGACCGATGGCGACGCGCTGGCGCTGGCCACCGGACAATTCGGAAGGATACCGGTCAAGGTAAGGTTCGAGGTTCAGCATCTTGCTGGCCCTGGCAACACGCTCTTCGATGACCTGCCTGCTCTGGCCTTCCTGTTTCAGCGCCAATGACATGTTCTTGCGCACGTTCAGGTGGGGGTAGAGAGCATAGCTCTGGAACACCATTGCGATACCGCGTTTTGAGGGCGGTGTGAGGTTCATGAGCTCACCGCCGATGCGTACCTCGCCTGACGTCACATCTTCGAGCCCCGCGATGACACGCAGAAGGGTGGATTTACCGCATCCCGAAGGGCCGACGAAGACGACGAATTCGCCCTCGTCAACCTCGATGTTGATATCCCTGAGGACCTCGACGGTGCCGAAGGACTTGTTCACGTTTTGCAGCGTCAGGGCGGTCATGTGCGTGCCTCTTTCAGCGAAATGGGTTGGCCGGTACGGATGCTTTCATCAGCGGCCAGGCAGATGGCCAGCGATTGCACCGCGTCGTTCATGTGGCGGGACAGATCGATATCTTCGGCGATGGCGCGCAGCATATAGGCTTGCTCGGCGTCGCAGAGTTGCTGATGGCCGGGTTCATCGGGCAGGTCGATCGTCTGATCACCTTCGGGGCGGTGAACCAGAAGACCGCCAACCTTAGTGTGACCGTCGATATCGGCCGATGCGCCCTTGTTCCCATCAGTGATCGAGACCGAGCCGTTGGGTGAGATGATATCTTTCACGAAGAACGCGGTTTCGGACATCATCGGGCCCCAGCCGGCCTCGTACCAGCCGATTGAGCCGTCTTCGAAGATCACCTGGAACTGGCCGTAGTTATACATGTCTTCGGCAATCTCATCACTCAGGCGCAGGCCCATACCATGCACGCGGACGGGATCGGAATCGGTGATCTGGCACATCACATCGACGTAATGCACGCCGCAATCGACGATAGGGGACGTCGTCTGCATCAAGGCCTTGTGCGTTTCCCATTCGGCCCCGCTGCTTTGCTGGTTCAGGTTCAGACGGAAGACATAAGGCCCGCCGAGTTCGCGCGCCTCCGCGATCAGGCGCATCCATGACGGGTGGTGCCGCAGAATATATCCGATCACCAGTTTCCGGCCGGTTTCCACTGCTTTTGCGACCACGCGTCTGGCGTCCGCAACCGTCGTGGCCAGTGGCTTTTCAACAAAGACATGCGCTCCTGCTTCCATTGCGGCGCAGGCGAAGTCTGCGTGGCTGTCGGAATAGGTTGCGACGACGACCAGATCGGGGTTTGTCTCGGCCAGTGCCGCCTGAAAATCCGTATAGGCCGGATAGCCTGACAGGTCGGGATGGTCCACTCGACCAGATCGGTTGACCAGTCCCACGATCCGTGCGTCGGGGTGACGATGATGGGCCAAGGCATGGCTCAGACCCATGTTGCCAAGACCAGCGATCAGAACCCGGGTCATTTGACAGCTCCTGAGGTGATGCCACGGATCAGCTGGCGCGAGAAGATCACGTAGAGCACCAGAACCGGCAGGATCGCCATGCTGAGCGCGGAAAGAACCGCGTTCCAATCGGTCACAAACTGGCCGATGAAGACCTGGCTGCCCAGCGTCAGGGTTTTGGTCTCTTCCGCGGGCGCCAGGATCAGCGGGAACCAGAGATCGTTCCAGATCGGGATCATGTTGAAAACAGCGACGGTCGCCATGGCGGGCCGGACCAGAGGCAGCACCAACCGAAAAAAGATCGTGTATTCCGAAAGCCCATCGATGCGCCCCGCATTCTTCAGGTCATCACTGACCTGGCGCATGAACTCGGACAGGATGAACACGGCCAACGGCAAGCCCTGTGCCGTGTAGACGAAGATCAGGGCCCAAAGCGTGTTCACAAGCCCCGTTGCGACCATCATCTCCAGGATCGCCACTGTGCCGATGCGGATCGGGATCATGATCCCAAGTGCCAGATAGAGCCCCATCAACATGTTGCCCTTGAACCGGTATTCGCTGAGGGCAAAGGCCGCCATGGCACCGAACAGCAGGATAAAGGTCAGTGAAACCACGGTGACGATCAGCGAGTTCTGAAAGTAGAGGAAGAAATCCCCCTGCTTCATCACCGTCTGGTAGCCGATCAGGGAAAAGCTTTCGGCATCAGGCAAGGCAAGCGGTTCGCGAAAGATGGCACGGCGCGTTTTGAAGCTGTTGATGATGATCACGAAAACCGGGAACAGGGCGATCAGAGTGTAAAGGATCAACGCTCCATGCATTGCGGCGGTATTCAGCGGATTCGTGCGCGCTTTGTTCATTGCAGAGCCCTCACAGCTGATACCGGCGCATCCGGGTCTGGATGCCGAAAAGGTAAATGCAAACACCTACAAGGATGATGGCGAACATGGCACCGGCAATGGCGGATCCCATATACGGATCACCCAATTGCAGTTGGAAGCCGAAGAATGTGCGGTACATGAAGGTGCCCAGGATGTCGGTCGAAAAATCCGGTCCCGCCAGCGCGCCCTGAGAGACATAGATCAGATCGAATGCGTTGAAATTGCCCACGAATGTGAGGATCGAGATGATCCCGATCGAGGGCAGGATCAGCGGCAGTTTTATTTTCCAGAAAGCCGAAGCTCCTGTGATCCCGTCAATCTCGCCGGCCTCAAGAATTTCTTCAGGGATCGACAGCAGGGCGGCATAGATAAGCATCATCGGGATGCCGACAAATTGCCAGACCGAGACAAGCGCCAGAGTCGTCAGCGCGTATTCTTCCTTGCCCAGCCACGGAGCAAACAGGGATTTCAGGCCAACAGCGTCCAGCATCGAGGGCGCAATCCCCCAAAGCGGAGACAGGATCAGTTTCCAGGCAAAACCCACAATCACGAAGCTCAGGATCGTCGGAATGAAAATGGCCGACCGGTACAGTGCGGCAAAGCGCAGCCTCGGGTGTGACAGGATCGCGGCCAGGGCGATTCCGATGGGGTTCTGCACCAGCATGTGGATCAGGAAGAACCAGAAGTTGTTGCCCAGCGCATTCCAGAATTGCGCGGACCACAGCGGATCAAGGAACAAGGTTCGGAAATTCTCCAACCCCACATACACACGCGCCTGATCGACTTCGGTGAACAGCGCAAGGCGGAGCGTGTTGAACAAGGGCAGGATCATCACCGCCGTGTAGACCAGCACCGCAGGTGCAAGGAAAACAGCGATGTGCCAGCGTATGCGGCGCGTCTGCATGGGATTCTCCGGGGAAAAGTGCCGGGCGCGGCGCGATGGGCCGCACCCGGAGTGAGTGGTTCAGGTGTTACTGATGCGGTGCGTACCAGCTGGCCAAACCATCTTGCAGTTTCTTGCCCAAAGCCTCGGGGCTTTCGGTGCCCTTGATGGCTGCAACGGATGCACCCCAGGTCTCGTTTTCAAGATTGGGTGTGCCGCGTGACAGGATCTGATAGGTCGAACGGATGGTGCTCTCGCACTCATCCCGCCACCCGACGATTTCCTTGGCAAGGGGATCTTCCAATTCAACCGGAGTGTTGGAAAGAGGGAAGAAACCGGGAACCGCATTGCCGAAGATGCTGGCGAATTCCGGGCTTGCAACCCAGGCCAGGAACGTACGGGCAGCCTCCTGGTTTTCGCTGGCGGCGTTCAGGCCAATGCCGATATCGGTATGGTCCGAGATATAGCAGGTGTCACCGGCATTCTGGACCGGCGGCTTGAAGGCGCCCATCTCAAAATCAGCCTGCGTGTTGAAACCTGCAATCTCCCAGCTGCCCGCCGGGTAAATTGCAGCGCGGCCCAATGTGAACAGGTTCTGGCTGTCGGGATAGGTCTGCGCCTCGTATCCGTCACCCAGATAATCGGCCCATTTCGCCAAAGTGGCAAAGGGCGCGACCCACTGAGGGTCGGTCAGTTTCTGTTCGCCTTTGATCAGAGCCAGGCGGCCTTCTTCACCTTTCCAGTAGTTCGGGCCGATGTTGTTGTAACCCATCGTTGCGGCTTCCCACTGGTCATTGGTGCCCATCGCCATCGGTATATAGGTGCCGTCTTCCTTGATCTTGTCCAACACTTCAAAGAATTCCGCCTCGGTGGTCGGAACCTCCAGACCCAATTCGTTGAACGCATCCTTGTTGTAGATGAAACCGTGGATCACCGATGCCATCGGAACACAAAAGCTGGCCGACCCGTCGTCTGTCTGCCACGCGGATTTGGCAACGTCCGAGAAGTTGTTCATCGCATCCAGATCGGACAGGTCGGTCAGATGGCCCGCTTCGTAAAGCGCCAGAGAAGCATCAAACGGGCGGCAGGTGATCAGATCACCGGCGGATCCGGCTTCCAGCTTCGAGTTCAGAACCGCATTGTACTCCGCCGGGGCTGAAGGCGAGAAAACAACTTTGATACCTGGATTAGCCGCCTCGAATGCAGGGATGATCTTTTCCTGCCAGAGAGCGAGGTCATCGTTGCGCCAGCTTTCGATTGTCAGCGTAGCATCTTGCGCATAGGCACTTGTGACCAGCGCCGTGCTCAACAGAGCCAGGCTCAGAACTTTGCGTTTCATTTGGTTTCTCCCAGGTTGCTATGTTCGTTTTCTTCATTCAGCCGGTTCATCGCATGACGCAGACGGCCATTCGTTTCAGCCAGTCGCTTTTGTGCATCCTCTGCCGATATGGCACCTGCGGCGACAAGTGCCGCGCATTTCAGGTTCCCATCCGCGGCCCTCAGGGCATCATCGGCACGTTCAGGTGATACGCCGGTTAGCTGGCAAACGATTCCGTTGGCGCGCGCGCGTAATTTGTCATTGTCCGCGCGCAGATTGATCATCATGCCGTCCTGAATATGCCCAAGCTCGATGGCCATCAGCGTCGACAACGTATTGAGGGCTATTTTCTGCGCAGTGCCGGCCCCCATCCGGGTGGAGCCCGAGATCAACTCCGGAGGGGTCGCAAGCAGAACGGCGTGGTCCGCCAGTTGCAACAATTGCGAGCCCGCGTTGTTTGCAATCCCGATCACGGGCGTCCCCCTGTCGCGCGCCAGTTTTGCGGCGGCAACGGTATATGGCGTGGTGCCGCTGGCCGAGACCGCAATGAGCGTATCATTGGCAACCATATCCGACACCTCTTGCGCCAGCCCATCAACAGCGTCTTCCACATCCCCTGGCATGTCTGCTTTGGTCGGCATTCCACCCGCCATGTGAATGCGGATCTGCTGCGACGGAATGGAAAAGGTTCCGCCAAGCTCCAGCGCGTCCGAGGCCGCCATGAGGCCGGAAGACCCCGCCGCAAGATACCGAAGTGTGCCGCCCGACCGGATCGTTTGGGCCATGGCCGTCGCCCCGCTGCAAATCGGGCCAAGCGCATCAAGCACTGCCGTCGCCGCTGATACCTGCGACCGCGCCAGCAAGCCGGCCACCTCTGCCAGCGGACGGGTATCAAGCCCATGCGCATCCTGATGCAATTGTTCTGTCGCCGGCGTAATCAAGTGATTCTCCCCCAAGAACTCTCGATATCATACCTTTTAAATACCATTAGTCTACCATTTATTTTTTCTCATAATTTTGGCCATTATAGCATAATATTCGCCGCTTTGGTCACAATTAGGACTTCAAAACGCATGAAAGGTATTATAAAGGTCTTTATATGGTAAAGTCATCAAAACCCATGTTTCTGGCCGCCGACGGGGGTGGAACGCGCTGCCGCGTCGCCGCTTTTGTTGATGGCGAAACACACCGGGTCGAAGTCGGTGCGGCAAACGTGTCCACGGATTTCGAGGCCGCCTGCATCGAACTGCGGCACGGCCTGGAAGCTCTGGCTGTTCAGACGGGCCGTTCGCCCGAGGAGCTTGCGCAAGCGCCCGCCTATCTGGGCCTGGCCGGGATAACAGGTGATGCGATTGCCCGGAAGCTTGCGGCGGCATTGCCATTTCGGCACGTCCGGATCGAAGATGATCGCGCAGCAGCTTTGCGCGGCGCATTGGGGGGCAATGACGGGTTTGTCGCACATTGCGGCACCGGTTCTTTTGTCGCAATGCAAAGGGTTGGCACGATGAAGTTTGCCGGCGGATGGGGCCCTGTTCTGGGCGATCAGGCTTCCGCGCAATGGGTTGGCAAACGGGCGCTGGCCAAGACGCTGGAACACACGGATGGTATGACCGGCCCTTCAGCATTGGCGCAGGATCTGCTGTCTCGATTCGGCGATGCCGCAGGAATTGTACGGGCCGCCGCTGACATGACGCCATCTGACTTTGGCGCCCTTGCCCCGCTTGTGACCGAGCTTTCCAATCGCGGGGACGACTTGGCCAGATCCATCCTTCGGGACGGTGCGGACTATCTGATCGACGAGATGAAGAAAATGGGCTGGAACGTTGACCTGCCCGTTTGTCTGACCGGGGGCATCGGCCCTCTTTATGCGCCATACCTGCCTGCGGACATGCAATCCGCTCTGGTCCAGCCTGCGGGCGATCCACTGTCCGGCGCACTTGCATTGGCACAGGCCTATCTGGAGGAAATCGAACATGAACATAGCTGATTTCCTGCGGCCCGAAGGATGGTTGGGGCAAAGCTCGGGCCCGCGCTATGTACAGCTCCGTCAGCGCCTCGAACAAGGGATCAAGGACGGTATCCTGCCCCCCAACAGTTCGCTGCCCCCTGAAAGAGAAATCGCCGAGATCACCGACCTGTCGCGTGTGACTGTGCGCAAGGCCATTCATGAATTGGTGCGCAAAGGTGCAATCGAACAACGGCAGGGGTCTGGGTCTTTTGTTCGCGAACCCGTGGCGAAGGTTGAACAGTCGCTGTCCCATCTGACGTCTTTCACTGAAGACATGGAGCGGCGCGGGCTCAAGACGACCTCGACATGGCTGGAACGGGGGGTTTTCCTGCCATCTCCGGAAGAAATGATGGCATTGGGCTTGTCGGCAAATGAACAGGTCGCACGTATCTACCGCCTGCGAGAGGCAGGAGGACGCCCGATGGCGTTGGAAAAAGCGGCCCTTCCGCTGGATATCCTGCCGAACCCCACCGAAGTGACGGGGTCGCTTTACTCTGTTCTTGAACAATCTGGCCTGCGACCGGTGCGCGCGATCCAGAAAATCTCGGCCATCAATCTCGAACCACCCGAGGCAGAGCTTCTGGATGTTGCGGAAGGTACGGCCGGGCTTCGGATTCAACGCACCTCGTATCTGCAAAGCGGGCGGGTCGCTGAATTGACCCGCTCGATCTACCGCGGTGATGCCTATGACTTCGTGGCTGAGCTGCGCCTGTCAAATTGAAAGCCTGGGAAAATGTCTGATACAACCACTCAAATGCGGCGCGAGATCGACGAGATTCCCGACGCCGTCGACCGCCTTCTGACCGAGGGCGCGGAATTGATCGCGCAAACCGCCACCGAGATCCGGGCCCGTGACCCGCAATTCCTGATCTCGGTGGCGCGCGGATCCTCGGATCATGCATGCAGCTTCTTGAAATACGCCTCGGAACTGCTGCTTGGTTTGCCGATGGCTTCGGTCGGACCGTCGGTAAAATCCATCTACGGTGTCGACATGCGCTGCGAGGATGCCATCTGCATCTCTGTCTCACAATCCGGTCAGAGCCCCGATATCGTGCAACTCACGCAGTCGCTCACATCCGGCGGAGCTTACTCGGTTGCGATCACGAACAACCCTGCCTCTGCCCTGGCCGAGGCGGCTGCGGCAACACTGCCCATTCACGCGGGCCCCGAACTGAGCGTGGCGGCGACAAAGACATTCGTGACGTCTCTGGTCGCCGGGTTGTGGCTGATTGCGCAGGTGAAGCGCGATGATCACCTGCTACGCGCAATCCATGGTCTGCCCGAAAGCTTGTCGACCGCAATCGCCTGCGACTGGAGCGCCGTGGCAGACGCGGTTGATGGTCGCTCTTTGTTTACTTTGGGGCGCGGCCTGTCTTTGGCCATTTCCAACGAAGCCGCGTTGAAATTCAAGGAAACCTGCCAGATCCACGCAGAAAGCTATTCGGCGGCCGAGGTTCTGCACGGCCCGGTTTCCATCGTGGATCAGGGCTTTCCCGTGCTTGCTTTGTCGTCCGGGGATGCAGCAGAGGACAATCTGGCCGAAGTTGCAGACGCACTGGCGTCCAAAGGCGCTGTGGTTTTCGCCACAACCGGCCGCGTGAAACACGCGACAGAACTGCCGCATGTCCGGACGTCCCATTGGATGACGGACCCGATACCGACAATTGCGTCGTTTTATGGAATGGTGGAGAAGGTGGCCACACAACGCGGGATCAACCCGGACACACCACGCCATCTGAAAAAAGTGACGGAAACGGTATGACCAGTTCTACCATCACCTTTGCCGGCGGCCCGATCTTCGATGGCACTGAATTGCGTGACGGATATGCCGCACGGTTCAGAAACGGTGTGCTGGATGCGTTGGTCCCCTTGGATCAGATCGCGCAGGACGACCAGATCGAGGACCTGCATGGCGACATCCTCAGCCCCGGCTATGCTGATTTGCAGGTGAACGGCGGCGGGGGCGTGATGTTCAACGATGATCCATCGGTTCACACGCTGACCCAAATCGCCCGTGCTCATCGCGCGCTGGGTGCCACTCGCATCCTGCCAACCCTGATCACGGACACGGCCGAGAAAACCCGGGCCGCGATTGATGCCGCCATCAAGGCCGTTCAGACGGGTGTTTCCGGTATTGCGGGCCTGCATCTGGAAGGTCCGCACCTGTCTGAGCGGCGCAAGGGCGCACATGATGCCGCCTTCATCCGCCCGATGCAGCAAACCAATCTGGAAATTCTGATCGACGCTGCAAAACACCTGCCTGCTTTGATGGTCACGCTGGCCCCCGAAAGCTCAACCCTGCAACAGGTTGAAGCACTGAAGCGCGCGGGGGTGATTGTTTCTCTGGGGCATACGGACGCGCCTTTTGAGACCTGCCTCGCATTCTCAAAGGCCGGGGCGCAGTGCGCAACGCATTTGTTCAATGCGATGAGCCAGCTTGGCAGCCGTGAACCGGGACTGGTCGGCGCGGCGCTATCCTGCGGATCGCTATCGGCGGGTTTGATCGCGGATGGTATCCACGTTCATCCCGATACGATGCGGATTGCCTGGGCTGCCAAGCGCGGACCAGGGCGGATTTTCCTTGTCAGCGATGCGATGGCGGTCGCCGGCACGTCACTGACGGAATTTCAGTTGGAAGGACGCCGCATCCGGCGGGAAAACGGCAGGCTGACGTTAGAGGATGGCACTCTGGCCGGGGCCGATTTGTGCCTGACAAACGCGGTGCGGGTTCTGACGGAACAAGCGGAAATCCCCTTTCAGGATGCACTCGCCGCAGCAACAAGCGTTCCGCTCGGGATGATTTCCGGGAAAAGCAAAGGACTGAAACCAGACCTGTCGCAGATGATACGGATTGCCCCGGATCTGTCCCGGGTCAGACCGGTGCAACCCTGACCCAAACGTCGTTGATCCGACTGGCTGCGCAGCGCGAGCGATGACAACGCTGCGTGCGTTTTCTGACGGCCAAATTCTGATTTTTCAAATCTTCGCGAATAGAGCTGTCACCTTTTTGCGGGTGGTCCGCACCGATCCTTCGGCGCATATTTCAGGCATATGACATTTTTCAGGAGCATGCATGACCGCCAAGTATTATTCGCCACACGGTGGGCATCCTGGTCAGGAGCAATTGCTGACTGACCGCGCCGTATTTACTGACGCGTATGCAGTGATCCCAAAGGGAACGATGCGGGATATCGTGACCAGTTTTCTGCCGTTTTGGGACGACACCCGCTTATGGGTGATATCACGCCCGCTCAGCGGCTTTGCCGAAACCTTTTCGCAATACATCATGGAAGTTCAGCCCGGCGGTGGCTCTGACCAGCCCGAGACCGATCCCGAAGCCGAAGGCGTTTTGTTCGTGGTCGAAGGCACAGCGACCTTGACGGCCGACGGCACAACCTATGAGCTGACGCCCGGCGGCTATGCCTACCTGCCCGCTGAATGCAATTGGACCTTACGAAACCGAGGCGGTGAGACCCTGCGCTTCCATTGGATTCGAAAGGCTTATGAAGCGGTGGAAGGGCTTGACCGCCCGGACGTTCTGGTTCTCAACGAAAATGAGATCACGCCGACGCCGATGCCCGGAACCGACGGAAAATGGGCCACGACGCGCTTTGTCGACCCAAGTGACTTGCGGCACGATATGCACGTGACCGTGGTGACTTTCGAGCCCGGCGCCGTCATTCCTTTCCTTGAAACACATGTGATGGAACATGGTCTGTATGTTCTTGAGGGAAAGGCCGTCTACAGGCTGAACAATGATTGGGTAGAGGTCGAGGCCGGCGATTACATGTGGTTGCGCGCATTCTGCCCGCAGGCCTGCTATGCAGGCGGGCCGGGTAAGTTCCGTTACCTGCTGTACAAAGACGTGAACCGACATATGGCATTGCGGCCGGGGCCAGCGGCTTATCCGCAGCACCGGCGCCTCAGGACAGCGGCGCAGAAATAGTCCCGCCGATGGCCAGAGTTAACTGATGCGCCGCCTCGATGACGGGGCGGCTTAGGCGCACGATTTCGGCTTCGCTGACGCGGCTTGTCGGTCCGGATACTGAAATCCCGGCAACCGCCTCTCGGTTGGTATCGAAAACCGGCGCAGCGATACAGCGCATTCCCGCATTCTTTTCTTCATTGTCTATCGAGAAGCCCTGTGCCCTGACCATGGCAAGATCTTCTTTCAGCGCGGTCGGGCTGGTAATCGACCGGTCCGTGAAGGCCCGCAGTTCCGTCTTGGCCAACAGCCGGTCCAGCCGATCTTCATCCATATATGCCAGCAGAGCTTTCCCGATGCCCGATGCGTGCATCGGAGACAGCGTGCCCGGAGGGAAAAACGCCCGGATGCTGGCATGGGTTTCCACCTGGCTCAGGAACAATACCATTCCTTCTTTCTCGACCCCCAGGTTTGCGGTCTCGCCGGTGGCCTCCATCAGCTTGCGCATCACGGGTCGGGCCCGGTCCACAAGGCTGGTGCGACGCAGGAAGCGCGAGCCGATCACGAACGCACGAGGACCGATGTGCCAGACCTGCTCGTCATGATCAAACTCGACAAGGCCCCTGCCCTCTAGTGTAACGAGAATTCGGTAAACTGTGGCGGGCGACTGGCCCATTTCGTCGGACAGCGCGGTCAACGCCTTGCCCTGCGCTTCACTCAGATACTCAAAAACTTCCATCGCACGGTCGAGAGATTTGATCGTGTTTTGCGCTGTCTTGTCGTCCCATCCCCGTGGTCTTCCACGGGCTCTTCTGCGGACTTCGCGAGTATTGTCTTGAGAATCCATAAAAACCCTTTGATCATTCGTGAAAGCCTAATTCATCATATGAAAAATTTAAGGCACTGACAATTATAAATTAAATCCAAATTACCGAATTTTGAAAAGCATTTTCAAAAATGTATCGGGCTGAGCGAGGGACGCTTATTGTGTGGTCAACGACGGAAGGAGACCATCCATGAGCTTTCAAAACCCCGTTTTCATCCCGGGCCCGACCAACATCCCGGAAAGCCTGCGCAAGGCTTGCGACATGCCCACCATCGACCATCGCTCGCCGCTGTTCGGGCAAATCCTGCACCCCGCGCGCGCGGGTGTTCAGAAAGTCCTGAAAAGCAACAGCGCCGAAGTCTTCATCTTTCCGTCGACCGGAACAGGAGGCTGGGAGACCGCGCTGACCAACACCCTGTCGGCTGGTGACAAGGTTCTGGCGGCGCGCAACGGTATGTTCAGCCATCGCTGGATCGATATGTGCCAGCGTCACGGTCTGAATGTCGAGATCGTCGAAACCCCTTGGGGCGACGGGCTGCCAGCCGATCGTTTCGAAGAGATTCTGACCGCCGACACAAGCTACGAAATCAAGGCTGTTCTTGCCACGCACAACGAGACGGCAACCGGTGTGAAATCGGATATTGCCGCTATACGCAAGGCGCTGAATGCCGCCCGTCACCCTGCCATGCTGTTCGTCGATGGTGTTTCATCGATCGGGTCCATGGATTTCCGTTTTGACGAATGGGGTGTTGATGTGGCCGTCACGGGCTCGCAGAAAGGGTTCATGTTGCCTGCGGGCCTTGCCATCGTCGGGTTCAGCCAGCGGGCAATGGGTGCGACCAGCACAGGCACCCTGCCCCGCACCTTCTTTGACGTGCACGACATGGCGAAGGGTTATGCCAACAACGCCTATCCTTATACCCCTGCTGTTGGCTTGATGAATGGCCTCAACCAGGCCTGTGATATGTTGCTGAGTGAAGGTTTGGAAAACGTCTTTGCCCGGCATCACCGTATTGCCGAAGGAGTACGTGCCGCGGTGGGCGCGTGGGGGCTGGAGCTTTGCGCAGCGAACCCGTCGGTATATTCTGACACCGTCAGCGCGATCCGCACGCCAAACGATTTCAACGCCACCGACATTGTCACACACGCGGCCGAAAAATACGGCGTTGCCTTCGGTGTCGGCCTTGGCGAAGTCGCGGGCAAGGTATTCCGCATCGGACATCTGGGAAGCCTGACGGATGTCATGGCCCTGTCCGGGATTGCCACCGCTGAAATGTGCATGGTCGACCTGGGCCTGAACATCCATCTGGGCTCGGGGGTGGCGGCTGCGCAGGAATACTATCGCGGTCATCCCGGTGCAGTTCAGAAGGACGCCGCATGATGAAGGACTTCAACATGTACATCCCGACCTACGAGGACATGCTGGCGGCACATGATCGGATCGAGCCCTTTATCCGCCGCACCCCGGTCCGCACATCAGACTATCTGAACGAGCTGAGCGGTGCACAGCTGTTCTTCAAATGTGAGAACTTTCAGGAACCGGGTGCCTTCAAGGTGCGCGGGGCAGCAAACGCCGTGTTTGGCCTTGACGACGAACAGGCCAGGAAAGGCGTTGCAACCCATTCTTCGGGCAACCACGCCTCGTGCCTGTCCTATGCGGCGATGAAGCGGGGCATACCGTGCAACGTCGTCATGCCGCGCACAGCGCCGCAGGCCAAGAAAGACACGGTGCGTCGCTATGGTGGGAAGATCACGGAATGTGAGCCCTCCACCTCGTCGCGCGAAGCGACCTTTGCCGAGGTTCAGGCCTCCACGGGCGGGGATTTTGTCCACCCCTACAATGATCCGCGCGTGATAGCCGGACAAGGCACCTGCTCGCGCGAGTTCATCGAGCAGACCGACGGTCTGGACGCGGTGGTCGCCCCCATCGGCGGCGGCGGCATGGTGTCCGGCACCTGTCTGACCCTGTCGACGCTCGCCCCGGAAACCGCGATCATCGCGGCGGAACCGGAACAGGCCGACGATGCCTATCGCAGCTTCAAGGCCGGCCACATCATAGCGGATGACGCACCCAAGACGATTGCCGACGGGCTGCTGGTTCCGCTGAAGGAGCTGACCTGGCATTTCGTGTCGAACCATGTCTCCGCGATCTACACGGCTTCCGAGCAAGAGATCATCGATGCGATGAAACTGACGTGGAAACACCTTCGGATCGTGATGGAACCATCTTCGGCCGTTCCGCTGGCTACGATCCTGAAAAACCCGGACGCTTTCAAAGGCAAGCGGGTCGGCGTGATCATAACCGGGGGTAATGTCGATCTGGACAGGCTGCCCTGGCTGAACGCGTAACATCAATCCCGACATAGGAATACGGAAATGAAAGATATGACCAATCTCGACAATTTCGAAGTAGGCTTTGACATTCCGGCCAAGCCCGGAATGGATGAAGCAGATATCCAGACCCCCTCTCTTGTGCTCGATCTCGACGCGCTTGAACGCAACATCAAGAAGATGGGCGACTATGCCAAGGCGCACGGTATGCGCCACCGCGTGCATGGAAAGATGCACAAATCTGTAGACGTGGCCAAGTTGCAGGAGAAAATCGGAGGCGCCGCTGGCGTTTGCTGCCAGAAAGTTTCAGAGGCCGAAGTGTTCGTGCGCGGCGGTATCAAGGACGTTCTGGTGTCGAACCAGGTGCGCGACCCCGCCAAGATCGACCGTCTTGCCAGCCTGCCAAAGCTGGGCAGCCGCATCATCGTTTGCGTTGACGATCTGGACAATGTCGCGGATCTTTCCGGCGCGGCAGTGGATCATGGGACACAGCTGGAAGTCTTCATCGAGATCGACTGCGGCGCTGGCCGTTGCGGCGTGACAACGACCCCGGAAGTGATCGAGATTGCCAAAGCGGTCAAAGCGGCTGACAACCTGAAATTCACCGGCATACAGGCCTATCAGGGCGCAATGCAGCACCTCGACAGCTATGAAGCGCGCAAGGAAAAGCTCGACACCGCCATCGCCATGGTAAAAGACGCCGTCGAGGGCCTCAAAGCCGAAGGCATCGAGTGCGAATTGGTCTCGGGCGGTGGCACCGGTTCATACTACTTCGAGTCCAACTCGGGCGTGTACAACGAACTGCAATGCGGGTCCTACGCCTTCATGGATGCCGATTACGGCCGGATCCTGGACAAGGACGGCAACCGGATCGATCAGGGCGAGTGGGAAAACGCCTTCTTCATCCTGACCAGCGTCATGAGCCACGCCAAGGCGGACAAGGCGATTGTCGATGCGGGCCTCAAGGCGCAGTCGGTGGACAGCGGCCTGCCGGTAGTCTTTGGCCGCGACGATGTCGAATACATCAAGTGTTCGGACGAACACGGCGTCGTCATGGATACGAAAGGTGTGCTGAAGGTCAACGACAAGCTCAGGCTGGTTCCGGGACACTGCGACCCAACCGCAAATGTACACGATTGGTATGTCGGTGTTCGCAACGGCAAGGTCGAGACCGTCTGGCCCGTATCCGCCCGCGGACGCGCTTATTGATCTGAACTTGCTCTGTTTGGGAGGGCTGGCTCGGAAGCAGCCAGACAGCCGCCCGCGTGTATGCTCTCCTTCCGGCGGTGGCACGCGGGCGCACGAATGTTTGATTGGAGAATGAAATGCTGATCGTACCCGAGCGTGAGATCGCTGACCTTATGACCCGACAAGCGGCTTTTGACGCGGTCGAACAGGTCTTTGCTGCAATGGCGTCCGGTGACGCCTACAACTTCCCTGTCGTGCGTGAAGCCATCGGGCATGAAGATGCACTTTATGGGTTCAAGGGCGGATTTGACCGCGCCGGCCTGACGCTTGGCCTGAAGGCGGGCGGCTATTGGCCAAACAATCTGGAAAAACGCGGGCTGATCAACCACCAGTCCACCGTTTTTCTTTTCGACCCCGACACTGGCAAACCATCTGCGATGGTCGGCGGCAACCTTCTGACGGCCCTTCGAACGGCGGCAGCATCTTCGGTATCGATAAAGCATCTCGCACGTAGCGACGCCAGGGTCATAGGCATGATAGGCGCTGGCCACCAGGCAGCTTTTCAGCTTCGCGCGGCATTGGAGCAACGCGATTTTGAAAAGGTCATAGGCTGGAACTATCACCCGGAAATGCTGCCGAATATCGAAAAAGTCGCCAATGAAGCCGGCGTTCCGTTCCAGGCGGTCGAGCTTGACGAAATGACTGAGGCGGATGTGATTATTTCGATCACGTCGGCCTTTGCGCCCTCGCTGATGGCGAACCATGTCAGCCCCGGAACTCATATCGCCTGCATGGGCACGGACACAAAAGGTAAACAGGAAGTTGAAGCGTCCCTTCTGGCCAAGGCGAGCGTGTTCACGGACGAAGTCGCGCAATCCGTCAGCATCGGCGAAGCGCAGCACGCGGTGGCCGAAGGCCTGATCCAAGAAGGCGATGTGGCGCAGCTTGGCGCGGTCATCAACGGCACCGATCCGGGCCGGATATCGGACAACCAGATCACGCTGTTCGATGGCACGGGGGTGGGCCTGCAAGATCTTGCGGTCGCCGCGTCCGTGGTTGACCTCGCCGTTCGGAACGGGGTCGCGATCGAGGTCGATTTCTGAAAACAGACGGCAACACCCCTGGGCGTTGTCGTCGGTGGTTCTTTTGGGCGGAGAGCTTTTGACAGCAGATCTCCATTTGAATGGTGACCGAACAATGAAAAGCGGCGCGCCAAGGCACGCCGCTTTCGTTTTTCCCAAGACGATCAGTCTATCAGGTCGAACGCATCAGACGTGGTCATCTTGCTCGATGGAGCCAAGGCCATGACCGGCCATGCCGCCC
Source organism: Ruegeria sp. YTSC002 (assembly GCF_059609845.1). NCBI lineage: Bacteria > Pseudomonadati > Pseudomonadota > Alphaproteobacteria > Rhodobacterales > Roseobacteraceae > Ruegeria > Ruegeria sp. YTSC002. The sequence goes on from NZ_JBXWML010000002.1 coordinate 207,352, forward strand.
GAGACCTCTTCCGTCGCTTCGTCCGAAAGTTCTTCGGGAAGCACCAGATTCAATACGATGGCGATGACGGCGGCAGGCAGGATTCCTGATGTCGCCAGAACCTTCAACGTGCCGGGCAAGTATTGCAACGCGTTGGGTTCCAGCTGCAAACCCAGCCCAAGACTCAGGGCGATTGCAAAGATCACCATGTTGCGCCGGTTCCAGTTCACGTCCGACAGCATCGAGACCCCTGCCGCAACAACCATGCCGAACATCACGATCACGCCGCCGCCAAGAACCTCAATCGGAATGGACGAGATTATCGCCCCGATCTTGGGAATAAGCCCGCAAACGATCAGGAAAACCGCGCCGATGGTCACGACCATGCGGCTCATGACTCCGGTCATGGCAATCAACCCGACATTCTGGCTGAATGACGTGTTCGGCAAGGCTCCAAACAGGCCAGAGATCGCAGTACCAAGACCATCGGCAAATGTCGCGCCCTGTATTTCCCTGTCGGTGGCTTCGCGGCCAGCGCCGCCTTTGGTGATACCGGATACGTCCCCAACGGTTTCAACAGCGGAAACAAAGGACATTGCACAGAAACCGATGATGGCCGCGACCGAGAATTCAAGGCCAAAATGCAGGGGGTTCGGCAGCGCGAAGGATGTCGCGTTGCCGACATTGCCTAAGTTCACCTGGCCAAGCAGAAAGGCCACGGCGTATCCGACCAGCAGACCGATCAGAACAGCCGACACGGACAGCATGCCCCGTGCAAAGAATTTCAGGCCAAGCGTGACCACGATAACGGTTCCCGCCATGAACCAGTTCAGACCCGAGCCATATTCCTCGGTACCTATGGCAGGCACACCGCCGGCGGCATATTGAATGCCGACTTTGACAAGGGCCAGGCCGATCATGGTTACCACAAGGCCCGTAACCAGCGGCGGAAGAGCAAAGCGAATGCGCCCTATGAACAACCCGAGGAATGCGTGGAACAAGCCACCGACAACAACACCGCCCATCAGGACGGCAATGGCGTCAACGCCCTTTCCAACCACCAGCGGAATCATGATCGGGATGAAGGCAAACGATGTTCCCTGCACGATGGGCAACCGGGCACCAACAGGCCCCACACCAATAGACTGAAACAACGTGGCGACGCCCGCAAAGAACATCGACATCTGGATCATATAGATCATCTGCGGGAAATCGGGGCTGTTCGAGCCAAAGCCGAAACCAGCCGCGCCGCAAACGATAATGGCTGGCGTGACGTTGGACACGAACATCGCCAGCACATGCTGAATTCCCAGCGGCACCGCCTTTAACAGCGGCGGAGTGTAATTCGGATCGCGGAGTTGCTCCGGCGTTCCGATGGATGCATCTGACATTTTGTTTTTCCTCCCTTGAGGTTCGCAGCCGGCTCCTCTTCCGGCAACGCGCCTCATTCTGTGATCTCAAAAGCCTCCTCGAACCAATGCTCTTCGAGGTTGGGCCCGGCTCCAATTCGGTCGACCACCGCAAAAAGCCCGGGCGCATGAAGCGGGGTCAGAACGCCATGCCAGGTGTTGCGATGGTAATTCACACCCTGTCCGGGCGCTGTTTTGAAGGCGATGGGCTGTCCCGGCGTGCCGTTCTCATCCGGGGCCACAACCACGACAAATGGTTTGTCCGACAAAGGCAAAAAGGCCTGGCTGCCATCAGGATGGCGTTCAACCATTTCCAATTTGATCGGCAGACTGAAGGCTTCGGACTGAAACACGCTGATACCCGCGCGCCCATCGTGGAAATCCAACACGGCCCGGTCGTGATAGCGCGCGCATTTACCCTGATTGATAAGCTTGTCCACCTGGCCCGTCGCCTCGATGACATCGCCGAAAGGTGCAAATGCCTCTGGCGTCAAGGGGCGGAGCTTCAAGGCAGCCGTCATTGTGCGAACTTCTCGATCAGGCGCAATTCGGCAATACGCTCAACCTGACGGCAGGCTTCGGCGAATTCGCTGTCGCGGTCATTGTCGATGCGACGGCGAAAGGCTTCCAGAATGCTGGCCTTGGTGTTGTCTTTGACGGCAATGATGAAAGGAAAGCCAAATTTGGTCGTGTAGGCTTCGTTCAACGCCGTGAACGTTGCGCGTTCTTCATCGGTCAGCATGTCCAGACCCGCACCGGCCTGTTCCGCAGTGCTTTCCTTGGTCAGGCGGCCGGCGGCGGCCAGCTTGCCCGCCAGGTCCGGGTGGGCTGTCAGAACGCCGAGGCGCTGCTTGGGCGAGGCGGAACGGAATACACGCGCCAGCGCGTTGTGGACGCCAGCGGCATTGTCATGCGTCGGGCCCAGTTCCAGTTCATACGCACCTTCGGCAATCCACGGGCTGTGCTCGAACACGCCACCGAATTCCGACACAAAGGTTGGTCGATCCATTTCGGACGGGGTCAGACCTTGCACCGGCGGGTGTTCCCTGGCCCAGTGATCGGCAATCTGCTCGCGCGTTGCGAACCAGACACCGTCGTGTTTCCTGAAGTAATCAAGGGCGCGTTTCAGCGCCATCGCACGACCCGGGCGACCGATCAGACGGCAGTGCAGCCCGATCGAGAGCATCTTGGGCGCGCCCGCCTCACCCTCGGCATAGAGCATGTCAAAGCTGTCTTTCAGATAGCTTTCAAATTGTTCCCCATTGGTGAACCCAGCCTGGATTGCAAAGCGCATATCGTTGCAATCAAGTGTATAGGGCATGATCAGCTGATCCTTGCCTCCTGCCTTGGTCCAGTATGGCAGATCGTCGGCATAACTGTCGGCGATATAGGCAAAGTCGCCTTCCTTGGCGGCCAGTTCGACCGTATTCATCGAACAGCGGCCCGTATACCAACCCCGTGGCGGCTGACCCGTAACCTCTGTGTGCAGGCGGATTGCTTCGCGGATCTGGGCGCGCTCTTCTTCTGCGCCCATGTCCTTGTGTTCAATCCACTTCAAACCGTGGCTGGCGATCTCCCATCCGGCATGCTTCATCGCCGCGACCTGTGCAGGTGCACGGGCCAAGGCGGTTGCAACGCCATAGACTGTAACAGGCAGATCTTGCAGAAGATGATGCACGCGCCAGAACCCCGCGCGGCTGCCGTATTCATAGATCGATTCCATGTTCCAGTGCCGTTGCCCCGGCCAAGGGGCGGCTCCGGTGATCTCGGACAGAAACGCTTCGGATGCGGCATCGCCGTGCAGAACGTTGTTTTCACCGCCCTCTTCGTAATTTAGCACGATCTGAATTGCGATTTTGGCGTCGTTCGGCCAGTTTGCTTTGGGAACTTGCCCACCGTAACCGGTCATGTCTCGTGGATAAGGCTTCACATCGGTTTCCTTCTTCTTGAATTGATCAATACCCCAGATAATCAAAGATGTTTTTCAAAAAATGCAGAAAGCAGCTTCCCACAGACTGCCTTTGCCCCTGGATGCGAAAACAGACTAGTAACTGTATAACTTGAGGAGTAGCGCAAATGACCGGTTACCTTACAACACATGTTCTGGATACGGCGCGGGGGTGTCCCGCCGAAGGATTGAAGATCGAACTGTTCCGCATTGAAGGTGCAAACCGCCAGTTGCTGAAAACTCTGGTCACCAATGACGACGGCCGGACCAACGAACAAATTCTGCCCGAAGCAGAGTTTTCAACAGGCGACTACGAACTGATCTTCCACGCCGGAGATTACCTTGATGCCTCCGGCACACCACCTGAAAACCCACGCTTTCTGAACGTCATCCCGATCCGCTTTGGAATGTCCGAGCATTCGCATTACCACGTGCCTCTGCTGCTTTCGCCCTTCGGGTACTCGACCTATCGCGGCAGCTGAGCGACCTATCGGGCGGTATTCGCCGCCGCAATCGACGACCCGATGCGTTCGATTATGAATTCCATGAAAAGCCGCGTTTTGGGGTCCTGCATGCGGCGGTGCGTAAACAGACATGCCATCTGAATCGGTTCTGGCGGCGTCTTTTCTGCCACCGGAACCAGAGTTCCGGCCTTGAGATGCTGAGCGATCTCAAAAATAGGTTTCAACGCGATGCCATGTCCGCCAAGGGCCCAGTCTGTCAGCACGTCACCATCGTCTGACTCGTAGCGCCCGGAAACCCGGAACCGTTTTGGCCCCGTATCGGTCCTCAAAAGCCATTGAAACTCGGTCGCGCCCGGGAACCGCAAATTGAGACATTCGTGCTCATCAGCGATCAACGCGTCGCCGCTTTCGGGCATCCCACGTTTTTTGATGTATGTCGGAGATGCACAAAGCACTCTTTCGACATCCGCGATCTTGCGTATACGCAGGTTGCTGTCCTCTGGCTGACCAAGAAAAAAGGCCAGGTCCAGACCTTCGGTTGTCAGATCAACCTTTCGGTCCGTCAGCCTCAGCCTGACGTTCACCTCGGGGTACTCGGCAAGAAACTTCGGGACCTGCGGCGCTATCAACCGACGCCCAACCCCCAAGGGTGCAGCGACATAGAGTGACCCTTTCAGGTTCTCGGTAAGATTGACGATCTGAGCTTCGGCACTTTCGACTGCTTCAAGGATCTCTGCCGCACCACGATAGAAAGACTTTCCCTGCTCGGTAGGCGTCAGGCTGCGTGTCGTGCGTTGGAACAAGCGCACGCCAAGATGCTCTTCCAATTGCGATATACGCGCCGACGTAACAGCTGGCGAAACCCTCAGATCACGGCCCGCAGCAGACATGCTGCCCAGTTCGTAGACCCGGACAAAGGTTCTGATGTTATCAAGGTAGGACATTTTTTTGCATTTTTTGATACTGCTTGGTCTTTACCAGCAATACCAGAACAAAACACACTCGCATAGAGTAACCGGAAGCAAAGAATCTTAGGAGCAAAGCCATGTATGACTTGGCCGTAATGTGGGAGTGGATTGCCTTTTCCGTCCGCTGGCTGCATGTGATCACCGCGATGGCGTGGATTGGGGCGTCATTCTACTTTATCGCGCTGGATCTCATGTTAAAGCCAAACCCTGCCTTGCCGGACGGGGCCTACGGCGAAGAATGGGAAGTACACGGAGGCGGTTTCTACCACACCGTCAAGTATCTGGTTGCACCCTCGCGCATGCCCGAGCACCTGACCTGGCACAAATGGCAAAGTTATACGACCTGGCTGTCGGGCGCGGCGTTGCTCATGATCATATACTGGGTCGGGGGCGAATTGTTCCTGCTTGATCCGACCAAAGTGGACCTGGCGCTGTGGCAGGGGATTCTGATTTCCGGCGGATCGCTGACCATCGGTTGGTTGCTCTACGACCAGATGTGCAAATCTAAGCTGAGCGATCACCCGACCGTTCTGATGCTGCTGTTGTTCGTGATCCTCGTGATCATGTCCTGGGGTTACAACCAGATCTTCACCGGTCGTGCCGCGCTTTTGCATCTCGGCGCCTTCACTGCGACGATCATGACGGCCAACGTGTTCTTCCAGATCATGCCGAACCAACGGATCGTGGTCGAAGACCTCAAGGCCGGTCGGACGCCTGATGCCAAATACGGCAAGATCGCCAAGGTACGATCCACGCATAACAACTATCTGACTTTGCCGGTCGTGTTCCTGATGTTGTCGAACCACTATCCGCTTGCTTTCGGCACCCAGTATTCCTGGATCATCGCCAGCCTGATCTTTCTGACCGGTGTCACCATCCGCCACTACTTCAACACGATGCATGCAACCGGGAAAGGCCCGCACTGGACATGGGGCGTGACGGTTCTGCTAATGGTCGTGATCGCCTGGTTGTCTTCGGTGAGAAACACCGAGACATGGGAGGACGCCGAAGCGCGCGACCTGACGCCATACGAGCAGAAATATGCCTCAGCCGCAGGCTTCGAAGACGCCTATGACACGGTCCTGGGCAATTGCTCGATGTGCCACGCCCGCGAGCCGGTGTACGGCACCATGAAATGGGCCCCGAAAAAGGTTTATCTTGAGACACCCGGCGATGTCGCCCGCAACGCCGACCAGATCTATCTGCAAGCCGGCATCAGCCACGCTATGCCACCACCATCAGCAGTGCAAATGGATGAAGAAGCACGCCAAACCATCATCGCATGGGTGCGTGAAGTCAGAGACCAATAGACGCCTGCGCGCAAAACGAAGATAGTTAACCGGGTCGTGATGCCCGGTTTTTCTTTATGCGAAAAAGCGTTTGCTGTGCTGCGCGACGTGTTCGACAAACAGGCGCACCTTGGGGTCTTGCAGCTTTTTGTGCGGATAAAGACACCCGAAAATCGTTGGCAACGGAGGCGTCTCGGGTAGGACCTCGACCAGTCGTCCATCCTCGAGAAACTCCCGCACGTCAAAGCGCGGCTTGTTGACGATCCCACGACCAGCCAAGGCCCAGTCCGTCAGCACATCACCATCATCCGCGTCGTATTTGCCGCCAACTTCAAGCTTTCGCGGCCCCATGTCAGTGCGGAGCGTCCAGTAGTATTCCGGAGACCTTGGATAGCGCAGCAACAGGCAGTTATGGGGCATGTGCAACAAATCATCCGGTGTTTTGGGCGTCCCAAACCGCGACAGGTAATCAGGTGAGGCGCACAGAACACGATCACAATCCGCGAACTTCCGCAGTTTCATTGTTGAATCGCCGGGTTCACCAATGAAAAAGGCGATATCCAGACCGTCGGCCAGAATGTCCACCTTGCGATCGGACAGACGCATGCGAATCTCTGTTTCCGGGTAGCGATCAGAAAACTCCGGCACCAGCGGCGCAACGATTCTGCGCCCGACACCCAAAGGCGCGGTGATGCGGATCGCCCCCCGAGGCGCGTCGGAAAAGCTGGCGACACGCGCTTCGGCGTGATCAAGCGCCAGCAGGACCGCCTTGGCTTCATCATAGAAGACCGTCCCCACTTCGGTTGGTGTCATCGACCGGGTGGTTCGGTTGAACAGCCGTACACCCAGATGGTTTTCAAGCTCTTTCAACCGTTTGCTGGCCACCGCCGGGGTCAGCCGAAGATCACGCCCACCAGAGGTGATGCTGCCCAGCTCCATCACTCGGACAAAAACACGCAGACTTTCGATGTAAGACATGGATCCTCCCGGTAGCGAAAGAATGCGGTATGGTCTCAACTTTTTCAACGATCTGTTGAAAGTATTTGCCGTTTGCGGCGATTTTCTGACTCAATCTTTACACCTATGGTTCCACTGACCACCCTCCGGAAGGCAGGGCAGAGGGAGAATTCCATGACGCATCGCACCCACATCCAATTTGTCCTCAATGGCAAGGATGTCTCCGTCCCAGACGTGTCGGCAAGCCAGACACTTCTTGATTTCCTGCGCCTGGAACGTCGACTGACAGGAACGAAGGAAGGCTGCGCCGAAGGCGATTGCGGCGCGTGCACCGTGCTTGTCGGACGGCTTGGGCGCACGGGCCTGCGCTATGCTCCGGTCAATGCCTGTATCCGGTTTCTTGCCTCTGTCGACGGCTGTCATGTCGTGACGGTTGAACATTTGTCCGGGCCTCAAGGCCGGCTGCACCCGGTTCAGCAAGCCATGGTCGATCACCATGGCAGCCAGTGCGGGTTCTGCACACCCGGCTTCGTCATGGCTCTCTATGTGCTTTGGATGCAAACTCCGGAACCGACCGAAGTACAGGTTGAAACCGCATTGCAGGGCAACCTGTGCCGCTGCACAGGGTATGAGCCGATCATCCGAGCGGCCATTGCCGTCAGCCGCTACGGCACCCCGGCATCTGATCATCTGAACACCGAACGCGAAACCATGACCGCGCGCCTGGCGGCCCTGAAGGACGGGCGGCGCGTGGTGTCCGGACCCGACAACAACCTGAGCATTCTCCCGTCCAGCGTCGATGATCTTGCCGAATGCCTGCAAGCTTATCCAAACGCAACGATCGTGGCGGGGGCCACCGATGTTGGCCTTTGGGTTACCAAGTTCCTGCGCGACATTGGCCCCGCCATCTTCACCGGTCATCTCGAAGACCTGAAAACAGTCGAAAGACAGGGGTCTCTCCTCCTGATCGGTGCCGGCGCCAGCTACACCGATTGCCAGGACCTCCTGTCTGAACACCTGCCACACCTGTCCTCCTACTGGGATCGCATCGCAGGGTGGCAGGTGCGGAATATGGGAACCGTCGGCGGTAATATCGCCAATGGCTCTCCCATCGGGGACACGCCACCGGTTCTTATTGCGCTTGGCGCGGAAATCACTCTGCGGCGCGGTTCCGAAAGCCGAACGCTGCCTCTGGCTGACTTCTTCATCGATTATGGCAAGCAGGACCGCCGGCCAGACGAATTCGTCGAAAGCATCCGCGTGCCCCTGCCCGGACCCAATGATCTGGACGCGGCCTACAAGATTTCCAAGCGCCGTGACGAGGATATCTCCTCCGTGGCCGCCGGGCTGCACATGAGCGTCACAGACGGGATCATCAGCAATGTGCGCATCGCGTTCGGCGGCATGGCCGCCACGCCAAAGCGCGCATCGACGGCCGAGGCGGCGCTGAACGGTCAGCCATGGGCACGCGAAAGTTTCGAAGCCGCTGCTGAAGCGCTGGCCGAAGACTTCTCGCCTCTCACAGATTGGCGCGCATCGTCGGACTATCGGATGCTGACCGCCCAAAACCTGCTGCGCCGGTTCTTCCTTGAAAACGACCGCGAAACCGACACCCCCGTTCAACTGGCTTGTGCCTGATCAGGAGACGACAACATGAAAGACAACGTTTCCATCATTGGATCGGCCCATACCAACGTAAACCACGACAGCGCGGTCAAGCACGTCACCGGGCAGGCCGACTACACCGACGACATTGCGTTACCGGAAGGCGCGCTGCACGCGTATCTCGGCGTGTCAGACGTCGCACACGCCAAGCTTCTGGGTATCGATTTCAGCGACGTTCTGGCAATGCCCGGCGTGGTCGGCGTGCTGACCGCTGATGACGTGCCTGGCGCCAATGATATCAGCCCGACCCACCTGAACGATGAAGCTGTTTTCCCGACCGACGCCATTCAATTCCACGGCCAGCCGTTGTTTGCCGTGATCGCCGAGACCCGTGACATCGCGCGCCGCGCTGCGGAACGGGCAAAGATCGACTATGAAACCCTGCCCCATGCGCTGGATCCGATTACCGCGCAGAAAGCAGGATACCCGCATGTCACAGCGCCCCTCAAGCTGGAGCGCGGAGACGTCGCACCAGCGCAGGCGGCCGCGCCCAACCGGATCAAAGGCCGCATGAGCGTTGGCGGTCAGGATCACATGTACCTTGAAGGTCACATCGCCTTTGCGATTCCGGGCGAAGACGACGATGTGGTGGTGCATTGCTCGACCCAGCACCCGTCCGAGGCGCAGCACATGGTGGCGCATGTCCTTGGGGTGCCGTCCAATGCCGTCGTGGTCAACGTCCGTCGCATGGGTGGGGGGTTTGGCGGCAAGGAAAGCCAGATGAACCTGTTCTGCGCAGTCGCGGCCATGGCTGCAAAAAAATGGAACCGCGCCGTCAAAATCCGCCCCGACCGGGATCAGGACATGACCGCAACCGGCAAACGCCATGACTTCGTGATCGACTATGATGTCGCTTTTGACGATGAAGGCCGCATTCAGGCGGTGGAAGGCAGCTTTGCCGCGCGCTGTGGCTTTTCGGCAGACCTGTCGGGCCCTGTCACCGACCGGGCGCTATTTCACGCCGACAACGCTTATTTCTATCCGAATGTGCGCCTGAACAGCCATCCGATGAAAACCAACACCGTGTCGAATACCGCGTTTCGCGGGTTCGGCGGCCCGCAGGGCGTGATCGCGGCAGAGCGGATGATCGAAGAGATCGCCTATGCCACGGGGCAGGACCCGTTGGATGTGCGCAAGGCGAATTTCTACGGCACCACGGACCGCAACGTGACCCCGTACCACCAGGAAGTCGAAGACAGCATTCTCGACCGGCTGGTCGGAGAGCTGGAAGAGACCTCGGAATACCGCCAGCGCCGACAGGACATCATCGCGTTCAACAAGACATCACCGATCCTGAAAAAAGGCATTGCGCTGACGCCGGTCAAGTTCGGCATTTCCTTCACCGCGACCTGGTACAATCAGGCCGGCGCGCTGGTGCATGTCTACAATGACGGGTCGATCCACCTGAACCACGGTGGCACTGAAATGGGCCAGGGCCTGAATACCAAGGTTGCTCAGGTCGTGGCCGAGGCCTTCCAGGTCGATTTCAACCGGATCAAGATCACCAAGACGACGACTGAAAAAGTTCCCAACACCTCGGCCACTGCTGCGTCCAGCGGGACCGACCTGAATGGCATGGCGGCCTTGAACGCGGTCGATCAGATCAAGGAACGTCTGGTGAAGTTCGCAGCCGAGACCTGGAGCGTCTCGCCAGAGGAAGTGACCTTCCACGCCAATCAGGTTCATATCGGCCAAGACGTTCTGGCCTTCGATGCATTCATCAAACAGGCCTATCTGGCGCGCGTACAGCTTTCGGCGGCAGGGTTCTACAAGACACCAAAAATCCACTGGGACCGAGCCAAGGGGCAAGGCCGCCCGTTCTATTACTTCGCCTATGGCGCGTCCTGTTCAGAAGTCACGATTGACACACTGACCGGTGAATACCGCGTGGATCGCACGGATGTTCTGCATGACGTCGGGCGTTCGTTGAACCCAATGTTGGACAAAGGTCAGGTCGAAGGCGCCTTTATTCAGGGCATGGGATGGCTGACCACTGAAGAGCTTTGGTGGGACGATACCGGCCGCCTGCGTACCCATGCCCCATCAACATACAAAATCCCACTCGCGTCAGACCGCCCGCGCATCTTCAATGTGAACCTAGCCGATTGGTCGGAAAACCGGGAACTGACCATCAAACGCTCCAAGGCTGTTGGCGAGCCGCCGTTCATGCTGGGAATTTCGGTGTTCGAGGCCCTGTCGATGGCCGTGGCCTCGGTCGCGGATTACCGGGAATGCCCGCGCCTCGACGCACCAGCCACGCCCGAACGTGTCCTGATGGCGGTCGCGCGGCTGCAAGCCGGGCCCTGAGCCATGGTTGCCCCGGGTTCCCTGAACGAATTTCTGTCCGCGCAGCATTGCGTTATCCGCGTTGCGTTGACGCGTGTCCGCGGGTCTTCGCCGCGCAATGAGGGAACAGAGATGTTCGTGGCACCCGGATCGTTGTGGGGAACCATTGGCGGTGGACAGTTGGAATTCCTCGCCATCAACGCCGCGCGGGACATGCTGCGTGACGGTGCGTTGCATCAGGATCTGGACGTGCCACTTGGCCCCGAGATCGGGCAATGCTGCGGCGGACGGGTCGAACTGAACCTGTCCCGTATGCGTGCGTCCGACAAATGGGCCGCGACGGAACGCGCGGCCCGGAACGAAGATGCTTTGCCTCATGTCTATGTCATGGGGGCGGGCCACGTGGGGCGTGCCCTCGCCAATCAGTTTCAGCATCTGCCGGTGCGCTGCATCCTCGTCGATACCAGACCCGAAGAGATCGCGCTTTGCGCCGCAGATGTCGAAACCCGGGTCAGCGCGATTCCCGAAGCCGAAATCTGGCGCGCGCCCGCAGGCAGCGCCTTTGTCGTTCTGACCCATGATCACGGGCTGGATTTTCTGCTGACGACCGCCGCGCTGGAACGAAATGACGCCGCTTATGTGGGGATGATCGGTTCCGCCACAAAGCGGATAAAGCTCAGGAACTGGGCGCAGAAACACTGTGACGGACAGTCCATCGAACATTTGAAATGCCCCATCGGGGCTAGCGGTAGCCGCGACAAGCGGCCCAGCGTCATCGCCGCCTTCGTGGCGGCCGAAGTGATGGCTGAATTGACCTCTGAAACTGCCGCGACCGCCCTAACCGGGGCAAACCAGGCACCCCTGCGGGGCCACCATCACGACCGGAAAGGGAGATCGGCCTGACACCTGTCGGGCCAAACCGGTCACATCAGAGGAGGAGACCGTCATGGACGGGAGGACCTATGAATACAAGCTGTTTACCCGCAGCGATTTCAGCGCTTTCTGGGCGCTGTTTACCGACAACCTTGTCAACCTGCTGATCCTGTCCGGGGTCTGCCAATTCGTGTTTCAAATGCCTGCGGACATCGTCTTTGGCCGCATCGTTCCCGGTGCCGCCATCGCGATTTTGGCCGGTGTCGCTGTCTACACTTACCTCGCCAAATGGGCGGCAAACGCGCAGGGCAAAGACGTAACCGCGTTGCCCTACGGCATCTCGACGCCGGTTATGTTCGTCTACCTGTTCGGGGTGATCGGACCCATCTACTGGGCGACAAATGATCCAATGCTTGCCTGGCAAGTGGGTATCGGCGCCGGGTTCATGGGCGGCATCGTCGCGGCTCTGGGCGCCGTGGTTGGGCCGTATCTCAAGCGGATCACGCCACGCGCGGGGATGCTGGGGACGCTGTGCGGCATTGCCCTGGTCTTCATCGGCTCTGTGCCGCTGGCCGAAGTGTTCGAGAACCCCATCATCGGCTTTACGTCGCTGCTGTTCATCCTCTGGGGGTTGATCGGCCGTTTCCGCCTGCCGGGCAATGTTCCGGCCGGCCTTGTCGCGATTGCTGCCGGTACCGTGATCGCCCTTCTACTTGGCGAGTCCAAAATTGATGTCAGCGGCATCAGGTTCTACCCACCGATCCCGTATTTCGGTGATCTGATCGCCGGTGTGCAATACCTGTTCGCCAACCCTGAGCTGTTCCTGGTGCTGATCCCCGTGCAAATCTACAACTTCATCGAAACGATGAACAACGTGGAATCCGCCGAAGCGGCAGGCGACCATTACCCTGTCGGGCTCTGCCAGGTGACGGACGGCGCGGGCACGATGCTGGGCGCTCTGTTTGGTTCGCCATTCCCGACAACCGTTTACATCGGCCATCCGGCCTATAAACGGCTGGATGCCCATGCGGGGTATATTGTCGGTGTGGCCGTTGTAATTGCCGCCGCCGCCTTTCTGGGGTTCCTGTCCTTCCTCGCGGGGCTGATCCCGATCGCCGCAGCCGCACCGGTACTGGTCTTTGTCTCAGTCAGCCTGATCACTAACACCGCCTGGGCCGTTAAACCGATGCACATGGCTGCGGTATCCTTTGCGATCCTGCCCCATATCTCGGCCTTTCTAATGGTCAAATGGGGATCGTTGATGAACGCGCTGCGCAGCAGCGGTGTCGAAGGGCTGCCATCCTTGGGAGATCCCAATCTGACCTCGGCCCTTCTCATGGAGGGGGCCCATTACGAGGGACACCTTGCCCTGAGCCAGGGGGCGATCATCACCGGACTGGTCTGGGGCGCCATCGTGGCCGATGTTATTGACGGACGTTTCCGGATGGCCGGCGCGTTTGCTGTCGCAGGTGGGCTGATGTCTTCGATCGGCATCATCCATTCCTACACGCTACAGATGCCTCAGTTCGACGGGATAACCATCGGCTATCTGATCATCGGCGCGTTCCTCTATGTCTACCCGATGTTCGCCCCGAAAGAGGATCTCGAACATCGTATCATCGTACCGGACGAACCCGATCTCATCGATGACGATTCACCCGCCCAACAGGCCTGATCGACAGCGGGGCAGTCGCATGGCTGCCCCGAAAACCTTCCCTTCCCGTTCAGTCGTGGTCGTTCAGGAGGCAAAGTTTGCTCTGCGACCGCTTGCTGATCTTTCTCTCGCCTATCTCCCGGTGACGGCATGTGGTTCGCAAGGGTCTTGCAGCGGATCACCCTTGCGAACCCCGCGGCTGCGCCGCCTGGGCATCCTCCATCACGAATACGGTCGCAGCATCGGCTGGGGTTACACTAAATAGACGACCACAGGTGATGTGCGAGCGGTCAAGACCCTCACCCGCAAGCCCCGCAATCGGCCGTCAACCAATCAGGCGTGACGTATTTTGTCGTTTGCAGGCATTTTTGTCGCTTTCCGGCTTGTTGCGGCATGCTGGTGTGAACAAGAATACCTGCTTATGAAGAGTTGTTTTCCAAATCCTATGGACCGCCGTGCCACCGGCTGTGACCTTGTGATCCCAGCCTGATCTCAGGGCCCCTGGCCCATGTGCTTTACGCTGTGACTACGGATATTCGGACAACCTCATGACAACTCAAGCGCTGCGCCTGGCCATCGATATTGGCGGCACGTTCACGGATACGGTTCTTGTCTCTGGGGAAGAGACGATTCTTGCCTCGACCAAAACCCTGACCACGCATCACAACCCCGCCGACGGCGCCATGCAAGGCGCAGCGCGCGTAATGCAGCAGACAGGTCACCATCTGAGCGAAGTCACCGGTTTCATTCACGGCACCACGCTGGCCACCAACGCGCTGATCGAAAAACGCGGTGCGGTCGTGGCAACCGTGACCACCGAAGGGTTCAGGGACATTCTGGAAATCGCCTACGAGCGGCGCTACTCGCAATACGACATCAATCTGGAAAAGCCTGATCTGCTGGTGCCGCGTGAGCGCGCGCTGACGGTCCGTGAACGCGTTTCGGTTGATGGCAAGGTATTGATTCCGCTGGAAGACGCAGCCGTCGACGCGCTGCTGAAGGACATCGACGCCAGCGGAGCGGAAGCCGTCGCCATCTGCCTGATGCACGCATATGCAAACCCCAAGCACGAGCGCAGGCTGCGCGATACGCTGGCGGACAGGCGCCCCGATCTGACCGTCTCGATTTCGTCGCACGTCAGCCCCGAAGCGCGCGAATTCGACCGGCTGTGCACGACAGTCGCCAACGCCTATATCCAGCCTCTGATGGCAACGTATCTGGCCCGGTTTGTCGAACAATTCGAGGCCCGGGGCGTCACCTGTCCGATCCTGATGATGACCGCGGGTGGTGGAATGTGCACCATGCGAACCGCCGCGCGGTTTCCGATCCGGCTGGTGGAATCCGGCCCTGCCGGCGGTGCCATTCTGGCCGCCCGCGTCGCCGCCCGCGCCGGTCTGGACCAGGTACTGTCCTTTGACGTCGGCGGCACCACCGCCAAACTGTGCCTGATCGACAACGCCCGTCCGCAGACCTCACGCCAGTTCGAGATTGCCCGCGCCGCCCGGTTTATCAAAGGATCCGGCATGCCGGTGCGTATACCGGTCATCGAAATGATCGAGATCGGCGCCGGAGGCGGTTCGATTGCCGGGGTTGACCGGTTGGGACGGCTGACCGTGGGGCCAAAATCAGCGGGATCCGAGCCCGGCCCCGTCGCCTTCATGCGCGGCGGAACCCGGCCTACGGTGACCGACAGTGATATCACGCTGGGCTATATCGTACCGGACACGTTTGCCGAGGGGCATATTCAGCTTGATCCCGAAGGCTCGAAACAGGCGCTGAGCCGGTTGATCGGGTCAAAGCTGGATCTGGGTGCCGTAGGCGCCGCCGATGGCGTCAGCCGCATCGTCGACGAAAGCATGGCCAGCGCGGGTCGGATGCATGCGGTGGAATCCGGCAAGGACCTAGGCCCACGAACAATGATTGCGTTTGGGGGCAACGGGCCATTGCACGCCAGCCGGGTGGCGCGGTCCGCCGGGGTCAGCCGCATCGTGATCCCGCCCGATCCCGGCGTCGGATCGGCTGTCGGTTTCCTGTTCGCTCCGGTGTCTTTCGAGATCGTCCGCTCGCGCTATTCGTTGCTGGGCAGCATGGAGCTGAACGGGATCAACACGCTGTTCGAAGCCATGATTTCCGAGGCAAGAGAGGTCGTCTTGCAAGGGGCCGGCGATGTCCCGACCCAGACGCTGCGCACTGCCTTCATGCGCTACCACGGACAGGGACACGAGATCGAGATCTCCCTTCCTGACCGCCCCCTGACCGCCGAAGATATCGTGCCGCTGACCGCTGCATTCGAACAGGAATACCGCAAGCAATTCTCGCGCCCGGTGCCGGGAATGCAGATCGAGATTCTCAACTGGGCAGTACGTGTCGCGACCTGTGACAGCGTCGTGCCCGCGGTTCCTGAAACGCCCCGGTTGAAGACAATCTCGGTGCCGGAAACCCGTCCGATCACGTGTGACGTGGACGGAGTATCAAAGCCAGCGGCCTTCGTTGCCCGGTCGGATCTGAAGCCCGGCGACCACCTTCACGGCCCCGCATTGATCACCGAGCCGCAGACAACCACGCTCGTGTCCGCCGACTTCTCGGCACATGTGGATGCCCTTGGAAACCTCGTCCTCGTTCAGGACCAGAAAGGAGGCGCATGATGTCGTCCGATCTTTCGCCCGCCCGAATGCAGGTGATGTGGAATCGTCTGCTGGCCGTGGTCGAAGAACAGGGCCAAACCCTGATCCGCGCCGCCTTCAGCCCGATTGTCCGCGAATGTGGTGACATCTCTGCCGGGATTTTTGATGCCGATGGCCGGATGCTGGCGCAGGCCGTGACCGGCACGCCGGGGCACATCAACACCATGGCCGAGGCGGTGCAGCACCTGCGCCGGGCTTTCCCGGTTCAGACCATGAAGCCGGGCGACATCTACATGACGAATGACCCATGGCTGGCCTCGGGGCACCTGAACGATTTTCTGCTGATGATGCCCGCGTTCAAGGATGGCAAGGTGGTGGGCTTCACCTCCTGCACCTCGCATCTCGTTGATCTGGGTGGGTTGGGCATGGGTCCCGAAGGATCCGACATTTATGACGAGGGCCTGCTGATCCCACCCTGCAAGATGGTTGAAGAGGGCACTCCCAACGCTTTGCTGCTGGACATCATCCGCGCCAACAGCCGCGAACCCATCGCCAATGATGGCGACATCTATGCACTGATCGCCTGCTGCGAAGCCGGGGTTGCAAGGCTGCTGTCGATGATGGAGGAATTTGGCCTCGACGATCTGGACACGCTCGGCGCCTACATCATCGACACGTCGCGCCGCGGTACACTGGAGGCCATCGCCGACGTGCCCGAAGGTGTCTACAAGAATGTTCTGAAGATGGACGGTTATGAGAATGAGCTGGAATTGCACGCCACCCTGACCGTCAGGAAGGATGGCATGCATGTGGATTTCTCGGGCACCTCGGGCTGTTCACGCAAGGGCATCAACGTGCCGCTGAACTATGCCACCGCCTACACGGTGTTTGCTTTGCGCTGCATTGTCGGCGCGGACATTCCCAACAATGCCGGATCACTGGAGCCATTTACCGTTGACGGGCCCAAAGGCTGCATCCTGAATGCGCAGCGCCCGGTGCCAGTTGCGATGCGGCACACGCTGGGTCAGGTCACGCCCGATCTGGTTCTGGGCTGCCTGCATCAGGCCCTGCCCAATGCGGTCCCGGCCGAAGGCGCAAGCTGCATGTTCGACCTGCCCATGCGCCATGCCCCTGAAGTCGCACGAGAAGGCGGTCGCGAATTCGCTGTGGAACCCGTGCACAATGGCGGAACCGGTGCGCGGCCTCATGCCGACGGCCTGTCGGCCACGGCCTACCCGTCCGGCGTGTTCGGCAGTCAGGTCGAAATCACCGAAAGCGTCGCACCAGTGACGATCTGGCGCCGCGAACTGCGCCCCGATTCCGGCGGCGCGGGCAAGTATCGCGGCGGTCTGGGGCAAAGGATCGAGATGACCTCGTCCAACGGTGCACCCTTTATCGTCTTCCTGTCGGTCGAACGGCTGAAATACCCTGCGCTTGGTCGTATGGGCGGCAAACCCGGCGCGCCCGGTCGCATCCGGTTCAGGGACGGTGCAAGCGATATTCCGGGCAAGGGCGAATTGCGGGTTGAACCAGGTGATTACCTGATCTTCGATACGCCGGGTGGTGGCGGCTTTGGCGACCCCACCGAACGCGACCCGGATGCGCTGGCGCTGGACATCAAACGCGGGTTGGTAAGTGCGCAAGGCGCCAGGATTTACAGAGGTGACGCATGATCCGACCGGTTCCTTACGTTCACGCCATGGGCGCTTATGCGCTGGCTGATCCGAGCGGCGCAGGCACGATTTCACTGGCGCAGAACGAAAGCGCCTTTCCCGCAAGCCCCGCCGCCGTTGCGGTTGGGCAGGCGGCACTGGCGGATCTGGCCCTTTATCCCGATCCGGAATGGTCCGAAATGCGCTCGGCCATTACCGAGGTGCACAAGCTTGACCCGGCGCGCATATTATGTGGCGCAGGCTCTATGGAACTGATTGGCTGTTTGATCCGCGCCTTTGCCGGGCCGGGCGATCAGGTGCTGGGCACACAATATGGCTATGCCTTTGTTGCCTCGGCTACAGCACAGGCGCAGGCCGAATATGTGATGGCGCCCGAGGTCGATTTGACCGTATCGGTCGACGCGCTTCTGGCCGCTGTCACACCTGCCACCCGCATCGTGTTCGTCTGCAATCCGGGCAACCCCACCGGCACGCTGATCCCGAACGACGAAATTGTCCGCCTCCGATCAGATCTGCCCGGCGAGACACTGCTGGTAGTGGACCAGGCCTATGCGGAATTTGCCGATGCCACGAACGATCCCGCGCAAATCTTTGCGATGGTGGATCGGGGCGACACGGTGATCACGCGTACATTTTCCAAAGCCTACGGGCTGGCTGGGGCGCGGGCCGGCTGGGGCTGTTTCCCAAGCGAAATCTCGGGCGAGGTCCGCAAGCTTTTGAATCCCAACAATATCTCGATTGCCTCGCAGGCAGCGGCGGCGGCGGCGATGCGCGATCAGGCCCATATGTGCAACGTGGTCGCACAGACAGCCGAAATTCGGGACCGGTTTGCGCAGGAATGCCGCGAACTGGGCCTGAGCGTGCCGGAAAGCCACACCAATTTCGTGCTGATCCGCTTTGCTTCGACCGCGCAGGCACAGCGCGCCGACACGGCCCTGCGGGCGGAGGGCCTGATGATGCGCGGCATGGGCGGCTATGGTTTGTCGGACTGTTTGCGCGCCACGATCTGTGCGCCCGAGGTGATGGACAAGGCCCGCGACGTCTTGAAAGGAACGCTGACATGACCGAGACCCGCACAGCCGCAAAGATCGGTGTTCTGGTGCCCTTCACCAACACCAATCTGGAACCGGATATGGAGATGCTGCGACCGCCAAACACCACCATCCATTTCCAGCGCATCGGCGGTTATGACGTGGATGAAATTCCCGGCTCGGATCAAATGGCAGGTTTGGGCGCTTCGGATATCTCCCACGATCTGCGGATGATCTCGGGGGTGCGGCCCGATGTGGTGCTGTACGGCTGCACCTCGGCCACCCTGACCCATGGGCCGTCTTTCGACGCTGAGCTGGCGCAACAGATCAAATCGGAATCCGGTGCGCTGTCGCTGACCGCGGCCGGATCATTGATCGCCGCAATCAAAACGCTGGAGGCCACAAAGGTCGGCTTTTCCTCGCCCTATCTGGGCGAAATAAACGT
Organism: Ruegeria sp. YTSC002; assembly: GCF_059609845.1. Classification (NCBI taxonomy): domain Bacteria; kingdom Pseudomonadati; phylum Pseudomonadota; class Alphaproteobacteria; order Rhodobacterales; family Roseobacteraceae; genus Ruegeria; species Ruegeria sp. YTSC002. Next base: position 226,617 of record NZ_JBXWML010000002.1, read on the forward strand.
ACAGGCGATGGATTTCATGGCCCAGAACGGAATCGAGACCGTTCGATGCGCCGATGTGGGCCGCAAACTGGGCAATTACGGTCAGGGCGAGCTGACCCCGGATGAAGTCTATGATCTGGCCTGTCAGGCCGATCACCCGCAGGCGCAGGCCATAGTTCTCAGCTGTACCGACATGCGCGCGGTCGAGGCGATCGACCGGATAGAAGCAACGTTGGGCAAGCCGGTGGTCACCTCGAATCAAGCGATGATGTTCTGCCTTATGCGGGCGCTGAACCTGCCGCGTCATGACGCGCTGCCGGGGCGATTGTTCGACCTGCTCTGACCGGATCAGGGCGCAAGGCGACAATGTAAAAAAGAAAGGTCACCTCGAACGGGTCTTGGATCACCCAGACTTGTTCGCAGCTCCAATTCAACCTGTGCAGCGGGCAGCAAGACCGGCGTCATCGCCGCCAACAGGATCAAGGGTGTCGACGCGCTGGTCGGAATGCGTTTCAACGGCATCTTCAGCAGGTTTTACGGCTGGTCGGCGGGGGCGTAGATCAACGCGCCAAGGTCTGAGAATTTCGAGCCTGGCGCGCCCAGCCCCAGAACCGCATCACGAATGGCGCCAGCACGGGATGCACCCAGTGATGGCGTCGCAAATTCCATGAATTTGTCGATCACTTCTGACTCATCCATTGGTGCCTCGGGTCCGCCGCGTGCGTGTACGTCGCCCGACTCAAGTATCCGCCCATCGGTCAGGGTGATGCTGACATCGGCAAACCGGCTTTTGGGGAACCGGTCGGAATGGCGTGCGGCCTCTGCAACCGAGATACGCTCGACGATCGAGGCGACCAGCGGGTCGGCCAGGCCCGCACCGGTGATGTTCTCGACCCCGATCCGGCCATGCGCAACCATTGTTGCGACGGCAAATGGCAGCGAATACTGCGCCTTGGACGTATCGTCCGGCATGCCTTGAAAGAGGCAGGCGCTTTCCCGAAACGTGTTTACCTGGATCGCCGCAATTTCCTGGTGCGTCAGGTCGTTTTCACGCATCAGCGCCCGGGTGGCATCAATTGCCGCATGAGCCCAGCGGCAAATCGGATAGGGTTTCACATATTGATGTTCCATCTGCCAGAAATGGCCCAGATCTTGCCAATGCGGGGCAACGTCTGCCGCTTCGATGGTGATGGCCGGTGCCCCGGTAAAGCCTTTCTCGGCCAAAACCGCTGAAGAAATGCCAACCAACGCGCCCCAGCCCGAACCATCATGCAGCATGGTGGGATTGGCGATCTCGCGCATCATCTGGCTGCGCGGGCCGTGATATTCGGCAATCCCCATGGCCTGCCGCATCTGTTCAGCCGTCAAACCGCGCAAGCGCGCCGCCACGGCCACCACGCCAAGCGCGTTCCAAGCTCCGGATGTGTGATAATCGCTGACAGTGTCATGCAAAGAAATGCCCGCGCGTCCCGCGACCTCGTATCCAACGATCACCGCCGCCAGCGCTTCGGGGCCCGAGAAGTCTTGAACGGTTTCAGCCAGTGCCGCCAGTGCAGGAACAACGACAACCCCGATGTGGCCTTTGGTTGGATTGTATCCATCATGGCCGTCCAGATTGTCGGTCTGCGTGGCTGCTGCATAGGCCGCGCCCGCGACGCTGACGCGACGACCGTCGAAAAGCATTCGCGCGCTCAGCCCCGGGTCACCCGCGCCAAACAGCGCTGCCGCACTCTCGCGCGCAATCCGTCCGGCCTGCATCGGCCCCGATCCTATGGTGATCCCCAGCGTATCCACCAGCATCAACGCCGCTGCCTTGCGCGCGGTGTCGGGAAAATCCTGCGCGGCACGCTTCAACGCAAAATCTGCAACGGTCTGAAAGGTATCTGTCACGGTGTCCAGTCGAGGTTTATCTTTCGGGTTCCGGTTACAGGAAAAAGCCTATGTGAGTTTGCGCAAAGCGGCACGAAAACAATCATGGGGCAATGGCCCCGGATTATTTGTGACTATGACCAGATCACATTTCGAGTCAGAACCATTCTTGTGAGTCGCTCATGGGCAAGACAGCAAGCCCTGGGCTTTTTAGTTCTTTACGATGTGCCCTGCCTGAGAAACCTCCGTCATGATGAATCTTCCACACCTGACCTTTCTGCGTTCGTTCGAAGCGGCGGCACGGCACCTGAGCTTCACCGCTGCGGCCGAAGAGTTGAACTGCACCCAATCTGCCGTCAGCAACCATGTCCGCTCGTTGGAAGAGTTTTTGCAGCGCCCCCTGTTCGTGCGCCATCCCCGGTCCCTGTCGCTGACAGATGTAGGAGAAGCCTATCTGCCGTCAGTGCGCCATGCCCTACAGGAAATCAACGCCGCCACCCAATCGGTCATCGTGCGGTCGCATACCCGCAAGGTGGTGGTATCCTGCCCGGTCAGTCTGGCCGAGAACTGGTTGCCGGATGTGATCCGTGGTTTCAACGCGGTGCATCCCGACATAGATCTGACGGTTCATGGCACTGTCTGGGCTGATGTCGAACCAAATGTTTCGGATATCTCGCTGACGATCAACCATGTCGACGATGTTTCGCCAGACGCTCAACGTTTGTGGGTCGAAAAGCTGGCCTTGGTCTGTGCGCCCGGTTTTCTGGTCGAAGGCGCGCCGCTGACCGACCCCAAGCAATTGCAGAATGCACCGCTGATCCATATCCTGGGCCGCCCCTCCTATTGGGAGCACGCGGCGCGGCATTTCGGGTTGTCCGACCTGAGCCAGAAGGGCGGGTTGCGGACGAATGTCTCGAATCTGGCAATGGAAATGGCAGCCAAGTCACTGGGATGCGTCGCCCTGCCCCGGTCGCTGGCCCGGTCATATGTCGAGCGGGGGCTGCTGATCGAGCCGTTCCGGTTTGATCTGAACTGCCCCTGGACCTATTTCATGCGTCTCAAGGAAAAACCCGTTTCGCCACCGGTCCGGCTGTTTCAGAACTGGCTGTTGCAAGCCGCCGCTGAAATGGACGGCTGATCGACCGGTGATTTGCCGGGCCATGTCACGCAGCCCCTTTTATCCCTTACGCCAGCATGTCGGTGGCGAGAACACGCGATCATCCCGCGCCTCCTCAGTACTAAAAAACGAAAGCAGCGGCAGGGGCTGTTCCAGCCATCAACGGCACCCTCTGTTCAATCGAATTTCGACACCAACCGGTTCTTCGTGGTCCTCGGTTCCACTGAACAAAGCGGACATGATCACGATTTCGAAGGGCTTAACACCGTCTGCGTTCTTATTGCCTCAAAATCCGCAAGAATCTATGGGATGCATCACGCAAATGCTGGCAGCCATTGAAACCGGCGTCAGTTTCTTTGATTGTGCCCACGCCGTCCGTGGTAATTGGTAAGAAGGATTTTTGGATGCGTATTGCAATGATCGGCACCGGTTATGTCGGCTTGGTGTCCGGTGTGTGCTTTTCGGACTTCGGTCATGACGTGATTTGCGTCGACAAGGCTGAGCAAAAGATCGACATGCTCAAGGCCGGGGACGTGCCGATCTATGAACCGGGCCTGGATGTGCTGATGGCAAAAAACGTTGCTGCCGGTCGCCTGAGTTTTTCAACCGATCTGAAGACGGCAGTTGATGGTGCCGATGCGGTTTTCATCGCGGTCGGAACCCCGACCCGGCGAGGGGACGGCCACGCGGATTTGACCTATGTGATGGCGGCGGCAGAGGAAATCGCCCAGGCCATAACCGGATACACGGTCATCGTCACCAAATCGACCGTGCCGGTGGGAACAAACAGAAAAGTTCAGGAGGTCGTTGCGGCAGCCAACCCCACAGCCGAATTCGACGTCGCCTCGAACCCTGAATTTCTGCGCGAAGGCGCTGCGATCGATGACTTCATGCGCCCCGATCGCGTCGTGGTGGGTGTGGAAAACGATCGCGCCGCCGAAGTGATGGCCGAGATTTACCGACCGCTTTATCTGCGTGACTTCCCGATCCTGACCACCGATCTGGAAAGCGCCGAGATGATCAAATACGCCGCCAACGCGTTTCTGGCGACCAAGATCACCTTCATCAATGAAATCGCAGGCCTGTGTGAAAAGGTCGGCGCGGATGTCAAGGAAGTTTCACGCGGCATCGGTCTGGACGGACGAATTGGCAACAAGTTCCTGCACGCGGGGCCGGGCTATGGTGGCTCTTGTTTTCCCAAGGATACCGCCGCGCTGGCGCGGATCGGGCAGGATCATGCCTATCCGATGCAGATCACGGAAACCGTCATTCGGGTGAATGACGAGGTCAAGAAACGGATGATCGAGAAAATCCGCGACGCCTGCGACGACCGCCTCAATGGCAAGACGGTGGCGGTTCTGGGTGTCACCTTCAAACCCAACACCGACGACATGCGCGACGCGCCATCACTGTCCATCATTCCCGCCTTGATCGGCGGAGGAGCCAAAGTGCGCGTCGTCGATCCGCAGGGCAAAGCGGAAGGCGATGCACTGTTGCCCGGAGTCGAATGGTGCGACGACCCCTATGCAGCGGTTCAAGGGGCTGACGTTGTGGTGTTGCTGACAGAGTGGAACGAGTTCCGCGCATTGAACCTGACCGAGCTGGCCGGTTCCATGAACTCTGCCCGAATGGTGGATCTGCGCAATATCTATTCAAAGTCACAGGCGCTGAAATCCGGCTTTGAAACCTATGTCGGTGTTGGACGCTGAACGCACACCACCTGTTGGATCAGACGCGCCCACCGGACCCGCTTGGGTCCGGCAGTGATCTGCCTTCACGGGCTATTCGGTGGCCCAGATCTTGCGGCGGCGTTCCTTGACCATGTCATTGCCTTCATCGGTGCCGTCGTGGAACGTGTTGAACCATTCATCCCAAGGGGTTTCCCAAGTGCCGTAGTTGCAGTCGAAAAACCGATGATGCAGCTGATGAAAGAAATCCCCGACCTGAAACTTGGCCTTGTTGCCGACCTTCACGTGCTCGAACCCGGCATGAGAGGTCGGAGCGCCGATGCCGTGATGGAACAGCAGGAAAACGGCGTGGATCGGATGCGACGGCAGCAGAAAAAAGATCATCGTATCGAACATCAGGAAAAAGCTCTCGACCGGATGCATCGCAAGCCCCGACCAAGGGCCGGTGTTGATGTTGCGGTGATGCCAAGCGTGGACTTTTGTATAAAGCACACCCACGTGCAGCAACCTGTGCAGCCAGTAGAAATGGAACCCGGCCCAGATCGGCACAAAGACGGTCATGGCGATGAACCAGATCGGGTTGCCGTCTAACGTGATCATCGTGATCCAGCCATTGGCATAGGAATACAAGATCAGACATTCCCAGAACGTCCAGAACGTCAACGCCGGGCCCAAGGTCCAGAACATGTTGTCCCAGACCTGATTTTTGAAAGTGAACACCTTGGCGCCCTTCATCATCGGGCGCATGTCATACCGGTATTCGTCCTGCTGCGTACGGAACCTCCAAAGGGCCAGGTGCAAGCCGCCTGCAACCACCATCAGGATACAGAAATTGCGGAACCAGATTTCCGCAACCCAATCCCAGCCGAAGGTCTCGATCCTGCTCAGTGAAGGCGTCAGACAGGCCCAGGTGATGACCGCAAAGACCAGCAGCAGCGCCCGCAATGCAAGTGGGTTCCAGCTTTGCAACAGGTATTTCAACGCTGCCAGAGGTTTCATCGGCCAATCCCAGTAGGGCGCGGTCTGAATCGGCAGCTGGGGCGTGTAGTTCCAGATCTTGCGCTTGGCTCGTGGCGGCAGGGCGGGGTCTGACATAGTGGTCTCATTTCATCTGTTCACTGACCACAAGCCTAAGGCCGGGGATCAAAAGCTCAGACCCAAATGTCTTGCTGGTGAGGCTAAGTTCTGCTTAGCCTGTCGGAGTGAACACCCGCGTCCCTTCCCTCAACTGGCTGCGCGTTTTCGAGGCTGCGGCCCGAACCGAAAGCTTTGCCCGTGCCGCGACCCAGTTGAACATGACGCCTGCCGCCGTCAGCCAGCAGGTCAAAGCGTTGGAGACACGGCTGGGCACGCCGTTGTTCCACCGCCACGCGCATGCGGTCACTTTGACCGAGACCGGGCGCGCCTATCTGCCGTCGGTACAGCAATCCTTGCTCATGCTGGAAACGGCAACCGCGGGTCTGTTTGGTGAAACCCGCGAGCAAAGGCTTTACGTTCAGTCGGTGCTGCTTTTTGCACATGGCATTCTGGCCGGGGGTGTTCCCGGATTTCAGGCGGCGCATCCTCAGATCAACCTTTCGCTTTCGACCGGCAATGTCGTGTCGGATTTTGCCAATCGGTTCACTGACCTTCAGATCGTGTTTGGTAACCCTGCGCTGTTTGGCTCGGAAAGTGACGAGTTGATGCGCGAACATCTCTATCCCATCGCCCCACCCGAGGTTGCTGCCCGGATCGAGACGGCAAAGGACTTGTTCGACTTCACCTTGATCGAAGTTTCGACCCATCGGGCAAGCTGGCCGCATTGGTTCGAACACCAGCGGCTGCCAGCGGGCCGGGCACGGTACTTTTTTGCCGACAATTCGGTGATGGCGGCCGAGCTCTGCGCCAGCGGATGCGGCATTGCCTTGGCGCGCGCGCCCGCGTCAGATCGGATTATGAAGCTGTCGGGTTTGGTTCCCTGCCTGCCAGACATCTCATGTCCGGGGCAGGAAGCCTATCATCTGGTCTACCCATCCCGAACGGCGCTGCGCCCGGCCGCGCGTACGTTTCGCGATTGGCTGATGGATTACAGCGCCGCCGTCCAGACGCGGTAACGCCCTTGCCCGGTGACCTCGCGAACCAGGCCCCGCTGCGCGAACAGGTCGAAATTGCGCTGTACCGCCGCGCGGGAAGCCTTGGTCAGGTCTTCGGCCAAAGGCGCGGATACCATGGGCCAGGCCGTCAATGCATTGATCAGCCGCGGTGGAGTGCGGCCGCTCAGATCCTGCGTGACGTCTTTGGCTTTCGCCTCCCACGCGCTGATCCGATCCAGATGCAGCAACGCCGCAAGGGCAGCCTGCCCTGCGCCGCCGATCCATGCGCTCAGTTTCTCCGAAGGATCTCCCGAGCCGCGCAGAGCGCGCGGCCCGGACAAGGCCAAAGGCATGAACAGCGCACCGCCACGCCCCATGGACGCTGCATGACGCGCGGCGATGACGGCGGCTTCCGTGTCCTGTCCGATACCTTGTGACACCGCCCGCCACGCATGAAACGCAATTGCCGACTGCGTGACAGGATGCAACCCTTCGGCATTTTGCATGACCTCGGCCAGATCAATGATGGATTCCGGGGTCGCGTCGGCCCCCTGAGCCAACCGGTCAAGAAACGCGGTCAGACCCCGTTCCCAACCGCCGGCGGCAGGCGGCGCGCCCGAACTCAGGCGTCGCACGGCCCATCCGGCCCGAAACAGGGCCTGCACGTCATCATGAGTCGCGCCGATGCGCAAGCCGGTCCACAAAGCCAATCGATCCACGCTGATCCGGTCTCCGGTCCACCACCCCAGATCGGACGTCTCCATCAATGCCAAGCGGTGCGTCCAGCCCTCGGGGCCCGCTCGCAACCGTTCGTCCAGCGCACCAAAAGTCAGGGCCAGATCCGCAAGTTCCGCAGAAAGGTCGGACTGCGCAGCCCGCCAATCGCGCGGATCGAACAGCAGGCGCTGCTCGCGTCGCGGCCCGGGCAGGAAAAAACCCTCGTCTTCCTCGACTTCATCCGGCGGCAAGAACCACAGGTCGTCCTCTTCGGACGGATCGCCGTCATAGATGCTGGCGGGGCCAAGATCTTCGGCCTCGTCTTCAGGAAGGGGCAAGGGTTTCTTCGACGTCATACCCCGCATTCTTCGGACATTCCCGTTGGTTCACAAGAGGTATTCCGTCAGCCCGCAAAGGTTCGGGTCAGAACATCCAGTTTGCTGCTCAAATCGGTCTGCGGAGAGCTGCCCAGCAGCATGTAACCGTAACCATCCTGCGCCCAGGTCGCTGTTGCCAAACCACTCAGAACGGCCCGCTTGACCTCTGCCTTCGGGGCGTTCGGCCCCTGACGGATAACACAGAAGGCAAAGGGTTGACCCTGCTCATCGGCGAAAACGACCTGAACCAAGGGCTTTCCTTTGAACGACAGAACCTGTGCTCGCTTCAACTCCAGCCCTGGCAAGGAGTCCAGCGTTTCACGGTTCAGAGACCTGCCAAGTGCTGCCTCGGCCATCGCGAATTGTTTGTCCAGCGATGCCTCGGAACTGTCCAGCGAGACTATCGTCTCGGGCACATAAAGCGACTGATAGATCGCTGCCTGCTGCGCCCAGCCCAGTTCTGCCGGGCGCGTCGCCCAGAACGTCAGGGCGACGGCTGCGACCCCGACGCCCGCGGCCACGGCCAGAAGGCGCAGAAATCCGCCATTGGCGCGATGCGCCACGGGTTCCGGCAAATCGACCTTCGGCGCCTCGGTGGGCAGTTTCTCAAAAACGTCTTGAACGACAGGCGCGAACGGATCCAGCGCCATCAGGCGGCGTTCAAGCTCGGCATCATCCTCAACCGCGGCCTCGATGGCGCGGCTCTGAACCTCATCCAGCGTGCCTTCCAGATACGCCAACAGCGTCTCGTCGGAAAACGTCATTTGCCACTCCGTCGCGCGGCGTCCGCCGCATCAAACTGCATCACGGTTTTCAGTTTCTGCCGGGCATTCGATAGCCGGCTCATGATTGTGCCGATAGGAACGTCCAGCAATGCAGCGGCTTCGCGGTAGCTGTACCCTTCGACGAATACAAGCATGACCGTTTCCCGCTGCGCTTCTGGCAGCTGCATCACTTGAGTAAACACTTCAGCCGCAAAAATATTCGTTTCTGAATCCGGCCCGATTGCGACCAGTTCCGCTTCCGGGGTCACCAACAGCGCCTGTGCCCGCCGGACGGAACGAGACCGCACCTCGTTCAACCAGATTGACCGGCAGATCGTCATCAGCCAACTGTCCAGACGATCATGCGACGTCACTTGATGATGCCGCTCGAGCGCACGCAGGCATGTGGCCTGCACCAGATCGTCCGCCACATCCGATGCCCCCGACAACGCCAGAGCAAACCGCCAGACGCGTCTTGAGTGCATCTGTACGGCGTCACGAACGGCCTGTTCGGAAGTCATCTCGGCACTCATCGAATAAAACGCGACCTGTGTGTGTTTGTCAGTAACGGACCCGGCCCGCAGGGCCAAAACTGACATACACCGCGGAGGAAAGAAATGAAACTTCTGTTGAAGGCAGTCACGTTTGCGTCGGCAATTGTTGCAACACCCATTTGGGCCGCAGGGTGACGCGACGGCCGGTAAAAAGGTGTTTCGCAAATGCAGCGCCTGCCACAAATTGAAAGAAGGCCGCCATGGTGTTGGCCCGTCCCTGCACGGTATTCTCGGCACAAGGGCCGGTCAGGCAGAGGGGTTCAAATACTCGACGGCGCTGGAAGGTTCCGGCATCGTCTGGACGCATGAGACCCTGAGCGCGTTCCTGACGGATCCCAAAGGGTATCTTCAGGGCAATCGAATGCAGTTTCGCGGCCTGAAAAAGAACGAGGATATTGTTAACCTTCTCGCGTATTTGCAGGAAGAGGGGTGACGGCACCACCCAAGAGACTTGGCCGCTGCGCTGAATTTCGATTTCACGCAAACGGGCCGCCGGACAGGATCGGATACGACGCTTGTGCCCGTCCCCTGTCTGGTTTCGGATCAACACCTGTTCACAGTCAGGAAATACTGCCCTCTGTCGGCGGGTTCATGCCGGACACACTACTCGTCTGTGGCCAGGCAGCCCGAATTTTGCGGCGTTTTTTTATTGATCCTGCTACGCCACCAACCCTGCCTGCACCTGTACAAAGGGGCAGATCGCGGTTGTCCGTGCGCTTTCCAACTCTTGTCCGATCGTAAACGAGCCATTATTTAGCGGGCGTACAGCTCAGACGGTCGGGATGGGCCGCTCTGCCGCAGCTTGGCATCTGTCCTTTAGGCCCGACAAAATATAGGTTAACTGAGCGTGCGCACAGTTTCACGATTTGGAGAACGCAATGATAAAGCGCGCCTGGAACAAGTGGCGATCAGGCTATATGGGCCGCCTTGTAGGTGAAAGCTTTTACGCGCAAGGCAAGCTGTATGGTATTGCGGTTCTGGCAATGATTGCCGTGGCGGTCACTACGGCCGGCTCCGCATATATGATGGAATACATCGTCGATGCCATGACCAGCCCCGAGTTGCAGGGTTGGGCACATGTCATTGCGCTGGGGGTTGTCCTTCTGTTTCTGGTCAAGGCGGTCGCATCCTATATTCAGGCAATCTACCTTGCCCGCGCAGGCAATCGGATCGTGGCGGAACAGCAGGACAAGGTTTACCGAAAACTGCTCAGACATGGGGTCGCGTTCTTTTCGAACAATGAATCATCGGACCTTCTGATGCGCACCACCCATGGCGCGCAGGCGGCCAGAACCCTGATCGATGTGCTGGTCACCGGGTTTGTGCGCGACTCCCTGACTCTGGTCGGGCTGGTTGCGGTCATGGTGTATCAACAACCCGTTTTGTCCGTCTTGTTCTTTGTCGTAGGTCCGATTGCCCTGTTGGGTGTTCGCTATCTATTGAAGAGCGTGCGCACGATCATGCAGGCCGAGTTCAAGTCGCTGGCGGAAATCATTCGGGTGCTGCAAGAGACCTCGGCAGGGATCAAGGTCATCAAGGTGTTCTCGCTCGAAGACCGGATGATCAACCGTATGGACACGGCCATCCGAAAAGTTGAACAGCGGTCGAATGACATCGCCAAGTTGCAGTCCATTGCCAGCCCTCTCATGGAGTTTCTGGCCGGGCTCGCCGTGGCAGGTGTGCTTGTGGTCAGCACGTTGGGCATCGCAGGCACCGAACAACCCAGCGCAGGCCAATTGATGTCCTTTATCACGGCGTTGCTGATGGCCTATGAACCGGCCAAGCGGCTGTCGAAAATGCGTGTTCAGATCGAAACCTGCATGGTTGGTGTCGGCATGTTGTTTGGCCTGCTGGATCAGGACGACACGATGGTGGAAAGCCCCGAAGCCCATGACCTGATCGAAGGCCCCGGCCAGATCACGCTGCGCGATTTGACTTTCGGCTATCAGGGTGCCGTACCTGTGATCGAAAACATGAATGTCACGTTCGAGGCCGGCAAGACCACGGCGCTCGTCGGTCAGTCCGGCGGTGGCAAGTCTACGTTGTTCGGGCTGATCATGCGGTTCTACGATCCAGATGGGGGCAGCGTCGAGATCGATGGCCAGGATCTGCGCGAGGTCAGCTTTGCGTCCCTGCGAAAAAAAATCTCTTATGTCGGTCAGGATACGTTCCTGTTTTCGACGTCGATCATGGACAACCTGCGCTGCTCGGCCCCTGACGCAACCGAGGAAGAGGTCATTGCTGCCGCCAAAGCCGCACATGCGCACGAGTTCATCATGGAACTGCCGGAAGGGTACGAAACGCAAGTCGGTGAAAACGGAACCTTCCTGTCAGGTGGACAGAAACAGCGAATTGCGATTGCGCGCGCTATTCTGAGAAAGTCCGAGATCCTGCTTTTGGATGAGGCCACAAGCGCGCTGGACGCTGAATCGGAATCGCTGGTCAAAAAGGCGCTGGACACCCTGACGAAGGATGTGACCGTCGTTGTCATTGCGCACCGGCTGTCAACTGTTCTGGAAGCGGACAAGATTATCGTGGTTCAGGATGGCTCGATCGTGGAACAGGGAAATCTGGACGAGTTGATGAAAAAGAACGGAAGCTTCCGCAACCTGTTCGATCAGCAATTCAAAAAACACGAACCCTCGGCGGAAGTGGCCGAGTAACCCCTGCATTCGGTCTGGCACGCACCTCCCTTCCATGGGGGGGAAACCTGATCGAAAGAGGGGTGGTTTGTCTTGGTTTCGCGCGCCCGCGCAACGAAACCGTCAGGCCCAAGCCGCCCAAGGGATACGGGCCGCTTGGGCCGCATATGGGAAAATGAACGGTGCTGTCTTGCGCGCGACTTCGCAGATGGCGATCTTGGTCGGTAGCCACACAAACATGTGGCTTGGTCGCCCACAAGAAGTTACCGTCGCTTTTGTCGAGACCGCCCTGCTTGCCACCGCCTCAAACCAACACGGAATCCCCCTGCTTTACAAAGGATACAGACACGCGACCTGATGCGTTTCTCCGGCCAGTTCAGGCATTGTTGCCCTGCACTTTTCGGTTGCCAGCCAGCATCGTTGCGCAAAGGCGCAACCTTTTGGAATATTCATTGGCGACGGCAGTTCGCCCTCAAGCTTGATCCGTTCTTTTCGGGCCGTGGGGTCGGCCCGGGGCGTCGTGGACAGCAACGCCTTGGAATAGGGGTGACGCGGCGCGGCGAACAGCTGTTCTTTAGGCGCCTTTTCAACAGCGCGCCCCAGATACATGACGATCACGTCGTCGGCAAAATGCCGAACCACCGAAAGATCGTGCGAAATGAACAGATAGGCGAGGTCAAGCCGTTCCTGCAAATCCACAAGCAGGTTCAGGATCTGCGACTGGATCGAGACGTCCAGTGCCGAAACCGGCTCATCCAGAACAAGGACCCTGGGATTCAACATAAGCGCGCGTGCAATGGCGATCCGCTGACGCTGCCCGCCAGAGAACATATGTGGATAGCGGTCATAATGCTCGGGGCGCAAGCCGACCATCTCGATCATTTCGCGCGCTAGTGTTTCGCGGTCTGCGGCGGACATGTCCGGACGATTGATGATCAGCGGCTCCTGCAAGATCTGGCCGATGCGCTGACGTGGATTCAGCGATCCATACGGATCCTGGAACACGATTTGCACCGTTTCCCGCATCTTGCTCCATTGCGACGGGGTAATGTCGACACCGTCAATCGTCAGCCTTCCCGACGTCGGTTCTTCAATCATCGTGACCAATCGCGCCAGTGTTGACTTGCCACAGCCGGACTCTCCGACGATGGCCAGAGTCTTTCCCGGTTTCAGTTCGAAATCCACCCCCGAAAGGGCCTTTACCGTCGCTGACTTGGACAGCAACCCGCCCTTCACCGTGTAAAACCGGGTCAGATCTTTCGCCTGAACGATGGGGTCGGTCATGCCAATTCTCCGGCCGCGATTTTTTCTACGTGGTGGCAACGTGCCTTGCCGAAGGCTTCGGCATGGGGGGTCGGTGGTATTTCAGCGCAAGTTGCATCAGCAAACCGGCATCGCGGGCTGAACAGGCACCCTGCGGGGCGATCGAATTGGCCCGGCACAACGCCGGGAATCGTCGGTAGGATCTTGGAGGTCGCGCGCTCGGGCAAGGCGCTCAGCAGGGCCGATGTATAGGGATGACGCGGCGTGCGGAACAAATCACGCACGGGCTGCTCTTCGACTTTTTGTCCGGCGTATTGCACCTGAACCCGTTCGGCGGTTTCGGCCACCACCCCCATGTCATGGGTGATCAGCACAAGGCCCATATCGTGTTCGTCCCGCAATCGAACCAGCAAGTCGAGTATCTGCGCCTGAATGGTGACGTCCAGCGCAGTGGTAGGTTCGTCTGCAATCAGCAGCTTGGGCTTGCAGGCGATGGCCATCGCGATCATGACGCGCTGGTTCATGCCCCCTGACATCTGGTGTGGAAAGGTGTTAAGGCGGCTTTCCGGGGCCGGGATGCCAACCTGGTCGAACAGCTCAATCGCGCGCTGGTGGCGGTCCTTGCGGTTCAATCCCAGGTGGATGCGCAGGGCCTCTTTGATCTGGAATCCCACCGTGAAACAGGGGTTCAGCGACGACATCGGCTCCTGAAAGATCATCGCCATGTCCTTGCCGATGATCCTGCGGCGTTCACGGGCCGAAAGCCCGGCAAGATCCAGCCCCTCAAATCGCATCTCGTCAGCGGTGATCGTCGCGGTCCAGGGCAACAACCCCATCAGCGCCAACATCGACACCGATTTGCCCGAGCCGCTTTCACCCACGATGGCCAGCAACTCACCCTTGTCCACCGACAGATCTACGCCATCCACGGCGCGGAACCTGCCCGAGGCTGTGGCGAATTCAACAGTCAGGTTGCGGATCTGCAAAAGGCTCATGCGATCAGCTCCGTTTCAGTTTCGGGTCCAGCGCATCGCGCAGGCCGTCGCCCATCAGGTTGATGGCAAGTACGGTGACAAGGATTGCCAGACCAGGGAAGGTAACCACCCACCAGGCGCGCAGTATGAATTCGCGCGCTTCGGCCAGCATGGTGCCCCATTCCGGCGTGGGCGGCTGCGCGCCCATGCCCAGAAAGCCCAAGGCGGCTGCGTCCAGAATCGCTGTCGAGAAGGACAGCGCCGCTTGTACGATGATGGGTGCCAGGCAATTGGGCAGCACGGTGATGAACATCAGTCGTGACCGGCCAGCACCGGCCACGCGCGCCGAAGTGACATAGTCTTTCTGGCGTTCCGCCAGAACCGACGCGCGGGTCAGGCGCACGTAGTGGGGCTGGAAAACGATGGCGATGGCAATCATCGCGTTGGTCAGCGACGGGCCAAGGATGGCCACCAGCACCAGTGCCAACAGCAGCGACGGAAAGGCCAGAACGATATCCATCACCCGCATGATCAGCGTATCGACCCATTTGGGGGCAAAGCCCGACAGCAGGCCAATCATCACGCCGCCCGACACGGCCACACAGACGACGACGATTCCGACAAAAAAGGAATAGCGCGAGCCCATGATCAGGCGCGACAGCATGTCCCGACCCAGCGGATCGGTACCCAACGGGAAAGCCCAGCTTCCGCCCTCCTGCCATGCAGGCGGTTGCAGGATATGGTCGCGGAACTGTTCCGTCGGGTCGTAAGGGGCCAGAAGGGGCGCAAAAGTGGCGCAGAATACAAAGGCGGCAAAAACCCACAGCCCGATGACAGCACCGCGGTTTTCGCTGAAGTAGTACCAGAACTCGCGCAGGGCGCTGGGGCGGTCTTCCGTTTTGGGCGGGGTTGCGGATAGTTCGGCCATTACCGCCTCCGAATTTTGGGGTTGATGATGCCGTAAAGGACATCGACCAGCAGGTTCACCAGCATCACGATCACCGCGATCATCAGCAATCCGCCCTGAACAACCGGGTAATCTCGGCGGAAAATGCTGTCGACCATCCACTTGCCTATGCCCGGCCAGCTGAAGATGGTTTCGGTCAGGATGGCTCCTGCCAGCAACGTGCCCACCGACAGGCCGATCACCGTGACAACCGGAATCAGCGCGTTACGCAGCGCGTGCACCCCGTTGATCCGCGTTGGCGACAAACCCTTGGCACGCGCGGTGCGGATGTAGTCTTCGCCCAGAACTTCCAGCATCGCCGACCGGGTCTGGCGTGCGATGACCGCCAGCGGAATCGTTCCCAGCACAATCGTCGGCAGGATCAGATGGCGCACGGCTGATCCGAATGCTCCTTCCTGACCCGACAACAAGCTGTCGATCAGCATGAAGCCGGTGACGCTGGGAAAGTAATACAACAGGTCGATCCGTCCCGAGACCGGCGTCCAGCCCAGATTGCCCGAGAATATGATGATCAACAGCAGCGCCCACCAGAAGATGGGCATCGAGTATCCGACCAGCGCCGAGGACATCAGCGCCCGGTCAAAGAACTTCCCTCGGTTCACCGCCGCGATCACACCTGCGGGCAGACCCAGCGCAATGGCAAAGATCATGGCGCACAGGGACAACTCCAGCGTTGCGGGAAACAGCGAAAAGAACTCGTCCCACACAGGTTTCCTGGTGACAAAGCTTTCGCCCAGATCACCTTGAAGCACTCCGGTGAGGTAATCCCAATACTGCTGCAACACCGGTTTGTCGAAACCCAGCTTTTCGACCATTTCCTGATAACGTTCTTCCGTCATGCCGCGTTCACCGGCCATCACGATGATCGGATCGCCGGGCAGCACCCGGATGAACATGAACGAAATCAGCGTCACGCCCAAGAATGTCGGAACAAACAGGCCAAGACGGGTGAGGAAATAGCCAAGCATCAGCGACCTATGATCGTAAGTTCTTTGGGAAAGCGGGTCAGCGACCGACAGCCATCCCCGGTGACAAGAACGTCATCTTCGATGCGAACGCCGAACTTGTCCGATTCATACAGACCGGGTTCGTTGGTCCAGACCATGCCCGGCAGGATTATCTGACTGTTACCACGCATGATATACGGCGCCTCATGCACATCCCGGCCCAGACCGTGACCTGTCTTGGTCCGGATACGATCAACAAAAGGCGAGGCCTCAAGCACGCTTGTCACCGCGTCGTCGATGTCATGTGCCGTCACGCCGGGGCGGCAGGCTTCAAACCCGGCTTTGTTGGCGCGCAAAACCGTGTCGTAGACATCCCTGCCTTCGTCCGGGACGTCCTGAACGAAAAAAGTTCGCGTGATGTCGGCCGCAAAGCCATGTTTTCGAGCGCCAAAGTCGAACAACAGCGCGTCGCCTGCTCTGATCCGGTAGTCGGCGCGCGCCTTTCCGTGCGGTCGCGCTGAATTGTCCCCCGCAGCCACGATGGGGGAAAAGGCCAGCGACTCCGCTCCTTCTGCGAAGAGGGCCTGTATCAGCGCCTGCTCGACCTGTTTTTCGGTCTGACCTGCACGTACGTCAGCAATCACACGCTCCAACGCGCGTTCCGAGATATCGATGGCCGCTTGCAACGCGGCGATATCGTCGTCAGTTTTGATGGCACGAAGGCCCGAGATTTCGCGTTCACCGTCCACAATCCGCAGATCCGGAATTGCGCGGGTAAACGCCGCAGACACGAAAACCCGCATCACCTGACCTTCGACAGCCAGCGATTTGATCGGAATATGTTCTGCCAGCGCGGAAAAGGCGCCGTCATAGCCGGTCTGATCGCGCCAGTCGAACACGGCACCTTCAAATCCGACCAGTTCCCATGAGGCGAGCTCCAGGTTGGGCACGATCGCCGCCGGGTCCCCTTGGGCCGGAATTACCACGACAAAAGGGCGTTCGTGGCTCATGAAGGTTTTGCCCAATGCGCGGGTGAAATTCGGACCGGGCACCAGGGCCACTGCGTCCACTGACATATCCATTGCCAATTTGCGGTATTCGGACAAATCCGGCATTCAGCCCGACCTCCTCAATAAGAAAGCCGGAGCCACCAATCTGGCGGCTCCGGTTTGTGAGTGGTGGTTTATTCGACGCTCACACCATAGAAGATGTGACCGCCCAGCGGGTGCACTTTGTAGCCTTGCACCTTGTTGCTCATCGGCATGTAAACGACCGAATGCGCGATGGTCGCCCACGGAGCCTGCTCTTTGAACACGACCTGCGCTTCTTCATACAGTTTGGTCCGCTCGGCCTGATCCGTGCTTTGCTTGGCCTTCAGGATCAGGTCTTCGAAGGGCTGATGACACCATTGTGCGCGGTTCGATGCTTCGACCCCGTCACAGCCCAGCAAAACCGCCAGGAAGTTGTCCGGGTCACCGTTATCCCCGGTCCAGCCCAGCAGAACGGCACCGTCCCGGTTCAACTCTTTCGAGCGAGACAGGTATTCACCCCATTCGTACGAGACGATTTCGACGCCCACACCGATCTTGGCGAAATCCGCCTGGATCAACTCGGCCATACGGCGGGCATTGGGGTTGTAGGGGCGCTGGACGGGCATGGCCCAGATTTTCATCGACAGGTCCGAAACACCTTCGGCCTCGAGCATCGCCTTGGCCGCTTCGGGATCATAGGGATCGTCCACGATGGCGTCATTGTAACCCCACATGGTAGGCGGGATCGGGTTCTTGGCCACCTGACCCGAGCCCTGGAAGACCACGTCGATGATCGCCTGCTTGTCGATCGCCATGTTCAGCGCTTTGCGCACCTTCGGATTGTCGAATGGCGCCATGGTGGTGTTGTAGGCCAGATAACCAACGTTCAGGCCCTCTTGTTCCAGCATGTTGATGTCCGGATCATCCTTCATGGCCTGAATGTCGGCAGGGTTCGGATAGGGCATCACGTGACATTCGCCGGCTTTCAGCTTTTGGTAGCGCACAGACGCATCGGGTGTGATGGCAAAGATCAGGTTTTCGACCTGCGCCGGGTCTTTCCAATACGCATCATTGGCCGCGTAACGGATCACCGCGTCTTTTTGATAGGCCACGAACGAGAAAGGCCCGGTGCCGATGGGTGCCGTATTCAGTTTTTCCGGCGTTCCGGCCTCCATCATTGCCTCGGCATATTCCGCCGATACGATCGAGGCAAAGTCCATCGCCATATTGGCGACAAACGGCGCTTCGGGCTTGGACAGGGTAAATTTCACCGTGTAGTCGTCGATCTTTTCGATGGACTCGACCAGATCAGGCATCCCCATACCCTGGAAATATTCCCAGGTTCCGCCTGACACTTGATGATAAGGGTGGTTTTCGTCTTTCTGACGCATGAACGAAAAAATCACGTCATCCGCGTTGAAGTCGCGGGTCGGCGTGAACGCGTCGTTCGAGTGGAACTTGACACCCTGGCGCAACTTGAAAGTGTATTCCAGACCATCATCGCTGGCCTCGACACTTTCGGCCAGGCCGGGGACCACATTGGTCGTGCCCGTTTCAAATTCAAGCAACCGATTGTAGATCGGATGTGAAGAGGCATCAAAGGTCGTCCCTGCGGTGTACAGCGCAGGATCGAAGCCTTCAGGCGACCCTTCGGAACAATATACAAGTGTATTTGCCTGCGCCACGGCACCCGTCAGGGCGATCGCAGTGGTTGCGGCCAGAAGTTTGAGTTTCATGATTTTCTCCCAGAAAAGGACTTTAAAAGACAATCGCATGGCTCTTTGTCGTCAGAGCATTCAGTGACAGCACAGGTCGTCGCGATCCCTCTGCCCAATGTATCCAAAATACAAAATCTAAAGTCAACAGTGTCTTTCTGCGGATGTCTCTGAAGACCGTTTCTGCCTTTGCACCCTGATTTCAGGGTCTCATTCTCATCTTCGCCGCGAAAACGATACGACGCCCCGAAACGCTCTGCCGCGCACTCAGACCTTTCTGTTCATGGGTGCGGATCGCATGCTCTCATGGCCTGTACCCTCACGTCTTGTCCGTATGCGTAACCGCACGCCAATCCCGTGCGGGAGGGTTGGTCAAAAGCTTCGTTGCGCGCAACTTCATGGCGACGGACACAGGATCCCCGCCCCGCATTTTGTCCGCGGCTTCAAACGCAGCTATCGCCTGCTCGAACCGGCCGGAACGATAATGCGCAAGACCTTGTTCGTATGTCTCGATCCAATCAAATGATCCGTCAAAACTGCCGACCATCGCAATCAGCTCATAGACCACCAGTTCCTCGGTCCGGCCAAAGACCGCAAGCGTGTCCAGCTCTCGGACGACAATTGCGTCGGCGGCTTCGCGCCGGGTCTCGGGGCCGATCAGAATGCGCGTGCCATACTCCTTGTTGGCCCCTTCCAATCGGCTGGCCACATTCACGACGTCGCCGATTGCCGTATAGTTCAACCGCTGCTCTGACCCAATGTTGCCAACCAGAGCTTCCCCACTGTTCAACCCGATCCTGACACGCAGGGAATTTCCGGCCTCGTCCTCGATGCCCGCATCTTCCACGGTCGCGACAAGATCCAGTGCCGCGCGGCAGGCATTCTCGGCATGGAGCGCATCCTTGCGCGGTGCCCCCCAGATCGCCATGACCGCATCACCCATGAATTTGTCGATCGTCCCGTCATGGCGCGCGACGGCTGCTGCGGCCGCAGAGAAAAAAGGCTCCATCAACTGGATGATCTTGGGGCCCAGTTTTTCCGACAACCCGGTGAATCCGGTCACATCGCAAAACAACACGGAGACCTGTTTTATGTCGCCGCCCGGCTGTGTCTTGATACCCTCGGCGACCAGCATCTTCACAAGATCGGTCGGCACGTATTTTCGGAACGCGGACAACCCTGCGGCCATGCTGGCAGTGGCTGCTGACAGATTGGCCAGCTCGGACAGGTTGGAAGGCCTGCGTGAAATGTGTTCGACATCAAAGCGTTCGATTTTGCTCAGGTCTTCTGCGATGCGCGCCAATGGGTTGGCCACAATTCTACGGATCAACCAGATCGCCAGAGCGGTCGAGACGATCACGACCCCGATCAGGATATAGATCAGGTCTATCAAGGTTGCGTTGATACCCGACAAGAAGGCCGATTCCGGAATGACCGTAGCGACGCGCCACCCGTAAAAACCTAAAGGCGTCAGGGCCACCGCATAAGGAACGCCATCGATCACCACGCGTTTCGTCGAGTTGCCAGAAGTTTTGCCATCCGGGTCGCCCAACAGTTTTTCCCCCGAGATCTTGGCAACCTCGTACAGCTCACCTTCGCCCATGCGCGCCGGTGTAACTTCATCCGCTTTTGCGTCGGGAACAGCAATTACTTTGCCATCGGCATCCAGAATGAAGGCGGCTCCGAATTCACCGGGCTCGAGCGTCGCCAGAAAGCGTGACAAACGGTCGGTTTCGATTGCGACCGCAAGAACACCCTGCCGTGCCCGGTTGACATCGATCGGCCCCGCAAATGCGTATACGGTCTTGTCACTGCCCGGAAGATCGCGTGCTTCGATCCATCCCATCGAGTTCAGAGACATAAAATTGTTGAACCAGGCATGATCGCGAGGATCATAGGAGGTCGGAACAAAGTTCCTTTCTTCGAACTGAATATCGCCGGGAATAAAAATGTATCGATCGGTCCGCAGGTTTCGGTCGCGGATGTCCTTGTCGATCTCCATCATCTCAAGCCCACTGTCGCCCAAACGGTGCGACGCGAAAAAATTGCCGTCCGGCCAACCGAAGAAAATCCAGGAAATATTCGGCTGCGCCTGCAACTGGGACAGAAAAACGAACTCTCGCTTATCGGCCTGCCTTGTTGCGATGACATTCTGTACAAAGATCGTGCGCACCGCCGACCATGCGGCTTCGGCGGATCTGAGAGTTGCCCCGACTTCGATGCGGACCGCGTTTGCAATCTGGCTGTTGATCTCAGCGGCAAGCATGCGGCTGTTGTCACGCGCGGTCGTCCACCACAGCGAATGAACAACAAAGGTCGACACGCCGATGGATACGGCGACCAGCATGGATACAGCAATGCCGACACTGAACCGCATGAAAACCCCGAAAAGAATGTCCTGTACCACAGTATTCGGTTGAGATCGCAAGAAGAGCAAAGCTTAGTTTGCTTCAACCCCGAAAAATCACGCAACTGTTAAGCACATGTGTATGCCGCGACAGAAATCCCCAGCACCTGGTCACTTGCCAATGCCCAGCGGACAGACCTTGCCCGTGGCGGAAATCAACTGACCTTTGGTCCGGGTTTGCGACGTTTGGGGACTGCGTTGCCACCTTTGGCGGACTTTGTGGCCGCAGCGCGTGCACGGTTTTTCTTGCTGCTAGGCTTGCCCTTCGGCGGCGGTGGGCCTTTCGGCGCATCACCGTCTGGCTTGGAGCGACCACTTTTTTGCTCTACGCTCCCGGCCTTGCGCTTTTTCGGTTTTGCGCCCGAAGCCTTGAACTTGCTTTTTGTCTCGTCGTCCGACGTTCCGAGGGATTCTGTTGTGCGCACGGTCTTTGCCGACTGGGCCTCGGGCTTGGGCTGGCGGCGAGGGGCTTTCCGCTCAGCCGGAGCGGCATCCCTTTTCTGGCCCGAAGGCCTGCCTTTGAACTTGCGATCAAGACCGGGCCGACCGGTTGACGACAGGTCTGGTGCCTTGTCCAACCGCACAAGGTCCTTGGTTTCTTCTATTTTCATCTCTGGGCCAATGGAGGTCAGAAAGCGGTCGACACTGGCTTTACTGATTTCGAAATAAGTTACGTCCTCTGCAATCCGGATGGCACCGATGTCGTCTTTCGTGAGATTGCCCGCCTTGCAGATCATCGGCAGCATATGACGTGGGGATGCATTCTGATTGCGCCCTTCGGACACAGAAAACCAGACGCCGGGCCCAAAAGATGCGCGGGGTTTTGGGGCGGTCTGATCGACCGCCGACAGCTCTTCCGGGGCGGAATGGCGCAGTTTGTATTGCCTGAGATAAGCGGCTGCGATTTGTTCGGGCGTAAAACTCTCAATCAGTTTCTCAACCGATGGGCGTTCGCTTTCCGTGATCTCGACCTGCCAGTCTTCTGACGCCAGCATCCGCGCCTGATCACGCTCGTTCACCTCTTCGGCGGACGGGGCCGATCCCCAATCCGCTGTCAGCTTGGCAAATTTCAGAATGCGCTCTGCCTTTTTTCGCGATGATGGCGCGACGATCAGGGCACTGACGCCCTTGCGCCCGGCGCGACCTGTGCGGCCAGACCGGTGCAGCAGCGTTTCATGGCTGTTGGGCAGCTCGGCATGGACAACCAGATCAAGGTTGGGCAGATCGATTCCGCGGGCCGCAACATCGGTTGCCACGCAGACGCGGGCCCGTCCATCGCGCATGGCCTGCAACGCGTTGGATCGTTCGCTCTGGGTCAGCTCACCGGACAGGGCCACGACTGAAAAGCCCCGGTTTGACAGGCGCGCGGTCAGGCGTGAAACCATCGCGCGGGTGTTGCAGAAAACGATGGCATTGGGGGCCTCGTAATATCGCAGCACATTGATAATCGCGTTTTCACCATCGCGCGGGGCCACCGTCATGGCGCGATACTCGATATCCGCGTGCTGTGTCTGTTCGCCGACCGTGCTCACACGCACCGCGTCGCGCTGATACCGCTTGGCCAAATTGGCAATTGCGCGTGGCACGGTGGCGGAAAACAACAAGGTCTGACGATCTGCGGGAGTTTCATCAAGAATGAACTCAAGATCCTCGCGGAACCCCAGATCCAGCATTTCATCCGCTTCGTCCAGGACAACCGCGCGGATAGCTGTCAGATCGATTGAACCCCGATTGATATGGTCGCGAAGCCGCCCAGGAGTGGCCACAACGATATGGGCGCCTCTGGCCAGTGCGCGACGCTCATCCCGAATGTCCATACCCCCGACGCACGAGGCCAGAAACGCACCTGCCCCGGAATACAACCAGCCAAGTTCCCGCTTCACCTGAAGTGCCAGTTCCCGGGTCGGCGCGACAACCAGCGCCAACGGCGCTTCGGGCTTGCCAATCGTTTCTTCGTCGCCCAGCACCCTGTGCGCAATCGCAAGACCAAACCCAATGGTCTTCCCTGACCCGGTCTGGGCCGATACCAGCATGTCGCGCCCTTCCATCTCGGGCTGGGTGACGGCTCGCTGAACTTGGGTCAAAGTATCATAGCCCTTGCGCGCTAGAGCATCTGCAATGGTTTGTTTCACGGTGGTGGTTCTTTGTATCGGCCAGGTGATAGGCGCTGTGCGGAATTGCGATCAGCGGATCATCCAAGGGTAAAGACAGCCCCATACCGGTTGCCATCCCCGTTGTATAGACGGGAAAACGGGCATTTTCGCCGAAAAGCTTCCCGCAACGGAACACCCTGACAGGTCAGACCCTGACGGCAACCTCCAGGGCCGGGCCGCATCAAACCTGGGTCGGCGCGGGAACAAAATTCACCATTTTGCCGGCAGATACCTGCCTTTGAACGTCGGAGACCCGCCCCGGACACGCACAATCGCGCCGATCATTTCGATGACGTGGCCGTCGTTGATGCGACATGGGTCAAACCAGAGCCCGAGCGGGTTCGTTCCTGATCTTGTTGACCCAATCTCAAGCCCCTGTCGCCCGAAGAAGTACTCTGCCACGGGTCAAGCCATTCACCTTTTCGACGATGGCATCGGCATCGATACAGTGGTGGCGATAGAGATCACCGATCGTTCCTGTCTGGCCAAAATGTTCGACGCCCATCGGAATGGTCTGATGTCCACGTACAGCGCCCAGCCACGACAATGTTGCAGGATGCCCGTCAATCACGGTGACCAGATTGCAATGCGCCGGCAGGCCAGACATCAGGGTCTCGATGTGGGAAAGTGCGGCGGGGTTGCCGCGCGACCGCGCGCGTTGTGCAGCCGTCCAACCGGCATTCAGCCGATCCGCAGACGTCACGGCCAAAACACCGATATCGCGACGGCCCTCGCCGATGATACCGGCGGCCTTGATTGCCTCGGGCGCGACGGCGCCCTGATAGGCGATTACAACTTCGCAATTCGGCCCCGGTTTCCGCAACCAATAGGCGCCGTCTATAGCACCCTGGCGAAACTCGTCATCCACGCGTTTGCCCGGCTGTTCAATCGGGTTGGTCGTCAGACGCAGATAGACGGAACCGCCGGTTTCATCGCGCAGCCATGTGCGCTCGTCCGGTTGTCCTTCACCGTCGCGTTGCAGATAGTCGAAGGCCCATTCCGTGATCACCGCCAGTTCATCAGCAAAGGCGGGCTCAAAGGCGGCCAGCCCGTCCTGGCTCATCCCGATCAGGGGGGTACCAACGGATTGATGCGCGCCGCCTTCAGGCGCCAGCGTGACGCCCGACGGCGTACCAACGAGAATGAAGCGTGCATCCTGATAGCAGGCATAGTTCAGCGCATCGAGGCCGCGACTGACAAAGGGATCATATACGGTGCCGATCGGGATCAATCGCTTGCCAAACAGGGAATGCGACAGACCCGCCGCACCCAGAAGCAACATCAGGTTCATTTCGGCGATCCCAAGCTCGATATGCTGCCCTTCCGGCGTGAATTCCCATTTCGCCGTCGAAGGGATACGGTGTTCGATGAAAGCGTCGGCTTGCGTGGATCGGGCAAACAGCTTGCGCCTGTTCACCCAAGGCCCCAGGTTCGTCGTGCCGGTGACATCCGGAGAGGTTGTCACGATGCGTTCTGCCAACGGGCCATCACCTTTTGACAAATCGTCAAGGATCTTGCCAAACGCCATCTGGGTCGAGATTTCACGGCTGGTGTCGACCTCGATCCGTGGCACATCCAGCTTGTCATCGAAATAGCGGCGCGGACCCTTGGCAAAGAACGGTGCCTTGGCCAGAAAATCCTTGAATGCGTCTTGGTCCTGCACTGTCGCAAGCGGCTCCCATTCTTCGCCTTCAGGCACGCCCATATGCGACTGCCACGCGGCGAACTGGCTGTTGTTCATCAGCCCGCCGTGATTGTCCTTGTGACCTGCGATGGGGGTGCCCCATCCTTTGACGGTGTAGGCCAGGAAACAGGTCGGGCGATCGTGATCGATGGCGGCAAATGTTCGGGCCATGGTCTCGACGCAGTTGCCGCCAAGGTTTTCCATCAGCGCAGCCAGCTCCGCATCCGTCCGCCGTTCGATCAGGGCGGTCACATCCCCCTGATCCCCCAGATCGTCCATGAGACGCTGCCGCCAGACCGCCCCACCCATGAAGGTCAAAGCCGAGTAGTCCTGGTTGGGGCACGCATCGATCCAGTCGCGCAGGCGATCGCCACCCGGTTCTTCAAAGGCCGCGCGTTGCAGAACCCCATATTTCACGCGCACGACATCCCAACCGAACGCATCGAAGATTTTCTCGATCCGTTCGAACAGCCCTTCACGGACGATGCCATCCAGGGATTGCCGGTTGTAGTCTATGATCCACCACGTGTTGCGCAGGTCGTTCTTCCAGCCTTCCTGCAAAGCCTCGTACACATTGCCTTCGTCCAGTTCGGCGTCGCCAACAAGGGCCACCATCCGCCCCATCGGAGCATCCGAGCCCCAGCTTTTGGCCTTGATGTAATCCTGAATGATCGAGGCAAACGAGGTGATCGCGACACCCAATCCCACCGAGCCGGTGGAGAAATCAACGTCGTCGATATCCTTGGTCCGGCTGGGATAGCTTTGCACACCGCCAAAACCACGGAAATTCTCCATCTTCTCGCGCGTTTGATTGCCCATGAGATACTGCATCGCATGAAAAACCGGCGAGGCATGGGGTTTGACTGCTACGCGGTCTTCAGGGCGCAGGGCTGAAAAATAGAGCGCCGTCATGATCGACACCATCGAAGCAGACGATGCCTGATGGCCACCAACCTTGATCCCATCCACCTTTGGCCGGACGTGGTTGGCATGGTGGATCATCCAATGCGACAACCATAGCAGACGTTGTTCAACGATCTTCAACTGGGTGGGATCAATGTGCATGGCGGTCTCCGGGTTCAGGCGGCGCTGCGGGCAGGATAGGGCAGAGCTTGCTCCAGATCGGCGAGGATATCTTCGACGTCCTCCAACCCAACAGACAGACGGATCAAACCATCGCTGATCCCATGCTCGGCCCGTTCCTCCGGAGTATAGGTCGAATGAGTCATGGATGCGGGGTGCTGGATCAGCGTTTCGGCATCGCCCAAGGACACCGCGCGCTGGATCATGTTGAGGCGGTTCATGAATTCAATCCCACCGGACAGGCCGGACTTGATCTCGAACGCGATCATGGCACCGGGTTGGGACATCTGGCGCTGCGCGACGTCATGCTGGGCGAAACTCTCAAGCCCAGGGAAATAAACCTCGCCGACGGCCGGATGGGCTTCGAGGAAATCTGCAACGACCCTGGCGGAGGCACAGTGACGATCCAGACGCAGGTTCAGTGTTTTCAGTCCGCGCAGTATCAGCATCGCGTTGAAAGGGGCCATGACCGCACCGGTCATATCCTTCATTCCGACCAGGCGGATTTCGGCAATCTGTTCAGCGGTGCCAACAACCAGACCGGCTACCACGTCGCCATGTCCGCCAAGATATTTGGTGGCGGAATGCAGAACGATATCCGCCCCGTGCTCGATCGGGCGGGTCAGATAGGGGCTGGCGTAGGTGTTGTCGACGACAACCGTTGCACCGACCGAATGCGCGATCTCGGCGCTGGCGGCGATGTCCACCAAGCGCATGTTCGGGTTGGCCGGAGTTTCGAAATAGACAACGCGGGTTTTGTCAGAAAGCGCCGCTTTCAGGTTCTCGGGGTCCGTCATGTCGACATGGGTGATCGTGACCCCCCATTTCGCCAGACCGTGGCGCATGAAGGCGAAGGTGCAGCCATAGAGTGTTTTGTCCACGATGACTTCGTCCCCTGGCGACAGCAGAGTCCAAAGCACTGCCGTTATCGCCCCCATGCCGCTGGACAGGGCCAGTCCGGCCTCGGCCCCTTCAAGCACCGCAATGCGTTGTTCCAGAAGGTCACATGTGGGGTTCGAAATTCGGCTGTAGATATGACCTGCGCGTTCACCGGCGAACATCTCTCCACCAGCCTCTGCGGATTCGAAGGCAAACGTGGACGTCAAATGCAGCGGTGGGGTAAGGGCGCCGTCATTTTCCAAAGGGTTGTAAGCGTGGTGAATGGCGCGGGTGGCAAATCCGGTTGAACGAGTCATTGCAAGCTCCTGTTTCAAGCTGACGCCAGTTTACGCCTTTACTTTGGGCTTTTGCTTGCCAATAGTACCAAGAGTGCGATCCATATTGGCAGATTCTGCCAAGGTTGAGGTTGAAATGGACGATAAAGACAGACAGATCATTCGGGCGCTGCAAAAGGACGGGCGCATGACGAACCAGGATCTTGCCGACGAGGTGAACCTGTCTCCGTCGCCGTGTCTGCGCCGGGTCAAGAACCTCGAAGCGCGCGGGGTCATAAAGGGTTACAGCGCAGATGTGGACGCTGCGGCATACGGCATAGGCATTACCGTTTTTGTGCGGATCCGGTTGGAGCGGCACAATGAAACGGACGTTCAGAATTTCGAAAAACGCGTTCGGATGATCGACGAAGTTCTTGAATGCCACGTGCTGACCGGGGCAATGGACTACCAGTTGCGGGTGCTGGTATCGGATCTCGAGTCATATGAGGAGTTCATTCGAAACAGAATTCACCCGATCGGTGGGATTGCATCGATCGACACAAGCTTTGTTTATGGAACGGTAAAGAAGACCGCAGTTTTTCCGCCCTGATGGAACGCGCCCGGCCAATCTGCGAACTCAGGTTGAGGTGCATGTTCAACGGGCGCTGGGATCAGGGTTCACAGGTCGTTTTTCGACCCGTGAACACGCTGACCTGCCGAGTTCAATAGGCACCAAGCCTAGTAGGCGACCATCGTCAACAGCTCATATTCCGCTACCATTTCATCATCCTGCTGGGTCAGGGTGACATGCCAGCGGACTTCGCCGTATTCTTCGTTCCGCTTGGTCTTGGCCTTGACCGTCAACCGCACCTTGATGGTGTCACCCGCCTCGACAGGCTTCATGAATCGCAACCCGTCAAGACCCGTGTTTGCCAGAACCGGGCCTTCGTTGGGTTCAACAAACAATCCGGCTGCAAATGACAAAAGCAGGTACCCATGGGCCACACGGCCCGGGAAGAACGGGTTCCGTTCCGCCGCTGCCTGATCCATATGCGCGTAGAACGTATCGCCGGTGAAATTGGCAAAGTGTTCGATGTCTTCCATCGTGATTGTACGGGGCGCCGTGTGGATGGTCTCGCCAATCGCCAGGTCGTGGAACCGACGCGTGAACGGATGGGCCGGCCCTTCGACCTCGGTCGCGCCGGGAACCCATGTGTTCCCGATTGCGGTCAGCAGATCAGGCGACCCCTGAATGGCTGTTCTCTGCATGTAATGCTTGACGCCACGCACGCCGCCCATCTCTTCGCCGCCACCAGCGCGTCCCGGTCCGCCGTGAACCATATGCGGCAGCGGAGAGCCGTGGCCGGTGGATTCCTTCATCGAGTCGCGATTGTTGAAGTACAGGCGCCCATGATACGCTCCGGCCCCCAGGGCAACGTGCCGTGCCACATCGGCGTCACGGGTTATGACCGATGCCACCAGCGACCCCTGTCCGCGATTTGCCAGTTCGATCGCATGGTCGAGATCGCGATAGCCCATCACCGTGCTGACAGGGCCAAAAGCCTCGGTGTCGTGGACACGCCGGGCCGCATCCGGATTGGCACAATGGTACAACATCGGCGGCAGGAACGCGCCTTTCTCGGCATCCGCCCCATTAACCACAAAATCGTCAGGGTTGCCGAAAACGCGTTCAGCTTCCTGCCCGATGATTGCCGCCTTTTCCAGAACATCGCGTTTCTGACCGTTCGAAACCAACGCGCCCATGCGTGTGGTTTCCAGCCTAGGGTCGCCGATGACCGTTTTGGCCAGCCTCGCGGACAGGGCTTCGATCACCGCCTGCACCAGAGGCTCTGGGGCCATGATCCGGCGGATTGCGGTACATTTCTGCCCAGCCTTCGTGGTCATCTCGCGCTGGACTTCCTTGACGAAAAGGTCGAATTCCGGCGTTCCGGGCTCGGCATCAGGGCCCAGTATCGAGCAGTTCAGACTGTCCTGCTCGGCCACGAAACGAACTGAATTCTCCAGGATCACCGGGTTGGAACGCAGTTTTGACGCCGTGTCAGCAGATCCGGTGAAGCTGACCACGTCCTGCATGGTCAGACGGTCCAGCATATCACCCAGACCACCCGAAACCAGCTGCAACGCGCCCGCAGGCAAAATGCCGGAGTCCAGCATCAGCCGGACGCATAATTCGGTGACGTAGCACGAGTTCGTTGCCGGCTTTACGATGGCCGGAACGCCCGCCAGAAGGGTTGGAGCCAGCTTTTCCAGCATCCCCCAGACAGGAAAGTTGAACGCATTGATGTGAACCGCCACACCGTGCAACGGGGTGCAGATGTGCTGCCCCAGGAAGGTGCCATTGCGGGACAGCTGCTCGACCTCACCGTCCAGGTAGACATGTCCGTCCGGCATCTCGCGCCGACCTTTCGAAGCGAAGACGAACATCGTGCCGATGCCGCCGTCAATGTCGATCAAGTGGTCGGACTGGGTGGCACCCGTGCTGAAAGACAGGTCATACATTGCCTGTTTGTGCTGACCCAAATGAATGGACAACGCCTTGAGCATCTTGGCCCGCTCATGAAACGTCATCTTCCGCAACGCCGGCCCGCCGACATCGCGCGCATAGTCCAGCATCCCCTGCACATCCAACGCGCTATTGCCGGCCGAGGCGATTACCTCGCCTGTGACTGCGCTTGCAATATTGCGGGCACCCGCGCCGGGCGAAACCCATTCACCGGCCGCGAAGCTGGAAATCTGTTGGATTGTCATGAGCGTCTCCTCATCTGTTGTGTGATCTTCGCGCAGCCGTATGCCCGTCTCACGAAACCATAATATAAACCGTACGGTCGGTCAATAAATTGGCGAATTGGCAACTCGAACCGTACATCTCAGACTTGCGCTGGCAGTCGCGCGAAACCCCGAAACCGAATGCGTCCGCCCCGTTCAGCACCGTCGGTGATGCGATAGGTCGGGAATCGCGCCAGAAACCGTCCGACGGCCACGCGACCCTCCATACGCGCCAGGGTCAGGCCAACGCAGGTGTGGGGGCCTCCGGCAAACGCATGATGCTTGTTGGGACGTCGATCCAATACAACCTCATCAGGTTGTTCAAACTGCCGCGGATCGCGATTCGCCGCGCCGATGCACAGGTGAACGTCTGTACCTGCCGGAATGGTCTGACCATGGAACGTCACTTCTTCGGTGGTCAGACGATTGCCAAACTGATTTGGGCTTTCCAGCCGCAGAAACTCGTCCACTGCCGTGTTGATCAGATCCGGATTGGCCAGCAGTTCGGCCCGTTTGTCGCGGTGCCGTTCCAACAGTTCCAATGCGTTGCCGATCAGGTTGGTGGTGGTCTCGTGCCCTGCATTCAGAATGAAAATGCAGTTCTGGTAGAGTTCGACCTCGGTCAGACCACCATCGGTGTCATCCTGCATCAACCGTGTCAGGACATCCGTCGCAGGATCTCCGGGGTTGGCCCGGCGATCTTCGATGACATGCCGAAGATAGTCCTTGAAATCAGATACCGAACGGTTGCCCCACTCTTCCTGATCGGGCGTCAACTGAGGCTCCAAAGCGCCCAGTATGGCCAGAGACCAATCCCGCAAAGGCCCGCGCTCTGATCGGGGAATGCCAAGCAGGTTGCCGATGATCTCGATCGGGATGGCACCGGCGAAATCCTCGATCAACTCTACCGAGCCCTTGGCCTGCATCTCGTCCAGCAGCCCATCGACAAGTTGAATCAGGCCCGGTTCCATCTGCGCCAGCGCCCGTGGGTTCATCGCGCCAACCATGACCTTGCGGACGCGGGTATGCAGGGGCGGATCGTTGAACACAAGGCTGGTGGTATGGTGTTCGTAAAGCGGGCTGTCGATACCGAATTTGGGGCCGAAAACCGCCTTTTTGTCCGATATGAAACGCTCCGTATCCCGGTACACCAGGTCCAGGTCGTCGTACCGCGACAGGATCACCGACCCGTCGGGCTGCCAGCAGACGGGCGTGTCTTCGCGCAACACGGCGTAGGTTGGATAGGGATCCGCATGAAACCCGTCCGGAAGCGCAGTCAGAGAGAACATCAGTGACCCATCGCTCCCATTTGTTCGGGAAGGACCAGAACCAGCCACGGCACCAGAACGATCAAGGCCAGACGGAAGATGTCTGCCACCCAGAACGGTGTGACTCCTTTGAAGATTGTTCCGGTCGATACGTCCCCGACCACGCCTTTCAGAATGAACACGTTCAGACCCACGGGCGGCGTGATCAAACTGATCTCGGTCACGACGACGACGACGATGCCGAACCAGATCGGATCGTATCCCAATGAGGTGACCAACGGGAAAAAGATCGGCACCGTCAGCAACAGCATCGACAGCGATTCAAAGACGCATCCTAGAATGATGTAGATCCCGAGGATCATCAGGATCACGACGAAGGGTTCCACCTCATATGCGGTGACCAGGGCGATCAGCGCTTCGGGCAGACCAGCCAGGTTGATGAAATTCGAGAAGATCTGCGCCCCGATCAGAACCGAGAACAGCGCCGCCGCGGTGAAACTGGTTTCCTTCAGCACTTCAAAGGTCGAACCAAGGGTCAGCCCACCGCGCGACAGAGCAATCAGGAATGCGCCCATGGCACCCATACCGGCAGCCTCGGTCGGGCTGAAGGTCAGGTTCAGTGGATAGAAATCGAACACTCCGTACAAACCGCCGATCACCAGGAAGAACAACAGCAATACGGCCCAGACCGAGCGCAGGGCCGACAGGCGTTCGCCCCAGCCGTGGCGTTCACCAGCGGGGCCGGATTCTGGCCTGCGCCAAACAGTCCAGCGCACGGCGAACAGATAGAAGAGGATACCAAGTACACCGGGGATGATGCCAGCAACGAAAAGTTTGCCGATCGATGTTTCGGTCAGCAGGCCGTAGATCACCAAAATGACCGACGGTGGGATCAGGATACCCAGCGTGCCGCCGGCGGCAATCGACGCGGTCGACAGCTCATCCGCGTACCCATAGCGGCGCATTTCCGGCATCGCGACTTTGGACATGGTCGCAGCCGTTGCCAGCGAGGAACCGCAAATGGCCGAAAAGCCGCCGCACGCGGCGACCGTCGCCATGGCGATACCGCCTCGGAAGTGGCCCAAAAAGGCGTTTGAAACCGCGTATAATTCGCGCGCGAGCCCGCCCTTGTTCACGAACAGGCCCATGAGGATGAACAGTGGCACGACCGAAAGGCCGTAGTCCTGTGCCGTGTCCGTAATCTGGCGTCCCACCATTGACATGGCGGCCTTCAGTCCGCGCTCGGACAGGATGCTGCCACCGCGCTCATATGCGAACCCAAGTGTCCCCACGAGGCCCATCGCAAACACGATGGGCAAGCGTACCAACACAAGAACCAGGACAAGGGCGAAACCGATCAGTGCGGCAGTCATCAGGCGTGCTCCGACAAGGTTTGGGGGGCAAAAATGTACAAAAGACCGGTGATGAACATCGCGACGGCCGTGATCGCAGTGAAGGCGGCGATGAACCAACCCACATAGAAGACAGGGATCGACAGGTATTCGGTGACGTCGCCGTAATCCCGTGCACGTTCAGCCAGAACCCAGACGCGCTGAATCGGCCAGATCAGCATGATGCCGGACACCAGATAGACAATCGCATCGCGCGCCCTGCTCAGCCGCAGGCGGGAAAAAATTCCATCGGTCAGGTCAACCGCGATTTGCCCCTTCCCTGCCGAGATCATCGGCAGGACCGAGAACACAAGGATCGCCATCAGAATCCGCGTCAGTTCGGTTGCCGCCTCGATCGGAGCATTGAAGACTGAGCGCAGGATGACGTCAAAAAAGGTCATCACCATCAGGATGAACAGCGCCACACAGGCCAGCACCGTCGGAATGATACTGACGCGACGCGCGAAGGTCACGATAGATTGCATGATTGGCCCCCAACGGGTGTAGATGGCTGGCGGTTCAACCCCGCCAGCCGGGCTGCGTTACTGAGCAGCCATTTCGTTTACGATCATGTCATAAGCGGCCTGCGCATCGACACCGGTGCCATTGACCTCTTCGATGACCTTGGTGCGCACATCGGCAGCGATCGCATTGAACTTTTCCAGATCTTCAGCAGAGGCTGCATTGATCGCGTTGCCTTCGGTCTGTTCGGTCGCCTCACGGCCGATCGCGTCGATCTCATCCCAGATTTTACCGATTTCGCGGCTCAGCGGTTCACCGAACACCTTTTCTTCCAAAGCGGCCTGCACATCGGCGGGAAGATCCGCAAACGTGTCTTCGTTCATGATGAACGCAAATGATCCGCGATACAGGCCACCCGGAACTTCATACACGTTTTGCGCAACTTCGGTCAGCTTGAAACCCTTGCGGGATTCAAACGGCATGACGACACCATCAGCAGCTTTCGACGCGAGTGTCTCGTATACTTTCGGCGCAGGCACCTGGATTCCAGTTGCGCCCAGCGCCGTGCCTACATCTCCGCCGACACCACCCGGGATACGGACTTTGAGGCCCGACACCTCGTCAAGCTTGGTCACGGGGCTGCTGGAGTGAAGCTGCGCCGGGCCATGGGTGTGCAGGGCGATCACCTTCACACCGCGATGTTCGTCCGCCGCCTTGAGATACTTGTCGTATGTACGCCAATACGCGACCGAGGCCGCTTCGGCCGAGCCCTCATATCCAGGCAGCTCGATCATCTTGGTGGTGACGAAACGACCGGGCTGGTATCCATGAAAGATGATCGACGCATCGGCTGCGCCATCCATGATCAGGTCCATCTGCGCCGGCGGCGGGGCAATTCCCAGCTTCAGTTCAGCAGTGACTTTGCCGTCGGTGGCTTCTTCGACCATTTCCACGAATTTCGGCCACATCTTCGCGTTGATGCCGTGGGTCGGCGGTGCCCAGCTGGAAATCGTCAGCGTATAATCCGCCGCCAGCGCCACTGTGCCCGAAACGGCCAGCGCGGCCGAGGCCAAAAGAGTGCTCAACTTGGTGAACTTCATGGTTTTGTCTCCTCCCTGTGAAACATGACTCGAGAATGCGTTAATGGTCACTTTTGTAACCATCAACATGTTAATAGTTTTCGGATCGGTCCGCGACACGCCACGAACCGGGGCTTTCTTTCGCTACGGTTAGCATATTTGCGGCGCACCGGCTGACGCCGATTTCGTTGCAATAGTTCATCGGACCTCCTCTCCAGCGGGGAAAGCCGTATCCATGGATTTGAACCATATCGACGGCTTCTGCGTTTTCCGCGATCCCTTCTTCAATGATCAAAGCGCCCTCGTTGGCCAGAACCGCCAGCAGTCTTGAAGAGATATCCTCGTCCGAAAAAGCCCGCCGGGTGATGCCCTGCTGGTCAGAATAGGCTTCGATCAATGCCTCAACTTCGGAATCCCGAACTGGGGCGCGACTGCCTTCTTCGTAGCGATACCACCCTTTGCCGGTACGCTGGCCGAAACGCTCCATCTCACACAGCTGGTCTGCGATGGTGACATAGCGTTCGTTCGGGTCGCGGCTTGCTGCATTGCGTTTGCGGTTCGCCCAGGCAATTTGAAGACCGGTCAGGTCCTGAAGCTCATAAGGCCCCATGGGCATCCCGAACGCCCGCATCGCATGGTCCACCTGATAGGGAAGCGCCCCATCTGCCAGCAGATAATCGGCCGCGCGCCGATAAGCGGCCAACATGCGGTTGCCAATGAACCCATCGCAGATACCCGACAGCACCGAAACCTTACGAAGCTTCTTCCCAAGCGCGACCGCGGTTGCGACAACTTCAGCAGACGTTTGCGGAGCTACCACGACCTCGAGCAACCTCATGACATGGGCCGGGCTAAAGAAATGCAGGCCGATGCATCGGGCCTGATTGCCGACGTCCGCGAAAATTTCGCGCGGGTCCAGATAGGACGTATTGGTGGCCAAAATCGCATCGCTGCTCATATGCCTTGCCAACTCGTCAAAGACCTGCTGCTTGACGGACAGATCCTCAAAGACGGCCTCGATCGCCAGTTCGGCATCCGCAGCGTCTGCATAGCTGTTCACCGCACGAAACGCAGCAAGGCGATCCCGAAGCTGCGCCTCGGACATCCTGCCTCTCTTGACCGCGCTTTGCAGCAGACCCTCGACCCGAGTGTGCGCTGCGGCCGCGGCGTCAGCGTCTCGCTCGATCAACGTCACGGACAGCCCGCCGTTCAGGGCCGCAGTTGCGATCCCTGCCCCCATCAACCCACCTCCGACAACGGCGATCCGTGTTATGTCACGGGCGGCCACACCTTTGATCAACGAAGGTTTGGACACGGTACGTTCAGCAAAAAACGCGTAACGCAAAGCGCGGCTTTCCGGGCTTTGGCGCAACTCCAGATGGCGCGCGCGCTCTTTCGGTTGTGCGGTGGCAAATGGCTCAACCGACCAACCAAGCGCCGTCAGGTTTTCCAGCGGCGATTTCTGCCCCCTGGCGCGTTTCTTCAAAGCCTGGCGGCTCGCCTCCAACAGATCCGGCGCAAATTCCGCCACAGCACGCTGGCTGACAGGTATTGGGCGTTCGGGCAGATCCGCTACCAAGTCCAGAACAGCAGCCTTGGGGTCTTCGGCGACAAGGTCGATACCGCCAAGCTCAGCCAGTGTCTCTGCCCTGAGAATTTTGCCCGAACAGGCCATGTCAATTGCAGCCTGCATCCCGACCAGACGCGGCAATCGTTGAGTGCCCCCCGCCCCGGGGATCAAGCCCACATTGACTTCCGGCAGGCCAAAACCCGTTCCCGGCGCTGCGATCCGCCACGCACAGGCCATGGCGATCTCGAACCCGCCACCCAGCACGTTGCCATGCATGCAGGCTATGAACGGAACCTCGCTGTCTTCGATTTTCTGAACCACGTCAGGCAAATGTGGCTCGACCGGCGGTGCATCGAATTCGGACATGTCGCCGCCCGCAACAAAGGTCTTTCCAGCACAACACAACACCGCCACGCGCGCGCCCTTGACCGCATCAACCGCGTCAGACAGCCCTTGCCGAACACCTGTCGACGTCGCGTTTACCGGCGGGTTGTCAATTGTGACCCACGCCACGTCGCCTTTAAATTCAACGCTCACCAGCGACGACTGCGACATTTGCAATCCCTTTGATCGGTTCAGATTCGGTTCGGGTTTATATATTGACCAACCGTTCGGTTAATGCAATGATTAAGTTGAAACGAGACCAGATGAGACAGTCATGAGCGATACGATTCTTGTACAAGACAACGGGAACTGGGTCGAAATCACCCTGAACCGCCCGGACAAGCTGAACTCGTTCAATGAAGAAATGCACCTGGCGCTACAGAATGCGCTGAAAGCCGCGCGCGACGACGGGGCCCGCGCGATATTGCTGACCGGTGCCGGGCGTGGCTTTTGTGCCGGTCAGGACCTCGGTGATCGCGACCCGTCGAAGATGGATGGCCCGCCGGATTTAAGCGAGACGGTACGCACATTCTATGCCCCTCTTGTCCGTTTGATCCGGTCGATGAATATCCCGGTGATCTGCGCCGTGAACGGAGTAGCCGCCGGGGCAGGTGCAAATCTGGCGCTGGCCTGTGATATGGTTCTGGCCGCGGAACGTGCGAAATTCATTCAGAGCTTTTCCAAGGTGGGCCTGATTCCCGACACGGGCGGCAGCTGGCACTTGCCGCGCCTGTTGGGCGAGGCGCGCGCCAAGGGGCTGGCCCTGACAGCCCAACCCCTTCCGGCCAAACAAGCCGAAGATTGGGGGCTGATCTGGAAGGCAGTGGCCGACGATCAATTGATGACCGAAGCGCGCGCTCTTGCCGCGCAATTGGCAAACGGCCCCACCCTCGGGCTCGGGCTGACCAAACAGTGCATTCAAACTGCTGCCACCACGTCCCTCTCGGATCAGCTCGAGATCGAAGCGGACGCAATGAAGACCTGCGGGGAAAGCGCGGATTACGCCGAAGGCGTATCCAGTTTTCTTGAAAAGCGGGCACCGAATTTCCAGGGACGCTGATGATGACACCCAAGGAACGTGCCACGAGATCCGCTGAAGCGATGTGGGCGAATGACCAAGCCAGCAAATGGTTCGGGATGGATCTGGTCGACGTCGACGAAGGCCGTGCAGTCCTGACCCTGACAGTCGGGGACCATCACTGCAACGGGCACGGCATTTGCCACGGGGGCGTCACTCATGCCCTGGCCGACAGCGCCTTTGCCTTCGCCTGCAACAGTCGCAACGTGGCAACCGTCGGCCAGCATACGATGATGAGCTATCTCGCGCCCGGAAAAAAGGGGGACCTTCTGACCGCAACCGCGACAGAGGTTGCCGTCACCGGCCGCAGTGGCATCTATGACGTCCGCGTCACCAATCAAGACAACACCCTGATCGCCGAGTTTCGCGGAATGTCCCGCGCGGTCGGCGGGCAGAATTTTCAGGAATAGCTTCGCGACTGGAGGAGTGACGCGATGGAAGATCTTTCCCCAAACAAAGCGGATCTGGACCCGATCGAGATCGCCTCGATCGACGAAATCCGTGCGACGCAGCTTGAACGGCTCAAATGGTCCGTTCGCCACGCCTATGAGAACGTGCCGATGTACAAGCAACGGTTCGACGAATCCGGTGTGCATCCTGACGATCTTCAGCAGCTCTCGGATCTGGCGAAGTTTCCGTTCACGTACAAAAATGATCTGCGTGACAACTATCCGTTCGGCCTGTTCGCCGTTCCACGCAGCCAGATCATTCGTCTGCACGCCTCGTCCGGTACGACGGGCAAGCCGACGGTGGTGGGCTATACGAAAAACGACATCGACAATTGGGCGGATCTGGGCGCAAGGTCCCTGCGCGCATCGGGGTTGCGCAAGGGAGACATGGTGCACAATGCCTATGGTTACGGGTTGTTCACCGGCGGTCTTGGCGCACATTACGGGATCGAGCGGCTTGGCGCGACCGTCGTCCCCATGTCCGGCGGGCAGACCGAAAAGCAAGTCAACCTGATCAACGACTTCCGGCCCGACGGGATCATGGTGACGCCGTCCTATATGCTCAATATCCTTGAACAGTTCCACAAGGCCGGGCTCGACCCGCGTGAAAGCTCGCTGAAGGTTGGCGTGTTCGGCGCTGAGCCCTGGACTGACGCCATGCGCGCCGAAGTCGAAGAAGCGTTTGATATGCACGCGGTCGACATCTACGGCCTGTCCGAAATCATGGGGCCCGGGGTGGCCAATGAATGCGTTGAAACAAAGGACGGCCCGGTGATCTGGGAAGATCACTTCCTGCCTGAAATCATTGATCCCGCAACCGGAGAGGTCCTGCCCGATGGCGAAACCGGCGAGTTGGTGTTCACGACCCTGACCAAGGAAGGGTTGCCGATGATCCGCTATCGCACCCGCGACCTGACCTGCCTGCTGCCGGGGACTGCACGGTCCATGCGCCGGATGGCCAAGATCACCGGTCGCAGCGACGACATGATGATCCTGCGCGGCGTCAACGTCTTTCCCAGCCAGATCGAAGAACAGGTCATGGCGACGGGGGGCCTTGCCCCTTATTATCAGATCGAGCTGTACAAATCCGGCCGCATGGACGCCATGCGGGTTTTTGTTGAATCGTCCCCGGATTCCACCGACGAACTGTCCAAGACAGCCGCGGCACGGATGCTGACCAAGCGGATCAAGGACGTCGTTGGCGTCTCAACGGAAATTGTTGTAGGTGACCCCGGCGACGTCGAACGCTCTCAGGGCAAGGCGAAGCGCGTCGTCGACAATCGCGATAAGGAATAAACCGTGGCCCGTACAATCGCCAAAGATCACGACCAGAAGCGGAAGCAGATCCTGAAGACGGCAGCCAAAGTGTTCGCCGACCAAGGGTTCGATCGCGCCTCGATGACCCTGTTGGCAAAAGAGTGCGGGATTTCCAAGGCAAACATCTACCACTATTACGACAGCAAGGATGCCATCTTGTATGACATCCTTGAAACCTACCTGCGCGAGCTGCGCGACCGTATCTGCAATGTGGATCTGAACGGTCTCACGTCTGAACAGAAGCTGCGGAAAGCGGTACGCGAAATCCTGTTTGCCTACCAAGGCGCAGATGACGAACACCGGGTGCAGATCAGCGGCATGAGCGCATTGACCGAGGAACAGCAGAGACTTCTGCGCGGGTATCAGCTGGAATTGGTGAATTTTGTGCGCGACATCCTGAAAGAGCTGGCCCCGACAGCCTTCAACGATGACAAGGACAAGCTGCGCGGCGCCACGATGTCAGTTTTTGGGATGCTGAACTGGTATTACATGTGGAACAGCGGAGCAGGGCCCAGGGCCCGCGAAGACTATGCTGATCTGGTCAGCACTCTGACCGTCCATGGTATCCACAAGCTCTAGCTGAGGCCTTTCGGGCAAAACCGTTCGAAATCCAACGCAGGTATGCCTGCCTTTGTCCCGCTGCCACAGAGCCATCTTCAGGGCCGCAACGCGTTTTCCTCATCCTGACCAATCAATGCGGAACTCTTCCCGAAACGCAAAACGCGCCAGATGAGCCTCGATGACCTGTTGCCATCGGGCCAGATCACCGCGCGCCCGGGTGGCGGCGGTTACGGTCAGGCTGGTGTCGCTTGCCGAAAGGGTGACGCGGTTCCCGTCCGGAAAGCTCACGCTGCCCCGCGTGTCATCGAATGTTACCTGCGCCTTGTGGGACCAGTGTTTGCAAAGCTGTTGCAGGTATTTCGATGCCGCGCCTGTCTGCGCGTTTCCCGAAGCCACCTGATCGGGCAGCAGGCTGAGCCCATCAGCGGCAGCGGCCCGGATTGCCTTGGCGAACAGGGTCACATCGATGTCCGTGGCCACGAATGTTGCCCCCAGATCCAGGCATTTTCGCTGCATGACCGGGTCCAGCGACAGTATCCCTGCCGGCTTGCCTGCCGCAACGATGCGCTGGATCGCATCAAGCACGGCCTCGATCACGTCCGGATGCCCGGCATCGCCGATATGGCCCATATCTGCGGCCAAATCCGACGGGCCGACGAAAACCCCATCGACTTCGGTCGCCAGTATGTCGTCCAGCGCCTCCAGCCCAAGCCTGTTTTCGACCTGCACCAAAAGACAGATCTGCTCGTCCGCCGTTTTCAGATAATCCGGGATAGCCGCAAAACGCGAGGCCCGCGCCAAAGCGGAATCTACGCCCCGAACGCCACGAGGCGGATACTGCACGGCCCGCACCAGTTCGCGCGCCTGATCGCCGCTTTCCACCATCGGCACCAGTATGTTCTGCACACCGGCATCGAGATATTGCTTGATCATCCAGGTTTCGCCAATCGGCAGGCGTGCGACGGGGGTACTGCCAGATCCTTCAATCACCCTCACCTGCTCGAGGATCGAGCGCAGATCGTTTGGTGCATGCTCTCCGTCGACCAGCAGCCAGTCAAACTGCGCCGTTGCGGCGATCTCGGCGGTGTAGGCATTGGCCAAGCCGACCCAGCACCCGATCAAAGGGGTTCCCGACTTCAGCGCGGCCTTGAACGTATTGCTTGGCGCGGGCATTGGCGTTCCTTTCAGGCGAAACTGATATCGACCGAGCCGAACGGCCCGAAATCCGCTTGGATTTCCGTTCCCGAGGGGCATTCGACCGGGCGGATAAAGCTGCCGGATAGAATGACCTGTCCGGGTTCGATGCTCTGGCCGTATTGCGCCATGCGACGCGCCAGCCAGACGACGCTTTCGACCGGATCGTTCAGCACCCCCGCGCCCAGACCGGTTTCCTCGATCTCGCCATTGCGGAAGGTGAGTGCCCCGACCCAGCGCAGATCAAAGGCATCCACCCTGTGGCGGTCGTTGCCCAAAACGATACCGGCATTGGCGGCATTGTCACTGATCGTGTCAAAGACCGTGCGGGCCTTGCCGGTTTCGGGATCCACGCGTTCAATCCGGGTATCCAGAATCTCGATGGACGGCGCGACGCATTCCGTCGCCGCGATGATATCTTCGCGGGACACGTTTTCCCCGCCAATGGCAGACTTCATGACAAAGGCAATTTCGGCCTCGATCCGGGGCTGGATGAATCGCCCGGCCGGAACGGTGGCTCCGTGTTCAAACATCATGTCGTCGAACAGAATTCCACTGTCGGGAATGTCGATGTTCAACGCGTATTGCATGGCCTTCGAAGTCAGTCCGATCTTCCACCCAATCACCTTGCGCCCTTCGGCCAGTTTCTGGCGACAGATGGCGTTCTGTACTTCATAGGCATCATCCATGCCCATCTCGGGATGGCGCAGGGTCAGCAATCCGATCTGTTCGCGAGAGCTTTCAGCCTGCAACAGATCCGCAGCGGCGCGCGCGTGATCTTCGGGCGTCATGCTTGCTCGTCCTCGATGGTATTGCGCAGGGTCCCGATACCTTCGACGGAAACTTCGACCACGTCGCCCGGCACCAGGTACTTTGGCGGATCGAACCGCGCGCCCGCCCCGGTCGGTGTACCGGTCACAATGATATCGCCGGGCTGAAGCGTCATGAAAGTCGAGATATATTCAATCTCGCGCCGGATCGGGAACATCATGCGGTTCAGCG
This sequence comes from Ruegeria sp. YTSC002, assembly GCF_059609845.1. NCBI lineage: Bacteria > Pseudomonadati > Pseudomonadota > Alphaproteobacteria > Rhodobacterales > Roseobacteraceae > Ruegeria > Ruegeria sp. YTSC002. Next base: position 268,316 of record NZ_JBXWML010000002.1, read on the forward strand.
TATCATCCTGCCGCAGCTCGCCATTCACATGTGTCTGAATACGAGCGTCATCCAACTGGGCCGCATCCGTGAAGGGAACCAGCCACGGGCCGATGGCCCCAGAGCGGTCCCAGTTCTTGCCTTGGGTGACATTGAACTTGGCGTGCCGAACCCAGTCGCGAATGGTTCCTTCATTGCACAGCGTCAGCGCGGCGATGTGATCATACGCGTCCTGCTGCGGAATGCGGCGGCCAGCCTTGCCAATCACGATGGCCACTTCGCCTTCGTAATCCAGCGTGTGGTTTTCCGGCGGGCGGATCAAAGGCCGGTCATGGCCGGTAAATCCACTGGCGAAACGCGGGAACAGAGACATGTATTTCGGCTGCGCGCTGCCATCCTTGTATTCCGCGTTCCGGTCGGGAAAGTTCACCCCGACACAAAGGATACGTCGGGCATCCGGCATCACCATGTCATAGGTAAACTCGGAATGGGTGACCGGTTTGCCCTCGGCGGCTTCCGCCAGTTGATCAAATGCACCGGCCGCGATCACCTCGTAGAGGCTGGCGTGTTCGGGGAATTCCGGATTCAAAGCAATTGCACCACCGTCGGTGATTGCCCCGAAGAAACGTTCTTCGTCCGAAACGAAAGTTGCAAACTTCATTTCATGGCCTCCCACACGTCCCGGATCACGTCCGCAGCCATCAACACGTCGTCGCGGGTGGTATCGAACTGCCCGACCTGAAAGCGGATAATCTTGCGGCCGTCGAACATGCCCTGCGTCAGGTAAATCCGGCCATCGTCATTCAGCGCGTCCACCAGACGCTGCTGCTGTGCATCGTCCCCGGGACAGCGGAAGGAAAACAGGCTGAGGATCGGGCCGGTTGTGATCTCGAACCCCTCGATCGCACCAATCTTTTCCGCCAGTTCGCCGGCCCATGCCACATGGTTGCGGATCCGTTCGCGCAATCCCTCCAACCCGTAGGAACGCAACAGGAACCAGATTTTCAACGCCCGGAACCTGCGGCCCAGAGGGATGGTCCACTCAGAGTAATTCGTCACTTCCGCTCCGGTCGTCTTGAGGTATTCCGGTTCGATTTTCAGCGTATCGAGCTGGGGCGTGGCGTCTCGCAAGAACTGGATGGCACAATCGAATTGCGCGCCCATCCATTTATGCGGGTTGAAAACAATGCTGTCATAGCGACCGGCCCCCTGCCACAAAGCCTTGCGAAATTCCGGGCAGATCATGGCCGATCCTGCCCAGGCGGCGTCGAGATGGGTGTAGAGGTCGTGTTTTTGCGCAATGTCAGCCACGGCCATAAGGTCGTCGCAGGCCCCCACTCCTGTGCCGCCGGTAATGGCAACGATCCCGGCCGGAATATGCCCGGCGGCAATGTCATTCTGAATGGCGGCCTCAAGCGCCGAGGGAACAATCCCGAAATTCGGCCCCTGCGTGGGCAACTTGACCAGATTGTCCTGACCGATCCCGGCAACCCAGCAGGCCCGGTCGATCGACGAATGCACCTGGTCCGAACAATAGATCCGCAATGCCCCCTTGGCGTTCAGGCCTTCACGGTTGCCGGTAAAGCCGGTGGCCCGTTCCCGCATGGTCAGCACCGCTGATAAAGTCGCTGAAGAGGCGCTGTCCTGAATGACGCCGGTCATGCCCTCGGGCAATCCAAGAGCCTGCCGCAGCCAGTCGACCATGACGCCCTCGACCTCGGTCGCGGCAGGCGAGGTCTGCCACAACATGCATTGGGCCGCGATTGTCGTCACAAGCATCTCGGCCAACATGGACGGGGGCGCGGCATTGGCCGGGAAATAGGCGAAAAAGCGTGGATGCTGCCAATGGGTGATGCCCGGCATCACGATCCGTTCGAAATCGGCCATGATGGCGTCCATCGGCTCGCCTGTCTCGGGTGCCACCGGCACAAGCTGGGCCGCGATTTCCCCCGGCGCGGTCTGCGCCCGCACGGGACGTTCAGCAAGTGTCTTGTGATAATCCGCCGCCCATTTCGAGATGTGCTGACCCCAATACGAAAAAGTGTCCCAGTTCATCTACTGATTTTCCTTTGTGACGGGATCACCGCCAAATCCTTTTGTTCCGTTGCGTGCTTCACACCGAAAAGCTGACATTTGCCTGACCGGTGCCAGAGCTGCCGAAATACGGGGTATAGATGTCAATCTCGCCCTTGTAACTTCCCCAACCCAATGCACCAAACAGCAAGGCAGTGTCATTCATGGCGCATTCACCGGTGCATTTCTTTGCATAGTCCGGCAGCATCTCAAGAAACTCTTCAAATCGGCCCTGCTGCCACAGCTCCAGAACGCGCATGTCCATCTGGCGGTTGAACTCGCCGTTCACGGCGTTCAGCCCGTCGACCGAGCGTTCATTCGGTGTGAAGTCGTGGCTGAGCGAGCCGGACGCCAGAATGGATACATTGCGGTCCGAACGTCTGATGCCTTCGGCAATGGCCTCACCCCAGGCCCGGTTTTCCGCAATCGACGAGAATTGATTGACTGCCACCGGCAATACCCGGGCATTCACACCGTCGTTGATGAAATGCATCGGCAGCAGGGTGCCGTATTCCATGCCCATGTCGGGGTGCGAATGGCCCAGCGCCCGCTCTCCCCGTTCGCGCAGAACGTCAAGGATGGTTTCCCCAAGTTCATGATCGCCGCGATAGTCGAATTCCATATCCGCCAACATATGCGGCAGTTCGTGACTTATGAACCGGCCCTTGTGATGTTCCTTCGTGTTCAGGTGAAACCCTTGATTGGTGATCCAATGGGTGTCGAACACGATGAACGTCTCGACCCCGCGGTCAATCGCGTCCTGACGCAGGCGCCCGTACCCATCAATGGCGGATTGCCGGATGCCCTTGTATTTTGGCATCGTGTGGGACATCCAGATGCTGGGCACATGCGTAATCTTTGCGGCCTGTACTATCTTTCCCATGGCAATTCCTCCTCGTGAAATGGGCTTGCCCCAGCCGGGGTCGGCCTATGGGATCTACTTACCCAACTGCATGATCTTGTGCTGACCGGTGGCAAAGCCGATGTGTTTCTGTTCCATATAGAATTCAAAGCTCCAGTCGCCGCCATCCCGGCCGATGCCGGACGCCTTGACCCCACCGAACGGCGTTGGCAAGTGACGCACGTTCTCGGAATTCACCCAGATCATTCCAGCCTCCAGCCTGTCTGTAAACCGAAGCGCGCGGGTCAGATCATTGGTCCAGACATAACCGGTCAGGCCATAGGGCGTGTCGTTGGCGATCTCCAGCGCCTCATCCTCGGTCGAGAACGGGATCGAGGTCAGGACAGGGCCAAATATCTCTTCCCGGGCGATGCGCATCTGGTTGGTGGCATTGGTGAACAGGGTCGGCCGGACGAAATAGCCCACATCCCCCACCTTGACGCCGCCAGCGGCGACAGTTGCGCCATCTTCCTTGGCGATGTCGAAATAGCTCGTGACCTTGTTGTAGTGTTCTTCGGTCACCAACGGCCCGATCTCGGTCTCGGGGTCCAAGGGGTGACCTACCTTGATGCTGTTGACGCGTTCAATCAGTCTGGCTTCGAAGTCTTCCTTGATCGTGTCCTGCACCAAAAGCCGCGAAGACGAGGTGCAGCGCTCGCCATTGATCGAATAGATCATGAAGATCACGGCATCCAAAGCACGGTCCAGATCCGCATCGTCAAACACGATAACCGGGTTTTTTCCACCCAGTTCCAGATGGTTGCGCTTGTGGGTATCTGCGCCTTGCTTGACGATCAGACTGCCGGTACGGCTTTCGCCCACAAAGGCAATGGCCTTGATCAGCGCATGTTCGCACAAAGCCTTGCCAGCGTCGGGGCCAAATCCGTTGACCGTGTTCAGCACACCTTTGGGCAGCCCTGCCTGTTCGGCGATTTCCACCAGAAGGCGGGCCGTCAGAGGGGAATCCTCGGCGGGTTTGTGAACCACCGTGCAACCCGCAGCCAGGGCCGGCGCGATCTTCCAGGTCGACAGCATGAACGGCGTGTTCCATGGGGTGATCACGCCGACCGGGCCAATCGGCACACGGGTCGTCACATTCATCAGCGTCGGAGACTTCAGGTGCTGCCCATCCCGCGCCTTTATCACCTGATCCGCGAAATACCGGAAGTTCTCTGCCCCGCGCAAAGCTGCCTTTGACATGAAACGCAGGGTCTGCCCCGTGTCCCAGCACTCGCACAGCGCTATTTCCTCGGCGCGCGCTTCTATGGCATCAGCCACATTCAACAAGATGCGACGGCGTTGGGTGGCGGGCATGTCTCGCCATTCGGCAAAGGCTGCGTCGGCGGCCTGGGCCGCCGCGTCGATGTCAACTGCCGTGCCATGGGCAACATCACAGATCACGGATTTATCGACGGGCGAGACCGACTGAAACACCCCGGCAGATCCGTCCCGGTCTTCTCCCGCGATACGGTTGCGGATGCCCGTTTCCCGGAACCGGTCCAGAAAGCCGTTCAGCTTTTCGATGTTTGTGTCCAGTGCGCTCATGCGTCAGGTCTCCTGCGTGGTCGCCGACAGGTGGTCGCGGATCGTACCGGCCTTGGGCGACAGCTTGGGGTCGATGTCACGCATCTCAAGCGAGAGCGCGATGGAATGCCGTGAAAAAACCGGCGCCAGATATGCTTTGACCGCCTCGAATATGCGCTGGGTGGCGTCTTGTTTGACATCCGCGGATCGGCCTGCCCGCAGGCGGATCGAGATATCAATGAACCCATGCGCCGGGTTGCCGTCCGCTATGGCGTAATGATCGACCCGTGTCGCGCGCACACGAATACCGGGCATGGGAAAGGTCTCGATTCCAGCCGCCGTTGACCGAATGCACTCGCACAGGCCATCCATGTCGATCCTGTCTTCAAGATTGCCGGAATATTCGACGTGGAAGTGAGGCATGGTCTCTCCTTTATTAGTTAACATGTTTAGTTTTTAATGCACCCCCTGTCAAGAGATTGCTTTGTTAATCTTTGCAATTCACGGAACGGCGTTCTAGAAGGCCGCATGAACACTCAAAGCCATTCCAAAAGTACGGCCCGGTCCCTTCCGATCGCGTTGCTGCGTGCCCGTGAAACCGTCATGGCTCCGATCCGGGATATGCTGCAAGGCATCCAACTGACCGAGCAGAAATGGCGCATCCTGCGCGTTCTGGACGAGTTGGGCGAAGTGGAGCAAAGCACCATCGCGCACGAGGCGTGCTTGCTGCTGCCCAGCGTGACCCGCATTTTGCGCACGATGGAGGCCGACGGCCAGATCACCCGCCGTCAGGACAGCGACGACAAACGCCGCACCATGGTCAAGATCACCGAAGCAGGCCGCACCATCCTCAGGGAAAACCTGGCCACTTCACTTGCGATCTCCAGCAATATCGAAGCGCAGATGGGCAAGGAGAAGCTGGATCAGCTGCTGGATCTGCTCGAGGAGCTGCAAGCCATCAAAATCTGACCCCGCCAGGTTCCGACGGGGTCGGTTGACCGCCTACAAAGTGGCAAGACCGGTATCCAGCGCCGACAGAATTTTTGCCACATCTTCCGAAGTGACGATCAGCGGCGGCGACAGAATGATGTTGTTGCCAGACACACGCACCATCACGCCATCTTCGTATGCGACTTTCTGAACCTGAAGCGGCAGGTGTTTTGCGACAGGCGCCTTGGTCGCCCGGTCCGAAACCAGTTCCAATGCACACATCAGCCCCTCGCCGCCCCGCACGTCCCCGATCGCGTCATGCTTGTCGGCCAGCTTTTGCAAGCCGGCAAACAACTCGTCCCCGCGCGCGGCAGCATTTTCCCAGATCCGCAGGCGGTTGATCTCGGACAGGGCGGCCAAAGCTGCGGCCGCCCCGACCGGATGGCCGGAATAGGTATACCCCTGATCGACGGATGCCAGACCCGTGGTGTCACTTTCAAAAACCTCTGCGACCGCACCGGAAATCATGGCCGCGCCAAAAGGGAAATACCCGTTGGTGATCGCCTTGGCCGTCGTCATGATATCCGGCTGGACGCCCCAGTGCCGCGCACCGCTCTCGCTGCCGGTGCGACCAAAAGCGGTGATGATCTCGTCCGAGATCAGCAGGATGCCGTGCCTGGAACAGACCTCGCGCACCATGGGCATGAAGCTCTTGTGTGGCGGGATCACACCCCCGGCCCCCAGCACCGGCTCCATGATGAAGGCCGCCACAGTGTTTGCACCCTGAAACGCGATCTCGGCCTCAAGCGCCTTGACGCAAAGCTGCGCCAGACGCTCGGGGTCGGTTTCGTCAAACGGGTTGCGATAGGTCCACGGTGCGGGCACGTGGAAACAGCCGGGCATCATCGGCTCATACACTGCGCGGAATTTCTGGTTGCCGTTGACCGAGGCGGCAGCAAAATGGGTGCCGTGATAACCCTGCTTCAGGCTGATGAACTTGGTGCGCCCTGCTTCACCCCGGACCTTGTGATATTGACGCGCAAGTTTCAGCGCTATTTCGACCGAATCCGACCCCCCCGACGTAAAGAATGAACGGGTCAGCCCGTCGGCCTCGAAGAACTGGGCCAGCTCATAGGACAGCTCGATCGCCTTGTCGTTGCTGGTGCCGCGAAAGGTCGAGTAATAGGGCAGCGCATTCAGTTGATCCGCTATGGCCTGTTTCACCGGTTCACAGGAATAGCCCAGATTGACGTTCCACAACCCCCCTACGGCGTCCAGCGCCGTGTGACCATCGACATCAGTGATGTTGACCCCCTCGCCACCGCTGAGAATGGTCGGCGGGTTCTTCCGGCTGTCGGCGGGATGCGCCATCGGGTGCCAGAAGAACCGGGCGTTGTTTTCCTTCAGAAAGTTGGAGTCTTTCATGTCGCGGGTCTCCGAATGTTGAATCCACCCCGGGTCACGGGTGGAATCCGGTTGGAAAGGAGTCGGGCAACTGGCCGCCAAACCCGGCAGTCAGATCAGCCGAAAGTGAATGCAAAGTTGACAGTATTGCCGGAAGGCGGTCGCTGGTTGCTCGGGTTTCCGGGACAGCTATCGCGATGGTTCCCAACGCGATTTGATCGATGCCGAAGATCGGCGCGGCATATCCAAAAACGCCATCTTCGTAACTGCCACGGCTGTCGGCCCAGCCTGAAACTCTGATCTTTGCGACCCGTTCCTTGATGAGCTTCGGATCAGTAAGCGTGGCTTGTGTAAACCGTGCCTGCACGTCCTGATCCAACTGCTCCAAAAGGTGAGCCGGCCCGAAACTGAGCATGCACAGACCGGAAGCCGTCGCATTGAGCGGAAGCATCTCGCTGGGATCAAGACTGACACGAACACTGTGCTGCGTTGTTTCCACCACAAGCGCCGTCTGCAACCCCGTTTTCTCCAGCAAAGACAGATGCAGGGATTCACCGACCACCTGCATAGCGGCCTGCATTTTTTGACGCGCGTCCTCAATGCCGGGTCTGGCGATCTCTCGCAGCGCGGCCAAACGCAAAGCCGCCGGCCCGATCGCATAGGATTTCGTCATCGGGTTCTGTTCGATCAACCCGAACTCCTCAAGCGCGCGCAGGTGCCGCAACGCCGTTGCTTTGTTCAGCCCGGACAACCGCGCCAGGTGACTCAGCCCGATCTCAGGGCGGGCATTGGAAAAGTAGTCCAGCATTTTTAGGGCGTTAAGGGCTGTACCCATGTGCGTGTGGTCCTCTTGCTCAGGTAATACTTGACAGAACTAACTTAACAAAGCAACATTATTATTGTTAACGCGGTTCAATTATTGAACCACTAACGGGAGGTGTCAATGAAGAAATTTCTAACAGCCGCCGCTTTTGCGGCTTCGGCCACTGCCGCACTGGCTGAATACCCTGAAAAGCCGGTAAGTTTTGTCGTCCCCTGGCCTCCGGGTGATCTGGAAGATGTCCTTACCCGGATGATCGCCGACGAATTCCAGGCCATGTACGGTGTGCCTGCCGCTGTCGTGAACAAACCCGGCGGCGGAGGCGGCCCATTTCCCGGCGCGGTCGAGGTGGCAACCGCCCCTGCGGATGGCTACACCATCGGCTCATTCGTCATCGGCGTACCTGTCATCGGCCCTGAGATCGGAATTCCCGAACTCAACCCGAATCCTTTTGATCCAATTGGCATCTTCCTGACTTATCCCTTCGTCATCGCAGCCAGCAAAGACGCGCCGTTTTCAAGCTGGGAAGAACTGGCCGAACACGGCAAGGAAAACGACGTTGCGCTTGGCCATTTCGGATCGGTTCTGCCCCCCACACAGGTCACCTTTGCAGCTGCGGTCAGCAGCGGGTTCGACTTTGCCAGCGAAGCGGCCTTCGACGCACTGGATTGCAACACGCTGGCCTCAGGCGACGTGGATGTCATCAATACGACGCTACAGCTTATCCTTCCCTGCCTTGATCAGGTGAACGTCCTTGCCAGCATCGGCGGCGAGCGGATTTCACTGGTTCCGGATACGCCGACGATCGTGGAGCTCAATCCGGATCTGCCATTGGCCCTTTGGAACGGGCTGTTTGTGCACAAGGACACGCCCGCCGACGCGCGTGAAAAGATCACGGCTGCCGCGCAGAAAGCGTTGTCCTCGGACAAAGCCAAGAAGCTGGCTGAGGAAACCGGCGCCCTGATCTACTGGCAGGACCCGGACGCGTCCAAAGCTCAGATCGAGCAGGACAAAGCCTCTTTCGCCAAGATCGAAGAGATTCTGGGCGAATAATCCGAAAGAGGCCCGGCAAGGCCAAACAACCCCGGGCCTTTTTCATTCAAACAGGAGGCCAAAATGATCGCAAAGACGCTGCAAGACATGTTCCGACGGTATCGACGTCCGGGCGATATTGTCTTTGCCTTCCTTTTCTTCGGTTTCTCCCTGTTCCTCCTCAGCCAGATCGGCACTGAGACTCAGATCGTCAAACGAACCAAGTGGTTTGCGCAGCCCGCCCTTTGGCCCAAGATCGCGATCTGGGGCATGGTTTTGTTCAGCGGCCTCCACTTGCTGAGCTCTTTCCTGTCCCCACGCATTCCCGGACGTTTGCGAGAGGTGACGTTCTGGTTGATGTCCCTCGAATATGTTGCCTACTTCCTGATCTATGTCGTGGCGGTTACGTGGCTTGGGTATCTGCCCTCCACCATGCTTTTTGCAGCCCTGCTGACGATACGATTGGGATTTCGATTGCCTGGGGCTTTTTGCGTTGCACTTGCCTTCGGCGCGGTCGTGGCCGTCGTTTTCCGCGCGTTGCTTCAGGTGAACATTCCGGCCGGTCGGATATACGAATACCTGCCCGACGGGCTGCGCGCCTTTGCGTTGACCTACCTGTGAGGCCAAGATGGACAATCTGATTTCCGGCTTTGCAATTCTGGCGCAGTGGCAGGTCGTCGTCGCACTGATCATCGGGTCGGTGGGCGGCGTCATCATCGGTGCGTTGCCCGGCGTCGGCGCTGCTGTGGCAATTGCCATCCTGTTGCCCGCCACCTTCGCGTTCGAGCCCATCGTTGGCCTGACCCTTCTGTTGGGCATCTACGGGTCGTCCATGTATGGCGGCGCAATCCCCGCCATCCTGATCAACACGCCCGGTACCGCCGTCAACGCACTGACCACCTATGACGGCTATCCCATGACCAAGCGCGGCGAGGGCCACCGGGCCCTGTCACTGGCCTATTCGGCGTCGTTTTTCGGCGGCATCTTCTCGATTCTCTGTCTGATCATCCTGTCACCCGTGTTGGCCTGGGTTGCCCCGCATTTCGGCAGCCGCGAGATATTTCTGGCCGCACTCATGGGCATCCTTCTGGTGATCCTGGCCCATCGCGGGCAAACCTTTTCGGCCGCGATGCTGGCGTTCTTCGGCATCTTCCTCAGCACCGTCGGTCTGGAACCCGTCAAATACACCAAACGTTTCACCTTTGACCAAACCTGGCTTTCGTCAGGTGTCGATCTGATCGTGGTGGTTCTGGGGCTGTTCGCCATCAGTCAGGCGCTGCTGTTGCTGGTCGACAAGGAACACGCGCCGGGCGAGGCCCATGTGCGCGGCAGCATCTTCGCGGGCCTCAAAGAACTACTGGGCCTGAAACGCATCGCAACGGTGTCGTCATCGCTTGGTGTGCTCATGGGCATGGTACCGGGCACAGGAGAATTCACATCACAATTCCTGTCATACACATACGCCCAGAAAACCTCTGAAGACCCCGACAAGTTCGGCGATGGGTCACCAGAAGGTCTGGTGGCGTCCGAGGCGGCCAACAATGCCGTTCCCGGGGCTGCGATGATTCCACTGCTGGCGCTGGGTATTCCGGGCGAGGCGCTGACCGCGATGATGCTGTCCGTCTTCTATGTTCACAACGTGATCCCCGGGCCGCAGCTTTTCGCCGATCAGATGGATTTTGTCATGGCCCTGTACATGTCGCTGATCCTGCTCAATGTGATCGTTCTGGTCTTTCTTTTGTTCTCGACCAACCTGTTGCTGAAGATCATTCAGATCCCGACGCGCTTTCTGGGGATCATGATCCTGACGCTGTCCTTTGTCGGTGTATTCAGCCTGCGCAACTCAGTCACGGACTGTGCCATTGCCGCCGGGTTCGGTGTGTTCGGGCTGATCCTGAAGCGCCTGAACCTGCCCATAGTTCCGATCATTCTGGGCATGGTTCTGGGCGGGATCATGGAAGTCAAACTGCGCAGCGCCATGGCGCGGGTGAAGACGCCACTTGATTTCATCGACCGGCCGATTGCCGCAATACTATTCATCATGATCCTTGGGATCATTTTGCTCCACGTTCGCTCGCTGATCAAGGAACACAAGGAACGCATCACACCGCAGCCGGTTCTCGACGAAGACTCAACTCAGCAAGGATAACCCCCATGGACCAATCCTCGATTGATGCGCTGCGTGCGCAGGACATTGCTCCGCGCGGGCACTTCATAAACGGCCACGTTCAGGATGGCGAAACCGGGGCCCGGCATCAGGTTCTGTCTCCGATCAACGGCCAACCTCTGGCGCTGATTGCCGAGGGCACGCCGGCCGATGTCGACATGGCCGTGCGTGCGGCGCGCCTCGCGTTCGAGGATGGGCGATGGTCGCGCATGGCCCCTGCCGGCCGCAAGAAAGTGCTGCTGAAACTGGCCGACCTGATCGAAGCCCGCGCACTTGAACTGGCCGTGCTGGGCGTGCGCGACAACGGAACCGAGATCACCATGGCTTACAAGGCCGAGGCACTCTCGGCGGCGGCCACTTTCCGGTATTATGCCGAGGCGATCGACAAGATTTACGGACAAATCGCCCCGACAAGCGATGACGTCCTGGGTCTTGTGCATCATGCTCCGGTCGGGGTTGTCGGGGCCATCGTGCCCTGGAACTTTCCACTGATGATCGGCAGCTGGAAAATTGCACCGGCACTGGCCGCAGGCAATTCCGTCGTGCTGAAACCTGCCGAAAGCGCCTCACTCAGCCTGCTCAAGATTGCCGAGCTTGCTGCGGAAGCCGGAGTGCCCGATGGGGTGTTCAACGTCGTGACCGGGCGTGGCTCGGTCGTGGGTGAGGCGCTGGCCCTGTCGATGGATGTCGACATCATGGTGTTTACCGGGTCGGGCACGACCGGGCGGCGGCTGCTGGAGTATTCCGCGCGGTCGAACCTGAAACGCTGCTATCTGGAACTGGGGGGCAAGTCCCCGAACATCGTTTTTGCCGACGCCCCTGATCTGGCCGAAGCGGCCAAGGTTTCCGCCGCTGGCATCTTCCGCAACTCTGGTCAGGTCTGTGTCGCCGGTTCGCGCCTGCTGGTCCAGCACGAGATCTACGAAGACTTCGTGACCGAGATCAGCCGCCACGCCGAAGGCTTTCGCGTCGGCGACCCGCTGGATCTGAACAGCCAGATCGGTGCGGTCCACAGCCTGCCGGAACTTCAGGCCAATTTGGAATTCGTCACCAAGGCCGAAGCAGAAGGCGCCGAGCGCCGGACCGGCGGCACCCGCATCCTGACAGAGACCGGCGGCTATTACATGGCGCCGACCGTCATGGCCAACGTGAAAGAGACCGACACCCTGTTCCAGAACGAAGTCTTCGGCCCTGTTCTGGCCGTCACGCCCTTTGCGGACGAAGACGAAGCGATCCGCCTTGCCAATGCCACCGTTTATGGGCTGGCCGGTGGTGTCTGGACCTCGAACCTCGGCCGCGCGCATCGCATGGTCGCCGGCATTCGCGCCGGTGTTGTGCATGTCAATACATATGGCGGTGCCGACCTGACCGTTCCGCTGGGCGGGGTTCGCCAATCCGGCAACGGGCACGACAAATCGCTGCACGCGATCGAGAAATACTTCGATCTGAAAACCGCATGGATAAAACTCTGAGAAAAGGCCGCCCTCATGACTCTTCCAGCGAAATCAGTTGAACTCATTGAGCGCCGGGCCAAGCTATTGGGCCCTAACGTGTCGACATTCTACGACGAGCCGGTTCATTTCGTGAAAGGTGAAGGCGTCTGGCTGTGGGATGCAGACGGGCGCAAGTATCTGGACTGCTACAACAACGTGCCACATGTAGGGCATTGCAACCCGCGCGTGGTCGAGGCGATCTGCCGTCAGGCGCGCACGCTCAACACGCACACCCGGTATCTGCACGACGGGATTCTGGACTATGTGGAAAGACTGACCGGGACGACGGATGCAGCGCTGGATACGGCCATCCTCACCTGCACCGGTTCCGAGGCAAATGACATTGCTTTGCGAATGGCCGAGGCGATGACCGGAAAACGAGGGATCATTGCCACTGACGCCACCTATCACGGCAATACCGCGCTGGTCAGCCAGTTGAGCAGATCGAACATCCCGACAGTCGGCTTCGGGCTGAGCCGGTATTGCCGTTTTGTCAGCGCGCCCGACAGCTATCGCGATCCCGACCCGGACGGGTCAAAATTCGCCGATGCCGTGGCGGAACAGATTGCCGAGCACGAAAAGGCCGGCACCGGTTTTGCCGCATTGATCCTCTGCCCTTATTTTCTGAACGAGGGGTTTCCCGACAATCCGGACGGTTGGCTGGCACCCACGGCCAAGGTCGTACGCCATGCCGGCGGCCTGTTGATCTGCGACGAGGTGCAATCAGGCTTTGGCCGAACCGGGACCCATATGTGGGCACATCAGAAGATGGGCGTTGTGCCGGATGTCATGACCTTGGGCAAACCCATGGCCAACGGCCATCCGGTGGGCGGCGTGGTCACAGGTTCCGAGATCATTTCAGCGTTCCGCAGGGGATATCGGTACTTCAACACGTTTGGCGGAAACCCTGTTTCCTGTGCTGCCGCAATGGCGGTTTTGCAAGAGATCGAAGACCACAGCCTGGTCGCACATGCCAGATCCGTAGGCGACCACGCGCGGAAACGACTGAAGCTTTTGAAAGAAAAGTATACCGTCATCGGAGACATACGCGGCTCGGGGCTGATATTCGGGGCCGAAATGGTCCTTGATCGCGACAGCAAGGAACCCGCCAGTGAATTCACCGACCGTATCATCAACACCATGCGCCTGCGCGGGATCATTCACACCAAGCTTGGACGCCATAAGAATACTCTGAAAATTCGCCCTCCCATGCCATTCTCTGTCGAAAACGCGGATCTTCTTTTCGACACGCTGGACGACGTGTTGGCGGAAACGCCACTGGTCGCATGAAGCAGATCGTGGAACAGGCGCTGACCCTTTGGGAACTGGTCGATAGCGAATGGTCTCTCGTGGCTGCTCGGGAAAACCGCGTCTATCGCGTTCAGGCAGGCCAGACCGCCTATGCTCTGCGACTGCATCGCAAAGGGCTGCGAACCGATGCCGAACTCCGTTCAGAGCTACAATGGATGGCCGTTCTCGGCAAAAACGGGGTCCGGGTTCCAACGCCTGTCCCGGCCGCAGATGGACGCTATCTGCATCTGGTGGACGGCATTCAGGTCGACATGCTCAACTGGTTGCCGGGCCGGCCGTTGGGTGCGACCGGATCAGCCTTGGAGCAGCGCGACAGGACCGGCGTCTTCCACACAATTGGCCGGGAAATGGCGCGACTGCATGACATCAGTGACCAATGGACTCCTCCGCACGACTTCGCGCGTTGGTCATGGGACCGGGGCGGGCTGCTTGGAGACACCCCTCTCTGGGGGCGTTTCTGGGAAAACCCAACGCTTGGAAAAACGGACCGGGCCCTTTTCCTGACGTTCCGGGATATCGCAGATCGTGACCTTCGGCGCGTCGAAAATCAGTTGGATTACGGGCTGATCCACGCCGATCTTGTCCGCGAAAACGTCATGGTTGATGGTGACAAACTGTGGCTGATCGACTTCGACGATGCCGGGTTCGGTTTTCGCCTGTTTGATATCGCAACAACACTTCTCAAGAACCTGCACGAACCGGATTTCAACCGGCTGCGCGATGCTTTGCTGGCCGGGTATCGATCTGAACGACCGATCTGTACCCACCAACTCGACCTGTTCATGGCACTGCGCGCGGCAACCTATGTGGGATGGGTTGCATCCCGCCTGAACGAAGATGGATCGGACATACGCAATGTGCGGTTCATTGAAACCGCCCGAGGGTTGATGTCCCAATACCTTCAACAGCACACTTAGACAGGAGGCACCAATGGCCAAAAAGACAATCCTGCTGATTGGTACGTATGACACCAAAGAGCCCGAAATGCGGTTCATCGAAAAGGCAGTCAGAGCGCAGGGCGCTGACGTGCTGACCATGGATGTCTCGGTTCTGGGTGATGCGTCCGATCCGACTGATATCTCAAAGCACGACGTGGCCGCAGCCGGTGGCATGACCATTGAAGAAGTCATCGCGCAAGGAGACGAGAACAAGGCCTTTCGCATAATGTCGGCAGGTGCCGCAAAAACCGTTGCAAAGGCTTATTCAGAAGGTCGGTTTGACGGGATGCTGGCCACGGGCGGGACCATGGGCACGGACCTTGCGCTGGATTGTGCGCAGGCGCTGCCGATGGGCGTTCCCAAATACATCGTGTCAACGGTCAGCTTCTCGCCTCTGATCCCTCCGCACCGGTTGGCGCCGGATGTTCAGATGATCCTCTGGGCCGGCGGCCTGTATGGCATGAATTCGATCTGCAAATCGTCGCTCAGCCAGGCTGCCGGGGCCGTCGTGGGCGCAGCCAGGGCAGCGACCGCCCCCGATCGCAGCAAACCTCTGATCGGGATGACCAGCCTTGGTTCGTCCTGCCTGCGTTACATGAAAATTCTGAAACCGGCACTGGAAGACCGCGGGTTTGAAGTGGCTGTGTTCCACTCTACCGGCATGGGCGGCATGGCTTATGAAAAACTGGCGGGCGAAGGCGCGTTTGCCTGCGTGATGGACTTCTGCATGCAGGAATTCGGCAACCTGATGGCGGGTTCCGTTGTCTCCAGCGGCGATGACCGGGTCACCAATGCCGGGCGCGTTGGAACGCCCCAGATGGTGGCCCCCGGTGCGCTGGATCTATTGGATTTTGCGGGCTGGCAGGACATCCCCGAGCAATATGCCGATCGCCCGTTCCACGAACACAACCGCCTGATCAAAAGCTCGGTCTTCAACGGGGCTGAACGGCGCGCGTGGATTCGGGAACTCGCCAACCGTCTGGAAGCCGCAACCGGGCCCGTGCATTTCTTTTTGCCCGTTCAGGGTGTCGAAGCCTGGGACAGGGAAGGCGAAGAGGCGCATGATCCAGAGGCTCTGGCCGAAATGGTGGACGAGGCGCGCAAGGTCATGCCCGGCCGGGTGCCGATGACCGAGCTGGATGTTCACATCAACGACGCGGCTTTCTGTCAGGCTGTTCTGTCACGATTTGACACGTGGGTGGAAACCGGCGTCATCAGAACAGACTGAACGCCATTGGAAGGAGTGGGAAAGGGCAAAACAACCCTGCGCGTTGTCTGACAGCGAATTGTGGCACCTGGCCGGATTTGTGCGGGTCGGTTCCGTAAACCTCGGGCACCCAGTCTTCAGACGGACGGTTCCAGAACGTGTTGGTGTTGTCTTGGTCCATCCCGGCCCGGTGTAGGCTGCACCACGCGGACCGGGTCAGAATGACCGGTTCTTCTTGGGATGTTGCGCAAAAAGCGTTTCCCCTACGTTTTGATGATCGGCCTGCCCCCACCCCCAAGACGATCAATCAGCGAAGGGCGTTTCTTGAACATTTGATCCATCCGGAAGCCGGATACGGGCGCGTGTCGGTTGCCGATGGCAAGTTTTATGTGGATGTTGTATCCAATATCCGTTATTCGTGACCGCATCTTTTGATTCAGGGAGGATCACATGCTCAAGAAACTCGTCGCTTTGGCGGCCCTCACCACGTTCACAACAGGTCCTGCGATGGCGGACACGCTCGACGATGTCGTGGATCGCGGCACTCTTCGCTGTGGCGTTGTTCTGGACTTTCCGCCGATCGGGTATCGCGACGCCAACAACGAACCGGCGGGATTTGATGTGGAATACTGCAATGATCTGGCTGCGGCGCTTGAAGTTGAGGCGGAAATCCTGCCTTTGACCTGGGCCGAGCGCCTGCCGGTCATCGTAACCGGGCGCGCAGATGTCGTGTTCGGCGCGACCTCGGACAGCCTTGAACGGGCGCGGACCGTGGGCTTTACCATTCCTTATGCGATCTACTATGCGCAGGGCGTCGTGAACGCGGACAGCGGGATCGAAACCTTCGAAGACATCCGCGGTAAACGCGTCGCCGCCGCGATTGGCACCGTGCCGGAACAGGAATGGCTGAAGATTGCCGCCGAATGGGGTGAGGAAGGCAATTATCAGGGCTATCAGTCGGAAAACGAGGTGTTTCTGGCGGTCGCGCAGGGCAAGGCCGATATCGGCATCACCACCAACACCGCCGTTCTGCCGATCACCCAGCAATATGAAACCGTGCTGGCCGGTCCGCGTATGCCCTGGACCACCGACTACACCTCGGTCGTGGGCAAAAGACAGGACGTCACCTGGCTGAACTTCCTGAACCTGTTTGTCACGCATCAGGTGCGTTCGGGCCGGTATCAGGAACTGTGGGGCAAATATGTCGGAGGCGAAGCACCCGAGCTGCGCATCCCCGGCGTGATGTACTGATTTCACCCCCCAGTGCTCTTTCGTCGGGTTTCGGCCTGGCGAAAGAGCCGGTCAATTCGGAAAAAACCTGTGTTCGATTACAACTTCCACTGGCGACCGGTCATGAAAAGCCTGCCGGACTTGCTTGAGGCATCGCTACTGACCTTGCAAGTCGCGGTTCTGGCGATGATCCTGGGCATCATCATCGGCCTTTGTCTTGCGCTGACGCGGCTGCACCTGAAGGGGCCGCTGTACTGGTTCGCCTCAGCCTGGGTTGAACTGGCCCGAAACACGCCCGCCCTGTTTCAGCTGTTCTTTTTCGGCTTCGGGCTTGGCGCGTTCGGCCTGCACCTGTCGCCTTACTTCATCGTGCTGGTGGGTTTGACCTTCAATTGCGCCGGTTATCTGGCCGAAAACTTTCGCGGAGGTTTTCAGGCCGTTCCCGAGACGCAGTTGCGGGCCTCTCGTTCCTTGGGCATGACCGCGTGGCAGGCTTACACACGCGTGGTGATCCCGCAGGTGTTTCGCATCGTCTATCACCCGATCACCAATCAGATGGTCTGGGCCGTGCTCATGTCCTCGCTGGGCATGCTGGTCGGCTTCCGGGAACTGTCAGGTGAAACGCAGTTCTTTGCCTCGCGCACCTTCCGCATCTTCGAATACTTCGCCGTCACCGCGATCATCTACTACGTGATCGTCAAAATCATTCTCGGAGCCTCACGCCTGCTGGCGACCCGGCTCTTTCGCTACTGAAGGACGCTCGGATGGAACCCACTGTCAGCTTTTTCAGCGGCTTCACCATCAATGATCTGTGGTTTCTGGGCGAAGCGGCCCTGCGGACACTCTGGATTTCGGTTCTGTCGATATCCATCGGAACACTTCTTGGCGTGGTGTGCGGGTGGATCCTGTACGAGGGCAAGCTGGCCGCCGCCCTGACAGTGGCCCCGTTTCTGGATGTTTTCCGGTCCGTCCCGCTGATCATCCAACTGGTGCTGTTCTACAACTTTGCGCCCATTGTCGGGCTCAATCTGGACCCGTTCGCCTCGGGCGTGGTGATCCTGTCGATCTACACGGCCGCTTTGGTTGCAAATGTCGCGCGCGGCGGGATCGAGGCCGTCGGTGCGCCGATGCGCCGTGCGGCACGCAGCCTGGGCATGACCTATTGGCAGGACCTGCGCTATGTCGTCTTCCCAATCGGCGGACGCGCGGTGTTCCCCGCCTGGGTCGGTGTCGCACTGGGAGTGATGAAGGACAGCGCGTTGGTTTCGGTGCTGGGCTATGTCGAACTGCTCAAGGCCAGCCAGATCCTGATCACCCGCACGCAGGAACCTTTCCTGATCCTGACAATCGCGGGTGCGTTCTATTTCGCGCTCAGCTATCCGATTTCGCGCTATTCCGCGTCTCTTGAAAAAAGGTGGGCCCAATGATCGAAATTCGCGACCTGCACAAGTATTTCGGCGCGCTGCATGTGCTGAAAGGCATCGATCTGGATGTGCAGAAAGGAGAAGTCCTGTCGGTGATCGGCGCATCGGGCTCCGGCAAATCGACCCTGCTGTATTGCATCAACGGGCTGGAGCCGATCCAGCAAGGCTCGGTCAGGGTCGATGGCACCGATGTTCATGCCAAAGGCACCGACATCAACAAGCTGCGCACGAAGCTGGGGATGGTATTTCAGCAATGGAACAGCTTTCCCCATCTGACAGCGCTGGAAAACGTCGCACTCGCCCCCAAGATCGTCAAAGGACTGTCAAAATCAGAAGCCCGCGATATCGCCGCCCGCCAACTGACCCATGTTGGCCTGGGCGAAAAGCTGGGCGTCTACCCCTCGGCCCTTTCGGGTGGCCAGCAACAGCGTCTGGCCATCGCCCGCGCGCTGGCGATGGAACCGGAATACATGCTGTTTGATGAGGCGACGTCAGCGCTGGACCCCGAACTGGTGGGCGAGGTTCTCGACACGATGCGCCTATTGGCCGAAGAAGGGATGACCATGATCTGTGTCACGCACGAGATGGGTTTCGCACGCGATGTGTCGGACCGGGTTGCTTATTTCCATCAGGGCATGATGGAAGAGATCGGCCCGCCCGGGCAGATATTCGGTGATGCGCAATCCGAAAACACCCGTAAATTCCTGGCCAACGTGCGCTGAGTGCACCGGCCCCCTGAAACAACGAGGAAGATCACCTTCATGTCCAAGAATATCTTCACCGGCACCATGCCAGCCCTGATGACCCCCTGCAAAACCGACCGGACACCGGATTTCGATGCTCTGGTCAAAAAGGGCAAGGAAATGATCCAGGCAGGCATGTCGGCCGTGGTGTATTGCGGTTCGATGGGCGACTGGCCGTTGCTGTCGGATGCCGAACGCATGCAAGGTGTCGAACGCCTGATCGAGGCAGGCCTGCCCGTCGTCGTCGGCACCGGTGCGATAAACTCGAAATCTGCCGTGGCGCTGGCTGCACATGCGCAAAAGGTCGGAGCGGCAGGGCTTATGGTCATCCCACGTGTGCTGTCGCGCGGATCGTCCATCCCGGCACAGCGCAACCACTTCAAGGCAATCCTGTCAGCCGCGCCGGATATCCCGGCCATCATTTACAACAGCCCCGTTTACGGCTTCGCCACCCGCGCCGATTTGTTCCTGGAATTGCGTGCAGATCATCCGAACCTGGTTGGGTTCAAGGAATTCGGCGGCAAAAGCGACCTGCGCTACGCCGCGGAACACATCACCTCGAAAGATGATCAGGTGACACTGATGGTTGGTGTGGATACCGAGGTTTACCATGGCTTCGTCAACTGCGGCGCTACCGGATCTATTACCGGTATTGGTACTGCCTTGCCCAAAGAGGCACTGCTGCTGGCCGCCCTGTGCCAGAAAGCGGCGGCGGGCCATGCCGAAGCGCGCCTGCGCGCGCGCGAGCTTGAAGAAGCCTTTGGCGTGCTGGCCAGCTTTGACGAAGGCACCGATCTGGTGCTGTATTATAAGCACCTGCTGGTTCTGAACGGTGAAGAGGAATACCGCTTGCACTTCAACGAAACCGACGAACTGACGGATGCCCAGCGCAACTACTGCGAACAGCAATACAGACTGTTCCGCACATGGTTTGCCGACTGGTCCAGCCAGGGCGGAGTCATCGCTGAATGCATGTGATCGACAGCCATACCGGAGGCATGCCCACGCGGGTCATCCTGAACGGCGGCCCCGATCTGGGGTCGGGCCCGCTGGCCGAGCGCGCACAACGTCTGGCCACCGAGCACAAGGCTTTCTACAAATCGGTCCTTCTGGAGCCGCGAGGCCAACCCGGCATGGTCGGGGCGCTTCTGGTCGCCCCGGAAACGTCTGGCTGCGAAACCGGCGTGATTTATTTCGATGCCGACGCCGTTCTGGGCATGTGCGGTCACGGCACCATCGGCCTTGGGGTTACTCTGGCGCATCTGGGCCGGATCGGTCCGGGAACGCACAGGGTCGAAACGCCGGCCGGCGTCATCTCGGTTGAGCTGTTGGACGCCAATACGGTGCGCGTCACCAATATCGAAAGCCGCCGGGTCAGGGCTTCGGTGTCGGTTGAGGTCGAAGGCCATGGAAAAGTGACCGGCGATCTGGCCTATGGTGGTAACTGGTTCTTCATTGTCGATCCCAGTCCGATGGACGTGAATCCCGGCAACATCCGTGCCCTCACCGATCTGACCATTGCAATTCGCAAAGCCTGCACCGACCAGAATGTGCGTGGTGAAAACGGGGAACCGGTGGACCACGTGATCTTGCAGGACAAATCCCCGGACAAAGACGTTCACAGCCGGAATTTCGTCCTGTGCCCGGACGATCAATATGACCGATCCCCGTGCGGGACCGGCAGTTCGGCGCGTCTGGCCTGTCTGGCGGCGGATGGGGTTCTGGCTCCGGGGGTTGAGATCGTGCAGGAAAGCGTGATCGGCAGTTCCTACCGGCTGAGCTATCAGCCCGGCCCCAATGGCGGCGTCATTCCAACCCTGACCGGGCAGGCGCATATCATGGCCGAGGGCACATTGATTTTCGCGCAAAACGATCCGTTCCGCGGCGGGATCCTTCTTTGACAAAACCATCGGGGACCGGCGCAATCCGGCCCCCGGTACCGAACCACAGTTTGAAAAGATCTGGCCATGCTGCAAGACAACCCGACGGATATTGTTGTGATCGGTGCCGGTATCATTGGGATCAGCACGGCACTGGAATTGCAAAAGCGCGGCAAACAGGTTCTGGTTTTGGATCGCGAAGGCGTAGGAGCCGGTGCCTCGAAAGGGAATGCCGGAGCTTTTGCCTTTACCGATATCGTGCCGTTGGCCACCCCCGGGATCATGCGCAAAGCTCCGAAATGGCTGTTTGATCCATTGGGTCCGCTTTCAATCCCCCCCTCTTACGCTTTGAACATCGCACCGTGGATGCTGCGGTTCTGGCGGGCCAGTTGGCAGGATCGCTATGCTGCGGCCTTGTCTGCACAGGCTGCTTTGATGGATCACAGCCGCGCGGCGCTGGAACGCCAGATCGCGGATGTCGACGGCGAAGCGCTGATGCAACGCGAAGGCCAGTTGCAGTTGTTCGAAAGTGAAGGCGAATTCCGCGCCAGTCTGCCCACATGGGACATGCGCAAGGATCACGGCATCCCCTTTGATCTGCTGGACAGCCCCGACGCGATTGCGGACATCCAGCCCGGGCTTGACCGACGATTTACCCATGCGGGTTTTACGCCCACCTGGATGAACACGGTCGATCCGGCCAGCTGGGCAAGACACTTGGCCACCCGGTTCACCGCCCGCGGCGGTCAGGTTGAAATCGCGGCAATCAACGCGCTCACACCGATGGATTCAGCCGTTCGCCTGACGACTTCGATCGGTGAAATTGAAGCAAGACAGGTGATCGTGGCCGCCGGGGCCTGGTCTCATCACCTGGCGAAAACCCTGGGTGATCGCATCCCTCTGGAAACCGAGCGCGGATACAACACCACCCTGCCCGAAGGGGCCTTTGACCTGCGCACCCATCTGACATTCGGGGGACATGGGTTCGTGGTGACTCGGATCAACGGCGGCGTGCGCATCGGAGGCGCGGTCGAGTTGGGCGGGCTGGAACTGCCACCCAATTACAAACGCGCCGACACGTTGCTGGCAAAGGCGGGTCGCTTCATGCCTGGCCTGAATTTGGAAGGCGGCACGCAATGGATGGGCTTCCGGCCATCGCTTCCCGACAGTTTGCCGGTGATCGACCGCTCGGCCCGTGCGTCACAGGTGTTCTACGCCTTCGGACATGGCCATCTGGGCTTGACGCAATCCGCAGGCACGGCGGAACTGGTCGCGGATCTGGTCACGAACGCCAAGCCCGCGCTCGACATGAAGCCTTACGCATCCACACGCTTCTGATCAGGAGAACACCTCATGAAAATCACCGCACTGAACGTATATCAGGTGGATCTTCCGCTGAAGGAAGGCCGCTACAGCTGGTCCAATGGCAACTATGTCGAAGTCTTCGACAGCACCGTTCTCGAGATCATCACGGATGAAGGTCTGAAGGGGTATGCCGAATGCTGCCCGCTGGGATCAGCTTATCTTCCGTCCTTCGCCCTTGGCGTCAGGGCCGGGCTGGCCGAATTGTCGCCACATCTGATCGGGCAGGATCCGCTGAATATCGGCCAGATCAATCGCACCATGGATGCTGCCCTGCGTGGCCACCCCTATGCCAAGGCGCCTGTCGATATCGCCTGCTGGGATCTGCTGGGCAAGGCGACCGGGCAACCCCTTTACACCCTGTTGGGCGGCGCGGCACAAAAGGACGTGGTGCTGTATCGCGCGATCAGCCAGGAAGCGCCGGACATCATGGCGCAAAAGATCGAAGGCTATGCGGCCGAAGGCTACACGAAGTTCCAACTCAAGGTGGGCGGTGAAGCCAATGACGACATCGACCGCATTCATGCCACCCGCGCAGTTCTGAAAAAGACCGACCTGCTGGTGGCAGATGCCAACACCGGCTGGACCCGGCACGAGGCCGCCCGTGTCGTGGGCGCGGTCTCGGGTCTGGATGTCTATGTGGAACAACCCTGTTTGACCTATGAGGAATGCGTGTCGATCCGCCGCCGCACCGCGCTGCCCTTCGTGATGGATGAGGTCATCGACACGCCCAACACATTGGTCCGCGGCATCGCCGATGACGCCATGGACGTGATCAATCTGAAAATCTCCAAGGTAGGAGGTCTGACCAAGGCAAAACTGATGCGGGATCTGTGCGTGGCGCACGGTATTCCCATGACCATCGAGGACACATGGGGCGGCGACATCACCACAGCCACCATCGCCCATCTGGCACGGTCAACACCGTCCGAGTTCACGTTCTCGGCCACCGATTTCAATTCCTATGGTACCGTGGACATCGCCGAAGGCGCACCGAAGCGTATCAATGGCCGGATGACCGCAGCAGATCGTCCCGGTCTGGGCGTGACACCGATCTTCGACGCGCTGGGTGCTCCTGTCGCGCAGTACGGCTGAGGTAAGCATGCGCAGCAGCAAAACCATACATGTGATCTCGGCCCATGCCGAAGGTGAGGTTGGAGATGTCATCGTCGGAGGTGTCGCCCCACCGCCGGGCGACACTCTCTGGGATCAGCGAAGCTTCATTGCGCAGGACCAGACACTGCGCAACTTTGTTCTCAATGAGCCGCGCGGCGGTGTGTTCCGGCATGTCAACCTTCTGGTTCCGCCAAAACACCCCGAGGCGGACGCCGCCTGGATCATCATGGAACCCGAAGACACGCCGCCCATGTCGGGGTCCAACTCGATCTGTGTCTCAACCGTGTTGCTGGATGGCGGGATCATTCCAATGAAAGAGCCGGAAACCCATATGGTGCTGGAGGCACCGGGTGGGCTGGTCCGGGTACGTGCGGAATGCCGCGATGGCAAGGCGCGGCGCATCTTCGTCCAGAACCTGCCCAGCTTTGCCGACAAGCTGTCGGTCCCGCTCGAGGTATCCGGACTGGGCACGATCACGGTAGATACCGCTTATGGCGGCGACAGCTTCGTGGTCGTCGATGCGCAGACGCTTGGGTTTGCAATCGTCGATAATGAGGCCCGCGACATAGCCCGGTTGGGAGTAAAGATCACAAACGCCGCCAATGAACAGCTAGGGTTCTCTCATCCCGAGAACCCGGACTGGGATCATATATCGTTCTGCGCCTTTTGCGGCCCGCTGAGCGAGACGGAAACCGGTCTAAGCGGCAAGTCCGCCGTGGCGATCCAGCCGGGTAAGGTTGACCGTTCACCAACGGGTACCGCGGTGTCTGCCCGCATGGCGCTGATGGCGGCCAAGGGGGTGATGAAACCCGGCCAGACCTTCGACGCGGTTTCGATCATCGGATCACGATTTACCGGTCGGATCATTCGCACTGTGCAGATAGGTGGCCGCCCGGCAATCGTTCCTGAAATCAGCGGTCGCGGTTGGATCACCGGAATACATCAGCACATGCTGGACCCTGACGACCCGTGGCCCGGTGGGTATCGCCTGTCTGATACTTGGGGTGTTTGATGTCGGGAAACACATTATTCAGAGACGGAAAAGTCTGAAGATACGCGGGCTGGTTACGGATTCATAAGCAGATTCAGGCTTTTCCAGATCTCGGGCATGGGTCGAACATGGGTCGAAATCCAAGTTCGGCTTGGAAAAGTCGATGATTACGGGTAATTGTATCCAAAAAACCGTGGCGGGATATTGGACATGGCAGGGAAACGCGCGATCACGAAACAAAGCCTACCGGACGTTATCGCAAATGATCTGCGTGAACGTATCCTGAGCGGCGAACTTGCCGAAGGTGAGACGATCCGGCAGGAAGCTCTGGCCGAGGAATATGATGTCTCGCGCATGCCGATCCGCGAGGCGCTGAAGCGCCTGAATGCCGAAGGTCTGGTGCAATGGGCCAACAATCGCGGCGGCTCGGTGACCAAGCACTCCCTCGACGAAATCGGTGAAATTTTCGATCTTCGCATCCTGATCGAAGTGGATCTGTTTCGCCGGGCCATCCCGAATATGGGCCCGAGGGAATTTGCGCGTTGCGACGAGATTCTCAGGCAGATGGAAGCGTCATATGACGAAAATGACGTCGGCAAGTGGGGGATATTGAACTATCAATATCACTCGGCGCTTTATGCGGCGTCACAGCGGAAGCTGACCAATGAATTGCTGGACCGCGTCAACCTGCAATCGGATCGTTATGTAAGGATGCACCTGAGCGTGATGAAACAGCGCGAACCCGCAAAAAAGGAACATCGTGATCTGTTGCGGCTGGCGCAGGAAGGCAATGTGGACAAAGCCTGCGAGGTCTTGACGCAGCATATTCGCCGGACCAAGGAACAGCTTCTGGAAATGATCGCCTCGAAGCGCGGGACAGACGAACCCTAGGGCGGTCTTGCATGTCCCGTTATTTTGGATACATTATCCATAAATCTAAGCGTCCCGAAATACGAGGCCCAAATGACCTTTACTCCGCATGGCAAGCATCTGATCGCCGGCAACTGGCTTGCTGGTGACGATTTCTTTGCGTCACAACCCGCACATGGGCCATCGCATGACTTTTCGAAAGGTCGGATTTCAGACGTCGACGCCGCTGCGCAGGCCGCGGAAGAGGCGTTTTGGAGTTATGGTTATTCCTCTCGGGAAGAACGCGCCGCCTTTCTGAACGCCATTGCCGACGAGATCGAAGCGCGCGCCGATGCAATCACCGAGATTGGCACTCAGGAAACCGGCCTGCCCGAGGCTCGGCTGCAAGGTGAGCGGGGCCGCACGTCGGGGCAGCTGAGGCTGTTCGCAACGCATATCCTCAGCGGCGATTATCTGGACCGGCGCCACGACAGCGCGCTGCCGAACCGTGCGCCCCTGCCCCGGCCCGATCTGAAGATGATCCAGCGCCCGATCGGCCCGGTCGCGGTGTTCGGCGCATCAAATTTCCCGCTGGCATTTTCCACCGCCGGGGGGGACACCGCCGCCGCATTGGCTGCCGGCTGCCCGGTTGTCGTCAAAGGCCACGGCGCCCACCCGGGCACCGGCGAAATCATCGCCGAAGCAATCCTCGCAGCCACCCGCCGGTGCAACATTCATCCCGGTGTTTTCAGCCTGATCCAGGACGGCGGCCCGGCTGTGGGTTCAGCCTTGGTGCAACACCCTCTGATCAAGGCGGTCGGGTTCACCGGATCGCTTGCGGGCGGTCGCGCCCTGTTCGATCTGTGCGCCGCACGCCCCGAACCGATTCCGTTTTTTGGTGAGCTTGGATCGGTCAACCCCATGTTCATTCTGGATGCGGCACTGGCAAACCGGGGTGAAGACATCGCCAAAGGCTGGGCCGGCTCGCTGACGATGGGCGCAGGTCAGTTCTGCACCAACCCGGGCGTCGTCGTGATGGCGGCAGGTGAAGCAACGGACCGTTTCGCCGAGATCGCACAGGCCGCATTGACCGAAGTACCGGCGCAGACCATGCTGACCGACGGCATCGCCGACGCCTATCGCAACGGTCAGGCCCGTGTTGCTGAAACCGCTGGCGTTCACGAGGTTCTGGCTTCGACATGCGATCAGCGCGATGCGACCCCCTTCCTTTACCAAACAAGCGCCGCGACATGGCTGGCCAACGAAACCCTCGCGGAAGAGGTGTTTGGCCCGCTGGGCATTATCGTTACCGCCGAGACACCCGACGAAATGCGCGACGTCGCGCGCGGATTGCACGGGCAGCTGACCTGCACCCTGCATATGGACGAGGAAGACATGGGCATGGCGCGGTCCCTGCTGCCGATCCTTGAACGCAAAGCCGGACGCGTATTGGCCAACGGCTTCCCCACGGGGGTCGAGGTATGTGACAGCATGGTCCATGGCGGCCCCTACCCGGCTTCGACCAATTTCGGCGCCACATCCGTGGGCACATTGTCGATCCGACGTTTCCTGCGTCCTGTCTGCTATCAGAACCTGCCGGATGCCTTGCTGCCGGAACACTTCTCATAGGGAAATCAGTCGACACCCGCCGATACTCTGAAAGCACGATGCGCAGCAGGGTGTCGGCGGTTGTAACTGCCAAGCGACAGGGGACGGAGGCACATGCCCCCGGATCCAATTGCACAGTTTCATTTGGGTAACAGTGCTATTGATCAATCGGTTCATGGCAACGCAATCACGGCCCGATCCGTTGGCACCATGGTCAACTACCTGTATGAATTGACCCGTGTTGCCCAATACCACGAACAATTCGCCAATACCCATGAGATGATCGCCTCATTCGAGATCCATTTCCTCGCTGCATCCACCTCTCTCTCCATACTTCAAGAAAGGTAAACCTGATGGCCAACCCCCTCTATGACGGCCTGTTCGGCATTCATGCTGGCAAAGGCACACCTTTTTTGCGGCTGCTGGACGGGACAACGATTTCCCATCAGGACTTTCTCGGCAAAGCGGCGCAGATTGCACATGTGGCCAAGCATCTGGGCCTGAACCCCGGTGATCGCGTTGCGGCGCAGGTTGAGAAGTCACCCGAGGCGCTGGCGCTTTATGCTGCCTGCGCCCAGGCCGGTCTGGTGTTCCTGCCCCTGAATACCGCCTACACGGTCGATGAATTGACCTATTTCATTGACAACAGCGGGGCCGCGCTGATTATCTGCGACACCGAAAGTGAGGAAAAACTCACCCCTGTCGGCGCGCAGCTGGGCGCCCGGGTAGAGACGCTGAACGCGGATGGCAGCGGGTCTCTGACAGATCTGGCCGCGACCATGCCGACACGTTTCGAAACCGTCCCCCGCGATGGCGAGGACCTGGCTGCGTTCCTCTATACATCGGGAACCACAGGCCGGTCCAAGGGGGCCATGCTGACCCAGAACAATCTGCTGTCGAATGCCCGGACACTGGTCAGGGAATGGCGCTTCACCTCGCAGGATGTACTGCTGCATGCCCTGCCGATCTTCCACACCCACGGGCTGTTCGTCGCGACCAATATCATGCTGGCCGCGGGTGGATGCATGATCTGGCTGCCCAAGTTCGATCTGGACCAGATCATCGACAATTTGCCTTGTGCCACGTCGATGATGGGCGTCCCAACCTTCTATACGCGCCTGTTGGACGACCCGCGTTTTACCAGGGAACTGGCCACCCATATGCGCCTGTTCGTATCGGGATCGGCACCGCTGCGGGCGGAAACCCATGTGCAGTTCGAAAAACGAACGGGGCATCGCATCCTTGAACGCTATGGCATGACTGAAACCAACATGAACACGTCAAACCCGTATGACGGCGAGCGGCGCGCCGGAACGGTCGGGCACCCGCTGCCCGGGGTCGAACTGAAGATCTGTGATTCAGACGGCAATACCCTGCCTGCGGGCGAGATCGGCACAATTGAAGTGCGCGGGCCCAACGTCTTCAAAGGGTATTGGCAGATGCCTGAAAAAACCGCTGCCGAACTGCGCGACAACGGCTTTTTCATCACCGGTGATCTGGGCCGCATCGACGAGGATGGCTACGTCCATATCGTTGGTCGCAACAAGGATCTGATCATCTCGGGCGGTTACAACATCTACCCAAAAGAGATCGAGCTGGTTCTCGATGATCAACCCGGTGTTCTGGAAAGCGCCGTGATCGGCGTGCCGCATCCCGATTTCGGTGAAACGGTTGTTGGTGTCATCGTGGCAGAGCCCGGCCAGACCCCTGATCCGGATGCGATAACGGGCGCGGTCCACGAAAGTCTGGCCCGGTTCAAGCATCCGCGCAAGCTGATCGTTCTGGATGAGCTGCCCCGCAACACGATGGGCAAGGTTCAAAAGAACATTCTGCGTGACCGATACAAAGACCTCTTCATGACCGTATGAGTGGGTCTCGGCACAGCGGGGATCAGCGGATGCAGCCCCTGAAAAGAAAACCAGGCGAGGGTGTCCCCGCCTGATTTATTCATGAGTCAGGCAACCAGATCGAACCGGTCGTTGTTCATGATCTTGGTCCATGCCGCCACAAAGTCGCGCACGAACTTCTCGGCATTGTCGTCCTGAGCGTAGACCTCAGCATAGCTGCGCAGGATCGAGTTCGAACCAAAGACCAGATCTGCGCTGGTTGCGGTGAACTTGACCTCACCCGAGGCGCGGTCGCGCAGCTCATAGGTGCCTCCGTCAACCGGATGCCAGCTCAGCGACATATCCGTCAGGTTGACGAAAAAGTCGGTTGTCAGCTGGCCCACCCGGTCAGTGAAGACACCATGCGGCGATCCGCCATGGTTGGCACCCAGCACACGCAGACCACCGACCAGAACGGTCATCTCGGCCGCGGTCAGACCCAGCAGTTGCGCACGATCCAGCATCATCGCCTCTGGCGAGACCGCGTATTCCTTCAGCTGCCAGTTGCGGAACCCGTCCGCCAGCGGCTCAAGTACCGAGAAACTGTCCACATCGGTCTGCTCGTCCGACGCGTCGCCGCGACCGGCCGAGAACGGAACCGCCACGTCAAAGCCTGCGGCCTTGATCGCCTGCTCCAGCCCGACATTGCCCGCCAGAACGATCACGTCGGCAATCGAGGCACCGGTTTCAGCCGCGATCGGTTCCAGCACACCCAGCACTTTTGCCAGACGCTCTGGCTCGTTGCCTGCCCAGTCCTTTTGCGGCGCCAGTCGGATGCGCGCCCCATTTGCGCCACCGCGCTTGTCCGAGCCACGGAAGGTGCGGGCACTGTCCCAGGCGGTGGTGATCATCTCGACCGCGGTCAGGCCGCTGTCTGCGATCTTGGCCTTGACGGCATCAATGTCATAATCTGTCGAACCCGCCGGGATCGGATCCTGCCAGATCAGGTCTTCTGACGGCACATCCGGGCCATAATAGTTGACGCGCGGACCCATGTCGCGGTGAGTCAACTTGAACCAGGCACGTGCGAATGTATCGGCAAAATAATCCGGATCCGCCATGAATTTCTGACAGATCGCGTTGTAGGTCGGGTCGACCTTCATCGCCATGTCCGCATCGGTCATCATCGGCATGCGACGAACAGTGGGGTCGGTCGGGTCGACCGGCTTTTCGTCTTCGGGCATGTTGACGGGCTGCCACTGATGGGCACCGGCGGGTGATTTGCCCAGCTCCCACTCGTAGCCGAACAGATAGTCGAAATAGCCCATGTCAAATTTCAGGGGTTCTTTCGTCCACGCCCCTTCGATGCCCGAGGTAAAGGCATTGGCCGCTTTACCGTTCTGATCAGGGTTCTCCCATCCCAGACCCTGGCTGGACACGGGGCAGGCTTCGGGCTCGGCGCCGATATTGTCGCCTGGCATCGCACCATGGGCCTTGCCGACCGTATGACCACCGCAGGTCAACGCCGCGGTCTCTTCGTCATCCATCGCCATACGGGCAAAGGTTTCACGGATATGCAGCGCGGTTTTGGCCGGATCCGGATTGCCGTTCACGCCTTCGGGGTTCACATAGATCAGGCCCATATGCACCGCACCCAGAGGGTTTTCCAGCGTGCCGGGGGTTTCCAGATCGCCATAGCGATTCTCGGACGGGGCCAGCCACTGGTTTTCCGACCCCCAGTAAACATCTTTCTCGGGCCCCCAGATATCTTCGCGACCAAACCCAAAGCCAAAGGTCTTCAGCCCCATGGCTTCATAGGCCACCGTGCCCGACAGAACGATCAGGTCAGCCCAGGACAGCGCGTTGCCGTATTTCTTTTTCACCGGCCACAACAGACGCCGGGCTTTGTCCAGGCTGGCATTGTCCGGCCATGAATTCAGCGGCGCGAAGCGGATGTTGCCCGAACCGGCGCCACCTCGACCATCGCCCAGACGGTAAGACCCGGCCGAGTGCCACGCCAGACGGATCATCAGGCCACCGTAGTGACCCCAGTCTGCCGGCCACCAGTCCTGACTGTCGGTCAGCAGCGCCTCGACATCGGCACGAACCGCCTTGAAATCCAGCGCCTTGACCGCTTCTCGGTGATTGTAATCCGCATCCATCGGATTGGTGCGCGTGTCGTGCTGGCTCAGAATGTCCAGGTTCAGCGAGTCCGGCCACCACTTGGTGACGGAATTGCCCGTTCCAGTATTGCCGCCATGCATGACGGGGCAGCCGCCGGATTGATGATTGTGGGGGGTACCGTCCATTGTAAATCTCCTGAGTATTTACCTAGGGGTTCAGATATCTTGACTCGTACCGTACAGCTTCGATAATTGGAAATTTGTAATTACTATCGTTGCGATTAGTTTTTCATATGAAAACACTGACCCTCAAACACCTGCGCTATTTCGAGGCGCTCGCCACGCATGGCCACTTTGGCAAAGCGGCTGCGGCCAGTGCGATATCGCAGCCCGCGCTTTCCATACAAATCAAAGAGCTGGAAGCAATCATGGGTGGGCCGCTGGTCGAACGCGCGGCCCGGCAAACCCGCCTGACAGCACTTGGCGAAGACGTGCTGAAACATGGCCGCGAAATCCTGACCCGAGTCGAGGATCTGGGGAAATTGGTGCAATCCCCCTCAGGCCCCCTGTCGGGCCGCATCAGAATCGGGGTCATTCCCACGGTTGCACCTTATCTGCTGCCCTCGATCATCAAAGCGTTGTCGCAGCGATTCCCACAACTGACCATTGAACCCAAGGAAACGATAACCAAGACGTTGATCGGTGAAATTCTGGATTCGAAACTGGATTTCGGCGTCGTTGCCCTGCCCGTCTCGGAACCCAACCTCCGAGAGTTCTCGCTGTTCAACGAAGATTTTCTGCTGGTTCGCCCGGCGCAGGATGCCAACCTGCCGATGCCAAGTTCGTCGCAGCTCAGAACCATGCGCCTGCTGTTGCTGGAAGAGGGGCATTGCTTCAGGGATCAGGCCCTGTCCTTCTGTTCGATCCGCAACATCGAACCGCAGCACATCATGGAGGGCAGTTCGCTTTCCACACTGGTTCAGATGGTCGGCGCCGGCATCGGTGTGACCCTGATACCGGAAATGGCGGTCGGGCTGGAAACCCGATCCGCGGATGTGTCCATTGCCCGGTTTCAGGACACGCCGCCGACACGGACGATCGGTCTGATCTGGCGAAAGACCAACCCGCTCAGCGAAAACCTATTGAAGATCGGCGCGATCATCCGCAAAACGGCCGAAGAAAACACGTGGGGCGTGAAGCCGCCACAGCCCGAAACAACCGGCTGACCCGCCCGAAACGATGTTCCTCGGCACGAAGACCAGACCCGGCGCAACCCGTCAGGCGTCACCCGTATAATAGCCGATCACATCATTCTCGGTCGTTGCCCCCAACCCGTTCAGCAACCGGTTTGAATAATTGAAATAGGCGCAGACCTGATTGACCTCCAGGATCTCGCCATCCTCACAGCCTGCAATCTTGAGCGCTTCGAAGTCGGACTTGACCATTTTGCCAACATCCGTCGTCAGCTTGGCGGCATAGCGCAGCAGCGCCAGTTCCCTGCCTTCGAATTCGTCCTCGGGCCGATGCGCCTTGAGCGCGACGAAAATCCGGTCGCTGCGCGGCTGGTCCTTCAGCAGGTTGCGCACGTTCATGAAGTGATGGGTCAGGGAATAGGTGCAATCGTTCAGGATCGAGGTATAGCTGGCGACAACCTCGAGAAACCAGAACGGCAACTGGTTGTCATCGGAATGCAGGACCGAACGGTACAGCGTCACATGCCCGTTCATCGTTTCGGGGCGCAATGAATGCACACGCATGACCGTGTCTACGGTGCCATGAGGGGTGCGGGCCTTGTCCAGCAGCTCTTTCAGGCGGCCGTCGGCCTTGTCGTCCGAGATCATCTCGATCCAAGCACTCATTGCTGTGTCTCCTGTCCTGTTCGGGCTCAGCTTATGAACAAAGCCCACAGGCGTGTCAGTTAATTTTTTTCTTAAGGTGAAATTTTTTCTGGATCACGGAAACGTGAAAGATGTAAAATGCCAACGCGGGGGATTTGTTGAGGATCAGCGGAAATGCACAGTCCAGAGCTCATGGCGGGCGCTGAAAACCTGTTGTTCAGATGTGGTGGTCTGACGGCGGGCGACCAGTTGCTTGTGGTCTGCGAAGATGCGCCCAACGGTTATTACGATGCCGAGATCACAGGGGCTATCGTCGACTGTGCCCGACAGAACCGGATCAAAACCGCAGTTCGAACTCTCCCATTCGATCCTATGGGTCCCTTGGTACCTGAAGAGCTGAAATCGGCGATGAAGTCGGCGGACTGCACCCTGTTTCTGTCCCGCACCGGCGATCAGATACGGTTCGACGCAGGAATGAGGGACGTTCGGACCATCATGTCGTATGCGCTGGACGCCGGAATGCTGGCCTCGGGTTTCGGGCGCGCCAACTACACCGGGTTCGTTGAACTGAAAAACGCGGTCAACCGGCTGTTGGCCAATGCCGGGCGCATCCACGTAACCTGCCCGCTTGGCACCGACTTTAGTGGACCGGGCGCCGCCTTCCCCCCATCAGGTGCCACGGATGTCAGCATCACGCGTTTTCCGATGTCGGTCTTTGCCCCGGTTCCCGCGCAGGGATTTTCCGGTGTGCTGGTTCAGGACGGGTTTCTGGTCGGCACCGGATCGAAGTTCTATGAACCATACGGCTGTGACCTGCGAGAACCGCTGATCATCCGGTTCGAAAACAACCGCCTGACCGGTTTTGACGGCCATCCCATGGATGTGCATTGCGCGCAGATGCATTACGAAAAGGTCGGTCGGATGTTCGGTCTTGATCCCCTGACCATGCATTCCTGGCACGCAGGCATCCATCCGGGCTGCGCCTACACCACCCCGGCCCGAAGCAACTTCGAACGTTGGAGCGGATCTGCCTTTGGCAATCCGCGCCTGCTGCACTTTCACACTTGCGGGCATTATGCGCCGGGTGAGATTTCGCTGAACGTGCTGGATCCCACGATCCGGGTGGATGATGTCGCGATCTGGGATGCCGGCGTGCTCCGGGCCGATCTGTTGCCCGGTGGGGCCGAAATTCTCGACCGGTATCCCTGCATCAAAGCGGTGTTCGACGACCCGGCCCGACACGTGGGCCAGGGCGCGAACGGGCGCTTGTCGGCCTGATGATCAGCCGGCCTGCTGCGCGATCAGCTTTGCAACCCGCGCGCGGAACCGCATCGCGCCCGCGTCCAGCCCGAGGTTGATATAGCCGGTCTTGCGCCGCGCCATGCCGGTTTGAACGTGTTCCAGAACCTCTTTGTCCTCGTTGAAAGCCATGACCGCGCCTTCGAACATGCGCTGCGACATGGCTGCGTCATCCGCGTGCATGTTGCGGTGCTGGAACCAGAAATACCGAGAGGTTTCCGCATCGACCGGCGTGATGAAGTTGTACGAAATATTGACAAAGGCATTGGGCGACATCGGCCGATCCGCCCCGCCTTCTCCGGCCGGAGTGTAAACGGACATGTTGATCGCAGTGGATGGCAGACGGCATTCGTAATGTTGCTTGCGGTCGCAACTTGGCCCAAACGGCAGGATCGGCGCATAGTAGGGCGGCGCGGGTTCGTCCGCGATCCAGCGCGAAACAATGACGCCTGTTTCTGTTTCTTCGATATCCAGCGGGCGGGTGTCGGTCCCTGCCCCGGCAAACGAGGTCAGATGCACCCAGGCCACATGGCTTGGATCCAGCAGGTTGTCGATAATGTAAAGGTAGTGGCACGCCATCTCCATCGCGCCGGTCCGGGTCTTGCCCCAGGACGGGTTGTCGAAATTGGGGATGTCGATGATATCGTCCGTGCTGGCTTTGTCCGGGTCCCCCATCCACAGCCACAGAAACCCCCAGCGGTCTTCGGCCGGGTACGCATGCACGGCGGCGCGGCGCGGAGGATTGTCCAGCTGCGTCGGGGCGCTGACACATTCACCGCCGCAGCCGAATGTCAGACCGTGATAGCCGCAAACCACATGGTCCCCTTCAATGGTGCCCCGAGACAGCGGCAGCTTTCTATGCGGGCAAGCGTCCTCCAACGCGATCGCCTTGCCCGCTGTGTCACGATAGACCACGATGTCCTCGCCCAGCATTTGCACCGCGTTCAGGCTGCGGCCAAAATCCTCGGACCGTCCGGCGACGTACCAGCTGTTGCGAATGAACCCCTCTGCTCCGGCCAGATCAGGACGCATGTTTCTTACTCCGAAAACTCGTCAAATGCCTTGAGCGCCTTGGCGCTATAGGCATAGGACGGCCCGCCGCCCATATAGGTGGCCATGGCCAACGCCTCGCACATCTGAGCGCGGGTGGCGCCCAGCCGAACCAGCGAACGCACGTGGAATCCGATGCAGCTGTCGCAGCGTGTCGCGATCGCAATGCCGAGCGCCATGAACTCTTTGGTCTTCTCGCTCAGCGCCCCATCAGTCTTGGCCGCCTTGCCCATGATGCCAAAGCCGCGCACGGTTTCCGGCACCTCCTTTGAAAAGGCCCCGATATTGGCCTCGGTCTCGGCCATGAAATCTTTCCAGTTCATTTTTTCACTCCTTATCCGCGCTCGTCCGCGCCCATGCGACGCTCCAGCCAGCGCACCCCGGCTGAGATGATCAAAACCAGGATCAGGTATTCGAAAATCAGCAGGGTATAGATTTCCAGCGGGCGGTATTCCGTCACCACCAGTTCATTCGCACGGCGGGTCAGTTCCTGCATTCCGATGACGCTGGCAAAGGCGCTCATCTTGACGATGTAGATGAACTGGTTTGCCAGCGGCGGCAGAATGCGCCGGATCGCCTGTGGCAGGATCACATAGCGCATGGTCTGCACATAGTTCAGCCCGATGGTTTGCGCCGCCTCGCGCTGGCCTCGGGCAATGGACTGAATCCCCGCGCGATAGATCTCGGCCGTGAAGGCGCTGTCTGAAATCGCCAACGTAAGGATCGCACCCCAGAAGGGGTCAATGGGAATATTCAGGCCCATGGATTGAAACACGATGGGCAAGCCGTAAAACACCCAGAACAGCATCGGCAGCAGAGGGATGGCGCGGATGAACTCCACGTAAATCCGGTTAAGCATCCGCCAGCCGCGTTTCTCGGACAACCCCGGCAAGGCGACCAGCAATCCGATGACGATCGACAGGACGGCGGCGATCAGGGAAATCTGGATCGTCGCGCCCATCCCCGAGATCAGGAATTTAACATTGGTCCAACCCGTGGCCGTGGTCGGATCGATAACGTACCAGCCCCAGGTCTGCGACGACGAACAACCTGCCAGCAGAAGAAGAGGCAATATGAGAAGAAGTTTTTTCATCGGCTCCGCTCAGTGCTGCAAAATCTGGCTGAGGAATTGGCGGCACCGTTCGGATTGAGGTGCGGTGAAGAAATGTTCGGGGTTGCCTTCCTCGACAATTTCGCCTGCATCCATGAAGATCATCTTGTCCGCCACCTTGCGGGCAAATCCCATCTCGTGCGTGACGACCACCATGGTCATGCCCTCATTCGCCAGTTCGACCATCACGTCCAACACTTCCGAAATCATCTCGGGGTCCAGTGCCGAAGTGGGTTCGTCAAACAGCAGAACGCGCGGCTCCATGCACAGGGATCGCGCTATGGCGACGCGTTGCTGCTGGCCGCCCGACAACTGAATGGGCTTTTTGTCGGCCTGATCGGGAATGTGCACCCGATCCAGATAGTGACGCGCTTTTTCCTCTGCCTCTTTGCGGCCGAGACCGCGGGCCTTGACCGGGCCCAAAGTCAGGTTCTCCAACACGGTCAGATGCGGGAACAGGTTGAACTGCTGAAACACCATGCCGACCTCGGATCGGATCCTGGCCACGGATTTTGCGTCATCCGTCAACTCGATCCCATCTACGCGGATGGTGCCTTTCTGGTGCTTCTCCAACTGGTTGATACATCGCACAACAGTGGATTTTCCTGACCCGGAAGGCCCGCAAATCACCACCTTTTCGCCGCTGTCGACCGTCAGATTGATGTCCTTGAGAACGTGAAACGTGTCGAACCACTTGTTCACGCCCACAAGTTCGATTGCGGCGTCTGGCATAAGATGAACTGCCCCTGTTTTAGTCCCAGTATAATATTTTCTTGAGGTTATCTTTCCCTTTGGGCTTAAATCAATGAAGAATACGGCCACAAGGTCGAAACGCCACCAACGGGAGAAACCTATGAACACTTTTTGGAAAGCTGCGGCAGCCGCTGCGCTTGGGCTTGTATTGTCAGGCGCAGCGCAGGCGCAATCTGCACTGAACGAGGTGCTGGATTCCGGCGTGCTCAAGGTTGGCACCACGGGCGATTGGAATCCCATGTCGCTCCGGGACCCAGCGACCAACAGCTACAAAGGGTATGATATCGACATCATGAACGAGCTGGCCGCCGATCTGGGGGTCGAGGTCGAATATGTCCCCACCGACTGGAAAACACTGGTCAACGGTGTGGTGGCAGGCAAGTATCACCTGACCGGATCGGCATCGATTTCACCGCCGCGCATGAAGGTCGCGGGCTTTTCCGACAGCTATATTTCGGTGGAGCTCTTCCCCTATACCACCAAAGACAAGGCCGACAAATTCGACGGTTATGACTCGATCAACCAGCCCGGAGTAAAAGTCGCGACCACCCTGGGCACAACGTTCGAAAAACGCGTCCGCGAATGGTTCCCGAACGCAGATATCAAGGTGGTCGAGGCCCCGGCCCGCGGTTTTCAGGAAGTAATCGCAGGACGCGCGGATGTCTTCATCACGTCGAACATCGAAGGCTCGACCCTCGAGGCGAAGTTTCCGGTGGTACGCGTAAAGAACGCAGGCCCGCGTTCGCCGTCACCTATCGCGATGATCCTGCCACAGGCCGATCAGGTTTGGATCAACTACGTGAACAACTGGATCGAAGTCAAAAAGGCGCAAGGGTTCTTCGAGGAAAACCGCAAGAAATGGGGTCTCTGACTCGTCTCGGATCACCTTGATTCCCAAACGCCCGGCCCGGTCGCCGGGCGTTTTCAATTGTCGCCCGAAACGGCTTTGGCAACCACGGTGACGAAGCTGACCGTGTCAGTTTTCAACTCCAACGGCCCATGAGTGGCGTTTGAATCAAAACTCAGACTGTCGCCCGGCCGCATGTGATAAGCGGCTTCACCGCAGCCATAGACCATCTCGCCGGCGGTGACGTGGATGAATTCGACACCCTGATGTTGGTAAAGCGGGCGTTCGTCCAAGGGACCTTCCAAAGTAACGCTGAAACTCTCGAAACTGACATGTTTCGCTTCGGCCCGACCGATCAGCTTGTAACTGTGCCCGAAACCGGTGCCCAACCGTTGCACGGTTACACCTTCGCCTGCGGCCACAAATGACACATCCGTGCGTTCGACCGTGCCGGCGAAAAAGTTGATCAGCGGAACGCCGATTCCGCCGGCCAGGGCCTCCAGCGTCGCCAGTGAAGCAGACACCTGACCGCGCTCGATCTTGGAAATCATCGCCGTGGATACGCCGGACCGCTGAGACAGTTCGGCCAGAGTCAACCCGGCCAGCGCGCGATGCGTTTTCACCGCGGACCCGACCAGGTGATCCAGCGGCGGTTTTTCGGTGGAAAGCACAGATGAATCTTCCATTCGCGAAGCCTATCGACACGTATGAAAAAGGCAAAAGAAATGTCACCGAACCACTTTCACCAGTTCGGCGGCAAACTCTCAGCCTCCGTTCAGAATGTCGCCTGTAAGATCATTCAACTTTGCCAACCCTGCCCGCAAATGATCTTCGGGCAGGGCCGAGCTGAACCGAAAATGGTTCTCGACCCCGAACCGCGACCCTGGAATGACCAGCACGTCTTTTTCGCGCAAAAGGCGCATGCTGAACTCCTCGGATGCGATCGGTAGATTGAACCGCACGAACGACATGGCCGACGCCTGAGGTGGTACAACGGAAAACACCCCCTGATGCCGAGCCAGTTCTTCCGTGAGAACGTCAAATCCCGTGCGGATCAGACGGCGCGCGCGGGCTTTCAACTTGGACCGTGCCGGTTCGGCAAGCGCCTTGTCCGCCAGTTCCATCGACAACATGGATGCTGCGATCGAGGCATATTCGTGCCGCCGCCAGCATTGTTGAATGATTTCTTCCGGCCCCACAAGCCACCCCAGCCTCAGCCCCGGAAGCCCATAGGCCTTGGACATGGAGTTCACCACAAGAACCCTGTCCGTCCTTCCCCAGAACGAAGGCGTTTCGGTATCACCTTCGCGCTCGGTTCCGGCATAAACTTCGTCCGAAACGATCCAGGCACCAACGCGCTCGGCAGCCGACACGATACGCGCGCGGTCCGCTTCGGTCAGAATACGGCCCGTTGGATTGTTCGGATTGACCACATGGATGATGCGGGTCCTGTCATCGACGGCCCGCTCCAGCGCCTCTGCGTCAATGCCCCACCCTGCGGATTCGATCAGATCGACCCAGCGCACCTCGTTGCCGAGATTGGAGGCGTTTCCTGAAATCTGCTCATAGGTCGGTCGGAAACACACAACATTGTCGCCGGGCTCCAACAAGGTGTTGGCCACCAGCGTGTTCGCTTCGGTTGCCCCGACCGTGACCAATACCCCATCCGCCGAGGCCCCCGGGTACAAGCCTGCGATGGTTTCGCGCAGGGATTGCTTTCCATTGACTTGCGGGTAATCAATCATCGTTGTCAGCAGAGCGTCGAGATCAATCCGGGCAAGATCCAGCAATCCCTGCAACGACATGGGATGAACACCGCTTTCCGAGAAATTGAAGACCACCCCGTGTTCCGTTTCGGACAGGAACTGTTCGACCCGAAATGGTTGGAAATCTCGGTTGATCATGACGCATCCTTTGCTCGGCCGTGCTGCGCACCTCGCAGCCTCAATCGGCTGCGTTTACTTGAACCGTTCTGATACTGGGATCGACGCGGCTGTAGGCGGCCAGCAACCGTGCCGTCCATTTCTGTGCAATGTAATCAGCCATGAACCGCGAGGGTGCAACCAGTATGACGCGCCCCCCTGCCCTTTCCGACTCGGACAGATGCTGGAACCAACTCGCCCACAACTCGGGATCGCGCCCGTGAAGAATTGACTGCACCTGTGACCAGATATCCTCGGGCTTGGCTTCGGGGGTGTTGATTTCAGGCCCCGGGGGTTTTGCCGCGAAAGGCACGACATTTGTAACGGGCTCGGAATCCTCGCTCATCCGGGCCTGGAAATCGGAACCTATGATCGGCCAGACCTCCTGCGTATCGATCATGATCTGTTTGAGGTCGATTTCATAGACCGCGACTCGGCCCCGTGCAGCAGGCCGTTTGACCGTTACCCAACCTAATGCGCGAAATCTGGCCATTTCGCGCTTTACAGTCCTTTCATTCACCGCCCAAAGGCGCGAAATTTCTTCGCGCCCAATCGATAATTCGTTGTTTTGCCAGTTATACCGTGTCGTAATCAATGCGATGATACGCAGTACGCTGCGCTGTCTATGCTTGTCACCCGACAACGCATAAATGGTGAGCGCAGATAGTATATCATATTTTAAGGCCGCCGCATTTCGCCCGACCGGTTTAGCCAGCTGCATACCCGTTCTCACCGCTCT
Source organism: Ruegeria sp. YTSC002 (assembly GCF_059609845.1). Classification (NCBI taxonomy): domain Bacteria; kingdom Pseudomonadati; phylum Pseudomonadota; class Alphaproteobacteria; order Rhodobacterales; family Roseobacteraceae; genus Ruegeria; species Ruegeria sp. YTSC002. Next base: position 308,806 of record NZ_JBXWML010000002.1, read on the forward strand.
GTCTGCCTCTGACGGGTGTGTCCCGCCGATCTTGCGCTGTTTGCCAACGCTTTTCGTCATCTTGGCCTAATTAGCGTCCAAAGCTTCGATTCTGTCAAGAAGAGTCTGAAACCGGTCAGAAAACTGCGCCAATCCAGATCAAAAAATAAAAGAAATCTGGTGAAGTATTGGTGAAGGGGGACACTCAGGGTGACCCCTTATCAGCCTGTTATGTCCCCCCATATATCGTCGATCCTGGAAGATTGCCCCCCTAAATACGGTTGAGGGCCTGTTGCGAATCGTCACCCTTCATCCTGTGCGCCGCCGAATCGGCGATGGCCTTGCTGGGCCTTGTTTTCTTACCCGTGGGTAAGATTTGAGTTTCATCATATTTTCTTTTGCGTAAAGCGCAAATCGGGCGTAAATAAGAAACGAACAGAAATTTACGTTCCAAGCAAAGAGACATGAGGCATGTACACGCACGAAGACCTGAATGCATTGCGCAATCAATCTCTCAAACTTCAGGGGTGGATTCGTCAGCAGACCTTTAGCCCCGAGATGGAGAAGACACTCCGCCGGTTTTCGAGCTGGGAGGTGTCCGAGCTGATCTTCCGGGTCAACCAGTCAACCTTTCGCGGAAAGCTGGCCGCTGATCCGTCGCTGCCCGGTGGCGAGGTTGAGCCCGAGGGGCGGCAGCGCTGGTTCAGCCTTGAGGAAGTGAATGAGTTGCGTCGGAGGCTCAAGGTAAATCGCAAATCCCTCATGCCGCCGCGTCCCGAGGGCAAGCGGGCCATTCGCGCAGCCGTGGCGAACTTCAAGGGCGGTGCGGGCAAGTCAACGGTGGCGTTGCATCTTGCGCATGCTGCGGCGCTTGATGGGTACCGTGTTCTTGTCGTTGACTTCGACCCGCAGGCCACGCTGAGCCATTCCATGGGCCTGACCGATGTCGCAGAGGATTATACTGTCTGGGGGATCATGGCCCGTGACCTAATCCGCGAGACCGAGCGCATGAACAATCGGCCCGCCGCGGCCGAGTCCGGCACCGCCCTGCCCCACCGGGAACTGCCCCCGGCGATCACCGATATGGGGCTTGGAGATCTGCGGATCAGCGATTTCATCAGACGGACGTCATGGTCGACCATCGATGCGATCCCATCCTGTGCGAACGCGGCCTTCGTCGAATTTGCCTCGGCACAGTATCGCCACCTGAACCCTGAGTGGTCTTTCTTTGCAGCGGTGTCCCGGTATCTGGATCAAATCCCTGACGACGCCTATGACCTGATCCTGTTCGATTGCCCGCCGGCCATTGGGTATCAGTCCATGAACGCGGTGTTCGCGGCGGACATGTTGTACATCCCGTCTGGCCCGGGATACTGGGAATATGACTCGACCACGTCCTTTATCGGTCAGCTGGCAGAAGCTTTGGAGGACCTGGCTTACGGGTTCGACAAAACCTTACCCACGGGTAAGATCGGTCTTCCCAAAACCTTCTGCGAACTGCGGTTCCTGCTTACACGGTACGAGCCGGGCAACGCCTTGCATCTGGCAATGTTCGATGCCTTTCAGAAGGTTTTCGGGGACCACGTCGCCCAGCACCCGGTTGAAATGACCCGCGCGGTCGAACAATCCGGCCGCTTTCTGAGTTCGGTTTATGAGATGGACTATCGCGAGATGACCCGCGAAACTTGGCGTCGGGCCCGCTCGACCTTTGACAATGTTTACGAGGAATTCCGGGGTGTGATGCTTTCTGCCTGGGACAAGCTGGAGGATGACGCATGAGCCGTAAGCGCAGAATGTTTGATATCGACCTGCCTGCAATGGATGACATTCCTGTCGGCAAGGTTCCGGACAAGGTTCTTGAAAAGCGGCGCGGACCGATGGCAGCGGCCATTTCGGAAAATGCCGATGCGCTGCGCGACCAGCAATCGACGGAAGAGTCCATCCGCGCAGAAAACGATCGTCTTGCGCATGAGCTTGTGCGGCTGCGTTCCGAAGGCCTGGTGACGGAACGCGTGGCATTGGGTGACATTCTGTTTGAAAAGTTGACGCGGGATCGCAAACCAGGGCCGGATCCGGAGCTGGACGAGTTGAAGGCGTCAATTCAGGAAATTGGATTGTCCAACCCCATCCGACTTGAGCGCCGCTCAGATGGGCGATTTGAACTGATCCAGGGGATGCGGCGCCTGTCTGCCTATCGGGCCTTGTACGAGGAAACGGGAGACGAGTCCTATGCCAGAATTCCAGCGGGTATTTCAGAGGCGGGCGATCTCGACAGCAGCTACCGGCGCATGGTGGATGAGAACCTGATCCGCAAGGATATCTCGTTTGCTGAAATGGGTGCTTTGGCACGCGCGTATGCCGAAGACCCGGCAAATGATTGCCCGGATGTAGACAAGGCGGTTTCCACGCTGTTCAAATCCGCCAGTTACACAAAGCGGAGCTATATTAGATCGTTTGCCAGTTTGCTGATGATGTTGGACAAGGTTCTGAAACATCCGAACGACATTCCACGCAACGTAGGCGTAGAGCTGAAGCGCAAGCTGGACGCAACACCGGGTCTGGTGCGCCAGGTGAGCGCCGCAGTCATGAGCGAGCCGGACCGTGACGGAGCGCGGGAAGTTGCTATCCTCAGGTCTTTTCTGGGCGCACAGGAAACAAGCGTGGCAAAGAAGGCTCCCGTTGAAAGCGCCGGTAAACCACGGCGTGCGAAGACCACGTTTCAGGTATCTGGGCGGGCAGGGATCGCCAAGTGCTCGGCATCCAGTGGTCGGATTGAGTTGAGATATGATTTGGACTTTACACGTGTTGATCGCAGCAAACTTGAGGCGGCAATAGCTGCTTTCATCGATGCTCTTCCCGAGGAAGATGATCTTACCCACGGGTAAGGTTTGGTTTGAAGCTCCGAGAAAAGGCGCCAGTCGAATCCGGCGCCTTTGTCTTGTCGCAAAGCCTGGGCGTTCTCAACAAAGGATACCTGCCCATGAGTCCCCCCTGAGTCTTCTTGCCTGAAGCCAGTGTCCTGTCACCGGCGCGGCAGGGGCTTGAGAACGGCGCATGTGGCTTCTGTCATTGACGTTGGTTCAGAAACGTCCCGTTACGAGGAATGTTGTCGGGGCCACGCATCACGGCGTTTTGTCCCGGTTCGTGCCTTCAGGTCAGGGTAGGGGACTCGAAGCCGGTTCGGGATTGCAGCTTGCAATATGTGATGTGGGAACACGGGTGACATGACAGTTGTTCAGCGCGCGCAGTCTCGTCACAAGAATTACATGTGATAAGAAAAATTATCATGGATTATAAGATTCGAGTCGCATTCGAAAGTAGTGTGCAAAAATATCATTTTTTGCACACAAAGCCGGGAAGGCGATTTGCATCTTCGCGATTTCGGGGCACCTAATTCAACCGAACAACGCAAAACCGGGGTGTGATGTGAAATCCTGAACGCACCAAATCGGTCCGGCGCACGGGTTTGGCTTGGGCGCAGGGTCCACAACCAATAATGGACGATCGCAATGCGGGTGACGCAGGCGCATATTCCCTGGTCATGCAGTGCAGTCCGAAATCAGCATGCACCATGGCCATGATCCCCGAGCAGCCATCTGCACGGCGGCCAACCAAATCAAGTTGTTCATCACGCCAACCTTGGTCCAGGTGCATCGATGCCAGGCTGTCTGCCCTGACGGGAATGGACCTGGTCGAGATGGCCGGCAAAGTTCAATTCGCGCCGGCCGCGCTGCCCGGTTCCGCAGGTTTCTCGACCGGCGGGCTTGGCGGATCGCCATTCCCATCCAGGCGGATTTCAAAGAATTTTGCGAGAGACCCGTATCCCGGATACAATGCGCGTCACTTTGAGAGGGGCAGAATGCGCTATCTGTTATTGCAAGTATTGGCGATCGTCGCTTTTGCAGGCGCGCTTTGTGCAGAAAAGAACGATTACATCGAACTTGCACAAAGAGGATGGGGGTATGAGCTGCGGTCCACGATGCTGGGCCGTGATATGGCGATACCCGTTCACATCAATGGCCGCGATCAGGCCGGTGCAGCCTTGTGCCTGGTCGGTGAAAAACCGCATCCGCAAACGCTTGTCGTTCTTGATACCTTTCGGGCGTTGCTGAAACACAGCTTCGGCCACCCGACACCCATGCGGTACGCTGGCCCATCTGCGCGGGATTGTGGGACCGGTCGAACCGTGGTTTTGCGATTGTATTCCGGGTACCCTCCCAACCGGGACCTTTCCGCAGATATCGACTGGCTCAGTGAGCTCCACCAGCTTGGACTGCCTGCGGGTCGGACCTATGTGGTGACATCACCGGCGATGGCACAGACCTTTTTTGGTCATCGGGGGCAGGGGACCCATATCGTGGTGAAACAACCGGCGCATGATCGACCCAGCAAGCTGGAAAGAGATTTTCACAAATCGATTCTGCTGGAAGAGCTGTTTCAGTCCTTCACCTTCGGCATGGACATCCTGCTGTATGACAAATCGTCAGGGTTTTTGTCCAAATTGCAGGAAACGCCGGTAAACTTGCAGCGCCTGCCTTGGAGTTCGCACGACTTCATGCGCGCATTGCTGGATTCGAACCCAAGCGGTCTTTGTGCGTTTGACGTCTTCATGATGCATGCTGTCGCGCAATCCCCGGTGGATCAAACCATTGACCCCGGCTTTATCGATTACATTGACGCCCAATATGACCGCCTATGGGCGCAGACGGATGAAACCCTGGCCAATCCCAGATTTGCAGCCCTTTTTGATGAAGGCTGCACCAATTCGGTTCGTGTGGCCAGGTAATACCATCTGACGTGTTTTGTCGGGCGGGTGACTCCGGGTAGCCTGAGCGGAGGCAACGCGCCCTCAGAGGCTATGGGAGGACATATGGATACGAGGCCTGAAAACCCGCCACGCGCCATTGCGGGATTGTCCGCGTATCTGTCGCAGGGGCTTATCGGTCACGCGCATCTGGTGGACTCTCTTTTGATCGCGCTGCTGGAAGGTGGCCATCTTCTTGTAGAAGGTCCGCCCGGTCTGGCGAAGACTCGAGCGGTCAAATGGCTGTCTAACGCTGTCGAGGGCGGCTTTGCCCGCATTCAATGCACACCTGACCTGATGCCGTCCGATCTGACCGGAACACCGGTTTACCAGCCTCAGGAAGGCCGCTTTGAATTTGTTCCGGGGCCGGTGTTTCACACGCTGGTGCTGGTTGACGAGATCAACCGCGCGCCGCCAAAGGTGCAGTCCGCCTTGCTGGAGGCCATGGCAGAACATCAGGTTACGGTTGGAAATGAAACCTATGCCCTGCCGGATCCCTTTCTGGTCGTGGCGACCCAGAACCCCATTGAACACGACGGAACCTTTCCCTTGCCCGAGGCGCAGTTGGACAGGTTTCTGCTGCATGTCGTACTGACATTGCCGGATCTGGAAACGGAACGCGAAATCCTCGATCTGGTCATCGCCGAAACACGGAATGGGCCGCCGGTCGCGCAGCAGATGACGCTTGAAGAGCTGAAGACTGCCCGTGCCGAGGCGCAGTCGGTTTACATCGCGCCAGAGCTGCGGGACTATATCGTCCGGCTTGTGCTTGCGACCCGTGAAGGCCCGTTTGCGGATTTTGTCGAGCACGCAGTCTCGCCGCGTGGGTCATTGGCCCTGGCCTCGGCATCGCGCGCGCGCGCCTATCTGCGCGGTCGGGATTTCGCCCTGCCTGAAGATGTCGCCGCCGTCGCGCCCGATGCGCTGGCCCACCGCATGGTGCTGACCTGGAGAGCCGTTGCAGATGGCAAAAAGCCGCGCGAGCTGGTGGCCGACATTTTGAATGCGGTCGAGCCGCTGTGACGGGGGTACTGGCACATGCGGGGGTTCGCCTGACGACCGAGGCTTTGATTGCATTGCGGCATATCGCGTTGACCGACCACGGCAACCCGACAATGACGGCCCTGCCCGGAGGATTTCTGACCCGAAAACGCGGGCAGGGCGTCGAGGTTGCAGATGTACGCGAATACGTGGACGGGGATGACATTCGTCATTTGGATCGCGGTACAACCGCCCGCACGGGGCGTTTGCATATCCGGCAGTTTCAGGAGGAACAGGATCGCGTCGCCCTGTTGGTTGCGGATTTTCGTGCGCCGATGTTCTGGGGCCTCCGACGGGCGTTTCTGTCAGTCGCTGCCGCCGAAGCCCTGACCCTGATCGGGTGGTTCATGGTTGAAAGCGGCGGCCGTGTTGGTCTGTTGGCGCTCACCACCGGCGCACCCGTCATCGTACCCTTGCGCGGAAAAACGCGCGGGATGCTGGATGTGATCGGTGGCATGGTTCAGGCCCACGCGCACAGTCTGACCGGGCTGCAAAAGGGTGAGGATGAAAGCTGGACACTGGAACAGGCACTTGTCGGCGTTGAGCGCCTGACGCCGACTGGCGCCGAGATTATCATCGCGTCTGGCTTCGATCAGCAGGGAGACGGCTTTTCGGACGTGCTGGACCGGCTCGATCATCGCCGCAACCCCAGACTGCTGCTTGTGACCGAAAGCAAAGCGCACGAGATGCCCAAAGGCTGGTATCCGTTCCGCCTTTCTGATGGGCGGCAAAAGCGGGTCTATCTGGCCCAGGCAGAGCCTTCCGGTGAACTTGCGTTTCAGAAGGTCGCAACACATCCTGCGCTTGTCCTGAATGCCAGTGACCCGGTCGAACAAACCTCTCGTCGCATTTCGTCGGTTTTCGCGGCAAGATATGTGGCATGAGTGAGAAAGCACTCTCTGAAGCCACGATGCTGGCCAGCCTGCGGGATATCCATTTGCCCGCCGAGGCCGCAGGCGGGGCGGTCGCGGAATACGCGGTTGTTCTTGGTATCGCGGCGCTGGCCTCGGTCGGCTGTGTCGCCATCCTGCGGTTGCTGAGCATCAGGACCGCAGCAAGCATACAGCTGGGTTCATCTGATCAGTCTGCCGAACAACCGGGGTGGTCCGTGGATCGCCGCAGGGTGGCTCTTTTGCACAAGCTGCGCGCTCAGAATCCGAAGCGTTATGCAGAGTTGACGGGTGATCTTTACCAACCCGGCGGTGAACCGGATCTGGAGACCCTGCAAGAGGAGGTCGCGGGTCGTGTTTGAACTTGCTGATCCCTGGGTCTTGCTGGCGCTGCCATTGCCTCTTGTCATCATGCGTTTGGTCAAACCGCGGCCGGTTTTCGAGCGGGGGTTCCCAGTCCCGGACCGCATAGGCGGAATGCTTATGGCGGCCAGCCCACAGGTTAAGGCCAGGACCCGGGTTTTGGCGGACCTCCTGATTTTGTGGATCATTTGGGCGCTCACGATTTTTGCCCTGTCCGGTCCGCGCGAACTGCAACCCGTCAGCGCCTTGAAAGTGTCCGGACGGGACCTTGCGATTGTTCTGGATCTTTCGGGATCGATGGTGCGGGATGATTTTCATCTCGACGGGCGCCAGATCACCCGTTTGGAGGCGGTGACCCGCGTTGGATCCGAGTTCGCCCGACGCCGCGCCGGCGACCGGGTGGCCTTGATTGTTTTCGGGTCCGAAGCCTATTTCGCCACGCCTTTCACTTTCGATACCGAGGCTGTCGCGCGACGGATCCAAGAGGCCACGATCGGTATCTCGGGCCGTGCGACGAACATCTCCGATGGTCTGGGCCTTGCTTTGAAGCGCCTGGCCAACAGCCAGGCGGCGTCGCGGGTCGTCATTCTGTTGTCGGATGGGGTGAACAACGCGGGCGCCACGAATCCCGGTGGCGTGGCCGAACTGGCGGCCGAGATGGGGGTGCGGGTCCATACGATTGCTCTGGGCCCAAAAGACCTGCAAAGCGCCGAACCTGGTGAGCGCGGCGTCGTCGATGCGACAACCCTGCGCGCCATTGCCGAAATTTCCGGCGGCGAAGCGTTTCGCGTCAAGACCACCGATGATCTTATTGAAGTGACACAGGCACTGGATCGGTTGGAGGCGACGGACAGCGCGGGCCTTACGGCCGAGGTCCACAGATCATTTTGGACCTGGCCCGCAGCAATGGCGGCCGCACTTGCCCTGTTGGCGGCGTGGAGGCAAGCGTGATGATTGAGCTGGATGTCACCCTGCTCAGACCGGTCTGGGGGCTTTTGCTGCCTGTCGTCTGTGGGGCAGGGTGGTGGTTGCTTTCCCGCGCCGGAGGGTTCGGAGCCTGGGACAAGATTACCGACCCGCAGCTTGTCCAGGCGATGGCCGCGATTGGCCGGATCGAAGGCGGCTCCTTTCCGCTCAAACCGGCCGCCTTGCTGCTGACCACCGGCATCATCGCAATTGCTCTGACCGGCCCGGCAATCGAACGGCGCGACGCGCAAACCTATCGCAATCTGGATGGCGTTTTGTTCCTTGTGGATGCATCTGACAGCGTGGCGGATGACGACCGCTGGCCGCAAGTGCTGAGCATGGGACGCTTGGGTGTCAGTGCGCTTGGGTCCCGCCCCGGCGGCATCATCGTATACGCGGGCGACGCCTATGTCGCCACGGATATGACAACCGATCACCGCCAATTGGGTCAAACGCTCTCGCTCATCGATGGGCAGACCGTTCCGGACAAGGGATCGCGACCCGAACGCGCACTGGCTTTGGCGTTGCAGCGGATGGAAGAGGCGGGCATCCTGGCCGGGGACGTGGTCTTGTTCACTGACGGGGACGGGCTTGGATCACCCTCATTGCAGGGGGTCGCATCGCTTGCCTCACGAGGGGCACGTGTGTCTTTGGTTTCAGTTCACCCTCCGACTGCGCAAATTCAAACCCATGCCGCGCTCGGCGGTGGTGCCGTCTTCACTTTGGACCAGTCAGATGATCTGGCCAATTGGCTGGCAGATGATGCCGCCACCCGTTTGAAGCGGGCGGACTATCCGGTGCTGTTCTGGCACGATCTGGGACGGTACCTGTTGTTCTTCGCACTGCTCCCCCTGCTGTTTTTGTTCTGGAGGGAAGAGGCATGAGGTGGTTCGCGATTGCAGGTGCCGCATGTATTGCTTTTGCCTTTGCGCTGGGTGGCGCTGCCCCCTTTGGCCGCGTCGCATTGGCAATCGGTCTGTATCCAATGGCTGCAAAGCTGTTTTCCGACCCTGACTGGCAAGGTGTTGCCTTCTACCGTGCCGGGGCTTTTGACAAAGCAGCCAGTGCTTTCGAGCACGCCGGGAACCAGTACAACCTTGGCAATGCTTACGCCCGGACCGGCCAATTGGCCGCCGCGCTGGAAGCCTATGATCGGGCCATGGCCAAAGGAAACCTGGATGCTCAGGCGAATTTCGATCTGCTGGCCGCTTTTTACGCGGGGCAGCAGATCGACCCCGAGGCTTTGGGTCTTTTCCCCGAACGCAATTCCGGGCCCAAGGCCGACAGTTTTGTCGCGCGCGGGAATGCGCGGGCGGCGGGAACCGGCAGTGAGGTCACGAACTCGAACACGATGCTGGGACTGGCGGAATTGGACAGCCGCGGGCAACTGGGCGTGCGCCGTATCTTTGATGACAAGTTCATGGTTGCCGATCTGCGCTGGCTCAATCAGCTGTCAGATGTTCCGGGTGAATTCATGGCGGCCCGGATCGCACACGAACACAAGCGCCGGGCAAAGCTTGGTCTTTCGCCGCCAGAAGCGGAGAACCCGGAATGAAGTGGCTGGTCTTGCTTCTTGTTGCACTTCCGATGCAGGTTTTGGCGCAGTCCAAAACAGTGCTGCCGTCCGAGGCGTCGATAGAGGTTACCATTGCAGACGACGCCCCCGTTCCGTTCACCCGCGAGATGGTGCTGTTGACGATCCGGGGGGTCTATCGTCGGCACATCACGCGCGAAGAACTGATCCAGCCCCGCTTGGATGGGTTCAGCTGGGCGCAGCTGGGGCCCGACAGCTGGTCGGAAGAAAGGATCAATGGTCGGAAATACAAGGTGTTTACCCGACGTATGGCGATCTATCCTGTCGAGGCAGGCCAGCTTTCAATTGGTCCGTTTGTGCACAGGTTGACCCTGACAGACGAAAACGACGACTGGTTCGAACATGAGATTCAGTCAGAGCCGCTGACCATTCAGGTGGCGCAAGCCCCGGCGACGCAGGATTGGTGGTTTCCGGTTCGCAAGTTGCAGATTTCGGATCAGTGGTCGAATGCACCGGATCAACTTGCACCGGGTGAGGGGGTCTTGCGCGTCATTCGACTGGAAGCCCTGGGCGCGACGCCCGAGATGATGCCGCCCATGCCTGAGTTGACCTCGCCTTCGGCCCTGATCTTCGCGCACCCTGAGAAAAGGCTTGTCGAACTGACCCCGGAAGGGCCGGTCACCTATGCGTTCTGGCGCTGGACCATACGCCCTTCGAACGACACGTCCGGCATCGTTGAACCCCTTCAATTTAGTTACTTTGACACTGTGACCCGCGAAACCCGAGAGGTCATCATCTCGCCGCAGCGCATTGCCTACGGCACGGTTGTCCAAGAGGCAGGCCCCGACAGATCGGAGGAAAAAGCCCCACCAGCAAAGCTGTTGGGTTGGCAAGGTGCGGCAATCGCCAGTGTTGTTTTTCTGGCCGGTTTGGTATTGGGCATGTCCGGTCACAAACTGGCCGCTTCAAGGGCACTGCAACGCTTTGGTATTTTCGATCCGTTGGCCCGAGAATTGCGGCGCAGTGCCGGGGCTGGTCGCGCAGACAGGCTGCGGCAATCGGCTTCTGCCATCCTGCACCGCGACGGCCATTCATCCAGTCGACTCAAACACGTGCAAGATTTTGACAGGCAGTATTTCGATCCCAAGGCCGCAAAGCCTGATTTGAAGGAGTTTGCCAGAAGTTTCCTCAAGAATTAGGTCATCTGAGTCATCAAGCTTTTGTTATCTATGGTATCTTTCGCTAGTATCAAAACGAAACAGTTGAACTGATCTGGAAATGCTGTACTTTTCCTTTTGGAGGAGAAGCAATGCACATTGCGGGATGTCCTAAACCGGTGGACCAGGTGTCCAGCGTGCTTATCGTGGATGATCATCCGCTGTTCAGCGATGCGTTGGCCGCGGCGTTGCAGTTGAGCTTCGAGAACTGCCGAATTGAAAAAGCCAACACGCTGAAGCAGACAATCGAGATACTTGGCGCAGGCTTCAAGCCCGATCTGATCATGTTCGATCTGAAATTGCCGGACGTGACGGGTATATCGGGTTTTCAGCAGCTGCGGCAGCGCTGTCCGAATGCCCCGGTTCTGGTGATATCGTCCCTTGCATCCGGAGAGCTGGTAAGATCTTTGCTGGACCACGGTGCGATGGGATTTCTGCCGAAAGACACGCCGGCGCAAACCCTGAAACACGCCATTCAGGAGATCACCTCTGGGCGGAGATACGTACCCACCGAATACAGCCGGGTCGAAGAGCTGAAGCCCTCCGAAAGCACCGTCTACCAGTCCAGCCCCGAGCTTTCATCATTGACGCCGCAGCAGGTCAAGATTCTCAAGCTTATCTGCGTGGGCCAATCCAACAAGCAGATTGCCTATGAGCTGTCTTTGGCAGAAGCGACGGTCAAGGCGCATATCACCGCTTTGCTGCGCCGCCTTGGGGTGCGCAACCGGACCCAGGCCGCTGTTCTGGTCGACTCGGTTGTCGCCAGACAGTCGCGACACGAACCGGAGGTCAAATCCTTTCTTCAACACTAGGGGGGGCACATGCGGGATCTGGAGCATGAACCGAATTTCATTGCGATTGGCCGTTCCGATGATTTGGACCCGACGACCGCCGTTGAAGAAGCCTGCGCGGAAATCGATAGTCTGTCGTCCTGCTTTGTCCTGGCCTTCGTTCCCAGCACTCTTGATCCAGTGGAAGTGTCGCGTTGCCTGAACGAAAGACTTGCGGGTGTTCCTGTCTTCGGCTGCACCACCGCAGGACAAATCACGCGTTCGGGTTATGAATCGCATGCGCTTTTGCTGCTGGCCTTTCCGAAGTCCAACTTTCGATGCTCGTCCGTTTTGTTCGAATCGCTCAGACCGCTCAATTCAACGGAAATCGCTGCCGCAGCCCAGCGACTGGCCGAAAGATTCCGCCACACGGCGGGGTGGAACAGGCTGGCACTGGTGTTTACGGATGGATTGTCCAAGCAGGAGGACTTGCTGGTCTCAACGCTGGAAACCGTTCTGGATGGATTGCCGATATTCGGCGGCTCTGCCGGGGATGGCCTTCAATATGAAGAGACGTTCGTTTTTCACGGTGGCAAGGCGCACAACAATGCTGCCGTCCTGTTGTTGATTGAAACCAACCTTGGTTTTCAGGGTATCGGTTTTGATCATTTCCTGCCCATCGGGTCCGAGATCATCATCACCGACGCCAACCCGGAAGAACGCGTGGTCTATGAGATCAACGGGGCGCCGGCGGCGCAGGAATATGCCCGATTGGTCGGGTGCGCGGCCGAAGATCTGTCGCCGCTGGTATTTGCGGAAAACCCTCTGCTTCTCAGGCAGAACCTCAATTACTACGTACGTGCCATTCGTGAACCGATGGAGGGGGGATCCCTGTCTTTTCTCGCGGCGATCGATGACGGCCTGATCATGACACTGGGGCGCGGGAAGGAGATCATTGAAACGCTCGAAGCCGGGCTGAATGTGCGCGACAACACCGGAACCGCCCCGGATTTCATTCTTGGATTCGACTGTATTCTGCGGAAACTCGAAATCGAACAGAAACAGTTGAGCAAACAGGTTTCGGATGTTCTGCAATCTCACCGGGTGGTTGGCTTCAACACCTACGGAGAACAGCAATCCGGCGTACATATGAACCAGACCTTTGTGGGGGTCGCTTTCTTTGAGCCCGAGAAGCGGGACCTGAGCTGACCATGCTGAATCCAGACGACCCGCCAGAGATCCAGATATCCAAACAGGCCAAGATCATCGACGCGCTGATGCGGCGCGCCAACCGCCAGAAAGATGTGGGTCCGTCCGCCTTCCTGGCGTTTCAGTCGGCGATAGAGTTGCAGCAGCAGGTGATGGAGCAGAGTCGCGATCTGGAACGTGCGACCACCGAACTTGAAAGCGCCAGGTACGAACGCGAACAAACCCGCAAGAGCCTCGTCAGGGCCTTGTCTTCCATGGAAGAAGGGTTCGCGCTGTTCACGGATGGCGAATTGAACCTGTGCAACGAGCTGTTTCAGGCGATATTCCCGGATATGTCTGACGTTGTCGGGCCCGGCCTCAGCCTGGGTCGGTTTTTTCTGTTGGTACAGAACAGTCCCGAGTTCGTATCGTCCGACCACGGAATATCGAAAATGTTGGATACGCTTGAGCGCAATTGTCATACCGGGATGGTGTCCAGCGACGTGATCGAACTGCGTGGGGATCGTTGGTATCAACTCAGCGCACAATACACGTCGCCTCAGAATGTGGTCATTCTGCTGACCGACATCACATCCGTTGTTCGCAGGAACCGCGATGAGAAAGAAACCCTGATTGACCGTCAGGAAGACTACCTTCAGGCGGTTTTCCAAAACATGAGCTCAGGCGTTTGCACGTTTTCATCAGATACCAAGATCATGATGCACAACGCGCGGTTCCGGGAAATACTGAACCTGCCGCTATCCGTCTTGCAGGCAAACATGCCAGTGCAAACGCTTTTGGATCTGATGCGGACGCGTGGGCTGATCAAGGCCGATGATGAACTCAGGATCGGCAAGTGGCAACACGAGCTGAAAAGCCGCGGCTGGTTGCGCAAACGTGTGCGCGACGGATCAGACCGCGTATTGGACATTCAGGTCAACCAACTGCCGGATGGTGGCTTTCTGGTCGAACTGAAAGACGTGACGTTTGAAGCACGCGCGACCGAAACCCTGGAAAACCGGGTTATGGAACGCACGGCAGAGTTGACCCATGCCAACGCCAAGCTGGTTCAGGAATACGAAGAAAAAGCGCGGGTGGAAGAGGCGCTGCGGATCGCAAAGGAACGCGCCGAAGCTGCGGTTTCTTCCAAGACACGATTTCTTGCGGCAGCCAGCCACGACCTGCTTCAGCCGATCAATGCCGCAAAACTCATGATCTCGACCCTGCTGGAGATCACGCGTGAGACCGAGCTTCATGAGATGATGGAGCGGTTGGACGGTGCCTTTGGATCTGCTGAACAACTGCTGCACTCATTGCTGGATATTTCGCGGCTCGAAACTACCGATCCGGACACGGTCTCACCCACGGAAGTTAGCCTCGCTACGATGATTGCAGGGATACAGGGCGATCAAACGCTGGTGGCCGAGAACAAGAACGTGAGGCTTGATGTGGTTCCGTGTTCGGAAATCGTGAAATCCGATCCGATCTATCTGTTGCGCTCGATCCAGAATCTGGTCGTGAATGCCATCCAGTATACCGAACCGGGCGGTCGGGTTCTGGTGGGGTGTCGCAGGCGCGGCGACAAGGTCATTTTGCAAGTCTGGGATACGGGTATTGGGATCGCACGCAAAGATCAGCAACGCGTGTTCGAGGAATTCACGCGGGCCGAAAACGTGCCACTGGGTTCCGGCATGGGCCTGGGTTTGTCCGTCGTGGACCGCGCCTGCCGGCTGTTGGGTCACAAGCTTTCGCTGCGGTCCAAACCTGGCGTTGGTTCAGTGTTCAGCATAGAAATGGACAGGGTCGAAACCGGGCCAAGCACCATCGAACCCTTGGATCTTCTGGCCAACACGGGCGACGTGCCGCTGGATTTCATCATTCTGGTGATCGAAAACGACCGTGATGTTCTGTTTGGGACAACGCAGTGGTTGGAACAGAACGGTGCCAGTGTTCTGCCGGCCCGGTCGCCGAAGGAAGCGATGCAATTCATAAAAGACATTGGTATGCCGCCGGATATCATTCTGGCCGACTATCAATTGGATGATGGGGAAACCGGTGTTCATGCAATTCACCGGATCCGAGAGATGACGCAGACCCAAGTTCCGGCAATCCTGATCACCGCTGATCGCAGTGAAGCCCTGCGCAAAGACGGATTGCGGCATGAGATTTCGGTGATGGCGAAACCAGTCAAACTGCCGCGGCTCCGGTCTTTGATCATCTGGAAGATTCAGAACGCTTTGCATACGCAACCGCTCAATACCGACAAAAGTCGGCGGTGACATGGGGCGATTAGCCCATACTCTCATCGCGGGGAGGACAAAACCATGAGAAGGCTTTTTTGCGGTATCGCCGTTTTGTTTCTGAGTTTGAATTCGGTTTCCGCGGCATCGGTCGATGCCGAGCAAGCCTATGATTTGCTGTTCCAAAATGGCGTTCTGGACACAATCGAACGTGACAAGGAATTGATTTATCAGCGTACCGTCACAAACCGGATAAGGCCCGACACGGCGGAACGTGATACCGGTCTTATCTCTCTGAGTTTTTCGGATGACGGGAACGAGATGGCCCATCTGGAATTCCGCCAAGACGACAAACACCGCGCCATGGGTGTTTTTCCGGCCAGCGTCGGCAATCCGATGATCATGGTTTTCTATGAAAGCGCCATCCGGGATATGGCCGAGTCCGCGGGAGGTAGCCCGTTTTACATCCGAAACCGTATCAAAGATGCGCTGGTTCAACCTGCCGAGATCGTCGAGGGCGAGGCGGCGATCGATGGCAGAACCATTCCCGTTCAGACCATTGTCCTGCGCCCATTCGCCGAGGATCCGAACCGCGACCGGATGCAAGGGTTCGCAGACCTGGTTCTTCGCGTCACGGTGTCGGACAAGGTTCCGGGCTGGTATCTGAGCCTCGTGGCGGAAGCTGTTTCCGAACGTGACGGCGCGGCTGTTTATCGATCGGAAATGCGGTTTGAAGGAATGCAGGAGGGGCGCGAATGAAAACGCCATGCCAATTTCGGGAACGCGGCCGCATGACCTTTGCAGCCCTGATCGCAGGCAGTCTGGTTGCGCCCATTGCAGCGTCTGCACAAAGCGTCGCGGATCGACTTAATGACTACCCGACCGCGGCACGCGCGGATTACGTGTTTGCATGCATGGTCACCAACGGTCAAACCCGCGAGATGCTGGACAGGTGTTCATGCTCGATCGATTTGATCGCCTCGATCCTGCCGTATGAGCAATATGAACAGGCGGAAACTGTTCTGTCGATGCGTCGGGTCGGGGGAGAGCGCATGGCGTTTTTCAAAAGTGCGGTGCTGGCCGAAAACATGGTGGCCGACCTGCGCCGGGCGCAGGCTGAAGCCGAGGTTGTCTGTTTTCGATAAACGCAGTCTGGTCCGTCAGCTGGCCGCGGCTTTGGGCAGGTCTTTCTCGAACGTGTTGCCCTCGGTATCCGTTGCCTTGACCGTCAACATGGTCGAGCCGTTGTCGTTATAGGCAAAACGGAAGGCCGGGTTTTCCGAGATCGAAATGCCGCCATCCATCGTGAACAGCAACTCTTCCCCCTGCCAGACTTCGATATGGTCGATGAAATGCGCGGGGATGAACAGTTGTGTGACCTGATCGCGTTGCAGGCCGGAATAGTTCGGGTGACGGATCATGATCTGAGCTTCTCGACGCGGCGTGGAAATCTGCGCCTCTTGCCCGAAGCTGCGCAGCTTCATCTTGCCCATGGACGCCAATGCGACCTCAGGGTCTTTGCTGGCCGGTGCCGAACAGCCGCCCGATGCTTTGACAAACCGGCCGGTCATATGAAGCCCGTCAGGCGTTTCAGCGATCACGCGGACATTCGAATACTGGTTCACGCGGACTCGCATCTCGAAATCCAACTGACCCATAGCTGGTGAAAAGCTGAAGACGCCTGCGACCGGGGCCGGGTTTTCGTCGATCACGACAGTGGCAGCGGAAATCCGGGCATCGGGATCAAGCTGTTTCAAAACGATGGGCACCGTTGCGGCATCATGCGCCCGGTACGGGGCGTCGAGCGAAAGCAGCGTGTCCGCATTTCCGATCTGGGCCTCGCCCACGACATCGTATTGCAGGTCCTTCCAGGTTTCGCTGTCGACCAGCGGATTTTTGATTGGCTGCTCTGCCCATGCAGGCAGGGCTAGTGCAAGTGAAAGGATTGCTACGGGTGCTAGTGCTCTGGCCATGTTGTCTCCTCCGGCAACCGGTGGCCAAGAATGTGCCACAAAACGCAAGGAAAATATATGCCGACGAAAGGCGCGGTGGTTCTGGCAGAGATCTGTGCCAATGTTCCGGTCGGAGGGCTGCTATGTTTGAAGCCGTGATTTTGCTATGCGCTCAGGTTGCGACAGAGCCTTGCAGAGAACAGCTTTTGCCGGGTTATGAGGCCCGATCACAGGCTGAATGCGAGCAGAAGCTGAAAACAACTCCTCCGCTGCTTTCCGATTGGCGCAGCGGCGAGCCCTATTGCCAACACATTGGTCAGGCACTGGAATTTGAAGAAGCTGCGCCGGGTCTGTTCGTGCATCGCGGTTTGATAGCGGAACCCGACGCGGACAATCTGGGCGATGTGTCCAATATCGGATTTGTCATCGGCCAGGACAGTGTCGCGGTGATTGATACGGGAACGGCACCCTGGATAGGAGAGGCTGTCTGGCGGGCCATTCGGGCCGAGACGGACAAGCCAGTCAGTCACGTAATTGTGACCCACATGCATCCCGATCACACATTGGGAACAGAGCCTTTGGCCCTTTCAGGGGCACAGGTTGTCGGCCATGCGGGGCTGGAGAGAGCATTGCTGGACCGGTTGGGCAACTATGTCGAAAGCCTGAGCGCCGCGATCGGCGACAGTGCCTATGTGGGTGTCGGGCCGATTTCCGTCGACATCGCCGTTGAAACCACGGACGAGATCGACCTGGGTGGGCGCAAACTGATCCTGCGGGCCTGGCCCCGGGCACATACCGGGAATGACTTGACCGTCATGGATGCAAACACCGGCGTCATGTTCACCGGCGATCTGGTGTTTCACCGGCATACCCCGGCATTGGATGGTCAACTGATCGGCTGGCAACGCGTACTGAAACAGATGACCGGGCTTGACGTCACTCAAATCGTACCGGGCCATGGTGGGCCGATCCTGGCGTGGCCTGAAGGTGCCGAGGATATGATGCGCTATTTGAACGTGTTGGAAACAGACACGCGCGAAGCAATCGGCAGTGGTCAGCGACTGGGCGATGCGGTTGAAACGATCGCTCAGGAAGAAGCGGTGCACTGGGAATTGTTTGACGCCTACAACCCGCGCAATGCGACGGTCGCATTCACCGAACTTGAATGGGAATAGCCCTGTCAGCGAATAGCCCGATCCAGGTTTTTCGCGGCGCCCAGATTGGCCTGATCTGCGCCCCGAACGTCAATCAGCCGCGTTGCCGTCAAATCGGCATTCGTAAAATCGGCACCGGACAATGTAGCCCCTGTCAGGTCGGCCCCGCCCAATGTGGCCATCGACAAATCGGCATTTGTGAAATCTGCGTTGGGCAATTTGGCGAATTCCAGATCGGCGCGGGACATTTTCGCGTCAGTGAAATCCACGTCCGATCCACGAGCCGAGGACAGGACGCCGCGCATAAGCCCCATGGATTGGTTGCGCATGTCGGCCGAAAAATCCGCCCCTTTGAATACAGCCCGGTTCAGTTTGGCCTTGGTAAAATCGGCGGCTGTTCGGGCGTTTGTGAAATCCGTATCGCTCAGATCCGCTTGGCTGAGCTGGGTCTGGAACAGCTCGGCCCCGACAAGCGATGCACCTGAAAGGTTGGCGCCGATCATCCAGGACTGGCTGAGAATCGCGCCGTCCAGAGTGGATCCCGACAAATTGGCGCCGTTCAAAGACGTCGCTCGCAGGATCGCATTGCTGAAATCCAACCCGGACAAGTCGAGATTGTTCAGCCAGACCCGGGTGAAATCTGCGGGGGCGTCGGCCGTAGCAGCCGCAAGCCGGGCAACAACGTCGGCGCGGGTCATTTGCGCCTGGGTCATCTTGGGCAGAGTCATGTCAACGCCGCTGAGCGGGGACTGGCCAAGGGCCGAGAGGGGCGACAGCGTCAGAAAGACGATCAGTAGGTGTTTCATGTTTCCCTCCTTGCCAAGAGGCCGCTGCATTAACCTTGATCTGAGGTCAACTGTTGCAGCATTTGCGAAATCGCAAACAGGCGTCGCTCGATGATTTGCGGTGTTTCGCACAGATAGGTGATCGAGCGTTGACGGTCAGAGTAGATCAGCTGGTCCCAATCCAGCTGCTCCTCAAGGGCGTCAATGCGGTCATAATCAGGCGGGTCGGAAGACA
Organism: Ruegeria sp. YTSC002; assembly: GCF_059609845.1. Classification (NCBI taxonomy): domain Bacteria; kingdom Pseudomonadati; phylum Pseudomonadota; class Alphaproteobacteria; order Rhodobacterales; family Roseobacteraceae; genus Ruegeria; species Ruegeria sp. YTSC002. The sequence goes on from NZ_JBXWML010000002.1 coordinate 327,924, forward strand.
GGGCCTGCTCCATTTCCACCCGGGCCAGATCAATCTTTTCAGCCATATCGATCTGCTTCAGCGAAAACTCTCCGATCCCCGCGATGATGTGCTTGCGTCTTTTGGACAAGGTGTCAAAGACGCGCTGGAACACCTGACCCAGAATATCCGGATCGCCGTTGTGACGCGCGGCAAACTCTGCAACCTGGGGCCGCAGGTCTTCCAGGTCGATCCGCCTCAGCGCCAACAGGCCAGCAATTTCATCGATGTCGGCACTGTCTTCGGTGGTTTCGCTGTCAGGGACCTGGTACGGCCACATGAGGCCCAGCGACAGGTCCTCGACCTTGCGTTGGATGCACGGCCAGGTTGGGTCGGAAAAATCCGCTGCCAGGCCCGGGCCAGCCGCGCTGAGCCAGGCCAGAGCCATAAGTGTTAGCTTGCCGTTAGACATCGCAGCTCTCCTCCACGCGGACATCATGCATGGAATCTGCGCGCGAAGTCCATTCAACCCAATACACACCATTGTCTTAATTGTTTGAACATGGCGCTCGCCCTCATACTCGACCCAAGTTGCCGGACTACGGTTGATTCCGGTGCCATGGGAGGAAAGACAGAGATGAGAACACGCGCGGCGGTTGCTGTGGCGGCAGGCCAACCCTTGGAAATCATGGAGGTTGAACTGGATGGCCCGAAAGCAGGTGAAGTCCTGATCGAGGTCAAGGCGACCGGTCTTTGTCATACGGATGAGTTCACTCGTTCAGGTGATGACCCTGAAGGGATTTTTCCGGCAATTCTGGGTCATGAAGGCGCCGGAGTGGTTCTGGAAGTAGGGGAAGGTGTTACCAGCCTTGAGGTTGGAGACCACGTGATCCCTCTTTACACCCCCGAATGCCGTGAATGCGAGTATTGTCTGAATCCCAAGACAAACCTGTGTCAGAAAGTACGTGCCACGCAGGGTGCGGGCTTGCTGCCGGATGGGACGACCCGGTTCAGCATGCTGGACGGGACACCCATCCATCACTACATGGGCTGTTCGACGTTTGCCAATCACACCGTTGTGCCCGAGATTGCGTTGGCCAAGGTGCGCAAGGACGCGCCGTTTGACAAGATTTGCTACATCGGCTGTGGCGTCACCACCGGCATCGGGGCCGTTATCAACACGGCCAAGGTCGAAATTGGTTCACGCTGCGTGGTCTTTGGTCTGGGCGGAATTGGCCTGAATGTCATTCAAGGCTGTCGCATGGCGGGCTGTGACCAGATCGTTGGTGTCGACCTGAATGACGGCAAGGCCGAAATGGCGACTCATTTCGGAATGACCGATTTCGTGAATCCCTCGAAAGTCAGCGGCGATATCGTGGCACATCTGGTCGAACTGACCGGCGGTGGCGCGGATTATACCTTTGACGCGACCGGCAATGTCGGCGTGATGCGAACCGCTTTGGAATGCGCGCACAAAGGTTGGGGAGAAAGCATCATCATCGGTGTGGCACCTGCTGGTGCCGAGATTTCAACGCGCCCGTTCCAGCTGGTCACCGGCCGGTCATGGCGCGGAACCGCGTTCGGCGGTGCCAAGGGCCGGACGGATGTTCCGAAGATCGTTGATTGGTACATGGCCGGGAAGATCGAGATCGACCCCATGATCACGCACAAGCTGACACTTGATGAAATCAACCACGGCTTTGACCTGATGCACCAGGGTAAATCGATCCGCGCGGTCGTGGAGTACTGACATGGGTCTGAAAACCATCTCGCAAAATCGCAGTTTCGGAGGGGAGCAGACCGTGTACTCCCACCCGTCCGAGACCTGTGATTGCGAGATGACCTTTGCCATCTACCTGCCGCCTCAGGCCAAATCCGGGCCGGTGCCGGTGTTGTGGTACTTGTCCGGCCTGACCTGCACCCATGAAAACGCGATGACCAAGGGCGGATTTCAGGAGGCGGCGGCGGATTACGGTGTCGCGGTTGTGTTTCCCGATACATCCCCGCGTGGCGAGAATGTTGCCGACGATGACGCCTATGATCTGGGGCAGGGGGCCGGATTCTACGTGAACGCCACACGGGACCCATGGCGGGCCCATTTCAGAATGTATGACTATATCGTCGACGAGCTGCGCGGAATTGTTCTGAAGAACTTCCCGGTGCAGGATCGTCACGGGATCACGGGCCATTCCATGGGTGGACATGGTGCGATTACGATCGCGATACGCAACGCCGACAAATTCGGGTCTCTTTCGGCATTTGCGCCGATTGCGCACCCGACGCGGTCGGATTGGGGCCGTAAACAGCTTAGCAGCTATCTGGGTGACGACGAAAACACCTGGGTCGAACATGACGCCACCCTGCTGCTGGAAGAACACGGCTGGAAAGGTGACCTGCTGATCGATCAGGGCGCGGATGATCAGTTTCTTGATCTGCTCAAACCCGAAGCACTGGCCAACATGATGGCCAAGCGCCGCCAGCCCGGACAGATCAGAATCCAGGAAGGGTATGACCACTCGTACTTCTTCGTGAACAGTTTTGCCCGCGATCATGTCGAATGGCACGCGGAACGTCTCAGCCAATGAAAACAGCAAGGAAAGATTGATAGTGATCAGAACGGTATTCGCAGCAACCTGCCTCATGCTTTTCCCCGCCTTTGCAAGCGCCGAAGGCGATCCCGAAGCGGGCGAAAAAGTCTTTCGCAAGTGCAAGGCCTGCCATGCGGTGGGCGAAGGGGCTGAAAACAAGGTGGGGCCGGTGCTGAACGGTATTGTTGGACGTCAGGCCGCAAGCGTCGAAGGATTTGGCTATTCACCGGTGTTGATTTCGCTGTCCGAAGAAGGGCTGGTCTGGACACCCGAAGAACTGGACGCGTTTCTGACGAAACCGCGCGACTATGCGAAGGGGATCAAGATGACCTTCGCCGGGCTGAGAAAAGAGGACGATCGAGCGAACATCATCGCATATCTTGCGACCTTTGAGGACAACGGGTCGTAGGAGATCGCATTGCTCTCCCACCTAAGCGACCGGAAAACCGTCGGTCGGGGCGAGCATCAACAGACACCGTAATCCGACCTGGGTGAGGTGTTGCAATGCAGAGAGAGAGATCGCTGCACGAAAGGGAGGAGATTGAATGAAAAATCTATCGCTTTGGACCTCCGGGATTGCCATTGCACTGGCCACCGCGGCCTATGCAAATGACGACCTGGTTGCCCAGATGGAGAACGCGAAACAATGGGCGATCCAGACGGGTGACTACAAAAATCAGCGCTATTCCGAACTGGATCAGATCAACGCAGACAATGTAGGTGATCTGCAAGTGGCGTGGACCTTCTCGACCGGTGTTCTGCGCGGGCACGAGGGTTCGCCGCTGGTGATTGGCGACATGATGTATGTCCACACGCCGTTCCCGAACATTGTCTATGCTCTGGATCTGGCAAACGAAGGCAAAATCGTCTGGAAATATGAGCCCAAGCAGGACCCGGACGTGATTCCGGTCATGTGCTGTGACACGGTGAACCGCGGTGTGGCTTATGCGGATGGCAAGATCTTCCTGCATCAGGCCGACACCAAGGTTGTGGCGCTTGATGCCAAGTCCGGGGATGTCGTCTGGGAAGTCCAGAATGGCGACCCGGCGATTGGCGAAACCAACACAGCCACGGTGTTGCCTATCAAGGACAAGGTCATTGTCGGTATCTCGGGTGGCGAATTCGGTGTGCGCGGGTCGGTTACGGCCTATGACATGAACTCGGGCGAGCTGGTCTGGCGGGCCTATTCCATGGGGCCGGATTCGGACATTCTTGTTGATCCGGAAAAGACCACCCATCTGGGTAAGCCGGTTGGCGCGGACTCGGGTACAAACACCTGGGAAGGCGATCAGTGGAAGATCGGCGGCGGCACCACATGGGGCTGGTATTCCGCGGATCTGGACGAGAACCTGATGTACTATGGCACCGGGAACCCATCGACCTGGAACCCGGCGCAGCGCCCGGGCGACAACCGCTGGTCCATGACCATCATGGCGCGTGACATCGACACCGGCGTGGCAAGATGGTTCTACCAGATGACGCCGCATGATGAATGGGACTATGACGGCATCAATGAAATGATCCTTACGGAACAGGAAATTGATGGCGAGCAGCGCAAACTGCTGACCCATTTCGACCGCAACGGTCTTGGTTACACCATGGACCGCGTGACGGGCGAGCTGCTGGTGGCCGAAAAATTCGACCCGGTTGTGAACTGGACAACTGGCGTCGACATGGATCCCAACAGCGAAACCTATGGCCGCCCGGCCGTGGTCGCGCAGTATTCGACGGAACAGAACGGCGAGGACGTGAACTCGACCGGTATCTGCCCGGCGGCTTTGGGCACCAAGGACCAACAGCCTGCGGCCTATTCGCCGAAGACTCAGTTGATGTATGTGCCAACCAACCATGTCTGCATGGATTATGAGCCGTTCCGCGTGTCCTATACCGCTGGTCAGCCCTATGTGGGTGCAACTCTGGCGATGTATCCGGCACCCGACAGCCATGGTGGCATGGGCAACTTCATTGCCTGGGACAACACTGATGGAAGCATCAAGTGGTCACTGCCCGAGCAGTTCTCGGTCTGGTCCGGTGCGCTGGCGACAGCGGGTGACGTTGTCTTCTATGGAACGCTCGAAGGGTATCTGAAGGCGGTTCATGCTGAAACAGGGGAAGAACTGTACAAGTTCAAAACGCCCTCTGGCATCATCGGCAACGTGATGACGTACGAGCAAGGTGGCAAGCAGTATATCGGCATTCTGTCCGGTGTCGGTGGTTGGGCCGGTATCGGTCTGGCGGCTGGTTTGACCAACCCGAATGACGGTCTGGGCGCCGTGGGTGGCTATGCCGCACTCAGCGACTATACCGCGCTGGGCGGTCAGCTGACCGTGTTCGCATTGCCGAACTAAGCCAAAGATCCGGCCGGCGCGGTTCAATCGGACCGCGCCGGTTTTCACTTGAAAAGAAACGAGCGTTCCATGAACCATTCTGTACGTCTTCTGGCATCAATTCTTGCTTATTGCCTTCCTGTTGCCGCGATTGCCGACAATCTGGCAGTCGCGTATTCCGAAGATGGACGGTATTACACCGAAGACGATATCCCGACATTCAACGTGGCCGAGGATGGAACCGTAGACTGGATGACATTTTCGGGCTTCCGGCGCTATCACGCGGAATGCCATGTCTGTCACGGCCCGGATGGCGAGGGCTCGACCTATGCGCCGGCTCTGAAAGAGTCTGCGCTGGAAATGGATTATTACGACTTCGTTGATGTCGTCACCAATGGCCGCCAGGTGGTGAACGCCGCTGAAAACTCGGTAATGCCGGGATTTGGCGACAACCCGAATGTGATGTGCTTTCTGGATGACATCTATGTATACTTGAAGGCTCATGGGTCGGGTGCGATCCCGCGTGGCCGCCCGCCCAAGAAAGAGGCGAAATCTGACGTGATCCGCGAGGATGAAGATGCGTGTATGGGCTAAGGCCTGCCTGCCGGTTTTCGGACTTTGCGTCTGGCTTTGTCAGGCAGTGCCCGTGTCGGCGCAGACTTCTGACCTGGTTTCAAGAACGGCTTTTCGCGTCTGTGCGGATCCGGCCAACAAACCCATGTCATCCGAGGACGGATCGGGATTTGAAAACAAACTGGCCGAATTGATTGCCGCAAAGCTGGAACTGCCCGTGCAATATGTCTGGTTTCCGCAGGCGACGGGCTTCATACGGAACACGCTGGCCGCCAAACGATGCGATGTGGTGATCGGCTATGCGCAAGGTCATGAGCTGGTGCAGAACACCAACCACTACTATACGTCCGCCTATGCGCTGATCGTGCCGATGGACAGTGATCTGGCCCGGGTGGACATGTTGAACGATCCGATGCTCAAGGGGAAACGGATCGGGATCGTGGCGGGTACACCGCCTGCGGCTCATATGGCGCGGAACGGGCTGATCGGGCAAGCCAAGCCTTATAACCTGTTCGTTGACCGACGTGTGGAAAGCCCCGCCATCGACATGCTGGATGATCTGCAATCGGGTGAGATCGATGCGGCCATTCTTTGGGGCCCGCTGGGCGGACCATTGGTCACGGCAGACTATCCTGATTTCAAGGTGATCCCGCTGGTCAAGGAAGAGCTGCCGCCGCGTCTGTTTTACCGCATCACCATGGGCGTGCGTCAGGGTGAGAAGGTTTGGCAGCGGCAGTTGAACTCGCTGATCCGCCGCAATCAGGATGAGATCAATGCTGTTTTGGCCGAGGCCGGTGTTCCACTTGTGAATGATCTGGGGACAGAGGTTCTGGACCTGTCGCAATGATGCGGGCAGCGGTGGCAATTGCGTTGATCTCGACTGCCGCAACAGCGCAGACAGTACCCGAACCAAGTGACTACCGCATGGATCACTACCGCGCGCCGGTGCCGGATCAGATAACCGGCGGGACGGTCATCGGCCCGGAAGAGGCATACGGCCTGTGGCAGGAACAAAGCGTCGCGTTCATCGACGTTTTGCCGCAGCCGCCCAAACCCGCCAATCTGCCTGAAGGCACGATCTGGCGCGACAAGCCGCGTGACAGCATTCCGGGATCACTCTGGTTGCCAAATGTCGGCTATGGCGCAATTGCCGATGTTACGGCAGACTATTTTCGAACCGGTCTAGAGGCCAGCACCAATGGCGATATCAACCACGGTGTCGTGTTCTTTTGCCTGGAAGATTGCTGGATGAGTTGGAATGCCGCCCGACGCGCAATCGAATGGGGATACACCAAAGTCTACTGGTTTCCGGAAGGCACCGACGGCTGGGCCTTGTGGGGCTATCCACTGGAGCGGGTAAAGCCAGCCCCGGGCCAACCCGTTGCCGGAGGCGGGTGATCTAAAAACCCGCCAGTTTTTTGTGTAAATGACTGACCGTACCGTCCGTATCCGTCATGGTCACATCGACCGCTTGCGCCCTGCTTGGAACGGAAATGCCAACCCTTGGATTTTCGGACAGAGAAATCGAGCCCGTCATCTGGACATACCCGGCGCCATCAAGATCGATATCCACGGTCTCTACATATCGCATCGGGATGAACAGCAGGGAAATCTGATCCATCTGCATTCCGGAATGCGACGGATGATCAATGTTCAGATCCATCTTGTTGGCCCGGCCCGCACCCAGGTTTGACAATCGTGTCCGCGTGTTCAGCGCAGGGACTCGGCCGACCAGTTCGGCCTCCATCGTGCCAAGGTTTGCCAGGGCCAGTTCCGGATCGGTCCCGGGAGGCGCCGCGCAGGCGCCAAGGCCCGAGGTTTTGACGAAAGTTTCTGACACCCAAAGGCGGCCATCCGTGGTTTCGGCGATGACATGCATCGGGGTCGGGCCGTTCACGCGCATGGTCACGTCGAAGTAAAAACTCGGCAGTGGCTCGTCCAGCTCGAACACGGCAGAAACCGGCATCGGGTTTTCATCCAGCACCAATGTCACCTTGGCCACTTTTGCCCCCCGAGGGGCTAGGACCTGAGCCGCCAGTTGAGCCCGCGCGTCATCGGGTGTGCGGTAAGGTGCATCAATCGCGATCAACGCATCTCCGTTCTGCATCGGTCTGTCGCCATAAAGCAGCGCTCGGACATTTTCCCATGCCTCGTTGGATGCCCAAACCGGGGCCGCCAACATGCTGAACAGGGCCGCAATCAGGTGAGATGCTTTCATTGTTGTCCTCCTTGCAGGAACCTGCCAAAGGCACGTGGTCCATCACAGGTTTCTAGTGTTTCTACCACCGACAGGGCCTGTGGGTCCACGATGCTGACGGTGTTGTCGAACCAGTTTGCGATGACCACCAGATCTTCGCCCGCCGTCGCATCAATGCCTTCGGGGTATTCTCCAACATCAATCACGCCCTCATGTTCGAGCGTCTCCAGAGATATGACGCTGAGCGTATTGGCATATTGGTTCGTGACGAACGCCCTGCCGTGGGCGAAGGCGATGCCATAAGGGCGTTCCCCGACCGGGACCGTTGCGGTGATGGCGCCGGTTTCCGCATCGACCACGCTGACATCATTGCTGCCGACATTGCCGATGAACAGACGCCCATCGGGGGCAAAACGCAGCCCGAAGGGGCGTGATCCAACCGGGCTGCGGTGCAGAAGCTGAAGAGTGTCGGCATCGAAAACCGACACCTGGTCCGCATCCTTGTCGGCCGACGCCAGAAAGCGCCCGTCTATTGATATCGCAATACCCGCCGGGGCGGCTCCGGTGGGCAACTCGGATTGAACTTTCAGAGTTTCACTGTCCAGCACCCAAAGTCGGGCATTGTACCAATCCGAGACAAAAACCCGCCCGCGATCCTGATCCAGAGCGATACCAATCGGCCCCCCTTCTAGCGTGACTTGCGCGACCGTTTCACCGGTCTCGGCAGACAAACGCCTTACCATTTTGCTGTCCGGGGACACGGTGAACAGCGTTTCATCCAGACCAACCGCCACACCCGCAGGCTTGCCAGGTAGGGGCCAGCGGGCCGTTTCCTGCATCCGTGCAAGATCTATCCGGCTCAGTTCTTCACCGTTCTGACAGGTGATGAATGCTGTCTGTGCCAGTGCCGGGCTGCCAGAGAGCGCCAAGAACAACGTCAGCAGGTGGCTAACTTGCCGCACCGAACCGCTCGATCAACGCGTCGAGACCCGCCTGATAGACGCCGGTCACGGCGGCAACGGCGGCTTCGTCATTCAACTCGGCCGGAGGATCGTTGTTTGGATACCCGCGATAGAAGGCGCCGCGCCATTCGATGATCGAACCACCTCCGTCGCGCGGTTTTACCGTCAGATGCGACGAATAGTTGGTGACAGGCAGCACCTCTACCGCGACCTCGGTGATCCGGTAGGAGTAGCTCATTTTCTCTGCGCTGTACTTGTACAGAATTTCATTGATCGTCGGCCCGCCTTCCTGACCAAGTGTCAGCAATCGGGTCGCATCAATCGCGTTGCCGCCGTTTCCTTCGGTCGCAAACACAGCAGGATGCCACGACATGTCATCAAAGTTCCCGACAACGGCCCAGACTTCCTCTGGTGAGGCTGCGACCTCGGCAGTCAGCGTGACTTTCTGCCGGGTCGGCCCGTGGGCCCAAACCGGACCCGGCACCAGCAGAGCGGTGGTTGCGGCAAGAAGAAATCGTCGATTCATTCCATGTCCTCCCTGAATGCGCAGAGCTTTGGCACACGCCGCGCGCTTGCGGCGTTTCTTTTGTCAGACCTGACGTGCGAGCGCACGTTGACGGTCACCCGTCACACCCCCTGAAAAATCGGCGGGTGTCGCGGGAAACCGCAGCAAGATCAACCATATACGCGCATTCTTATAAAATAAGAATCGAGCTTAATGATGAAGCTGATAGGCTTTGTTTTACAACACGGCCAAAAGTATTGGTTCCGTTTTTCGGGGCGTTATGCCCCGAATATTTCAACCTGAACTCTGACTTTCAGGCAACGGGAGGACATCTTGAGCATTCGCCTGCTGCCGCTGCTTGCGGCGCTTCTTTGGTGTGCATCCGCGATGACCGCGGCGGCGCTCGATGTGAAGGCTGCGGTGCTGCGGATCGACTATCCGTCGCTTCTGCCGATCTCGCGTTATGATTTGAAACCGGACGATCTGGGGTTTGCCGGTGCGGCGCTTGGGGATGAGGATAACGGAACCACGGGCGGATTTCTGGGACATACCTACGAGACCATAACGATGGCCGTTCCGCCGGAAGAGGCTGACGCCGCAATGGCCCAGATCCTTGCCGGAGGCGTGCGCCTGATCGTCCTTTTGGCCAAGGCACCGGACATGTTGCGCCTGACGGACAAGGCGGCAGATTCCGGGGCGCTTGTCTTCAACGTGTCCGCGCCTGATGTCGATCTTCGCGACGCAAACTGCCGGGGCAACCTGCTTCATATCGCCCCGTCCCGCGCCATGAACGCCGATGCCGTTGCTCAGTTTGCCGTCTGGAAGAAATGGGGCGACTGGTTCCTGTTGGCCGGATCCAACCCCGAGGATGTCAAGCTCGCGGACGCGTATCGCCGTGCAGCGAACAAGTTCGGCGCGAAGATTGCCGAAGATCGGACCTTTGCGGATACCGGGGGATCTCGTAGAACGGATTCCGGTCATGTTCTTGTTCAGCGCCAATTGCCATTGGACACGCAAGATGCGCGAGACCATGACGTCGTGATTGCCGCGGACGAAACCGACTATTTCGCGCGGTATCTGTCCTATCACCTTTGGACCCCACGCCCCGTGATGGGTTCAGGCGGCTTGCGTCCGACGACGTTTCACGGCGCGCATGAGGCATGGGGCGCGACCCAGTTCCAGACCCGTTTCGAGGATCTGACAGGCCGCTATGTCCGCCCCGAGGACTACAACGCCTGGCTTGCACTGCGCGTAATCGGCGAGGCCGTGACCCGCGCCAGCACCGCCGAACCGGAAAGTGTGCGGGATTATGCCCTTTCTGACCAGTTCGAACTTGCCGCATTCAAAGGACAGAAAGTGACATTCCGCGATTGGAACGGGCAGTTGCGTCAGCCGATCCTTCTGTATGACGGGTCGATCACTGTCAGCGTCAGCCCGCAAGAGGGGTTTCTGCACCAGGTCTCGCCGCTCGATACGATGGGGTTGGATCGGGCGGAATCCAGCTGTCGCGCATTTGAGTAACCGGAGGTATTGATGAAACGACTATTGCTGACCGTTGCCTGTGCTGCGCTGACCGCCGGTCCCGTGTTCGCGGGCAAGGCTTTTGTCTCGAACGAGCGGGGCAACACCATTACCGTGGTTGATACCGAAACCTGGGAGGTGATCACCGAATTTCCAGGCGGCAACCGACCGCGTGGGATCACCGTCAGCCCGGATGGCGGCACGCTGTATGTCTGTGCCTCGGATGACAATATCATCCGGGTGTTTGATACACAGACCTATGAGGAACTTCCCAGTTTGCCCTCTGGTCCGGACCCCGAGCTTTTCATTCTCGAACCCTCGGGCAAGCGGCTCTATATCGCCAATGAAGACGACAATCTGGTGACGGTCACAGACACCGAAACCCGCACCGTTCTGGCCGAAATTCCGGTAGGTGTCGAACCCGAAGGCATGGGAATGAGTCCCGACGCCAAATTCGTGGTCAACACGTCCGAGACCACCAACATGGCGCATTTCATTTCCACCGAGGACTATTCCATCAAGCATAATGTCCTGGTGGACCAGCGCCCGCGCTATGCCCAGTATACAGCGGATGGAAAGCGTCTGTTCGTGACATCGGAAATCGGTGGAACCGTCACGGTCATGGACATTGCAGAAGACGGAACGCCGACGGTTGTCGGCAAGATCAGCTTCGAAGTGGCGGGCGTGCAGCCGGAATGGTTGCAGCCCGTTGGTGCCAAGGTGACATCGGACGGCAAACGCCTGTTCGTTGCTTTGGGGCCTGCAAACCGGGTCGCCGTTGTTGACGCGCAAAGCCTTGAAGTTCTGGACTATATACTGGTGGGGCAGCGGGTCTGGCAGTTGGATTTCACGCCGGACGAAAAATACCTGCTGACCACAAATGGTAATTCAAACGACATCACAATCATTGATGTGGCCGCAGAGAAAGCCATCAAGTCAGTACAGGTCGGTCAACAGCCCTGGGGCGTGGTGACCATTGACTGAAGTTCTGGGAGGGACGGGAATGAAGAAACTAGTGATTGCAGCGATGGTTGCGGCGTTGGGTGGGCCAGTATCGGCGGCGCCGCTGTGTGACGATCTGGGATTTGCCGGGCTTCTGGCGAAATGCAACCGTGGGGAAACCATCAAGCTGACGCTTGCTTCGGGGCAACCGCTGGGTGAAGACGTGGTTCTGCAATCCGGCGCGTATTACAAGCTTGAGATCACCGCTGATGGGTCAGCGGAACTGGCCATCGAGGGGCCATCGTTCTTTCGCGCGATCTGGATGAACGAGATCGTGATCAACAAGATCGAGATCCGTCCGATGGCGGTGGACAGCATCGAGTTTGACAAGGCCGGCGTGGCTGAATTGTCGTTCATCGCAATCAAACCCGGCAGTCATGAAATTCGCATCCCCGGGTCCACCGGCGAAACGCAACGCATCACGGTTAGTATTCAATAGAGAAGGGATAGGTACATGAAAAATATGGGAATTTTGATAACCGTCGGGCTTCTCGCGGCCCCGGCTTTCGCCGACGACATTGACGCGGAAACGGTGGAAAAGATCGAAGCCTATCTTGCCTCTGTCGAGTGCCAGATGGACCCGGATGATATCGAGGTTGAAGACGATGGCTATGATCTGGATGACGTCATCTGCAAGGGCGGCAACCAGTTCGATATCAAGCTGGACAAGGATTTGAATGAAGTCAGCCGAAAGGCGGAATAGCGAATAAAAGGGATCGGGTCATGACCAAACTTCTTGCCGCCTGCCTTGCACTTGCACTCAGTTCGGGGGCTTTGGCAGCCGAGACCCTGCCGACCATTCGCGCGGCCGTACTCAAGATCGGAACGGTGAATTGGGAACTGGAGACCATTCGCCGGAACGGCTTGGATCGGAAACATGGCTTTGTCCTTGATGTTCAACCATTTGCCGACAATGGCGCAACGCGTATCGCGGTCGAGGGGGATGAGGCTGATTTGGCGGTTGCCGACTGGATTTGGGTTGCTCGTCAAAGGGCTGCCGGCAAGGACTATGTGTTCATCCCTTATTCCAAAGCCGTGGGCGGCGTGGTTGTGCCCGCTGACAGCCCGGCAACCAGTTTGAAGGATTTGGCGGGTGGCAAGATCGGCATCGCGGGTGGTCCGCTGGATAAATCCTGGCTGATTTTGCGCGCCTATGCAGCAAAAGAATACGGGATGGACTTGAAAGCCGACACCGAACAGGTGTTCGGTGCGCCCCCGCTGATCTTCAAATCTGCTTTGAACGGCGACTATGCCGGGGCAATCAATTTCTGGCATTTCCTGGCCAAGATGAAAGCGTCCGGCATGAAAGAGCTGATCTCGGTTGAGGAAGCCGGGCAGGCTTTGGGGCTCGACACAAATACACCCCTGCTGGGTTATTACCTTAAAGAGAGTTTTCTGAACGAACACCCCGACCTTGCGCAAAGCCTGTTTGCCGCCAGCCGCGACGCCAAGGACCTGCTGGCCAATTCGCCCGAGGCATGGGAGGCGATCAGACCGCGGATGAGCGTCAAGTCTGATGCACAGTTTGAACAACTCAGGCTCGATTGGATCGCCGGTATTCCCGATCGTCGCCCGGTGGATGCGGTCGCGGCCAACAAGATTCTGGAACTTATGGCCGAATTGGGCGGGGCTGAGCTGGTGGGCGCTGCGACGACAGTGCCACAGGGTCTTTTTGCTGACGTGGAATAGGATCAGATGCAAAACGCGCGCCTCACGCCGCTTTTGTCCATCGCAGGCCTTGTGGCGCTGTGGATTGTTGCGGCGTCGCTGACCGCAGACCCTCAGATTCTGCCGCAACCCTGGGACCTGATCCCCCGGTTTCAGCAAGAACTTGCGTCAGGCGAATTGCTGCGCAGCCTTGGTGCGACACTGTTACGTGTGATCTGGGCCTTCGTGCTGGCGATGACATTGGGAACGATCATTGGCCTGGCCATGGGGCGGTCGGATGCGCTGAACCGCTGGCTTGATCCATGGCTGGTTATCTTCCTGAACCTGCCCGCGTTGGTTCTGATCGTGCTGTGCTATCTCTGGATCGGGCTGACCGAGGCTGCGGCGATCACCGCGGTGACGCTGAACAAAATTCCCAATGTCGCGACGATCCTCCGAGAGGGCGGCCGGGCGCTGAGCCCGGATCTGGATGCGTTGGCACGGGTCTACCGGATGCCGTGGCAAACACGACAGCGCCATGTGATCCTGCCGCAGCTTGCGCCGTTTATCGCTGCTGCTGCACGGTCCGGGCTTTCTTTGATCTGGAAGATCGTGCTCGTGGTCGAGTTTCTTGGGCGCTCATCCGGAGTCGGGTTTCAAATCCACTTGTATTTTCAGCTGTTTGATGTGGCAATGGTGCTGGTCTATGCGTTTTCGTTCATTGCCGTCATGCTGGTTGTCGAATGGCTGGTTCTTCAACCCTTGGAGCGGAACGCTCGACGGTGGAGAACTGCATGATCCGAATTGACATCCGGAAGAAGCGCTTTGAACACCACGCCGTCCTGGGCCCCATTGCATTTGACATCGCCGCCGGGGAAACGGTCGCGCTGACCGGTCCATCGGGCATTGGAAAGACGACGCTGCTGCGATTGGTGGTAGGCATTGACCCGGATTTCGAAGGCCAGATCGTGCGGCCGGATCGACTGGCCATTGTGTTTCAGGAACCCACTTTGCTGCCATGGCGTTCGGCTATCGACAATCTGACCCTGATTCATGGCGACCTGTCGCAGGCTGAGGCCGACGCCGCGCTGACTGACGTGGGTTTGGACGGAAAGGGAAATTTGTTTCCCGGCCAGTTGTCACTGGGTCAGCAGCGCCGGCTTTCTCTGGCGCGCGCCTTTGCCGGGAAGCCCGAGTTTCTGATTATGGACGAGCCCTTTGTATCACTGGATTCCGAAACGGCCGAGACGATGCTGACCCTGACCGAGGACCTCATCGCGCGGCATCGCCCGGCGACCCTGTTCGTGACGCATTCCAAACCCGAAGCACAGCGTCTTTCCGACCGGATCCTGAACCTGGTAGCCGGGCCAGACGGGGCCGTTCTGGGTTAGGGTCATTCCGCAGGCTCTCTCGCGGCACCGGGTGCGGTTCGATATATGAAGGGCGCATCCGCTTTGGCGGCATGTTCGTTTGCCTGGTTTTGCAGGGTCTGATGATGGGGTGATTTGATGCAAACCGGATCGGTGGCGCCTGCGTCTCCGATAACGGCCATGGCCTGACAGCGGCAGCCGCCAAAATCAATGGTTTTGCGTTCGCAGGTTTTGCACGGGTCCGACATCCAATCCGTGCCGCGATAGGCATTGAACGCGCTGCCATGGAACCAGATATCCGCAAGCGGTGTGTCCTGTACCCGGTCAAATGTCAGATGCGGGATGGACTGTGCCGCATGGCAAGGCAGAACCTGACCGTCTGGCGCCACGTTCAGCCCGGTTGTGCCCCAACCGCCCATGCATCGCTTGGGATAGTCATCATGATAGTCCGCCGGGACGTAATCAATGACCAGTTGCCCCTTGAGGTCTTTCCTGGCCTCGGTCACCTGTCGCGTCACCTGTTGCGCCTGTTCCCGCGTCGGCATCAAGGCATCCCTGTTCCGCAAGGCCCAGCCGTGGAACTGTACCGTTGCAACCTCGATCCGTCGTGCTCCCATTTCGCGCGCCAGTTCCAGCGCCCGCGGCAGTTGGTGGGCATTGCGACGGTGCAGCACGAAGTTCAGGGTCAGCGGAAACCCGATCTTCTTGATCCATTCGACCGTTTTCATCTTGCGGTCAAACCCACCCCGATAGCCGCCTACCTTATCCGCCATCGCGGCGTCAGTGCCCTGAAGAGAAAGCTGGATATGGTCCAGGCCGACGTCGTCCAGTTCATGCAGGCGTCGCTCGGATAGGCCGATCGCCGACGTGATCAGGTTGGTATACAACCCGGCCTCACGCGCGGCATTGACCAGCGCAACCAGATCGCGGCGGGATGCGGGCTCTCCACCTGACAGATGCAATTGCAAGACACCAAGCGCCGCCGCCTCCTTGAAAATACGTGCCCATGTTTCAGTATCCATTTCACTGTCGAGTTTGGCCATTTCGACTGGGTTGGAGCAATAAGGGCAGGACAATGGGCATCGATGCGTCAGCTCGGCCAGCATGGCAATTGGGGGAGGGGGTTTTACCTGCATCAGACGACATCCAGAAAACGACGCACCCGAAGGGCATCCAGAAACCCCGAGCTGTCTTCGACAATCTGTTCTTCCGGGGCGTTGTATTTCCTGGACAGGCTTGCGGTGATCTGACCAAAGCTGCGTTGGCCGTCTACTTCGCTCAGAATTGCATGTCCGATCTGATCCAACGTCACCGCCCGTTCAGGTGCCAGCAGTACCCATTGTTCCCGCACGGAATCGTACTGGATGCGGACACCACGTGGAAGCAAGGGGACCTGCTGCGCCAACATCACGATGCCTGCCGCATCCGTAAACCGGTGTCCGGCTTCCACGCCCCCGGCGGAATTCGGGCAGGTTCGACATAGGCGCCCCACAGGGCATCCAGCTGCGACCAGAGGACATCGGTCTTGAATATCAGTGCCTTGGCTGCCGCGTCCTGTTTTTCTGCGGTGTCGGCATGATCCAATACCCATGCCAGACCAAAGGCCACATCCTTGGGGGCTTCTTTCAGGCGGTTGCGGAAATAGGCAAGTGAGCTGTCATCCGCAAAATCGTAATGCCGAAGCAGGCCTTCGATCCTGTTGGCGTGAATCTTGGGAGCAAACAGTTCAGTGAGTGAGGCCGCAACCGCTTCCAGCAACGACTTTTCGCGGACGTATCGCACGTAAGCATCCACCGCAAATCTGGTGGCAGGCAACACGCCGTCACATGAGGCGACATAGTCCGGATCCAGGCCGACCGCTTCGGCCAGCCGCAACCAGCGCCGGATACCACCTTCGTTGTCTTCCGTGCCGTCATGATCTTCGATCCGGGACCGCCAGGCTCGGCGCAGCGCAGGATCTTCTACACGCGACATGAAGGCGGCGTCCTTCATCGGGATGGAATGCTGATAATAGTAGCGGTTGATCACCCAGGCCCGCACTTCGTCAGGCGTGCATTGACCACCGTGCAGGCGATGATGAAACGGATGCAGGTCGTGGTAACGCTCGGCTCCGATCTGACGAAGCCGGGCCTCGAACTCTTCGCGGCTTTGGGTCATAGCGTTATCTCCATGCCATCCTGGCCTATCGTCCAGCCTTTGGCCCGTGCCCGAGCGTTCTCGGCGCTGTCGGGGCGCAGAACCGGATTGGTGTTGTTCATGTGGATGAACACTTTCCGGCCGATTTGCATATCGGCGAAACCTGCGATCGATCCATCGGGGCCGTCCATCGACATATGGCCCATGCGCTTGCCCGTTTTCTGACCCAGCCCGGCCTGCACCATTTCCGTGTCGTGCCAAAGCGTGCCGTCGAAAAACAATAGATCGGCCTCGTCAAGGCGGGCGCGCAACTCGGGCGTCAATGCGGCACAGCCCGGTATGTAATATGCCGTCTTCCCCTGCGCGCTCAGTGCCACCCCGACGGTTTGTTCGCCAACCAATTCGGTTTCGACATGTTCCCCTTCAAGATACAGAGGCACTTTGCCGGGCACCGGGAACAAAGTTGCCTGCAAGCCGGGAACCAGATCGAACGTCTGATTCAACGAGATCGGCGCACGTGTCACGACCGAGGCGTTCAAGGCGTCGAATATCGGGTTCTGCGCAAGAACATCCTGAATGCTTTGGGTTGCAAACAGCGTAAATGGCTGCATCTCGCGCAGCGTCAGCAAGCCAGCCACATGGTCTATGTCGCCATTCGTCACCAGCACCGATTGAATCGGCACCTCTCGTAACCCGGTCGGATACAGGACGTGCGTTTTGCCAAGCTGCGTTCGAATATCCGGGGAAGCGTTCAGGATGGCCCAGTTGTGGCCATCGGGTGACACCGCGAGTGATGATTGCGTCTGCGCCGGAATATGTCCGCTTCGGGCCAGATTGCAGTTTTCACATCCGCAATTCCATTGCGGAAGGCCGCCGCCAGCAGCGGCCCCAAGTATTATTGCGCGCAACGTCATCTTTTGTTGGCGCCTGCGGCTGATCAGATCAGGCCGCCACCGCGCTCATCGTCATGATCGGGGCCGTACATGTTGATTTCCATGCCGCATTCGATTTCGCGAATAACAGGTCTGTTCCAAGCCATATCAGGGTCCTCCTCCTGGGGTGTGCTGATATTCAATGTGGCAGGACTTGCCGGTTGGCGCGACTCTTAATTAATAAGTATGAATTAGACTTTGGTCGGTACTCAGGTGTCATCCGACAACGGGGCGACCCCCTGTATGCAAAACCCCTGGTTGCGTATGGTTTTGATTTCAAACCCAAAATCATCCAATCCCAATTTCTTTCTCAGATATCCGATGTAGACGTCCACCACGTTTTCGTTACTGGACCCGTCCTGTGACCAGAGCGTGTCAAACAGCTCTCCTCGGGATATTGGCGATCCGGCCTTGCTGTTGAGCAGCGTGAGCAGTTCGAATTCACGTTCGGTGAGAGCAATGCTTGTCTCGCGGATTGAAAGTGTTCTGTCCCGCGACGACAGGCGCGCGGGGTCCGGGCGCTGAGAGAGCACGCGTTGTTCCTGTACTTGCAACCGGGCGACAAGCTCATCAAAGCTGAACGGCTTCACGACATAATCATCGGCCCCGGCTTCCAGCCCGGCGGCGCGGTGATCGACATCAGAGAGGGCCGACAACATCAGGATCGGGATTCCGACCCCGGCACGGCGCGCGGCCCGGACCAGTTCGACACCGCTATCCGTTCCCAGCATCACATCTACAATCGCACCTGAGAATGCACCACTTTTCAACCGCTCCAACCCTTGGTCGGCGCGGTTTTCAGCCTCGGCTGAGTAGCCGTGCAGCGAAAGGCCCCGGACAAGGGCCGACGTGATTCTGGGGTCGTCATCTATGATCAGCAGTCTGGAGACCATTTTCTATGCCTCTGCCAGCGGTAATCGAATGCAGACATTTGTACCGGCATTTGACCCCAGGGCGTTTTCTCGTGGAACCGGGCTTGTAACCGAAATGGTTCCTTCATGGGCCTCGACGACCCACCTGGCCAGCGCCAGCCCGACACCGAAACCCTGACTGTTTGCCGTCCCTCCCTGAACAAACCGCTCGAAGATCCGGGTTTGGGCGCCGTGGGGAATTCCGGGGCCGTTATCCGTCAGCTGTATTTGAACGTCACCGTCAACCGATTGACCCGACAGCAGCAACGCCTTCCCGTCCCGCGCATGTCGGATCGCGTTGCGTATCAGACTGAGCAGGACCTGACGTATCCAGTTCAGGTCACAGTGTAACGCACAATCCGGGAAGTCGCCCGTTTCAAGCTGCATGTCGGCGCCGTCGATTTCAGGTTGAATGTCGCTCACAACTGTTTGCATCAGATCGCATAGTGCAACTTTGGTTGGTTCCAGAGCCAGCTCACCGGTTTCGGATCGGGCGACGCGCAGCAAATCATCGATTCTCTGGTTCAGTTTTGCGGCGCTGCTTTCGATCGTTGCCAACGTCTCTGGTGCGGTCTGAATATCCCTCTGGCCTATCTGAGCTTCCATCATGATGACGGTCAGCGGTGTGCGCAGTTCGTGGCTGACATCAGCAAAAAAGCGGCGCCGGTTTTCGTCGATCTTGGACAGGGATTCATTTGCAGCGCTCAGTTCCCGGGTTCGCTGGGCAATGGTCTCGTTCAACCGGGTCCATTCTGCGTCAACCTCGGCCTGGCGTTTTCTCAATGCAGCCGCCATTCGGTTGGTCTCGCCATATAACTGGCCGATCTCGTCATTGCGGGTTTGCGGCAGAGAAACTGCGAATTCGGATTGGCCGACCTGAACCGCCGCATTGCGCAGCCGATCCAGACGAGAGAACTGCGGCCGCACCAGACCAAAGTAGAACCACGCCGTGCTGAGCAAGGCAAACAGTGCCAGTGTCAGTGCCACCCAGGTCAGAACCCAGCGGGTCCTTTCGATCCCGGCCAATACGGAATTTCGAAACAGAACCTCGGTATTCACCGCCTGGCTGAGCAGAGGATCAAACGCCGACGCAAACGAGTCGACATAGGCGCGCAGCTGGGCCTGATCGGCTTCTGCGTCGGCTAGCCCTTCCAGCGTGCTGGCCAGCAGCGCCTCCATTCTGGCCAGACCCAGGGATTGGGTTCCGTAACGCGATTGTTCGTCCAGCCCCAGGGACTGAACCGCGGCCACGGCATCTTCCACATCAGAGCGAAGCTGTAGAAACGTTGTCGCAATCTGGTCTCGGATCGGGGACAGGCGATCAAGTCGAGATTCGACTGTTTGGCCGGTCTGTATCGACTCGGTTGCGATCACAAGGAATGTGGCGGCCTGGGTCGACAGAGCGGCATAGCGTGCCATACGGGTTTCAGACGCCAGCGCGGTTTCCAGACGGCTGGCGACGTTCTGCATCCCGAAATACAGGGTCGCGGCCGCCAGCAGCGTGCCGGATCCAAGCACCACGGCGCCAAGGCCCAACCGGGTTTTCAGAAGCAGACTGCGCTTTGCGCTTTGAGGCGCGGCCGTCATGATTTCCGCCTCATCAGGCCCCGGGCCGGATCATACCCCCAAACGGCGATCGCACTCAGTATCGCGGTTGACGCCAGAACCCACAGCAGGGCCCACCAGTTGATCTGCAAGTAAAGCAGAAACCGGATCAACTCGACCACATGCGTGAAAGGATTGAGCGCACAGATATCACGCAGCAACGGCGAGCTTTCTGCCATTTTCCACAGCGGATAGAGGGCGGAGGACAGGAAGAACATCGGGAAGATGACAAAGTTCATCACCCCGGCGAAATTCTCCAGCTGCCTGATGAAACTGGACAGCACCAACCCCAGCGCGCCCAGCATCAGACCGCCCAGAACCAATCCCGGAAGAACAGCGACATATCCGGGCAACGGCAGGACTATGCCGAACAAAGCGGCCAGTGCGAGAAACGTATAGACTTGCAGGATGGATATCGCGGTTGATCCCAGCAGACGGCAGAACAACAGCCACCAGCGTGGGAACGAGCTGGTCAGCAGCAGGCGCATCGAGCCCATCTCGCGGTCATAGACAAGGCTGAGCGAGCTTTGCATCCCATTGAACAACAGAACCATCGCGCACAGGCCGGGGACGATATAGGTCTCGTAAGTGATATAGGTCTGATAGGGTGGAATGATCGACAGGCCGAGGGCCGCACGAAACCCTGCTGCGAAGATCAAAAGCCAGACCATTGGCCGGACCAGAGCTGCGAGAAATCGTTCGCGTTGATGGATGAAACGCAGAAACTCGCGTCCGATGATGGCGCGGGCGACTCCCAGGAAACCGTTCATGTCGGGACCTCGGTTCGGGACAGGAACCAATCGGACAATTTTTGATCCCCCCGCAGGCGGCCCACCTGCCCACTGGCAAGAATCTGACCGCGATGAAGAACCAGCAGCTGGTCGTCGTCGCGCATTTCATCTGTCAGATGCGTGGCCCACAAGATGCACAGCCCCTGTTCCGCCAGGTCGTGCACATGGTCGGTTATCGCGTGCCGTGCCGCGGCATCAAGCCCAACGGTCGGCTCGTCCAACAGCAACACCGAAGGGTCGTGCAGCAGGGCACGCGCCAGCTCCATCCGGCGGCGATGACCGCCATTGAGATCGCGTACACGTTCCCCGGCACGTTCCCGCATGTTCAGCCGATCCAGCGCCGCGTCGATACGGCCAGGGACTTCGGATCGTGGTAGCCCATGCAGAGCTGCGAAATAGGTCATGTTCTGGCGCACCGTCAAACCCAGATCCAGTGTCGGTTGCTGAAAGACCACGCCAAGCTTTGCCAGCGCCTTGCGCGGGGATTGGCGCAGATCATGGCCTGCGACCGTGATTTCACCGTCCGGCGCCACAAGCAATCGCGTGAGCAACGACACCAGTGTCGATTTCCCGGCCCCATTCGGACCGAGCAGACCGCAGAACGTCCCCGCCGACACGTCAAAAGAGACAGCATCCAAAGCCGTCTTGGCGCCATAATGAAAGCTCAGGTCGCGTACGGCGAGACCAGGATCGGTTTCCGCCGAGGGGCGCGCGTCTGACATTCTTCCTCCGTCCCGAACCATGGTTCTTGACAGCAGCTTGCATCGTCGGGCCGCGTTTCTCAACCTTCCAGTCCGAGGCTGGACCACGACTTAAGTATGTGAAGGTTCACGGATTTGATGGGATTGCCCGAAGGATCCGTCGCCAAATTTGGCCAGCCGAGACTGTCAGGGGAAGGCGGGCCTGATTGGCGGGAACAACCCGTTTTGCGGGCACCGCTCTTCAGTTTGCGTTCAGCAAAAACGATCTGAACTCTTTGAAGGCGGGGGATCTGCTGAATGAGGGTGTGAATTTGGCTACCATTGCGCGGGGCAGCTTCAACGAGGCCGAAAACGGGCGAACCAGGTCGCCATTGTCCAGCAAGTTCTGAACCAGAACTTCGTGCGCCATCAACACGCCGCCGCCATGACGCGCCTCCTCCAGCGCGACGGAATACAACGAGTGCACGGTTCCCGTCTTCGGTACACGTGGGCCATCTGGTTGGCTGTTCAGCCAATTGTCCCAATCATCTGCCCATGCCCCGTCATGGAGAAGCGTTTCCTTCGAAAGATCCGAGACAGAATTCAATCTGTTCGCGACCGAAGGGGCGCAAACCGGGAAAATCACATCTTCGGCAATTTTGATTTCGTTGATGCCGATCGGTTCACCGGAAAAAAACAAAGTCATGTCAAATGGTTCGCGCGCAAGGTTTGGCGGCGTTTCAAGGGCCACGACAGACACGGACAAATCCGGGGCAATTCGCCTAAGCGTTCCAAGCCGCGGGGCCAGCCACAACTGCGCGATCGATGGCAACGCAGCAACTTTGACCTTCCGAGGCAAGGCCTTGCTTCGAAGTTCCTGCACGGCCATTCCCAATTGATCAAACGCCTGGGTGAACCCGGGCAAAAGCTCTTCGGCAAGCGCCGTCATCTCAACCCCTCGGGCATTTCGAACAAAAAGTTGGGTGCCGGCCCAGGCTTCCAGGGTCTTGACGTGCTGAGTTATCGCGCCCGGAGTAACGGATAGCTCGTCTGCCGCCGCAGCAAAACTGCCCAGCCGAGCCGCTGCTTCAAATGCTCGGAGGGCATTGAGATGTGGACCTTTCGGGCGACGAGGAGAAAGTGACATCACTTGAGCCTTAGTTTTTCTGCGGCAAATAAATAGCAATACTGATTTGCTTCGGCCAGTGGAACTCTGGAATTCTGGAGAAAACGTAATCGCATCGGAGGAGCCCGGATGTCGCGGCACTTTGAAAACTCAGTCGGGATGACCGACCCCGTGGTCGCAGAAGCTCTTGCAAACGAGAAAAAGCGTCAGCAGCATCAAATTGAGCTGATCGCGTCCGAAAACATCGTCAGCCGCGCGGTGTTGGATGCCCTCGGACATGAGATGACCAACAAGACGCTTGAGGGATACCCGGGAAACCGGTTCCACGGGGGTGGTCAGTTCGTCGACGTCGTCGAGCAGGCGGCAATCGACCGCGCCAAGGAACTGTTCGGGTGCGACTATGCCAACGTTCAGCCCCATTCCGGCAGCCAGGCGAACCTTGCTGTTTTCTTTCTGCTGCTCAAGCCGGGCGACAGGGTCTTGTCGCTGGATCTGGCCGCCGGCGGTCACCTGAGTCACGGTCTGAAGGCCAACCTGTCGGGGCGCTGGTTCGAACCGCATCATTATGGTGTCGATGCCGAATCCGAGGTCATTGACTGCGATGCGCTGGAAAAACTGGCCGAGGAAATCCAGCCAAAGCTGCTGATTGCGGGTGGGTCTGCCTATCCGCGCGAAATCGAGTTCGAGCGCATGGGACAAATTGCCAGGAAGGTCGGCGCGCATTTTCACGTGGATATGGCTCATATTGCCGGGCTGGTCGCCGCGGGCGTGCATCCTTCGCCTTTTCCGCATGCGGACATTGTGACTTGCACCACGACAAAAACACTGCGTGGTCCTCGTGGCGGGCTGATCCTCACCAACAACAAGGACTGGTTCAAGACGCTGCAATCTGCGGTTTTCCCCGGCGTTCAGGGCTCGATCCATAGCCAGGTTCTGGCGGCCAAGGCGGTTTGCCTCGCCGAAGCGCTTACGGATGAATTCAAGGACTACGGAGCGCAGGTCAAAGCCAACGCCGCCAAACTTGCAGAAACCTTGCAGTCCCGGGGGTTGCGTATCGTGTCCGGAGGTACTGACACGCATCTGGTGCTCGTGGACCTCAGCCCCAAGGGTATCACAGGCAAACGCGCCGAGGTCGTTCTGGAAAAGGCCAATATTACGACCAACAAAAACGCGATCCCCAATGACAGCACGCGACCGCCAGAATGGGTTGGATTGCGCCTGGGCGTGAGCGCGGCAACGACCCGCGGAATGAAAGAGGCCGAGTTCGACCAGTTGGCAAACGTCATTGCGGATTTGATCGAAGCTGAGGCCGGGGATGATACCGGCGCGACCATTCTGCGCTGCAAAGCTTCGGTCGCCGCGTTGTGCAAATCGTTCCCCATCTACCCGGCGTAGTCACTGCGTGCCCGGTGGCAGGGTCCATTGACCGCTCTGGGCCATTGGTGTGAGGACGTCACCGCTGCGCCATGGCAACGCGTGCCTGATCGGGTGTTTGGGCTGTACCCTGTTTGCAAATTTTGGCATATTCGTGCAGTCCGAAACCAAAGGGCCGGCCAATGCTCGCACCCGAACGCCACGCCATCATACTGGAAGAAGTCTCGCGCCAGCCTGCGGTCTCGATCCGCTCGCTGACTGAACGGCTTGGTGTATCCCGGGAAACCGTGCGCAAGGATATTGAACAGTTGGCGCTGGAGAACAAGCTTCATCAGGTGCGGGGCGGCGCGACCAGTATTCGCAGGCGGGAACCTCCGATGGCCGACCGGGCTCAAACCAATCCGCAAGGCAAAGAGCGGATCGGAGCCTATGTGGCAAGCGTGATCCCGGACGGGGCCAGCGTGATAATCGACAGTGGGTCAACGACAGTGGCGGCGGCGCAGGCTCTGGCGGCTGTGCGGCAAAACCTTACCATATATACCAATGATTTGACGATTGCATCCGTGTTGGCGTCGGCGGCCGCCGAAGTCACGCTGCTGGGCGGGCGGCTGGATTTTTCAGTGAATGCCGCATTGGGTTTGGACACGCTCGACCACCTGTCGCGATACAATGCGGAATATGCGTTGATCGGGGTCGGCGGTGTGAGCTCTCGGGCATTGTTTACGGACTTCTCGCTGGAAGGCGCCAACCTGCGTCATATGATGATGCAGCGGGCGCAGCGGCCGCTGATCCTGGCTGATGGCAGCAAGTTCGACGTGGTTGGTCCGATCGTGATGAAACCGCTGCCGGTGAAAGCGACATTGGTGGTGGATGAGGAGTTGCCAGACAGCATAGCTGGCGCGCTGCAAAGCCAACCCGTGGATATTGTGAAGGCATAACGCAAAAACAGGAAAGCAATTGCCAATATTTGCAAAGTGCAAATAGGGTGAAGGGAAATCCGAATCCCTGAGTACGGAGCGAGCCGATGGCTGATACCAGACTTCCACGCTGCGCGACATGTCATTGTCGGAGGCGGCATCATTGGCTGCGCGGTTGCGTATCATCAGACCGGAAAGGGGCATCGCGACGTGCTGCTTTTTGAGCATGGGCAACTGAGCCGTGGCATCACATGGTGTGCGGCTGGTCTGGTTGGCCAGTTGTGCAGCCAGCCCGCGATGACCAACCTGATCCGCCGCTCGCCGGGGTTGCATTGCCCAGCGGGTTTGAGCCCCCTAAACCGTTGCCGCCGCAATACAGGTCAAGCTTTGGTCGAGCCGCTGCATGCGCGCGCAAAAAGCGCTCTGAAAGCCGAATTGTGACGCAAGACAAGTTTTCAGCTCAATTCGTCGGGCCACAATGACAATACAGGCAGTTCTCATCGTATTGACCGCAGCCGTGTTGCACGCGCTCTGGAATGCGGTTGTCAAAGGCGCGCCCGACAAAGCGGTTGTTTTGGGGTTGGTGGCGCTTGGCCATGCCGTGCCTGCGCTGATTGCGTTGCCTTTTATCGGCTTGCCGGTTTGGGCGGCGTTCCCCTTCATCATCGGCTCGACCCTGATCCACTGGGGGTACTATTGGTTTCTCAACACCGCGTACAAGCATGGGGATCTGTCGGTGGTGTACCCGATCTCACGCGGGATGACGCCAATCCTGGTCACGGTGGGTGCCATTCTTTTCGCGGGTGAGTTTCTGCCGCCGATCGCGTGGGTCGGCATTGTCTGCATCTCGGCTGGGATTGGGTGCCTGTCCCTGGCCGGGCTGGGCCGAAACACAAGCTGGGTTGCCGTGGCGGCGGCGTTTGGCACGGGCCTGATGATAGCGTCCTATTCGATTGTGGATGGTATTGGTATCCGGCTGTCCGGGAACGTACTGGGATACATTGCGGCATTGTTCGTTGCCGAAATACTTGTTGCCGGGTTTATCTTCGCGACCAGATGGCAGCGTTTCGTCGCACTGCCCAGGCGTTATGTCTGGGCGGGCCTGACAGGCGGCGTCATCTCTGGCCTGGCGTATGGGCTGGTGCTGTATGCCAAGACCATTGCGCCCTTGGGCGTGGTATCCGCGCTTAGGGAAAGTTCGGTTATCTTTGCGTCGCTTATTGGTGTGATGTGGTTCGGCGAGGGGCCAAAGTCCAACAGGCTTCTTGCAGCGATCATTGTCGCGATCGGGATAGGACTGCTTGCGATGACACGTTGAGCGTTTTGCGCCACCGCAGGAAAGTCTGAAGAATTCAGCGCCTTTTACATGCCCTGATGTTCTGTTGATCGTTCTGATCCAGTTCCGCAATGATCTACCGGGACGGGCGGTTTCCATCTATAAGTAATGCTTATGACATCGAAGATATAATCGATTTTTATTGGCGTTTTTATCTGTCAAACTGCTGTCAAACAATCGGTGCACAATAATCGAGTTCGAACGCCGCGCAAGAATGGCGAAAACAACATAATTACCAACAGAGGATCACAATGAAACACAAAGCATCATTTCTCGCAGCTCTGACTATAGGTGCGCTAACGGCAACGGTTGCGGCATCGGAAACGGAATTGACAGTTTATACCGCAGTCGAGGCGGAAGACTTGGCGCGGTACGCCGAAACGTTCAATCAAAGCCACCCTGATATCAAGATCAATTGGGTTCGCGACTCGACCGGGATCATTACGGCGAAATTGTTGGCAGAGCGTGATAATCCTCAGGCAGACGTTGTTTGGGGCCTGGCCGCCACGTCGCTGCTGCTGCTGAAGTCAGAAGGTATGTTGGAACCTTATGCGCCGGCCGGTGTGGAAAAGCTGGACAAAAAATTTGTTGATGGCGACAACCCCCCTGCCTGGGTCGGCATGGACGCCTGGGTTGCTGCCGTCTGCTACAATACAGTCGAGGCAGAGAAAGCCGGGCTGACCCCGCCGACATCCTGGAAGGATCTCACCGACCCGATGTACAAAGATCAGGTGATCATGCCCAATCCGAATTCATCGGGCACCGGGTTCCTTGACGTGTCAAGCTGGTTGCAGATGTTCGGTGAAGAAGGTGGTTGGGAATACATGGATGCGCTGCACGAGAACATCGCGCGGTACACCCATTCAGGTTCAAAACCCTGCAAACTGGCCGCGGCAGGCGAAATCCCGATTGGCATCTCTTTCGCGTTCCGCGGAGCAAAATCCAAAGCCGACGGCGCGCCGCTTGAGATCATCGTGCCTTCTGAGGGCGTGGGCTGGGACATGGAAGCCACCGCAATTGTCGCCGGTACCGCAAATCTGGAGGCTGCGCAGAAGCTGGTGGACTTCACCGTCACCAAAGAGGCCAACGAGATGTACAACACCGGCTATGCCGTCGTGGCCTATCCGGGCGTTGCGAAACCGGTTGAGCACTTCCCAGACGGTCTTCTGGATGCAATGATCGAAAATGATTTTGAGTTTGCCGCCAACAATCGCGCGGCAATCCTGAAGGAATGGCAGTCTCGCTATGACGGAAAGTCGGAAGCGAAGTAACCCCTTTGGCAGGAGAGGCTTTCGTGCCTCTCCTGCGCACCAGTCTCTTGTTCCCCGACAAACAACTTACTCACCCGGATTCAACCGGCCAGGATCGGCCGTGCCCGAGGTGCAGATGTGAGGACCTCTCCCGTGCTTCAGAAAACACCACCCGGTGAACTGTATCTCAGCATCCAGAATTTGTGGAAAGCGTTCGGAAGCTTTCTGGCGCTCAAGGACATCTCTTTGGAAATCAATGAAGGGGAATTTGTCTGTTTTCTCGGCCCATCCGGGTGCGGCAAGACCACTCTTTTGCGGGCGATTGCCGGATTGGATTTGCAGACAAAGGGTACGGTCATGCAGGATGGCAAAGACGTATCCAATCTGCCCCCGTCCGAGCGGGATTTCGGGATCGTGTTTCAGTCCTACGCTCTGTTCCCGAACCTGACGATTGAAAAGAACATCGCCTTTGGCCTTGAAAACACCGGCCGCAGCAAATCGGATATCGCTGTTCGGGTAAACGAACTCTTGAACCTGGTTGGTCTGCCGGATCAGGGCAAGAAATATCCGGCGCAATTGTCAGGTGGTCAGCAGCAACGGATTGCACTGGCGCGTGCCATAGCAACCAACCCCGGACTTTTGCTGCTGGACGAACCCCTGTCGGCGCTGGACGCCAAAGTGCGCGTTCATCTGCGGCATGAGATCAAGGAGTTGCAGCGCAAGCTGGGTGTGACCACCGTGATGGTGACCCACGATCAGGAAGAAGCGCTGGCCATGGCAGACCGGATCGTGGTCATGAATCACGGGGTAATCGAACAGGTGGGGCCTCCTACCGAAATCTACCGGGAACCGGCCAACCTGTTCGTTGCCGATTTTATCGGTGAAATGAACCAGATCCGGTCGCAGGTTACCAAAGGCGGACGATTGAGCGTCGGGGAAAAGACCTTTGCCTGCCTCAGTCACAAGTTCAACGATGGAACCCCGATCATCGCGGCCATTCGACCCGAAGACATCATCCCTCATGAAGCTGGTTACCTCGACACGGGCGGCAATCGGAACTGCATAGAGGTGACGCTTGATGAGATG
Organism: Ruegeria sp. YTSC002; assembly: GCF_059609845.1. NCBI lineage: Bacteria > Pseudomonadati > Pseudomonadota > Alphaproteobacteria > Rhodobacterales > Roseobacteraceae > Ruegeria > Ruegeria sp. YTSC002. The sequence goes on from NZ_JBXWML010000002.1 coordinate 356,718, forward strand.
GAGTTCCTGGGTTCGTTCTGGCGCTGCCGATTGCACAACGAGAGGTTCGGATCATCGGAACTGATCGCGGATTTCTCGATCAACGCCGTGCGTCGCCTGGAACTGGAAGAAGGGCGCTGCATGGTGATTGAGCTCCCCGAGAACCGCCTTATGGCGTTTGACGTGCCGGAGGCCAAGGCATGAGCTCGGTTTCTACCAATCAGGACAGCCTGCCTGTCGGGCCGGACATCAAGCCCAAGCTCAGCCGTGATGATATCCTGATGCGCGGCAGCATGATGGTAATCGCGCTGTATCTGGTCGTGACACTGGCGTTGCCGCTTTACACGATGCTGTCCAAGTCGTTTTCGACCTATCGGATAGAGCTGTCCCAGTACGAGTTTCAGGTAAGTGACGACGCAGGCGTCTTTGATGGAACGATCCTGTCGGCTGACGAGTTGAACAGGCAATTGGGGGTCTTTTCCGACTCTGATCTGGTGACGGGTTCCGACGGGCGTTTGCCTGTGACCGGACTCTTCCCCGATTTCAGCTTTCGCAGCCCGGTCATGTACAAGATCCGCAACACGACGGATACCGGGCGCTTTCTTGTCGGGTCGACTTTGAATGAAGGCACCGATTGGGTCGAGCTTGATTCCAACACGTTTCGCCGGGTGCAATTGCGGCCGGTCCAGTCACGAGGGCTGGACAATTTCATCAACTACTTCTCGACACCGGCACTGTTCAATTCGATCAAGAACTCGCTTTGGATCTCGGTTGTCAGCACCATTGTGACGGTGACACTGGCGTTTTGGTTCGCCTATGCGCTGAACCGAAGCTGCATGCGGTTCAAGGGCGTTTTTCGCCTCATTGCGATGGCACCGATCCTGGTTCCGTCGCTCTTGCCGGGCATCGCGTTGGTCTACCTGTTCGGCAACCAGGGGATGATCAAGGAGTTGCTGTTTGGTGCCAGTATATACGGCCCCATCGGCATCGTGATCGGATCGGTTTTCTTTACCTTTCCGCACGCATTCCTGATCATATCGACCGCCCTCGCGATATCTGACGCGCGCCTGTATGAAGCCGCTGCCAGCCTGCGGTCGACGCCATGGCGGACCTTCTGGACCGTGACCATCCCCGGCGCGCGCTATGGCCTGATCTCGGCGGCCTTTGTCGTGTTCAACCTGGTGATCACTGATTTCGGACTGCCAAAGGTCATTGGCGGTCAATTCAACGTGCTTGCCGTGGATATCTACAAACAGGTGATCGGCCAGCAGAACTTTGAAATGGGCGCCGTGGTATCCGTGGTTCTGGTCATCCCGGCCATTCTGGCTTTTGCCATCGACCGGATGGTTCAGTCCAAGCAGGTGGCGCTGCTTTCGGCCCGTTCCGTGCCATATCAGGCGACGCCAAACCCGAAAGCTGACCGCATATTCCTGATCTATTGCAGCCTGATCGGCCTGTTCATCGTTGGTCTTCTGGCTGTGTGTCAGTTTGCGGCGCTGATCAAGTTCTGGCCTTACGACCTGAGCCTGAGCCTCAAGAACTATCAGTTCAACAGAATGGACGGCGGCGGCTGGGGGTCGTATTTCAACTCGATCAGACTGGCGTTGCTGACGGCAGTCATCGGCACGACGGTTGTGTTCTTCGGGGCCTATCTGGTGGAAAAATCAAACGGGTTCAGAACCGGCCGGTCGATTTTCCAGATGTTCGCGATGCTGCCCATGGCGATCCCGGGCATGGTATTGGGGCTGTCCTACATCTTCTTCTTCAACAACCCGTCCAATCCGCTGAACGGGATTTACGGCACGATGGCGATTTTGGTGATTTGCACTGTGACGCATTTCTACACCGTATCGCACCTGACGGCCGTCACCGCGCTCAAGCAAATGGACAGGGAATTTGAGTCGGTGTCTGCCTCGCTCAAACAACCGACGATGAAGCTGTTTGCACGGGTAACGGTTCCGGTTTGTCTGCCGGCGGTGTTGGACATCTCGATCTATCTGTTCGTCAACGCGATGACGACCGTGTCGGCAGTGGTGTTTCTTTATTCTCCCAAAACGACGCTGGCCTCTATCGCGGTGCTGAACATGGATGATGCCGGGGATATAGCACCGGCGGCAGCAATGGGTATGATGATCTTTTACACCAACGCTGCTGCCCGGATCGTTCACCTGATTGCTTCAAAAGGCATTCTGAAGCGCACTCAGGCTTGGCGAAGCCGGTAGTCAAAGGAACCCTGCCCCCGCCGGTCAGGTATCGGCGGGGGGGCTTTTTTCTTCCAGCGCGCGCTGGGCGAAGTCCATGAAGGCTCGGATGATCTTTACGTTGCGCCGTTGCGAAAGCGAAATCATGCTTTCACCCATTTGCAACGTCACGCCTTTCAGCTTGATTTGCCGCAACCGATCATCGTGCCCATACTCTGCTTCAGAGACAAATCCGATGCCTGCGCCCGAGGCCACAAGCTCGCGAACGGCCTCGCGCCCTTCCGCAACGATTGCAGGATTCAACGTGATACCGCGCCTTTCGGCTTCTTCTTCCAGTTTCTGACGTGTTTTTGACCCGTGCTCTCTGAAAACCAGCGGTTGATCGGCCAGTTCTTCCAAAGAAAGCGAAGGTTTGGATGCCAAAAGCATGCCTTGCGCAGCGAAGGCCACGATTTCAGTGGACCCCAGATTCAACACATCCATATCCTTGCCAGGGGACAGGCTGCCGACAACGCCGATCTCTGCATTGTACGACCGAAGTTCTTCCAGAATTTCTTCGGTGTTTCCGGATCGAACGGTGATCGTGATTTTTGGGTATTTCTTTTGAAACGACCCCAGGAAAGACGTCATGTGATGCGCTGAATCGGCGATGATCCGCAATTCTCCGTCGATCACAGCCTTGGTTTCCGAGAGGTAGTCCTCGATCTGATCTTCGATCTCGAAATACTGTTTTGTGAACCGGTAAAGCTGTTCCCCTTCAGGGGTGAGGTTCACGCGTTTTCGTTCGCGCTGAAACAACAGCAGGTCGTGTTCCTGTTCCAGCTTTCGAACCTGTTCGGAAATCGCCGGCTGCGTCAGAAAAAGTGCCTCGGCCGCGCGGGAAAACCCGCCATGTTTGGCCACGTAATGAAAGGCTTTGAGCTGGCTGTGCCGCATCACCGGTCCCCAATGATTTGTGCATAGGCTGCACTTATAATTAGATTGATATTTGCAATTTCACATATAGCAACCGTTGCTGCAATGGTGTTTGTGAAAACGCTGTTCTGGAGCCCGGTAATGACGCCTTCCCATCCAAAAATCGAGCAACCGCGCCTCGGCGAACCATACCTTTTGACACCCGGCCCTTTGACAACGTCCTACGCCGTGAAAGAGGCCATGCTGAAGGACTGGGGAAGCTGGGACGACGACTTTCGCGCCATGACAAGAGAGCTGCGGTCAAGCCTGCTGGACCTGCTTGGTGACGGCGCCGACGCGTTCGATTGCGTGCCAATGCAAGGCAGCGGATCGTTCTCGGTCGAAGCAATGCTGGCATCCTTCATCCCACCGGAAGGAAAGGCGCTGGTACTGGCCAACGGCGCCTATGGGCAGCGTTCTGCGCAGACGCTACAGTATCTGGGGCGGGACCATATCGTGCTGGACAAGGGCGATTACCTGCCGCCACGGGGCGACGAGGTTGCGCGCATTCTCGCGGATGACCCGGCCATCACGCATGTTGTTGCCATTCACTGCGAAACCAGCTCGGGTATCTTGAACCCTGTCGAGGAAATATCCCAAGCCACATATGCAGCCGGACGCAAGCTGTTGATCGACTCGATGTCTGCCTTTGGCGCGATCGAACTCAGGCCCTCGGATATTCGATATGAAGCCATGGTGTCTTCGGCCAACAAGTGCATCGAGGGCGTTCCCGGCTTTGGCTTCATTGTGGCGCGCAAGAGCGAGCTGGAAGCCGCAAAGGGCAACAGTCATTCCCTGTCTCTGGATGTGCACGCGCAGTGGGCGCACATGAACAAGACCGGTCAGTGGCGCTTTACCCCGCCGACGCACGTGGTCGCGGCCTTCATCGAAGCGCTTCGGGCGCATGCCGCTGAAGGCGGTGTTGCCGGCCGCGGCGCACGGTACACCCGCAACCGGGACGTCATGGTTTCGGGCATGCGCGAACTGGGTTTCGAAACGCTGCTGGGCAATCGTTGGCTCAGCCCGATCATCGTCACGTTCTTCTGCCCCGCCGATGAGAGGTTCGTATTCGATCAGTTCTACAATCTGATGAAGGACAAAGGGTTCATCATCTACCCGGGCAAGCTGACCGTCGTCGACAGTTTCCGCGTCGGATGTATCGGTCAGATGGATGAAGACGTCATGCGTAAGGTTGTGAACGCAGCAAAGGAGTCCCTGGAAGAAATGGGCGTGACAAGCGCCGCTCCTCCTCTTCGGGCACTGGAAGAACGCGCCAAGCTGGCCGCTTAAACATCAAGGAAAATACAGATGACCATTCAAACCCCTGTCGAAGCAAATGAGCGCGTCTATCCGACGCCGAAGGTGCCCGCCATAGCCATCTGCCTTGATGGATGCGAGCCGGAATACCTCGATGTCGCGATTGCGAAAGGGCTGATGCCCAACCTCAAGCGGATCCGGGAAGAGGGCACGGACCGGCTGGCACATTCCGTTATCCCCTCGTTCACCAACCCCAACAATCTTTCGATTGCCACCGGGCGTCCGCCAATCGTGCATGGAATCTGCGGCAACTACCTCATCGACCCGGACAGTGGCGAAGAGGTGATGATGAATGACGTCCGCTTCCTGCGTGCGCCGACCATTTTTTCCCAGTTCTACGACGCGGGTTTCCGTGTGGCGATGGTGACCGCCAAGGACAAGCTGCGCGCGCTGCTGGGTGCCGGGCTGAAATTTGACGAAGGCAGGGCGGTTGCCTTTTCTTCCGAACGGTCGGGCGAAACGACGCTGGCGGAACATGGCATCGACAACGCCAGCAAATGGCTGGGCATGGACGTCCCCGAGGTCTACTCGGCTGAGCTTTCCGAATTTGTCTTTGCCGCTGGCGTCAAGCTGCTGAAAGAGTTCAAGCCCGACGTGATGTATTTGTCGACCACCGACTATATTCAGCACAAGTTTGCACCCGATCAAAAAGGCGCGCTGGATTTCTATGCCATGTTTGACCGGTATCTGGGCGAACTGGATGAACTGGGTGCGGCCATCGTGGTGACCGCGGATCACGGCATGAAGCCCAAGCATCTGGCGGATGGATCCCCCTCGGTGGTGTACGTGCAGGACCTGATGGACGAATGGCTGGGCAAGGATGCGGCGCGGGTCATTCTTCCGATTACCGACCCATACGTCGTGCATCATGGCGCGTTGGGATCTTTTGCAACCGCCTATTTGCCTGACGGAGCAGACCGGAACGACATCATCGGCAAGCTCAAGGCGACCAACGGCATTACGCATGTGCTGACCAAGGCCGAAGCGATCGAGCAATTCGAATTGCCAGGCGACCGCATTGGCGACATCGTGATGGTTTCCGGCGAAAACATCTGCATCGGCACGTCCGCGCATCGCCATGATCTGGCAGCGCTCAAAGAACCGTTGCGCAGCCATGGCGGTTTGACCGAGCAGGAAGTTCCCTTCATCGTGAACCGTGTCATCGACCTGCCAAACCAACCGGTGCTGCGCAATTTCGATGCCTTCTTCTACGCAACAACAGCAGCGGCACAGTAAGCTATGAAAGATCAGACCATGTCGAAAATCGAAGTACGCAACGAGGGAATGCGGATCGGTGGTGAGATTGTCTTTACCGACGAAACCGTTCCCGTTCTCTACCCGTACACAAACGAGGTTGTGGGCCACGTACCAGCCGGTACAGCCGAACATGCGCGCCGGGCGTTCGAGATTGCGGCGAATTACAAACCCAAGCTGACCCGATACGAGCGCAGCCAGATCCTGCAACGGGCAGGCGAGTTGATCGGCGAAAAGCGCGACTATCTTGCGAAATGGCTGACGCTGGAGTTGGGGATCTGTCACCAGCATGCGATCTACGAAACCAAGCGCGCGCAAGACGTGTATCAATTCGCGGCGGCCGAGGCACTGAAGGATGATGGTGAGATCTTTTCCTGCGACCTGACCCATAACGGCAAGGCCCGCAAGATTTTCACCACCCGAGAGCCGGTGAAAGCTATCAGTGCGATCACGCCGTTCAATCACCCGCTGAACATGGTCAGCCACAAGATCGCGCCGTCGATTGCCACCAACAATTGCATGGTTTGCAAGCCGACTGAACTGACGCCGTTGACCGCATTGACACTGGCTGACATTCTTTATGAGGCAGGCTTGCCGCCCGAGATGTTCCAGGTCGTGACCGGTTGGCCCGGTGACATTGGCGACGAGATGATCACCAATGAACACATCGATATCATTACCTTTACCGGTGGTGTGCCCGTGGGCAAGATGATTGCCGAAAAAGGCGTCTACAAGCGTCAGGCGCTGGAACTTGGCGGCAACGACCCTCTGATCGTTCTGAATGACCTCAATGAGGCCGATCTGGACAAGGCGGCAGCCATTGCGGTGGCGGGGGCTACCGGAAACTCCGGTCAGCGTTGCACGGCGGTCAAGCGCATACTCGTGCAGGAAAGTGTGGCCGACAAGTTTGTGCCGCTGGTTCTTGAGAAGGCGAAGAAGATCATGTTCGGCGATCCCCAGGACCCGGAAACCGAACTGGGATGCGTGATCCATGACAAGGCCGCCGAGATTTTTGAAAACCGCGTTCTTCAGGCTGAAAAAGAGGGTGCTGAAATTCTGTACCACCCCGGTCGTCAGGGGGCGCTGCTGCCGCCTATCGTGGTCGACAAGGTGCCCCATGATAGCGAACTGGTGATGGAGGAAACCTTTGGCCCCATCGTGCCGATCGTTCGCGTACCGGACAACGACGAAGAGGTGATGACAATTTCAAACGGTACCGAGTTCGGCCTGTCTTCGGGTGTCTGCACAAACGATCTGAACCGGGCGATTGCTTTCATCAACGGGTTGAACGTCGGCACCTGCAACATCTGGGAACAGCCGGGCTACCGCATTGAAATGTCGCCCTTTGGCGGCATCAAGGACAGTGGAAACGGGGTGAAGGAAGGCGTCATCGAAGCGATGAAGTTTTTCACCAACGTCAAAACCTATTCGCTGCCGTGGCCTAACTGAGTCTGGTGCCCTTACCCCTTTTGCGGAAAGGGCAACACAGTTCCTCCCTGGTACTGGCGGGCCTTGCGGGGTCCGCATCTTTTGATGACGGCAATGAGGAGCGGACATGCCACAGATTGTCCATACTGAAGGGGAATCAAACACGTCCGAGGCGCGCAAGGCGTGGCTGCGAAAGTCCATGGGACCGAAGTCAACGCCATTGCTCAAACGCGATGCGAACGTGTTCCTGCATCAATCTTTGTCCTCACCCTGCGTCAGCACCATTGCAAAGGCCGAGGGGATCTGGATCGAGGACATCGAGGGTCGCCGGTACATGGATTTCCATGGCAATTCGGTGCACCATATCGGGTATGGCCATCCCCGTTTGGTTGCCGCCATTAAGGCACAGCTTGACGATCTGCCCTTTGCGCCCCGCCGCTTTACCAATGAACCGGCGGTGGAACTGGCCGAGAAACTGGCACAGATCGTGCCCGGCGATCTGGGGAAAATGCTCTTTACCACCGGCGGATCCGACGCCAACGAGGTCGCCCTCAAGATTGCGCGCGCCGCTACCGGCCGGTTCAAAACGATCAGCTTTTGGGATGCTTTCCATGGCGCGGGGTTCGGTGCTGCAAGCGTCGGCGGAGAGGCGACCTTTCGCAGTCATATCGCGGGGCCCCTTTTGTCCGGCACCGAACATGTCGCCCCCTTTGCCTGCTATCGATGCCCGTACAATCATGCGGGCCCCGAAACCTGCGGACTGGCCTGTGCAAAAATGGTCGAATATGTTCTGGAGCGTGAAGGAGACGTGGCGGCAGTCATAGCGGAACCGATGCGCGCCGTGCCCTATGTCCCGCCGCCGGGGTTCTGGAAGACGGTGCGCGAGGCATGCAACCGTCACGGGGCACTGTTGATCATGGATGAAATTCCGACGGGCCTTGGCAAGACTGGCAGGATGTTCGCCTTTGAGCATGACGAGATCATCCCGGACATCGTGACACTTGGGAAAGCGCTTGGCGGCGGCATCCTGCCCATCGCGGCCTGTGTCGCCCGCAAACAGCTGGATGTCTGCGGAGATTTTGCCATCGGGCATTACACGCACGAAAAGAACCCGGTCACCGCGCGGGCCGCTTTGACGACGATCCAGATCATCGAAGACGAAGGCCTGGTTCGCCGGTCAGCGGAACTGGGTGAACATGCCATTGGTCGCTTGATGGATGAGCTTCAAAACGTTTCGATTGTCGGAGACATCCGGGGGAGGGGCCTTATGTTCGGGATTGAAATCGTGGATGATCGCGCCGACAAAACGCCGGGCAACGCGAGCGCCGAACGGATCTACTATGCCTGCCTCGAGGCCGGTCTGAGCTATAAGATCAGCCAGGGGTGCGTTCTGACATTGTCACCGCCGCTGACCATCTCGCGTTTGGAGTTGGACCGCGCAATCGACATCGTAATTGCCGCAATCAAGGCCGAGAGTTGACGCCCCTTACCGATCTCGTGTCACAATGGGATCAGGGGCCGCGCCTTTCCGTGGCCCTTTGGCCAGGTTCATGGGTGACGGATGTTCCGTCAAAGCGCGGACAAGTGGTTGCGGTTAAGCACACAGGAGTTTACGCCTTGTAGGCCAAAATGGGATATATCCCTTCCCAATCGCGGTCGGTAACATGAACAATACAACGCGCTGCGACAAGCTGGGCCAAAAAGAATAACGGGGTAGAGTATGGCAATTGTCAGCTTCCTTATCAGCCTTGCCGGGGCCACGATGCTGCTGCTTTACGCGGTTCGTATGGTGCGAACCGGGATCGAGCGCAGCTATGGCGCGTCGTTCCAGCGGGTAATGACCCAACAGCGCAGTTACCTTCAGGCCTCGGTGGTCGGGTTGACGATGGCGGTCGTGCTGCAAAGCTCGGCGGCTGTTGCTCTGTTGACCTCGGGATTTGCGGCCAGTGGAATGCTCAGTTTTCCTGCCGGCCTTGCGATTGTACTTGGTGGCGATCTGGGTTCGGCACTTATCATCCAGATCCTTTCGTTCCGGCTGGACTGGCTTGTTCCTATGCTGTTGGCGGTTGGGGGGTATCTGTTCGTAAAGACCGAAGCCAAGAAGACGCGGCAGCTGGGGCGCATCCTGATGGGTGTGGCCTTTATCCTGATCTCGCTTCGGTTCCTTCGCGAGGCGATGGATCCCATTCGGGACAGCGCGTTTCTGCCCGCGGTGGCGGATTATCTGGCGCGCGATTACATCACCGCGTTTTTGGTCGGGGGCGCCTTGGCTTTCATCATGCATTCCTCGGTGGCGGCCACCCTCATGTGTGTGACCCTTGTTCAGATCGGAGCGATCCCGTTTGCCGCCGGGATGTCTTTGGTATTTGGCGCGAATTTCGGCTCTGCCTTCATTCCGGTCTGGCTCACCCGTGCCATGCCAGTCCAGGCCCGGCGCATTCCCTATGCCAACCTGGCATTGCGTGGCAGTTGGGCCTTGCTGAGTTTGTTTGCGGCCAACATGGCTCTGCGGACCGGGTTGTTAGGAGACCCGCAAGGCGGGCAGATGCTGGTCAATGTGCATGTTTTGTTCAACCTGTCACTGCTGCTTCTGGCCTTGCCATTTTGCGGGAAGTTGAAAGATCTGTTCGAAAGGTTCTTGCCGGATCAGAAGCAAGAACTGGTTCCGCAACCGGCACGACCGGCCAGCGCATTGGACATAGGCAATGTGGCCAATCCCAGCCAGGCCCTGCCAAGCCTCAAGCGAGAGCTGCTGCGGATGAGCGACCTTGTCGAAACCATGTTCCGGCCTTGTCTGGAATTGTATCGCAGTGGCGACAAACAACAGATTCGAGCGGTGCAAGCCATCGACGAGGACGTGAACAATTGCCTGTCCGGGATCAGGGCATTCGTTTCGGCGATTCCACCGGATGTATACGAAAAAAAGGATGAAAAATCCGCGCGCGACCTTATGGAATTCGCTATCCGGCTGGAGACGGCCGGTGATGTCGTGGCCAAACGCTTGACCGTGTTGGCGGGTGAAATGCGGGCCAAAGGCTCGAGCTTTTCGCAGGAAGGCTGGTCGGAACTTGTTCAGATGCACGAGGGCATTCTGGCCAACATGAAGCTGGCATCAAACGTGCTTATCTCGGACGATCTGGAAAGCGCGCGCCTGCTGAGCCTTGAGAAGACCGAAATCAAACGGGTGGAACGTGAAAGCCGTAAACGACATCTGCGCCGATTGCAGCACGGGTCACGCGAGAGTTTCGAAACCAGTGATATTCATCTTGAGACCTTGCGGGCGTTCCGGGAGTTCAACAGCCATATCGCATCTATTGCGTACCCGGTGCTGTACCAGAATGGCCAGCTTCTCGAGACGCGGCTGATCGACGAAATTGCGAAATAGCCGGAAGGTTCTCTGACAAAAATCTGAAAAAGAAAAGGAACGATGCTACACTCGGGATGACGGCAGCGAACAGGAGCCGGACCCGATGCAAGCACGGGAAAAGAAAACAGGAAAAACGAAGTTCGAAGCAAAAAAGTGGCCTCAGTTTCGAAACTCGGTTTTGAGGCTGTTCGGCGTCGAGGAAAGCGTCCGTCCAAGGCGCGGGGCAGGAGATCACCTCGATTCCGGTGAACCGGTTCGTTCCACAGTCGAGGCCAGTTCTTCGGGGGCCCGATCGAACAGACCAGAGCGCGGCGCAGAAGGCGGAATCCAAAACGTTGCGGTCGAAACGGCAACCACGTTTTACCTGCCTTGATGATGAAGCTGGCGACGGTTTTTTGGGGCGTTCCCAAACCTGATCCGGGAAAAATCCAATGAACGGCGACGCCGTGGGGTTTCGCGGGCCTCATCGTCGCTTCGGAACCTGTTCGAATGGATCTTTCGCTTGGTGCGTTCAGAGTTTTGCAACAAAGCCGATACCAGACGGCAAGTACCCCCGGGAACCGATATCAAAAGGAAGGTATGGGCAGGGCGTTGCTGCGTTTGATTTCGCGCAGAACAACATTTGTTTGCGCGCTTTCCACCGCCGGCAGGCGAAACAGGAATTCTTCCAGGAAAACGTTGTAAGCCCCGATATCCTTGCAGATCACCCGCATGTGGTAGTCCGCCTGCCCGGTCGTTGCGTAGCACTCCATGACTTCCGGGCGCTTCTCGATCGCTGCGATGAACTGCTCCAGATGTTCCGGATTGTGCCGGGTCAGATGAACATGCACCAGGGCCTGAAACGAAAGCCCGGCATGTTCAGGCGACAATTCGGCCCGGTACTGCGAAATCAGGCCGGCCTCTTCAAACGCGCGGACTCGACGCCAGCAGGCAGAAGATGACATGCCCACCCGTTCAGCAAGGTCAGCGTTTGAGATGCGGCAATCATTCTGAAGCAGCGCGAGAAGTTGGCAGTCACGTGAGTCGAGAAGCATCCGAGAAAAATACCCCAGATTGCAACAAAAGAAGAGAGAATTTTTCAAGACAATTCAGAATTTGCGGGAAGGTAGAACAGATTCCTCAGAAAATTCCGGTAAAATACCCAGAGAAGGCGAGGCATCCATGACTGACCAGTCCCTGAAATTCGATACTTACGGCCTGTCGGACCGATACAAAGCCTCGGAGGGTCGTGTTTTCCTGACGGGAACGCAAGCTCTGGTGCGCATCATGTTGGACCAGGCCCGCAGGGACGCAGCAGCAGGAAACAACACGGCTGGGTTCATTTCCGGATATCGGGGGTCCCCCCTTGGTGGTCTGGATCTGGAGCTGTGGCGAGCGAAAGAGGAAGCCGAGGCGGCCAGGATCACATTCATGCCGGCCGTAAACGAAGACCTCGGTGCCACAGCGGTTCTTGGTGCCCAGCAGGCCTCGCTTGATCCCGATTGTGAGGTCGAGGGCGTGTTTTCGATGTGGTACGGGAAGGGCCCCGGAGTCGACCGTTCAGGGGACGCGCTGCGCCATGGCAATGCCTATGGCTCGTCTCCGAAGGGCGGGGTTCTGGTTGTCGCGGGTGACGATCATGGCTGCGTGTCTTCTTCAATGCCGCATCAGTCCGACGTCGCCTTCATGACCTGGTTCATGCCAACGCTGAACCCGGCCAATGTGGCTGAATACCTGGAATTCGGTGAATACGGGATCGCGCTGAGCCGGTATTCAGGCACCTGGGTCGGGTTCAAGGCGATTTCGGAAACCGTGGAAAGCGGGCAATCCGTGCAGTTGAGACCGGACCGTGCATTTACCATGCCGGAAATAGATCTGCCGTCGGGCGGCTTGCACGTGCGCAGCGCCGATTTGCCAAGCCCGGCCATCGAGACGCGGATCGAACACAAGTTGCGGGCGGTCGAGGCTTTTGTCGAAGCCAACCCGATCGACCGGCGCATCTATGACATCAAGGATGCCCCATTCGGGATTGTTACAACGGGCAAAAGCCATCTGGACCTGATGGAAGCGCTGCGTCTTCTGGGGCTGGACGAAAGCGGATGCCGCCGTTTGGGCATCGACATCTACAAGGTCGGGATGGTTTGGCCTTTGGCGCGGCGGGATGCGCTGTCTTTTGTCCGTGGCAAAAAAGAGGTGCTGGTCGTCGAGGAAAAACGCGGGATCATCGAAAGCCAGTTCAAGGAATATTTCTATGACTGGCCGGGGGACAAACCCGAAAAGATGGTCGGAAAACACCGCGCAGCAGGCGATCCGTTGATTCCCTGGACCGGAGAGTTGAGTCCGTTGAACCTGATTCCGGTTGTTGCAGAGCGACTCGACCGTTTTTTTCCGGAAGAGGGATTCCTGGAAAAGGCGAAGGCGCTGACGGACGAACCGCCATCCGTGCTGAATGTTCCAGGTGCGGTCAGGGCTCCGTATTTTTGCTCGGGTTGTCCCCACAACACATCCACCAAAGTCCCGGATGGAAGCACGGCTGCGTCAGGCATCGGCTGTCACGTGATGGCAAGTTGGATGAATCGCAACACCGTCGGTTATGCGCAGATGGGCGGCGAGGGTGTGCCGCATGTTGTTGCCTCGAAATTCAATGGCAACAAACATATCTTTCAAAACCTTGGCGAGGGTACCTGGTATCATTCCGGGTCGCTTGCCATTCGCCAGGCCGTGGCGGCGGGTACGAACATCACCTACAAAATCCTTTACAATGACGCAGTGGCAATGACGGGGGGGCAGCCTGTTGATGGCCCTATCAGCGTTTCCGGGATCGCCCAGACCTGTCGCGCAGAAGGTGTGGACCGGATCGCCTTGGTTTCAGACGATATAACAAAGTTCGATTCCGGCGATTTTCCGGCACGAACCAGCTTTCACCCCCGGGAAGAGATGGATGCCGTGCAGCGCGAGCTGCGTGACATCCAAGGTGTGACGGTTTTGATCTACGAGCAGACCTGCGCCACCGAGAAACGCCGTCGCCGCAAGCGTGGCAAAACAGAAGACCCCAAGCGGTTTGCGTTCATCAACCCCGCGGTGTGCGAAGGCTGTGGCGATTGCTCTGTCGAAAGCAACTGTCTGAGTATTGAACCATTGGAAACCCCATTGGGCCGCAAGCGAAAGGTCAACCTGAACTCGTGCAACAAGGACTATTCCTGCCTGAACGGGTTTTGCCCCAGTTTCATTACGGTGGAAGGGGCGATGCGGCGAAAAGAACCCAAGCAGAAACTGGATATCCCGTCGCTTCTTGCCAAGGTTCCCGACCCGCAGCTTCCTGACCTGCACGCGCCGTACGATCTTCTGGTCGGTGGGGTCGGTGGTACCGGTGTCGTAACGGTGGGCGCCGTTCTGACGATGGCGGCGCATTTGGAAGGCAAAGGCGCCAGCGTGCTGGATTTCACCGGGTTCGCCCAGAAATTCGGTACGGTTGTCGGCTATGTTCGCATTGCCCGCACGCCCGACGAAATCAATCAGGTCCGAATTGAGGCCAAAAGCGCCGATGCCGTCATTGGGTGTGACGTGGTCGTGTCTTCGGCGCCCAAAGCCTCGGTTCACTATCGCAAGGGCACAAAAGTCGTGCTGAACCGTGCGGAAATGCCAACAGGCGACCTTGTTTTGCACCGCGATGCCCAGCTCAAGGTCGATGAACGAGAAGCGTTGATACGCCGGACCGTCGGCGAAGAAAACGTTTTCGGTTTGGATGCAAACCAATTGGCCGTGGATTTGCTGGGGGATTCGGTCTTTGCCAATACCTTGCTGTTTGGTGTCGCATGGCAGTTGGGGAACATTCCGATCAGTGAAGTTGCGATCAAACAGGCGATCAAGCTCAATGGAACCGCGGTCGAGGCCAACATAAGGGCCTTTGATCTCGGGCGGGTGATCGCAGCAAACCCACAGATGCTGAATGCGAAGGAAAAGAGCTTCTCGCAAGAATCGGCGCAGCAGATAATCGATTACCGGTCCGACGAATTGGCGACCTATCACGATGACGCTTATGCGCAACAGTACCGGGATCGCCTGGCCCGTCTGTCCGCAGCACTGCCTGACCAGATCCGCGAGGAAGCGCTTTCGCTTGCGGCAAAATCCCTGTTTCGCCTCATGGCAATCAAGGACGAATACGAGGTTGCCCGGTTGCTGACATCGCGACAATTCGAGAAACAACTGCGGTCCGAGTTCGAGGGGGATTTTCGGATCAAATACCACCTCGCCCCTCCGGTTTTAGGTGGTCAGAAGGATGCACGCGGACGGCCGCGCAAGCGAAGCTATGGTGGTTGGATGACCCCCGTTCTGAGGCTCCTTTCGCGTGCACGCAGGCTTCGCGGCGGCTGGCTTGATCCGTTCCGGTTTTCAAGGGACCGCAAGCTTGAAAACGAAACCCTGGCCTGGTTTCTGGGTGTCCTGGATCGCGTCGAAGACACGGACCTCGAGACGGAAACCTGCCTCAAAATCCTGTCAGCCCCGCTGGATATCCGCGGCTTTGGCCCGGTGCGCGAAGCGGCAACACAAACCGTACGCGCGGATGTAGATGCCATGCTGAACGTGATCGGAGAACAGCGAAGGGATGCGCAGGGCGCCGCTTCTCACAAGGCTTGAATGTTCTTTCCGGAACCTGTCTGGATGCGCGGATTGTACGCGGGGCTGAACGGATCTGAAGCCCCGTACACTCCGTTGTAATGGACTGCTGTCTGAAACGGTCCGGTTTACGTTCGGACGCCACCGGCAGCGGCGCGACGCCGCCGCCAGATAGACGGATGTGGGTAACCCTTCGTCATGGGCAATGCGTTGGCAGAGGCTGTCTTGCTCTGGGTTGACGAGTAAGGGACCTGTGGGTGCTTTTCACCCAGCCGGCTTTCGTTGTCTCCGACCCCTGCGATCAGACCCTTGCTTTTTCAAAGGCGGCCCAGGCGGTTTCGAATGCTTCGAAATCAAACGTGGGCTCGCGGGCTGCGTCCAGAACAATACGTTCTGTCGCCAAAAGCTTTTGGATGGCACCTTCCAATTGATCGACGACATCATTCGGTATGACCAATGCGCCATGACGATCGGCGTGAACCAGATCACCGGGGTCAACTGTCAGACCAAAAACCGAAACTTGAGTGTCAATCTCGCGGATGTGGACGAAACCGTGGCTCGGTCCGATGGAACCAGCGACAACCGGGAACCCTTGGGGCAAATCCCCCAGATCCCGCATGACACCATTGGTCAGAGCACCCGACATGCCGAAACCCTTGTGAACCGTCGTATTGATCTCACCCCAATAAGCGCCGATGCATTCGGGATAATCCAGATCCTCGACAACGGCGATTGAAGGGCCCGGTGCCTCGGCCATGTACTTGTAATAGGCCATACGTCGGGCTTTGATGACTTCGGGCGGCTCGGTCGGGGGATTGACTGCAGCGATCTTGGCAGTGCGCGCATAGCCGACGATGGCAGGCCCTTCGGGGGCCGAGCTTAGCATGGTGCCACGCGTGAACCTGTTGAACCCACGCCTGCCCTGTGCCACCTCGATGGCATTGCAGACAGTTGGCGTATCGACCTTGCGAAGCAAAGACAAAAGGGACGGTGTCATGTGTCCTCCAGCCAGCGGGACAGCGCCGCTGTTGTTTTTTCAGGTTGTTCCAATGTCGGGAGATGGCCCGCGTCGCCGATGATCTCAAGCGCGCTTCGTGGCAGCAGGTCATGCATAAGTCGGTGGCGTTCAACAGGGCAAAGCCGATCTTCACGCCCGCACAAAACCAGAGCCCTTCCGGTGTAAGCCGTCAGAGTCTTGCTTTGGTCCGGTCGGTTCATAAGTGCCTTGGACTGACGTATGAAAACGTCAGGGCCCAGGTCGGTGGCCATTGCCATGCACAGATCCAGGATCGCCCCCCGGTTCGGTCCGTCAGCCAGATAACCGGGCTTCATCTCGTCACGCATCACGGTCCTCAGCTGGCCGTTGCGCACGGCGGACATCTGCGGCGTTCGACGCGCTTTTACCTCTGGCGTTTCAGCCAGTGGATTGGTGTCAAGCAAAGCCAGATGCGAAACACGTTCGGGGGCTTGGCGCGTGACTTCCATCGCCACGATACCCCCCATGGACAGTCCGGCCAGCGTGAAAACCGGCGGTGCATTTCCAAGGATATCCCGGGCCATGGCCTCTATGCTGTCGTGGTGAGACAACGGAAAGGTCATCACCGGCATTCTGCCCGACAGAGCATTGATCTGGGGGCCAAAAAGCCGGGCATCACACATCATGCCCGGCAACAAAATCAGAGGTTTCATGCCGAGGCCAGCTTTGCCCCTTCGGACAACGCCGCCAGCTTGGCATAGGCGATCTGGGGATCGACGGCGCCGAATCCCGCAAAAGTGCCAAAGCCGCAATCGCTGCCCGCGATCACCCGGTCCGGTCCCACGATTTCCGTGAACCGGTCAATCCGTTGGGCCACAAGTTCGGGATGTTCGACGAAATTGGTCGTGGTATCGACCACGCCGGGCACCAGAACCTTGTCATCGGGAATCTCGGCCTTGCGGTCCCGGAAGACAGTCCATTCATGGGCATGCCGCGGATTGGACGTTTCGAACAGGACATAGCGCGACTTGGTTGCCATCAGGGTGCTGAAGACCTTGTCCATGGCGATGTCGCAGCAATGCGGGCCTTCGTAGTTGCCCCAGCAAATATGTACCCGTACCCGATCCTGCGGGACGTTCTGAAGCGCGTGGTTCAGGGCCTCGACATGCATGTCGGCAATCTTGATGAACGCCTCATCCGACAGGTCGGTGAACAGCATGTGGCGTGACAGGGCAAGATCGGGGCAATCCAGTTGCAGGTCCAACCCGGCGGCGACGATGGTTTCGTATTCGTCCTTCATCGCGTCGGCCAACGCTGCCAGATAAGCCTCACGCGTAGGGTAGAAATCATTCTGCAAAAACAACGAGATCACTCCGGGAGACGCGGCATTCATGAAGCCGCGCTCGGCCCCGTGTCGAGCCATGGCCGCCTTGAGATTGGCGATGTCCTTTTGCAACTCGCCTTGCCCTTTTGATCGCACCTCACCCGTGCACATCGGCCTTGCGTATTGTGGCGTACCGCCGTCATCGGCCAGTCTTTGCAGAAAGCCGGGGAACATCTTCAAGTCTGCCGGCGCGTTACGAGGGCTGTCGCCCGAAAACCCGGTGTAGCGATCTTTGACATAGGTCGCATAGGAGATTTTCGAAGTTTCGCCGTCGCTGACGATATCAACACCGGCTTCGACCTGTTTGCGCACCGTTTCGGCCACGGCGTTGGCCATGCAGGTATCAAAGGCGCCTGTGTCATAAGGTTCGCCGTTTTCGCGGGCAAAAATAAAATCCACGACGTCCTGCGTTCGGGGCAGAGAGCCAACATGTGTTGTTTTTACGGTCATGGGGACCTCCTTAAATTTTTCGTGCCATCAGGATCGTGTGGCTTTGGGCTTCTGGGTCTTCGGCCAGGTATCCGGTCATTTGCAGCCCGTTTTTCTCAAGACACCCGGCGTAACCGGCCGGGGACAGCGACGCGTGGTAGACAAGCTCTGATCCCACTGTGCCGCTGACCTCTCCGGCACGAGGTCCGACGGTCAGCATGAGCATTCCCTTGGGTCGCAAATGGCGCGCCATCCGGGCGATACAGTCTTTCTGCTCGTCCGCCGTAAGGTGGAAAAAGCTGTTCCAGGCAATGATGCCGTCGAACTGCTGATCCAGTTCAAAATTCCGCATATCCGCGTTGCGCCAGTCGCCATCGGGCCAACGGTCGCGGGCTATGGCAAGCATGGCGTCGGAAAAATCGATACCCGTGACGTCAAACCCTTCGGCCATGAACCAACGGGCAATCGGGTCGCCCGAGCCACAGCCCAGGTCCAATACGCGGTCACCCGGCTTCAGGCTGGCCGTGAAGCGCGCCAACCAGCGCGCTTCGAACAGGGCCTTGGAACGGCGCCTGTCATACTCGGTTGCCTGCCGTTCATAAACGGCGTGGGTGTCATTCGGGTCCGCGTTCATCCTGTCCAGGTCGCTCCTGCCGGGTCATCGGTTGCGGTGATGCGGTACAGGCCCGCCTGTCCGGTCATGGATGGCTGAATACCATAGGTTTCGCCGGGAAGAACCAAGGCCGTGTCGCCCACCGAGATCGTGGTCTCGTACCCGTCAATCGAAACACGCCAGTGACCGCTGGCCGGCATCAGAACCACTGGTTTCTCGGCAGCGATCGGTTGGGTCACTGCGGATCCGCGCCCCAGAAAATCGACCTCGAATCCGGGTTTGTCCTTGATCAACGCGTTTTCGCCAATCACCTTTGCGGGCTTATTGGCCGACAACGCCATCAGATCCCAATACCGCGCAACGTATTTGCCGACCACATCCTCGACAGGAACTTCGGGATAGCTTTTCAGCTGTTCTTCGGTCAGCACAGGCATCGGGCGGACATTGTGGGGCAGTTCCTGGCCCAGTTTGGAGTCGTACAGAACGCCATTGTCGCCCAGCATCAGACCGTGTGCCTGCGCATCTTCGATCACCTGAGGCGCCCATGTGACGCCGCCGCCCGCATCGTCTCCGCCCAGGATCGACATGATCATTCCGTAATCCTGTCCGACATTCTCAAAGCCCCGGAAAATCCCGGTTGGAATGTTGAAGATGTCTCCTTCCTCGGCGATGAATTCCCCGGCCGTGCCATAGCGGCCCCAGAAAAACCGCCAACGACCCTTGGCAACGAAAAAGACCTCGGCCGTGGTGTGGCTGTGCAGTGAGTTGCGGCATTTCGGCGGCTGCCCGGCCGCTCCGATGTTGAAGCCGATCTTGTCGGTGATGTGGACATGCTGGTCCGGAGATTCCGAGACGCCGCCGCCGATTATCGTGAAATTCTCTTTCTGATCGCTGCCGGGAGTATGGGCATCGATGAAAGCGGTTTTACAGGGTTGAAGCTCGCCATAGCGGACGATGCGGGAAGGGATGGGTGATTTTGTCATGACGTAGGATCCGATATTACGTTTTTGGAAAGAAAGCTCGTGTGCCCAAACAGGACACGCCCTTGCTTTCCGGGCGGGCGCAGGTTCAGTCGCCGCGCCCTCAGGCTTTGACGGTACATATGGAAACGCCGAATGGCCCGCGGCTCGGACAGACCGCCCGACAGGATGCGATATGAGACCGGGCGGCCCACTCAGACCTCGCCGTTCTGCAACAGGATCTGCTTCCAGACCGAGGTTTCATCGAACAGGGCGTATTCACGGCGCAACTGCGGCTGCCCCGTTATAAGCGCGCCGAATTCAGCGTGGCTGATCCCGAGGACATAAACCTGTGCACCAGTCGGCGCCCCGAACACACCCCAGCCGTCATGCTTGCCCCAAAGGCTCCAGCGAATGGCCGCGCGCGGAGGCATATCAGGGTCATCTCGCCCGATCTGATGCTCGATCTTGAATTCTGCATTCGGAAAACTCGCCCGCAGACCCATCCAGAAACGGTCGACGGCATCCCGGCCATGCCCTGTTACGCCACCCACATATTCTGACTGAACAGCGCGGTCATATTCTGAGCCGATCACGCCCATATCTGCGTTCATGATCCGCGTCAGAATGTCGGCGTAGCGCTGCCCCCATTCATTCTCGTTGCCGCGACCTTTGTAGGGACCAGGCTGATCGATTTCGGGGGTCAGGGGTTTGACGCAGTTTTCCTTGCCGCCTTCCCGGGCAATCAGATCGGCGGCGTATTCCTTGGGATCCCAGCCCATCTGGCGCACAATCGCGCCCTGATCGCGGATCAGCCATTCATCGTTGATCTGATTGTCGATGGCGTGGCAATCCGCAAGAATCCGGTAACGCAGCTTGGTGCCGGTGGGCTTGCCATAGACGCCCTCGGCCAAATGCGTGGCCGTTGAAATGATGCGGTGAGAGCTCAGCATGCCTTCTTCCGGTGTGCCGGACCAGATCACGTCTTCGCCCAGCAACTGCCGGTCCGGAAACTCGGCCAGCGTTGCCATGGTTGCGCCGATCACACTCTGATTGCCCAACACCACCGAACCGGGTGAACGGACCACGATGTCATCGCTGTAATACTCATGCAGCGTGGCGATCCCCCGGTCTTCCCAGATCTCCTTGGTGATGCCGATGATGTAATCCGGAAAATCACGGAATTTCGGATCGAAGCCTTTCATGTCTCTGTCCTTTGTGGGGCCCATCCCTTGGGCAATCGAGCCGATGTGCGCACGATCAGCGGCCCATCAATGGCGACTTTGCGCGGTTCGGCTTTCGCCGGGGTGTCGATATGTTCGAAAAGGGCGGCAACGGTTTCGGCCACCATAAGGTTGGCCCGCTGCCGGATCGTCGTCAAATTGTAAGCTGGCCAACCGGCCGGCGGCACGTCGTCATAGCCCACGACCGAGACATCCTCGGGGACGCGGAGGCCAAGTTCAAAACGGATCACATCCATCGCCGCCAATGCCATGTGATCATTGGCCACAAATACGGCATCCGGCCGTCGTTCAGGGGCGACATCGAACATCCGACGGGCTGCTGTACGGGCGTTTTCCGTGTGAAACTCCCCTACTTCGTGGGCAAACAGTTCCTGCCCGGCCTCGGCCAGTGCGGCGCGATACCCGGCTTCGCGGTCCCGCTGCGTCGAGGCCCCTTGCCAACCTGCGATATAGGCAATCCGTTGGTGCCCACCGGCTAGCAGAAATTCCGCGACTTTGCGGCCCCCGGCATAGTTGTCGGACGTGACCGTGGTGATGCCCTCGATGTCCTGGCTGCGGTTGAACAGCACCACTGGCACCCCGGCCTGTTGGCAGCGCATGGCGATATCCGACGACATGGGCACCGAGGCCAGGATGACGCCATCCACCTGGTAATCGAGAATCTCTTCCATCACATCGTCGATGTTCCCGGCCGATCGTGAGGCCATGAAGATCAGCACGTGATAGCCTTGCTCCTGAAGGGCGTTTGACAGCTTCTCGAGCGCTTCCGGATAAAAATAGTTATCAAGGTAGCCCACCACCAAACCGATAATCCGGCTTTTCCCGGACACCATGGCGCGGGCCAGAACGTTTGGACGATAGCCCAGTTCAGCGGCGGCTTTGCGCACTTTCTCCTCGGTCTTTTTGCTGACCGAGGCGCCGGGCGTGAATACGCGGCTGACGGCGGACTGGCTGACACCAGCCAGTTGGGCGACCTGAAGGGATGTAACTTTTTCCGCCATCAATCTGCCGTCCAACCCCCGTCAATCAACATCGAAGTACCGGTGACCAGAGCAGAGGCGTCTGACGCGAGATACCGCACCGCGCCCATGATGTCTTCGACCTCTCCGACCCGGTTCAGCTTGATCTTTTCCATGATCCACGCGGCACGTTCAGGATTGTCGAATGTGGATTGGGTCAGCGGCGTTCTGATGAAAGTCGGGCAGACAGTGTTGATCCGAATGCCTTGTTTGCCCCATTCGATGGCCATGGATTTGATCATGCCTTCCAGCCCATGTTTGGTCGCACAGTAAAGCGCCCGGTCGACCCCGCCGACATGCCCCATCTGGCTGGAGATGTGGATGATCGATCCCGGCTTTGCTGCCTTGATCAAAGCGCGGGCGGCGTAGGCGGACAGGAAATAGGCGGAACGCAAATTGACATTGGTGACAACATCGAAGTCATCGGGCGTGGTTTCGATGGCCGGGCTGTGGCGCGCGATCCCCGCTGAATTCACCACGATATCAAAGCAGCGCGATGCAAAAAGCTGTTCCAATGCGCGCAGATCACCCTGATCCATCACAAGCGCTTCGGCAGACCATCCCTTCTCTTTCAGAGCGGATACTGTCTCATTCAACCGATCCGCCCCTCTGGCCGCGCAAACAACATGTGCACCCGCCTCGGCCAAAGCCACTGCACAGCCCTGACCGATGCCAGACGAGGCTCCGGTAACGAGGGCGGATTTCCCGTTCAGGGAAAACGAAGGGGTGCGTGGCAATTCCGTCATCAGCTCATTCCATCCGGTATTTCAATGCGGCCCATATTCCGGGCCTTGTTGAATTCCCGCAGGCGGGCAAAAACGTCAACGCCAAGCTGCCGGTAGGCATCCAGCAAATCAACCAGCACCCAGTTTTCCCGGATCCTGCCGTTTTCCAAACGCCAGAAATCGAGGCTGCGCATGGTGATCTTCTTGCCTGACGGAGCGATGCCCATCCAGCCATCATCGGTGACGGTCTGGATCATGTTGGGCCAGCCCGTCACGGCCGCGTAATCGCCATCCCCGAAAAAGTGATAGGTGATGTCGTCCACAAACTGCCCGCGATCCGGCATTCCGTTCAGGAACGGGATCTGGTGCCAGTTGCGGAACCCTGCATACCCGCGCCCGGTGCCGATGCCCGAAGGGCCGTACCAGTTCATGCGCGGGTGCCAGAACCGCTCCATCTCCATCACTTCGGGGCCACCTTGGGACGGGTGTTTCTTGAGATGCTCCAGCATGTCGATGATGTGCTGGCAGGTCAGTTTGCCCTTGGCTTCATCATAAGGGCCAGGCACAAACCCGTCCTGGGTGGCAGGGCCGGGGACGTGCCATTCTCGGCCCAGACTTGGCGCCATCGGCCAGGCATTTGCCTGCATCATGACTTCGGGGATGTCCCACAGGGCCTGCATCTCGACGATCTTGCCGTTTTCGAAGCGGTAGAATTCATGAAACCGCATCGTAACCTGATGACCCGTCGGTGGGATGTCCAGCCAGGGGCCGGTGAAAACACCGGTGTAATAGCCACCACATCCGATCCAATCTGCGCCGAACTCATCCGGGCCGGCCATGACGATATAATCCCGCCGTTCAAGATCGGGCCAGGCCGCCAGCAAGTCTTTGTAGCCAGTGTCATAGAAAGCATCACTGCCGATGCTGTCCCCAAAGGGATGACACAGACGGAACACGGCATCCGGTGACGTGATATCCGCGAAAGCCCGACGTACGCCCGCCTCCTCGAAATCGTACATCGCAGCCCTGAGCGGTTCGATCAGGGCCTTGTGATGCGTGTGTTTGTCACTCATTCAGCAGCGTCCCGGTAAGGCGCCGGCGCACCGTAGGGAACATTGATTCCGCCATATCGGCGCACACGAAGGTTGCACTGTTCAGCGTGACCAACGAACCCTTCGAGCATGCACAGGCGCGAACCATACTCGCCGATCAGCGTTGCGGCCTCATCGGTCAGAACCTTTTGATAGCTGTGCGTCTTCAGGTATTTACCAACCCAAAGACCACCCGTGTATCGCCCGGCCTTCTTGGTCGGCAGCGTGTGGTTGGTGCCAATCACCTTGTCCCCGTTCGAAACATTGGTGCGCGGCCCAAGGAACAACGCCCCATAGCAGGTCATGTTTTCAAGGAACCAGTCGTCTCGGTCGGTCATCACCTGCACATGTTCCGAGGCGATGTCATCGGCCACTTGCAGCATCTCATCATAAGTGTCGCAAACGATCACCTCACCATATTCGTCCCACGACACCTTTGCGGTATCCGCGGTTGGCAGGATGCCCAGCAGCCGGTCGACCTCGGTCATGGTGTCATTGGCCAGATTGCGTGAGTTGGTCAGCAGAACGCAGGGGCTGTTGTATCCATGCTCGGCCTGCCCCAGAAGATCGGTTGCGCACAGTTCAGCATCTGCGGCGGTTTCGTCGGCAATGACCATCGTTTCGGTCGGCCCTGCAAAAAGATCGATCCCGACACGACCGAACAACTGACGTTTGGCTTCCGCGACAAAGGCGTTGCCGGGACCAACAAGCATGTGAACGGGATCGATCGTCTCGGTGCCCAATGCCATGGCTCCGATGGCCTGAATGCCACCCATGACATAGATCTCATGCGCGCCACCCAAGTGCATGGCAGCAATCACCGCCGCGTTGGGTTTGCCCTGAAACGGAGGCGTGCATGCGATGATGCGCGGCACCCCTGCCACCGAGGCGGTCGCCACCGACATATGCGCCGAGGCGACCATCGGAAATTTACCGCCCGGAACGTAGCATCCAACCGATTGCACCGGGATGTTCTTATGCCCCAGAATGACGCCGGGCAGGGTTTCGACCTCGATGTCCAGCATTGAATCCCGCTGCGCCTGCGCAAAGTTGCGCACCTGTTCCTGCGCGAACTTGATATCGGCCAGCTCACGATCGGACAATTGCCCGATCAGGTCATCAATTTCCCACTGGCTCAGGCGAAACGAGGCTGGCGAGTAGTTGTCGAACTTCTCACTCAACGCACGCACCGCGGCATCCCCACGGGTTTCGATGTCTTTCAGTGTCGCCTCAACCACGGCACGGGTCTTGGCATCATCCTCTGCCCGATCCGCATCGGATTTGCCGCGTTTAAGATACTCGATTGCCATCTTTCCAATCCTCAGTTTTCCGGCCGGGGGGGTGTCTTCTCGCCCCGGTCAAATGCTTCCCAGCCTTCGCCGTTGAACAGGTCCACGCCCAGCTGAGCCGCAACGTGGGCAAAGTCGACATTCACCCAGTTGTCGACGATCTTGCCGTCGACCACTTTCCAGAAGTCCATGTACCTGATCTCGACACGCTTGCCCGTGGGGGCGATGCCCAGAAACTCGCCGGAATGCGTGGCTTCCTGGCGGCCAAACGCGGCGGCCCATTCACCCATGTAAAGGCGCGCTTCGTCAACGCAGACCTTATCCGAAAACGCGGCTTGAAACGGGCGCTGCCAGTTGTCCTGAAACTCTTGCAGGCCGGTCTTGGTGCCGCAGCCCTGATTGCCCATCCAGCGAAAACCTTCGGCGAAGAATTCACCGATGTCATCAATGCGGTGATCATTCAGACCATCCACCATTGTTTCGATCACGCGGCGCGTGTCGTCGGTTTTGCTCATGTCCGTGTTGCGGGTCAGAACCGCTTGTTCGGGACGGGAACCTTTCATCTTTCTATCCTTTCAGGTTGCCGAGGGAAGGGATTGGGACGTGCGGCCCCAATGCTCAGAAAGTCCCTTGGCATCCTGTTCAGCGCCGGGTGGCGCGACATGGCGTTATGTCGGGCGTTCTTGCTCATCAGCCTTTCACCGCCCCGGCTGTCAGACCGCTGACAATCTGGCGCTGGAAGATCAGGACAAGGAAGATCAGTGGCGCGGTGATCGACACGGCAGCGGCAACCGCAACGACCTGATCGGTTGTCGTGGTCTCGCGGTTGAACATGCCGACGATGGCGGGAACCATGGTCTGGTTCTGCGCATCAAGCAGCAGCGCGGTGACCAGAAAATCGTTGTACGCCAGCAGGAAGCTGAACAGCCCTGTGGTTATGACACCCGGCCACATCACCGGCATGATGACACGGCGGAAGGCCTGAAAGTGGCTGCACCCATCCACGCGGGCGGCCTCGTCCAATTCGGCCGGGATGTTCTGGAAGAACGAGCGTAGCATCCAGATCGTGAAGGGCTGATTGATCGCGACCAGCACCGCGATCACAGCGAAGGGTTTGCCGTACAGGGTTGGTGCGTTTTCCCCCAGGATCGGGCTGAGCCATTCGGCCGAATTGATGAAAACCGGCAGATAGCCCGCCACCAGAACCGAATGTGGCAGGGCTCGGAACACCAGTGCAACGATCAGGATCCAGAAGGCCAAAGTCGACCCTGACCGGGCCAGACCGTAGCCTGCCAACGTGCCCACGGTCAGCGACACGGTCACCACGCCCGTTGTGACAATCAGCGAATTCTTGAAGTTGTTCGAAAAGCCCCGGTCGATCCAGACGGTTTTGTAATGCTCGGTCGTCAGACCAAGCACATCCCGTCCCAGCGGGCCAAACAGCGGGTTCAACACGTTCAGGAGTGCAGGTAGGACGACGAAGAACACCAGCAGGAAACCCACCAGCACGGCCAGAACACCGATCAGCCAGCCGAACCATTCCTGTCCGGGTTTGCTGTAGGACCTGACCATTGAAGGTAACGTTCTGGTCGCCACGAGGATCGTGCCCCAGATGACCGCGATGCCCAGAATGATATCCAGCAGTGACAAGCCCTTTCCGACGCTCAGCGTGGCCGGCCCGAAGATCACGTTCAGCGCGTTGCCGTCGAACGCATCGACGGGTGATTTGAAGCTCATCACCACGATCCAGAAGATCGGGAAGGCCGCGATCAGGCACCAGAGCGCAAGGAAGATGTTCGAGGTCAACCGCAGGCTGAAGGGCTGGCGAAGCGCACGCGAGGACATGTCAGTGACCTCCTTTATGGTCGCGCCACGTACGGCGCAGCGGCAGGATAAGCAGGATGACGACACCGATCATGGTCAGCATCGAGTTGGCGGACGCCCGGCTGATCGACCGGTTGCCGGCCTGATCCGGCGTCAGATAGTCGAAGGTCAGCCATTGCAGCGAGATGACGTAGCCCTGGCTTGAAAAACCGACGATCTCTTCGAACACGCGGTAGCTGTCCATCAGGTGGATCATCGACACGAAGATGATCAGCGGCATCAGGTGTGGAATGACGATGTATTTCAGGCGCTGCCATCGGGTCGCACCGTCAATCACGGCACTTTCCAGGCTGTCCTGATTGACCGTTTGCAGCCCGGCATAGAAGACAATGGCGGCAAAGGGTGCCACGTGCCAGACGCGGTAGAGCATCATCAGTAACTCGATGGTCCACGCTTGGGCGAACAAGGCGATGTCCCGGTTCAGCCACCATTCCATCATAGCGGTCAGGATACCGTCGCCCCGAAACAGCCAGTTGATCGACAGCACACCGATCACGGGTGTGATGATGAAGGGCAGCAGGGACACAAAGATCACAGGCCCGCGGATGGACCGCGCGGCATTGTTTATCAGGATTGCTATTCCAAGCCCGCACCCGACCACCAGCGGCAGAGTGATCAAGGTGAAGGTCAGGGTGAACCGAAGCGCCTTCCAGAAGTTGATCGTAGACAGCACATGCCAACTGCCGTCGCTTATGGCGCGCCATGCGCGTTCAGGCTCCAACACGTTGCGATAGCTTTGCAAGCCGACATATTGGGTTTGGGTAATGACCTCGCCATGTTCGTCGAGCTTTGGCTGCGAAACCATCTCGGTCACGCAGGTCTGCGTCAGGAAACCGGGCGTGCAGGTTTCCTTTTCGACAGTCTCATAGATCGGCTGGGTGACATAGAAACTCTGCTTGAACACGCTGATCAACGGGAACGCGATGAAGAGAAGCATCATAAAGACAGAGGGGCCGACAAACGCGGCAAATGTCCGGTAATTCATGGCTCTGCCTTTCTCATGACTCTCGAGGGGAAGGGGCGGGAGGGCCGTAGCCCTCCCACGGGAGGATCAGTTGCTGATCAGACCTGCTTCTTTCGCGGCAGTGATGTAATCCGCCTCGATATCGGCCAGCGTTGTCTGAGCATCCTTTGCGCCAGTCAGGTAGTCGGCCAGACCGTTGCCCAGGGCAGTGTGCATGATGCCCATCGGGCCAGATGCCGGGTACGCCTTTGCACCCGCTTCAGCCGAAGCTGCTGCTCCTGCCGCCAAAGCACCCGCTGAATAGGCAGGGCTCAGCCAAACAGCGACGTCGTTGTTTGCGCTGACCATCTCGCTGTCCATGCCCTCAAGCGCGACGCGGAAAGCGGCATCTGCTTCTTCGTCGCTCATGTTCGACGCCAGAACGATGCCATCCCACCAGATGGTGGTTGCCGGCGCTGCCGAACCCATAGGAGCGGCTGCCATGGTGACTTTGCCAACGACCTGGCTTTCGGCCTCGTCATTCATCGCGGCTGCACGGCTGGCCCAAAGGTTCGCCATGGCGATCTTGCCCTGCTGGAACTGTTGCTGAACATAGGTCGAGTCAGAAACCAGATATTCCGGATCCATGTACTCGGTCATGGCTTTCAATGTCTCAAGTGCCGCAACGCCCTGTTCGTTGTTGATCGCGGGCATGTTGCCATCGCCAAAGAACGAGCCGCCTTCGCCAAGGTACATGTTGACGAATTCCTGGCCGAGGTTCCAACCGGTCTTGAACGTCCCACCAATGGGATAGTCCATGACACCGGCTTCCTTGATCTTGGCAGCCGCGGCCAGGACGTCATCATAGGTTTTTGGTTCTTCGATGCCCAGCTCAGCCAGAACATCATCGCGATACATCAGGTGCTGCGCATTCACCATCATCGCAATGGCCATGGTCTTGCCATCGACCTTGATCAACTGGTTGGGCAGCAAATCCTGGCCGTATTTTTCAACCAGATCATCCAGCGGGCGGATCGTGCCTGCGTTCAGCAACGGCACCAGGGTCGCGTTCGATACACCGCCAATCTGATAAAGTGCGGGATCCGCAGCAAATGCTTCGGGTTGCTTTTCGCGGAATTCCTGATCCAGCGATGCGCTGAAATTGCCGCATTCTGCCATCGCATCGGTGACCGCCTTCCAGGCTTCAAAACCGGCGGACAGTGATTTTAGCGGCACATCGTTTTCAAAGGCGCAATCTGCCCACGCGCCGGTGGCGGCGATGGACATGGCACCGGCCATGAGGATCGTCTTGAGTTTCATAGGTTTCTCCCTGTCAGGATCGGTCCGTCGTCGACGTCCGGACCGGCGTTATGCCCTTGCGGGCCGTTTGTGGGGTCAGCCCCCGATCCGCGCACCGCTTCCAGCTTCGAAGAGGTGACAGATTTCCGTCGGCACCGAGAACGAGACCGTTTCGCCAATCTCGGCGCGGAATGCTTTGTCTGCTTTCACCGAAACCAGAGCTCCGCCGACCCGAACCGAGATCATGGTCGCGTCGCCCAGCAATTCCAGCGTATAGATCGGAGCGGTGATCTGACCTTTGCCATCGGCAAGGCTGGCATCTTCGGCCCTGAAGCCCAGTGTCATTGGGCCATCCGGTGCGTCCACAGCAATTTCGACATGCTCGGCGCGGAAAATTCCGCCGGCAACTTCGCCATCCATCAAATTCATTGCAGGTGAACCGATGAAGCTGGCGACGAACGTATTCGCGGGACGGTCATAGATTTCGGTCGGGCTTCCGACCTGCTGAACCACGCCCTGTTTCATCACGACGACGCGGTCGGCAAGGGTCATGGCCTCGATCTGGTCGTGGGTGACGTAAATGGTGGTGACGGCCAGCTCATGGCTCAGGTTCTTGATCTGGGCCCGGGTGGAAACCCGCAGCTTGGCGTCCAGATTGGACAACGGCTCGTCCATCAGGAACACGTTGGGTTCGCGAACGATGGCACGTGCAAGTGCCACACGCTGTCTCTGACCACCCGACAACTCGGCTGGCTTGCGATGCAGAAAATCGTCCAGTTCAACCATCGCGCTGGCGCGGCGCACTTTTTCGTCGTGGGTTGCCGGGTCGATACCACGCACTTTCAGCGGAAAGCGGATATTCTCGTAAACGTTCATGTTGGGATACAGAGCGTAGCTTTGGAACACCATCGCCACGTCGCGGTCCTTGGGCTCCAGATCATTGATCACGTTGCCGTCGACAAGGATTTCGCCCTCCGTCACGTCTTCAAGGCCGGCGATCATGCGCATGGTGGTTGTCTTGCCGCAGCCGGATGGGCCGAGCAGCACCAGAAACTCGCGATCTGCAATCGTCAGGTCAAAATTGTGAACCCCAACGAATGAGCCCCATCGCTTGCCGACGTTCCGCAATTGAATTTCCGCCATGGTGCCCCCTGCAAGGAATCGTTTTGCATACGTTTGCAAAACTGTAATTCGCATGTATTAAATCAGGCAAGACTTTTTTGCATACGTATGCAAAAATGGCAGGGGAAATCCGACTCAATCTGGCCTCACGCCGCTCGCAAAACTATGACTACAATGGTAAAACCGTGAACTTTCAGACAGAAAAAAAACTGGTCTCTGCGTTTCACACCGCACTGGACTGCGCCACAGTGACGGAAACTCCTAAGGTGATGAGCCAATTCTGCGCTTCGGATTTGAGGTGGCGCGGCTTTCACCCGTTCAACGAAATCAACGGCGCCGAACAGGTTGCCCGGCAATTCTGGCAGCCGCTGAAGGGCAGCCTTGCTCACGTGCAGAACCGAGTGGATATTCTGTTTGCGGGGCAAAACGCGTTGCGCAAGGAAACCGACGTTTGGGTTGTTGCCATGGGCCATCTGATGGGGCTGTTCGACCGACCGTGGCTGGGTATTCGCCCGACCGGCAAGATGGCATTCCTGCGCTATTGCGCGTTCTACAAGGTGGCCGGCGGCAGAATTGTCGAAACGGCGATGTATTTCGACATCCCGCACCTGATGGTCCAGGCTGGCCAGAACCCGTTCCCCCCCCAGACCGCGGCACATCTGGTGCAGCCCGGACCGAGGTCCCATGATGGTTTGCTGCTTGATGAGCAACCCGCAGACGAAGGCGAAAAGACGCTGGCGGTCATCAACGCGATGATTGCGGATCTGGGTCGTTGGGACAGCGGACTGTCGCTGGAAGAAGAATTGGCGCGAACGTGGCATCAGGACATGATCTGGTGGGGCCCCGAAGGAATTGGCGCGACCTACACGATAGAACGCTATGCCAGGCAACACTCTGGCCCGTTTCGCGCCGCCTTCACGGACCGGTCAAAGACCAATCACGTCTGCCGTCTGGCCGAAGGGCATTACGGTGGCTTCTTTGGATGGCCCAACTTCACTGCCACGCCCACAGGGGGTTTCATGGGGATGCCAGCCACCGGCAAACCCGGCGAATTCAGGGTGATCGATATCTATCGCCGCGTCGAAGACAAGCTGGCCGAAAACTGGATCTTCATCGACTTGCTGCATTTCTGGAAAGGGCAGGGTGTGGATATTCTGGCGCGTACCACCGGGATCGAAGCATCATGAAGATAGATGCGCATCACCACCTGTGGGACCTTTCCGCCGTGCACTACCCCTGGCTTACAGAGAAAGGTATCGTTCGGTTTTTCGGCGATCCGTCTTCCATCCAGCGGGACTATTTGCTGCCGGAGTTTCGCGCGGACGCCGAAGCCATGGGGTTCGGCGCTTCGGTTCACATTCAGGTCGGCGCCGCTGACCCCTGGGCCGAGGCGCAGTGGGTACAATCCGTTGCCGACCAGTTCCCGGACTGGCCGTTGGTGCAGGTGGCATTCTGCGATCTGACATCGGATGATCTGGATGCACAGCTCGACCGTCTTCAAACCCTGCCTTCAGTGCGTGGCGTTCGTCAGATTATTGGCCGGGCTCCGGGTGAAGACGCGCTTTCAGGGACCAACGTCCTGCTGCAAGACCCAAAATTCTTGGAAGGTCTTGTGAATCTGGGTGCGCGCGGTCTTTCCTTTGATCTTCAACTGCTGCCTGAGCTGATGGGTCAAGCCGCGAATGTCCTTGCACAGGTTCCGGAGACCCGGATCGTTCTTTGCCACGCAGGTTCGCCCTACGACCGGACTCCGCAAGGGTTGCGACGGTGGGCAGATGAATTGACGGCCTTGTCAAACTTGCGACATGTCTTTTGCAAGCTCTCCGGCCTGGGAATGTTCGACCACAACTGGAACGCTGAAAGTGTCTCGCCGATCGTTTCAACTTGCCTGTCCCAGTTTGGCGCCGATCGCTGCATGTTCGGATCGAATTTCCCGGTCGACAGCCTTACTTCGACCTACACGGAAGCCGTTTCCCGGCATGAGAAACTCATCCCGGGGTCGATGCTGGACGACGTCTTTCGCGGCACATCAAAACGTTTCTATCGCATTGAATAGCGACGGTCGTGACAACCGGACCCCCTGCACCGGTTTTCTGAGACGGCTTGGCAATCCCGGCGCGCCGGCTCAGAGGCTGACCGGCGGGCCCGCAGGTTCATGTCACCTGTTTCCTTTGATCATCCATTCCCATCGAACACAGAATCGGGCTGTTTCTCTGGCGAGACTGGAATGTCGACTTGTCCGACAGTCCGGACCAATTGGTCAGGATCAGGCTTTGTGCGACGGCTCCGCCCAGCGTGGTGCCGGGACCGGTCACAATGAACAGATCCGGTGCGAACTCATGCGCGGCTTGCGCTATGGCATGGGTGAAATCATAAGTTTCGGTCACTTGGTGGCCCAATGTGTAATCCCAAAGCGCATTCGGGTCGCACGCTCCGGGCCACCATATCCGGCCACGACCGTCGATCAGGGGCAGGTCCGGTTGCCGAAACAGGCCAGCGCCCAGTTGCGTGCGGCCCTGCGCCGAGACCGGAGCCTGAAGATGCGAATGGAACCCGGCATGGTTGGCCAATCGCATTGGAAAACGTTCCTGAACCACCGGTACGGCCTTTTCGAACGCGGCCAAACCGGCGTCATCGCCTGCAAGCACCAACATGCCGCCCAGATCAATCGACAGCGTCAGCGTTGCATCGGTTCGGTCAATGTCATCCACCAAGGCAAGCAGCTCTGCCTTGCGGACCCGGTCAGGATGCCAGTCGGAATCCATGAAAGGATAGATCAATTGGCCGCCGATCATGTTTTCCTGCATCAGAGTGCCCATGGTGTTGACCACCTCGAACCCTCCTTCGGCTGACAGCGCACCGCCGCAGGCCAGCGCCGAATACCAGCCCATCGAATTTCCCGTAACCGCAACCACTTCGATTTTGTCAGGGTTGATGGCGCGGAAATCGCCCAGAGTAGCGGCATAGATCAAAGCAGATGCATTGTCGCCGCGCGTGTGCTTGGCAATGGAATATCGGGCGGCACCGTCCAGTTCGCTGAGGGTATCTTGTCCCTGGGCGCGCCGCATGTCATCAAAGCGCCGCAGCAGGGCCTTGTCGCTGAATTGCCGGCTCAAGATACCCAGTTCGGGTTTGTTGTAAGTACCCCGGCCAGGGCAGATGACGACGGCAGTCTGTTTGGCGGAACTCATGTGCCGGCCTCCATCAAGGATCGCGCGGCGGCCTCGATACTGTCTTTCGATGGCATGGTTGCAGCATAGGCCGGGCCTGTTGCGATAAAGCTGTCTTCGGCGGTAATACGAGCCAGCTGCACATCGGTGGTTTCGTGGAAATGCGCCATCAAAGCTTCGGCCACGCCGCCATGGTGGCGGGTTTCGTCGACGATCAGGATGCGTTTGGCCCCGGTTACGGCCCGTGTCAGTGCCGCTTTGGGCAAAGGGGACAACCAGCGCATATCGATGATCCGTGTCTTGATCCCGTCGGCCTGCAAGGCCGTGCGCGCCTGATGGCTGAGATAGACGCCATTTCCAAAGGTGACGATGGCCAGATCGTCACCGTCACCGTCCACGCCCACCTCGCCGAATCCGATCTTTTCAGAAGGGTCGGGATAGGTTTGCATCCAGCCGCCGTCTCCGGCCTCGTGCAGGTCCCGCATCGGGTAGAGCGCGATGGGTTCGAGGAAGACGACCAGCCGCTGTTCTTCACGCGCGAGGCGCACGCATTCACGCAGCATCCGCGCGGCGTCGGCACCGTTCGACGGGCAGGCCAGGATCAGGCCCGGAATGTCTCGCAATACAGCGACCGAGTTGTCGTTGTGGAAATGTCCCCCAAACCCTTTTTGATACCCCAGCCCGGCAATGCGCACGACCACCGGATTGGTATATTGACCATTCGAGAAAAAGGGCAGGGTGGCGGCCTCACCACGCAGCTGATCCTCGGCATTGTGAAGATACGCCAGAAACTGGATTTCAGGCATTGGCGTGAACCCGTTCTGCGCCATGCCGATCGCCAGGCCCAGGATCGACTGTTCGTCCAGCAACGTGTCGATCATCCGGTCAGGGCCAAACCGTGTTTGCAGCTTTTGGGTCACGCCGTAAACGCCGCCCTTGCGCCCGACATCTTCGCCCATCATAACGATCTCGCCATGTTCCAGCATCAGATCGGTCAGGGCCCAGTTGATCAATCGCGACATGATCTGCGGTTCGGAATGGGCCTTGAGATCGCCGCCGAACACCTCGGCCCGACGCTCGGGGGTTGGGCCGTTGGTCGGCGCGCAGGGGCGTGCGGGCGGGATCAGGCTGGCCATCACCTCTTTTGCGTTTTGCAGGCGCGGGCGTGTAACAGCCTGTTCGGCCACGCGGGCGACCCGGGCGCAGGTATCACTATAGACGCCTAGCGCCTGGTCCGGGCTCATCGCGCCGCACTGATCCAGCAGGCGCACGGAATGCAGCAGCGGGTCGTTGGCCTCTTCGGCCTCAACCTCGGCCTTTGGCATATAGGTGGTTGGCATATCGGCCCCGGCGTGACCGTACAAACGAACAGTCCGAACATGCAGGAAGGCGGGTTTCTTTCGGCTGCGCACATAGTCGGCCGCCTGTTGCGCGACGCGGTAGGTGTCGAACAAATCCAACCCGTCGCACGAGAAATACTTCAGGCCCGGACGGTTGGCGAAAGTGGCCGCGATCCAGCCTTTCGGCGTTTTGGTCGAGATGCCGATCCCGTTGTCTTCGCAGCAGAACATCAGGGGCAGAGGCACAGATTGAAAGGACGTCCACTGCGCCGTGTTGAACGCGCCCTGTGCGGTGGAGTGGTTGGCCGAGGCATCCCCGAAGGAACAAAATACGATGGCATCCTCGGGCATGTCTGCATGCTCAGGGCGATGACGCCGTGCAGCGGCGACGGCATATGCCGCGCCGACCGCTTTGGGAAGATGGCTGGCGATGGTCGAGGTCTGCGGCGGAATGCACAGCGCTTTCGATCCCAGAACCTTGTGACGCCCGCCACTGATCGGGTCCTCGGAAGACGAGGCAAAGGACAGCAGAATATCCCATGTCGGGCTTTGGCCCGGCACCTGATCCGAGCGGGTAATCTGAAAGGCCGCATCGCGGTAGTGCAGAAAGGCCGGATCGGTCGGGCGCAGGGCTGCGGCAACGGCCGCCATGCCCTCATGTCCGGACGACCCGATCGTATAGAACCCCTGACCGGCCGTCTGCATCGCGCGGCTTTGCCGGTCCAGCGCCCGGCTCAGGCATTGCGCCCTGTAAAGCGCGACGGCTTCATGACCGCTCAGCGGCCCGGTCGGTGCGGACCCTTCGGGAAAGTCCCGCGCCGCAACACGGCGCAGGAAATTGTCATGCACGATTGCGGCGCGATCCATGTCAGATGTCCTTAGGCGAAGGCTTGCAGACCTGTCTGCGCACGGCCCAGGATCAGGGCGTGCACATCATGGGTGCCTTCATAGGTGTTGACGGTTTCAAGGTTCACCATGTGACGGATCACGTGAAAGTCCTGACTGATCCCGTTGCCACCATGCATGTCGCGGGCATGACGGGCGATCTCAAGCGCCTTGCCGCAATTGTTCCGTTTGATCAGGCTGACCATCTCGGGCGCGGCGCGGGCCTCGTCCATCAGGCGACCCACGCGCAGCGCGGCTTGCAGGCCCAGCGTGATCTCGGTCTGCATGTTGGCAAGCTTCAGCTGGAACAGTTGAGTCTGCGCCAGCGGACGGCCGAACTGTTTGCGGTCCAGCCCGTATTGCCGGGCCGCGTGCCAGCACGCCTCGGCGGCGCCCATCGACCCCCAGGCAATGCCGTACCTCGCACGGTTCAGACAGCCGAACGGGCCCTTCAGACCTTCGACATTGGGCAGCAGAGCGTCTTCGCCGACCTCGACATTGTTCATCACGATCTCACCGGTGATCGAGGCGCGCAGAGACAGCTTGCCTTCGATCTTGGGCGCCGACAGTCCCGCCGTTCCCTTATCCAGAACAAAGCCCTTGATCTTGCCGCCATGCGCCTCGGACTTGGCCCAAACGACGAACACATCGGCGATCGGGGCGTTCGAGATCCACATTTTGGACCCGTTCAGCACATAGCCGCCCTCGGTTTTCCTTGCGACGGTCTTCATCGAACCGGGGTCGGAACCGGCATCGGGTTCCGTCAGCCCGAAGCAGCCGATAAATTCGCCGGTTGCCAGTTTGGGCAGGTACTTCTGGCGCTGCTCTTCGGTGCCGTATGCGTAAATCGGATACATCACCAAACTGGACTGCACCGACATCATCGAACGATAGCCGCTGTCCACACGCTCGACCTCGCGCGCGACCAGGCCATAGGTCACATAGCTGGACCCAATGCCGCCATATTCCTCGGGGATGGTTGTCCCCAGCAAACCCATCTCACCCATCTCGCGAAAGATGGCCGGGTCGGTTTCTTCATTGGCAAACGCGGCAGTTACCCGAGGCAGCAGCTTGTCCTGCGCGTAGGCATGTGCTGCGTCACGAACCATGCGTTCGTCTTCGGCCAACTGGTCTTCCATCAGGAACGGGTCGTCCCAGGTGAAGGGACCGAGATGCGGGGCGGATTGAGGTTTCATGCAAGTTTCCTTTCCACAGCGGTTTTCAGACGTGCAAGGCCCGCTGCAATAGTATCTTCGGCATAAGCGAACGACAGGCGAAAATGGCCCGGCATCCCAAAGGCGCGGCCGGGCACCAGGGCAACGCCGGCATCTTCCAGCAACCACGTGCAGAATTCCGCGTCGCTGTCAAATGGCCCGCCTTGTTCCTTCAGCAGGCCAGCGCAGGACGGAAAGGCATAAAACGCCCCGTCCGGGGTGGAACAGCGCAGCCCGGGCACGGCATTCAACCCGTCGACGACCAGATCGCGGCGCGCGACAAACAGGGCGCGACGCTCCTCCAGCAACTCGGGTTCGCAAGTGATCGCGGCCAGCGAGGCCCATTGCGAGATCGAGCATGCCCCTGATGTGACCTGACCCTGAACAGCGATCATGGCGCTTATCAGATCGGTCGGTCCGACCCCCCAGCCGATGCGCCATCCAGTCATCGACCACGCTTTGGCCACACCGTTGACGATCAGCATGCGATGGGTCAGCGCCGGGGCGGCCTCGGCCGCGGACGTGAAAGGTGCAAAGCTGAGATGGCGATAAATCTCATCGGCCAGAACCCAGACCTGCGCGTGGTGCTTCAGCACTTCTGCCAGCCCCGCAAGTTCTGCCTTCGAATAAATCGCGCCCGACGGGTTCGAGGGCGAGTTCAGCATCAGCCAGCGGGTGCGCGGCGTAATGGCGGCCTGCAATTGTTCAGGCAGCAGTTTGAAGCCCTGCTCCATCGGGCAGGGCAAAACCACCGGCACCCCACCTGCCATCCGGACAATATCGGAATAACTCGTCCAATAAGGTGCAGGCATGATCACTTCGTCGCCGGGGTTAAGGCTGGCCAGCATGGCATTCGCGATCACCTGTTTCGCGCCTGTTGAAACGATGACCTGAGCCATCTCGGCCCCCGCTTGTCGGGCGATTTCCGTGCGCAGCGCAGGCACACCCGCAGTGGGCGGGTACTTGGTTTTGCCCTCCAGTGCCGCTGAATGCGCAGCTTCGACCACATGGGGCGGCGTCGGCAGGTCCGGTTCGCCGGTAGACAGCGCAAGAATATCACGCCCTTGGGCGCGCAGGCGGGCGGCGGTCTCTGAGATCTGGACGATTTCCGACAATTCGATACCGTTCAACCGGTCAGCGCGCTGGAACACCATGAACCTTCCTCTGCAAACAGGTTCGGTTCTAGCCAGAAAGTCACTTGAGAAAAATACGCCAGTAAGTATCCTTTCAGTGACTAAAACTCATGAATGTCATGCCCCGGATCAATTCACTTCCATCTCTTGCGCTCATGCGCAGTTTCGAAGCCGCCGCGCGCCATGAAAGCTATACCATGGCGGCCGAGGAGCTTGGCGTGACCCAAAGCGCGATCAGCCGTCAGGTCCGAGAGCTTGAGGCCGCGATTGGCGTTACGCTGTTTCGGCGGGTCGGACGCGCAGTGCGCCTTTCCAAGGCGGGGCGGGCCTTGCGGGACGAGCTGGCAGGTGATCTTGAGCGTCTCAGTGGTACGATCAACCGTGCAATTGCAGCCGGAGACGGTGCGTCGCTGTTGACCCTGGCCGTCCTGCCCACCTTTGCGACACGGTGGCTGGTGCCGCGCCTGCCGGATTTCAAAACGCGCCATCCCGGGATCGAACTGGATCTGCATTCCTACACGACTCCTTTCAGCCTTGAAGAACGACGCATGGATCTGGCCATCCATTTCGGGCAGGAGGATTGGCCGGGTGCGCAACTGCGCAGGTTGTTCCCCGAGCATCTGATGGTCACGGCAGCACCCGCGCTGCTGAGACGTCACAGGCTGGACACCCGCGCGCAAACCTTTGATCTGCCGCTTTTGCATCTGACCTCGCGCCCCGAACTGTGGTCCACCTATCACTCTCAACTCGGGCTGGATCCGGGGGCGGTTTTTCCGGGGATGCGGTTTGACCAGTTCTCGATGCTGATCGAGGCCGCCGTCGTCGGTTTGGGTGCCGCCATTCTGCCCTCTTACCTGATAGAAGAAGAGCTGGCGTCCGGCGTTCTGACCGAAATCGGCCAGATCACCAACACGTCGAACAGCGCCTATTACATTGCGACGCCAACTGGTCAGAAGAACGACGCGGTTCAGGCTTTTGCAAACTGGATCAGCAAGCAGACGCGGGCACGCGCGTAACTGGGCAAATACAGAAGATTGAACTCATTGCCCGCAGGCACGTCTCAGGCAAAAACCTGTTTGAGCCAGGTTTCAAACATCTGTTTTGCCGCAGAGTTCGCGTTCGATCTCTGGCCATCGACAAGGAAATGGCTCTGTTCGATTGGAATGGCGTCCCCGACAATCGCGATGGATCTTCCGGCCTCGATTGCCGTTCTGGCAAAGCGCTCAAGGATTACAGCGTATCCTCCACCTTCCGCCACGATGTCCACGGCGGCAATTGTCGTGTCCACGGTGAAGGCAGACGCCGCAGGAGAATACTCTGTGCCGAAAGCGGAAAAATACCGGTGCCACATGTCCTGAAATCCCAAAATCTGTATCTGGGGCTTGACCAGCAGTTCTTTCGTCGAAGGCCATTTCCGTTCTCGTGATCTGGCAGCAACCGGAACGATGCGCTCATCCGAGATCTTGCTGAACGGCCCGTCGTTCCATTCCCCGTTCCCCAAACGCAGTTCGACATCGACGTTTTCCCTGCCTGCGGATTCTGCCCAGATGTTTGAAACCAACCTGATCGACACACCCGGGTGTGTGCGTGAAAACTCGGGCAATCTGCCGGCAAGGAACAAGCTGGCCGTGGAAATCGGCACACGCACGACCAGCTCGTGCTTTTGACTGGAGCCAAACAGGCTTGCGGTTGACAGGTCGATATCGCCCAAGGCACGCCGAACTGAAAACGCATAGGCCTGCCCGACCTCTGTCAGGCTGAGGTTGCGCGCGGCGCGAAAGAACAAAGGACAGCCCAGCTGAGCTTCCAATGAGCGGACGTGCAGGCTCAAGGCCGTCTGTGTGATGCCAAGTTCTTCTGCCGCAGCAGTAAAGCTCATATGCCGTGCGGCACAGTCAAAAGACCGCAGCCAGACCAGATTGGGCGATTTAGACATTTCCAGCACCAAAAAATTTTATGGATGCTGGCGATGTTTATTCGTTTTACACGCTGCATTCAACG
The DNA here is from genome assembly GCF_059609845.1 of Ruegeria sp. YTSC002. Lineage (NCBI taxonomy): Bacteria > Pseudomonadati > Pseudomonadota > Alphaproteobacteria > Rhodobacterales > Roseobacteraceae > Ruegeria > Ruegeria sp. YTSC002. The sequence goes on from NZ_JBXWML010000002.1 coordinate 396,534, forward strand.
CCCGTAGATTTCATCAGGGAACAACAGTGCTGGTCCTCTGATTGGCCACCGGAAAGGGAACGCAGGTATGAAAGTTGGATTCATCGGCCTTGGAAATGTCGGCGGGAAACTCAGTGGCAGTTTGCTGCGCAATGGCGTTGATCTGACCGTACATGATCTGAGTTCTGACCTGGTGTCAGGTTTCGTCGACCGCGGGGCAAAGGCTGCCGAGAATCCGGCACAACTGATGCGGGATTGTGATGCGGTCATCACCTGCCTGCCTTCTCCGGCGGCTTCGGACGCCGTGATGCAGGAAATGCTGCCCGAAGTGACCGAGGGCAAAATCTGGATGGAAATGTCCACGACGGATGAAGCAGAGGTCAAGCGTCTGGGTGCGATGGTGAAGGAACGCGGTGGCGCTGCCGTCGATTGTCCGGTTTCGGGCGGGTGTCATCGGGCGGATACCGGCAACATTTCGATTTTTGCCGGATGTGATCGCGCCACGTTCGAACGTATTCTGCCCTTTCTGACCACGATGGGGCGTCGCATCCTTCATACCGGTGAGCTGGGATCTGCTTCGGTGCTGAAAGTGCTGACCAACTATATGGCCACCGCAAACCTGATCACCTGTTCAGAGGCGCTTGTCGTCGCCAAGGCCGCCGGAATGGATTTGAACACGGCGTATGAAGCAATGAAGATCAGTTCGGGGACATCCTTCGTGCATGAAACCGAAAGCCAGGTTATCCTAAACGGATCTCGCGATATCTCGTTCACGATGGACCTGGTGTTGAAGGATATCGGCCTGTTTCAGGAGGTCGCGGATCGCGCCGGGGTGCCGCTGGAGATCAATCCGCTGATGATCGAGATTTTCAGGGACGGGATCGAGAAATACGGCCCTCGTGAGTTTTCCCCCAACATCATCCGCCGGCTTGAAGACAAAACCGGGCTGGAAATCCGCGCGCCGGGGTTCCCATCGGAAATGCGGGACGATGAACCTGAAGAGCCCGGTTACGAAGTGATCCCGCAAGGATCTGACCTGAAGGCCGCCGAATAGGGCGGTGCGCGGCGGGCAGGAAACGGATCTACTGTATGGCGGATCATCATTCTTGCGCCGTTGCATTCGCCGACATGGGCGGATCCTGCATCACGCCTGAAGCAAATCGGCTGGAACGTCTGGCCGTTTTTCGTGCCGCCGTTTCTGGGGGGAACGGTTCGCTTTCCGCTGCCGGTGTCCGCAAGAAACCGGATGGGCGGGGCAGGTCGCGCAAAGCGGTCGACAACCGCCGCCCGTCCCGCGAATAGGTCACATCATGTATCGCCGGCCATCACGCAAACATCCTTACGAGCCGCCTCCGGCTTGGTCCTGAAAAAGGCGACTTTATTCAGGAAAGGACAATCGCGTGACGACCCCAGATGGGAACCCTCAGGACACCACCAAAGCACCCCCCGAGCCCGGCCCCATGAGCCGCGAATGGCATTGGCACCCGAACTTGCCGGTGAAATACGCCCCGTACTGGAACTGGCCGCCGAAAACCGGCGTCCTGGCGAAATGGGTTTGGCAGAACTGGCTTCAGTTCTCGGACCGCTCGATCTTTCTGGCCTTGGCCTTCCTGGTGGCCTTCTGGGTACAACCCGTCGGTGTCGGGCAGGCCTCGTTTGCCCCGGGCTGGGTGTCATGGGTGTTCATTCGGAACTGGGTGCTACTGTTGATCGTCGCCGGTGGCCTGCACATGTGGTTCTATGGGGTCGACGGGCAGGGAAAGCTGCTGAAATACGACCCACGGCCTTACATGAAGCGCAAGAACACTTTGTACAAGTTCGGCTATCAGACGTGGGACAACATCTACCATTCGATGGTCTTTGGCGCGACATTCCTGTCGATGCTGGAGTGCTTTCTGCGCTGGATGTATGCCAACAACTATATCGCCACGCTCAGCTTCGCGGCGCATCCGGTCTGGTTCGTGTTGCTGTTCCCGACCCTGGCGATCTGGCAGAGCTTTCATTTCTACGTTGTACACCTGCTTCTGCATCAGCCGTTCATCTACAGACATGTTCACGCCGTGCATCACCGCAACGTCAATACCGGCCCATGGTCGGGCATGTCGATGCATCCGGTCGAGGCTTTCGGGTATCTCAGCGCCATCCTGATCGTGTTGGTATTGCCCAGCCACCCGGTGCACATGATCTTTCTGGGCTATTGGCTTATGCTGGGTGCCGCCTCGTCTCATTCCGGGTACGAGGCCATCTGGGCGCGCGACCGTCAGGCGTTGTTGATCGGGGCGTTTTTCCACCAGTTGCATCACCGTTATTACGAATGCAATTACGGCAACGCGGAAATGCCCTGGGACAAGTGGTTCGGAACCTATCACGACGGCTCGGAAGAGGCCACGAAACGAACACGCAACCGCAAACGTGACATGCACGCCAAATAGAGCGGCGCGCAACGCGGGCGGTGCACAGATGGCACCACTTTGGCGGATCACTTGTTTTGCCCGACAGCGCTTGACTGAACCGACCCGGTTGGCGAAATCCTGACCCTGTACGAAACTGGGCGTGCGGGGCCGGATGGCATTTCCTTCGGGCCCGATTATACTGGGCAAATGAAAGATACTGCTCCAGATTGGTTTGAATCCTGTGTCAGCCGGCTGACCACGACAAGCACCCAGCGGGTGTGGTCAGTTCTGGTCACGATTTTCGGCGATCTGGCGCAGGATGGGTCGGATCAGATCAGTGGATCACTCATCACGGCGCTTACGCGTCTGGCGGGGATCAGGGCCGAGGCCACACGGGTTGCGTTGCATCGGTTGCGCAAGGAAGGCTGGATTGAAAGCACGCGGGTCGGTCGGAACAGTGTGCACAGGCTGACCAGCTTTGGTCGCCGTCAAAGCGTTGCAGCCGCACCGCGTATCTATTCCCGCGACTCGAACATGCCGGATATCTGGCATGTTCTTATCGCCAGCAACTCGGAAAGTTCCCGGAAGGAATTGTCGGATCTGATGCTGACAGGGGATTACTTCTCGCTGAATGCGTCCACGGCCATGGCGCCCGGGCCGATGCCGGATGATCTTGAGGAGCTTCTGGGTTTCGAGAGCGACACGATCTCCGTCCCGAACTGGCTTCGCGACCTGTGCGGGCCGGAGCCGTTGAAAACCGCCTATGATCAATTCTGGGATGCCATTCAGGTTGTTGAGCGGCTTTTGCCCGCAGAGGGGGCGGGCGATCCGATGCGTTCGGCGGTTCTGCGTGTTCTGGTCGTGCACGCCTGGCGACGCATCGTTCTGCGCCATCCAAGCCTGCCGCCGGTTTTCCTGCCGGACGACTGGAAAGGTGCGGCGTGCAGAGAAGCTGTCTCGCACTTGTTGGAAAGGCTGCCGCGCCCCTCGCTATCGAGCTTGGAAGCCGAACTGATGGACTGACCCACAGCGGGGCAAAGTTCGGGCGAGCTGTTGGGTTTCCTGCCATAATCAAAAAGTGACTGCGCTGTTTTGTGCCGTCGCAAAAACCGCTTCGGTCAGAAGGCACCTTTAATGTTACAGGATGTGCGACATGTGAGAAGATTGAGTAACATAAGTCTTGCATCGAATCAGGGGAGGATTTATTAACCGACCAGACGGTTGATATTGTTCCGTGGGAACAGGAGTACTCTAAGATGGACGCTTTCATTTGTGACGCGACGCGCACTCCGATCGGACGGTACGGAGGGGCGCTATCGTCGGTCCGCACAGATGATCTGGCTGCTCTTCCGTTGGCGGCATTGAAGGCGCGCAACCCTCAGGTCGACTGGGCCAGTGTTGACGACGTGATCTATGGCGATGCCAATCAGGCGGGCGAGAGCAACCGAAACGTTGCGCGTATGGCTGCTCTTCTGGCGGGTTTGCCGATTGACGTTCCGGGAACGACGGTGAACCGTCTATGTGCCAGCGGCATGGATGCTGTGGGAATGGCGGCGCGCGGCATCAAGGCGGGCGACTACGATCTGGCCATCGCGGGGGGCGTGGAAAGCATGTCGCGCGCGCCGTTCGTGATGCCCAAGGCAAGTTCGGCGTTTACCCGCAGCAATGCGGTGTACGACACCACGATCGGCTGGCGTTTCGTGAACCCGAAGATGAAGCAGGCATACGGCGTCGATTCCATGCCGCAAACGGCCGACAATGTCGCCGAAGACTATGGTATCAGCCGGGAAGACCAGGATGTCTTTGCCGCGCGCAGCCAGTCCCGCTGGGCCACCGCGCACGCGGCAGGCGTGTTCAAGGATGAAATCACCCCGGTTTCGGTTCCCCAGCGCAAGGGCGATCCGATTGTCGTTGATACGGATGAGCACCCGCGCCCGGGAACAACGGCCGAAAAACTCGCGGGTCTGAAAGGTGTGAACGGGCCCGACAAGACCGTGACGGCGGGGAATGCGTCTGGTGTGAATGATGGTGCGGCGGCGATTCTGATGGCGAATGAGGCCGCAGCAGCCAAGAACGGTCTGACCCCGATGGCCCGAGTGGTTGGCATGTCGGTTGCGGGTGTTGCGCCACGTGTGATGGGCATCGGCCCGGTACCGGCCAGCCGCAAGGTGTTGGCCCGGGCAGGGCTGAGCGTGGATCAGATGGACGTGATCGAACTGAACGAGGCGTTTGCGTCTCAGGGCCTTGCCACATTGCGCGAGCTGGGTCTTCCCGACGACGCGGCCCACGTGAACCCCAATGGTGGTGCGATAGCGCTGGGCCATCCCCTTGGCATGAGCGGTGCGCGTCTTGTGCTGACCGCGGCCTATCAATTGAAACGTACCGGCGGGCGCTATGCCCTGTGCACCATGTGTGTGGGTGTCGGGCAGGGTGCGGCCCTTATACTTGAACGCGTGTAACGGAGGAGACGGGACATGTATGCTCAGATGGTAGAATCCGAAGCATCGAATGAAGATCCGGACAAGCTTGCTGAATTCCAGGCGCGGATCGACGCGGATATCAAGATCGAGCCCAAGGACTGGATGCCTCACGGGTATCGCAAGACGCTGATCCGTCAGATTGGTCAGCACGCTCATTCCGAGATTGTGGGTCAATTGCCCGAAGGCAACTGGATCACGCGCGCGCCGACACTGGAGCGGAAGGCGATCCTTCTCGCCAAGGTGCAGGACGAGGCCGGGCATGGTCTTTACCTGTATTGTGCCGCCGAAACGCTGGGTGTCAGCCGCGATGAGCTGACCGAGATGCTGCTGGATGGCCGCATGAAATACTCGTCGATCTTCAATTACCCGACCTTGAACTGGGCCGATATCGGTGCCGTCGGGTGGCTGGTTGACGGCGCGGCGATCATGAACCAGGTGCCGCTGCAAAGAACGTCCTACGGGCCGTATTCGCGCGCGATGATCCGCATCTGCAAGGAAGAAAGCTTTCACCAGCGTCAGGGGTACGATGCCATTCGCAAGATGGCCGAAGGTACGCCCGAGCAACGCAAGATGGCGCAGGATGCGATGAACCGTTTCTGGTACCCGTCACTGATGATGTTTGGCCCGTCCGACAAGGACTCGGTGCATTCGGCCCAGTCGATGGCGTGGAAGATCAAGATCAACACCAATGACGAGCTGCGCCAGAAATTCGTCGACCAGACCGTGCCGCAGGCTGAGTATCTGGGCCTGACGATCCCTGACCCGGATCTGAAGTGGAATGAAGAGCGGGGGCATTACGACTTTACGGAACCCGACTGGTCCGAGTTCTTTGACGTGATCAAAGGCAACGGCCCCTGCAACGTGGACCGGCTGGCCGCGCGCAACAAGGCATGGGACGACGGCAAGTGGGTCCGTGACGGGCTGTTGGCCCACGCCCGCAAGAAAAAGGCCGGCAATCTGGCTGCTGAATAAGCTTACCCTGAGGAGGATACCCGATGAATACCGAATGGCCCCTGTGGGAAATCTTCATCCGCGGTCAGCATGGGATGAGCCACCGACATGTCGGTTCGCTACATGCCCCTGACGCGGAAATGGCAATCAAGAACGCGCGCGACGTCTACACCCGCCGCAACGAAGGCGTCTCGATCTGGGTGGTCGAAGCCAACAATATCTCGGCGTCATCGCCCAGCGACAAAGGCCCGCTGTACGAACCAAGCGAAAGCAAGGTGTACCGGCACCCGACCTTCTTCGACATTCCCGATGAAGTGGGGGCAATGTGATGACCCGGGATGAGGCATTTCTGCAATTCCTGCTGCGGATGGGGGACAACACACTGATCCTCGGGCATCGTGTCAGTGAGTGGTGCGGCCATGCGCCGGTTCTGGAAGAAGACATAGCGCTGGCCAACACCGCGCTGGACCTGATTGGCCAGACCCAGATGTGGCTGGGCCTTGCAGGAGAGGCCGATGGTGGCAAAAGCGCCGACGATCTGGCTTTCCTGCGCGACGCCTGGGATTTCCGCAACGTGTTGCTGGTCGAGGTGCCGAACGGCGATTTCGGTCGTACGCTGATGCGTCAATTCCTGTTCGATGCGTGGCACTCGATCATGCTGGGACGCCTGATGGCATCTTCGGACCAGCGGGTTGCGGCAATCGCCGCCAAGGCCAGCAAGGAAGTGACCTACCATCTGGAACGTTCGGGCGACACGGTCGTGGGGCTTGGTGACGGAACCGAGGAAAGCCATGCCCGGATGCAGGACGCACTGGATTACCTGTGGCCCTATGTGGGCGAGATGTTTGCCAGCGACGAGGTTGACGCCCAGATGGTCGCCGCAGGTATCGCGCCGAACCCGGCGGATTTGCGAGAGGAATACGACGCGCTGGTTGAGCGGGTCCTCAATCAGGCAACGCTGAGTATTCCGGAAAGCCGTTTTGCCCATAAAGGCGGCCGCGACGGGCGCATGCATACCGAACATCTGGGCCATCTGCTGACGCAGATGCAATGGCTGCAACGCGCCTATCCCGGAGCAAAGTGGTAAGAGCGGATGCGGGTCTCGACTGACCAGATATGGAGCTGGCTGGATGCCGTGCCCGATCCCGAAATCCCGGTGATTTCCGTCGTGGATTTGGGCATAGTGCGCGATGTGCGCTGGGATGCTGACACGCTGGTCGTAACCGTCACGCCAACGTATTCCGGTTGCCCGGCGACATCCATCATCAGTCTGGATATCGAAACCGCGCTGCGCGATCACGGCATCGGGGATCTGCGCATAGAAACCAGCATTTCACCCGCCTGGACCACCGATTGGCTCAGCGAAAAAGGCCGCGCCAAGCTGGAAGACTATGGAATTGCGCCGCCGCAACCCGCGGGCGGCCCGGATCGCTGCCCGCATTGCGGCAGCAAAGCAGTCGAAAAGGTCAGCCAGTTCGGCTCGACCCCGTGCAAGGCCCATTGGCGCTGCACGGTCTGTCTGGAACCCTTTGACTATTTCAAGTGCATCTGAGGAGGAGCACCGGATGGCACGTTTTCACGACCTGAAAGTCACCGACATCCACAAAACCATCCGCGATGCGGTTGTCGTTACGCTTGAACCCGTTAACGGCGCAGCGGATCAGTTCGACTTCGCCGCCGGCCAGTACATGACGTTCCGGCGCGAATTCGACGGCGAAGAACTGCGCCGCTCCTACTCCATCTGTGCCGGCAAGGATGACGGTGTTCTTCAGGTCGGCATAAAACGCGTCGAGGGTGGCGCGTTCTCAAGCTGGGCAAATGAAGAGCTCAGCATAGGTGACGTCGTGCAGGCGATGCCACCAATGGGCAATTTTCACGTACCCATCGATGCGGATGCGGAAAAACACTACCTTGGCTTTGCCGGCGGATCGGGGATCACGCCTGTTCTGTCGATCCTCAAAACCACTTTGGCCCGCGAACCCAAATCCCGTTTTACGCTGATCTATGCCAACAAGGGCATCAACACGATCATGTTCCGTGAAGAACTGGAGGATCTGAAGAACCTCTATATGGGCCGGCTGAACGTCATCCACATTCTGGAAACGGACGCGCAGGAGATTGACCTGTTCACCGGTCTGGTAACGCAGGAAAAATGCCGCGAGCTGTTCAAGCACTGGATCGATGTCAAGACTGCCGACACCGCATTCATCTGCGGACCAGAGCCGATGATGCTGGGTATTGCCGCCGCTCTGCGGGAACACGGTCTTGAGGACAGCCAGATCAAGTTCGAACTCTTTGCCAGCGCCCAGCCGGGTCGGGCCAAGCGCGAGACAAGTGCGGCAGAGGCAGGCACGCAGGCAAACCAGACCAGCGCTTTGATCACATTGGATGGCGCGACGCAGACCGTGACCTTGCCGAAAGATCAGTCCATTCTGGATGCAGCCTTGGAAAATGCCATGGACGCGCCTTACGCCTGCAAAGCCGGGGTTTGTTCGACCTGCCGCTGCCGTGTTCTTGAGGGCGAGGTCGAGATGCTCGCCAATCACGCGCTGGAAGATTACGAGGTCGAAAAAGGTTACGTGCTGAGTTGTCAGGCTTACCCGGTGACCGACCGTGTGGTCGTGGACTACGACCAGTAAAGGGAGAGGATCAATGACCGACGCCATGACACTCGACAGCTACCTGGCCGCAGGCGGAGTGCTGACCAATCCGACCAACGTACCGCCGCGTTACCGCGCCGAGCTGATGAAACTGATGGCTACGTTTGTGGACAGCGAACTCGCAGGTGCCGCAGGCTTTGCTGATGTCATCAACCAGGGCCCTGGCATAAAGGAACGTATCGCGGCGGCGAAGATCGTGCTGGAAAAGACGGACCACGCGGACCGGGTTCTGAAAATCATGGGTGAGTTCGGCGCCGACACGGATCGTTATGCCACGCATCACCCCTGGACTGCCCGGTTGGATCGAAAAGCGGATATCGGCGCGACCCGCAGCGAACATGACATGCGGCTTGCAGTGTTCAATTATCCGATTGCCGGTTGGACTGACGCCGTCGTCATGAACCTGCTGATGAGCCGTGCCGTGGCAGAGCAACTGGCGGAGTTTTCGACCGTCTCTTATCAACCACTCGCCGAGGCTTTCCGGCAGATCGCGCCGGTCGAGGCGCATCACGGCGAACTGGCGTTGGAAGGTGCTGTGAAGCTGGTTGAAAACGGAGAGTCGCAAGATATGCAAGACGCTGTGGACTATTGGTGGCCCCGCGTAGCTGTGTCTTTCGGGAGGGATGACCCGAAACGATTTGAGCATCTGAGATCACTTGGCTTGCGCCACAGCACCAACGCTGCCCTTCGGGAAAGGTGGACGCGGGCAGCGGATGCAGCCCTGAAAAAGCTGGGTTTGAAATCACCTTCCTAAAAGCACGTCTCAAGGAGTGAGACCAATCCGTTTCCGAGGCGATCTGACAAGCGCGTTGGCGATTGAGATGTGTTCCTGAAGGATCGTTTGGTTGCAACACGCTGGGTCAGAGAAGCGGCAACGTCAGGTTTCCCTGACATTGCCGTAGGACATGATGCAGCTGCTGGTTTTTTCGGTCTGCGAGCTGATCCGCCCTGTCTCCTGAAAGGTTGAACCCGGCCGGTTTCTCAACCCGAGCCGGGTTTGCAACGGGGTTAGAGACACTCGGCCAGAGTTTTTGCCATGTTGAGAATGACTTGCGGGTAGAGATCCGCTCCGGGTTCCAGATCAGAGCCCAGCGGATCGATGACGCCCGTTTTGGCCTCGGTCCCGTCCAGCACGGTTTTGACGATGCCGGGGTTGAACTGTGGCTCGGCCAGAACGCAGTTGATACCTTCTTCGCGGATACGGCTTTGAATCTCGGCGATACGAGCCGGGCTCGGGTCCGAGGCGTCGGCGATGGAAATCGCACCTGCGGCAGGGAAGTCAAATGCGTCTTCGAAGTACTGGTAGGCGTCATGGAACACGACGAAGCTTCCTCCGCGAACCGGTCCAAGCGTCTCGGCCACTTGTGCAGACAGCGCGGCCATTTCAGCGCGCGCGGCTGCGGCATTGGCAAAATATGCACCTGCATTGTCCGGATCGGCAGACGACAGCTGTGCGGCGATCAGGTTCAGCCAGGTTTCTGCATTTGCGGGTGAAAGCCATGCATGTGGATCGTGCTCGCCATGCGCGTGATCGTGATGCTCATCATGCTTTTCTTGATCGGCATGTTCTTCGTGATCGTGGTCATCATCCTTGGCGTGGTCGTCGTGATCATGTTCATGATCATCATGATCGTGCCCGTCGTCTTCGACGTGCTCATCATCATGATCATGTTCCTCTTCGCCGGCATGATCATGTGCCTCGAAAACGGCGCTTTCGCGGAACTCCAGAAGAACCGTACCATCGGCGTCAAGTAGGGACGTGACCGTCGCACTGTCGGCAAGGTTTTCGATGGCGCTTTCCATCCAAGGTGTCAGGTCTTCTCCCACCCAGAACACCAGATCGGCATCCTGCAATGCCGCCGCCTCGGACGGGCGCAGGTTGTATTCATGAGGCGAGGCACCTGGTGCGACGATCAGGGCCGGTGTTCCGACGCCGTCCATAACCCGGGAAACAAGCGAGTGGATAGGCGCGATATCGACCGCAACGTTCGGAACGTCCGCGATGGCGGTTCCTCCCATCAATGCAACCGTGATCGAAACTGGAAGAAGCTTTCTGGACATCAGACCCTCTGTGTGATTTTATAACGTTACGAGTGGCAATACATGATATGAAATAACATGACAAGTGATACGAATCCTGTCTCTGTCGATGAGGCGGCCCCGGTCGGGTTTCAGGAACATGACCACCAGACTTGCGTCAAAACGGCGTTGCTATCCGCCGAGGCACGGTGCAAGGGCGAGGGGCTGCGCCTGACGCCGGTTCGCCGCAAGGTCTTGGAAATGCTGCTGCAAGAGCATCGGGCCCTTGGTGCCTATGCCATCCTTGACCGATTGCGAGAGGAAGGGTTCGGATCTCAACCACCGGTCGCCTATCGGGCGCTTGATTTCCTTGTTCAAAACGGGTTCGTTCACAAGATCGAGCGCCTGAATGCATTTGTCGCCTGTTCACATCCCGGCGCGTCGCATTCTCCGGCATTCATGATTTGCAGGAAGTGCGATGCGGTGGCCGAGGCGCAGTCTGCGCCGGCCAAAGGTGTTCTTGGTGCTGCTGCGCGCGCTGCGGGTTTCGAGATCGAGCGAACGGTTGTAGAAGCCGAGGGACTTTGCCCCGACTGCACCGAAAAGGCCTGAAAATGACGCTCGTCTGTGTCGAGAATCTCAGTGTGCGCTACGGCGCCAATACTGTTCTGAGCCATGTGGATATGGCAGTCGAACCTGGTGAGATCGTCACCATCGTCGGGCCAAACGGATCGGGTAAAACCAGCCTGTTGCGCGCCATCATTGGCGCGACCAGGCCATGTGCCGGGCATGTATCACTGAAACCCGGATTGAAGATCGGATATGTGCCGCAGAAACTGCATGTGGATCCCACCTTGCCAATCTCGGTCGAGAGGTTCATGCGCCTGACGGATCGCGTTTCACGTCGCCAATGCGTCGAGGCGCTGGAAACGGCGGGCGTCCCGGATCTGTTGAAACGTCAGATGTCGCAACTGTCGGGCGGTCAGTTTCAGCGTGTGTTGCTGGCGCGGGCGCTGATCAACAAACCTGACCTTCTGCTGCTGGATGAGGCGACCCAAGGGCTGGACCAGCGCGGTTCGGCGAGTTTCTACCAGCAAATCGAGGCCGTACGCCGCGAAACCGGATGTGCAATCCTGATGATCAGTCACGAATTGCACGTGGTCATGAGCGCCTCGGACAGGGTGATTTGTCTCAACGGGCATGTCTGCTGTGAAGGATCGCCGGCGGTGGTCGCTTCGGCACCCGAATACCGGGCCTTGTTCGGAACGGGAACAGGCGGTGCGCTTGCCCTGTACCGGCACGAGCACGATCACAATCACGACCATGATGCAAACCCTCAGGAAGCGGCGGAATGATGCTTGACGATTTCATGATGCGGGCAACGCTCGCAGGTATCGGTGTTGCGTTTGCGGCTGCTCCTCTTGGGTGTTTCGTGGTGTGGCGCCGCATGGCGTATTTCGGTGACGCAACCGCACATGCCGCAATTCTGGGCGTGGCCCTGTCGCTGACCTTTCAGATGTCGATCTTCACCGGAGCGCTGGCCGTTGCACTGATTATGGCGCTGACGGTCACCTTGTTGGCCGGTCGTGGCTATGCGATGGACACGCTGCTGGGGGTCCTGGCGCATTCCGCTTTGGCCTTCGGTCTGGTTGCTGTCTCGTTTTTGTCCGGCGTCCGCATAGATTTGATGGCGTATCTGTTCGGGGATATTCTTGCGGTTTCCCGATCGGATCTGCTGGTGATCTGGGGCGGCGCCGCGCTTGTCGTGGCGCTGATCGCCTGGCGATGGGCTCAGCTTTTGACGGCCACATTGAATGAGGAACTGGCCTATGCCAGTGGTTTCGACCCGAGACGGGAACAGTTGATCCTGACCCTGTCTCTGGCGGTAACCGTGGCTGTTGCGATCAAGGTCGTGGGGGTATTGCTGATTGCGGCGATGCTGATCATTCCCGCGGCGGCGGCACGAAATCTGGCCCGATCGCCCGAATCAATGGCATTGATAGCGGCCGCAATAGGCGCGTTTTCCGCGATTGCGGGGCTCAGAGCGGCTTATGTGTTCGATACTCCGGCGGGGCCTTCGATAGTCTGCGTGGCCGCTGTTTTGTTTGCCTGTCTCAGCCTGGTGGGGTGGCGAACGCAGGGCAGGGCTTGATCGACCCGGGCGGTATGCGAACGTCATTCACGCTAACCAGATGTTGTCCGATGCCGGTGCGCATAAAAAAGGCCCGCAGACCAGGTGCGGGCCTAATTCATTCCTTGATGAAAAAGCTTACTGCGGAATCTCGCCTTCCAGCCCTTCAACATAGAAGTTCATGCCAGCCAGCGTGCCATCGTCAGCAGTTTCGCCTTCAGCCAACCAGTCGCTTCCGTCCTGCTTCTTCAGCGGACCGGTGAACGCGTGATAGCTGCCATCTGCAAGCGCCGCCTTCAGGGCCAGCGCCTCTTCTTTGACATCTGCGGGAACCGCGTCCGAAATCTCGCCGATTTCGACCATTCCTGCTCCGATACCGTCCCAGGTGTTGGAGGATGTCCATGTCCCGTCCATTACCGCTTTAGTCCGCGCGATGTAATAGGGGGCCCAGTTGTCGATGATCGATGACACACGCGGGAGCGGTGCGTATTCGCTCATGTCCGATGCCTGACCGAAGGTGATCACGTTGCCGGCCTCTTGCGCCGCTGCTTGCGGTGCTGTCGAGTCGGTGTGTTGCAGGATTACGTCCGCGCCCTGTTCGATCAAAACGGTGGCGGCGTCAGCTTCTTTCGCCGGGTCGAACCACGTGTAGGCCCAGACGATCTTGAACTCGACATCCGGGTTCACCTTCTTGGCGTGGATATAGGCCGAGTTGATGCCGCGGATCACCTCGGGGATCGGGTAGGACCCGATATAGCCGATGATGTTCGACTTGGTCATTTTACCGGCGATGTGGCCCTGAACCGCGCGGCCTTCGTAGAAGCGGGCCGAGTAGACCGAGACGTTGTCGGCGGTTTTATAGCCGGTTGCATGCTCGAATTTCACGTTCGGGAATTTCTTGGCCACGTTGATGGTCGGGTCCATGTAACCGAACGAAGTGGTAAAGATCAGATCCGCGCCTTCCAGCGCCATCTGCGTCATCACACGCTCGGCGTCCGGGCCTTCGGGAACCGATTCAACGAATACGGTTTCAACCTTGTCGCCGAACTCTTTTTCAACGGCCTGCCGGCCCTTGTCATGTTCATAGGTCCAGCCGCCATCGCCGACCGGGCCGACATAGACGAAACCGACTTTGGTCTTGTCTTCGGCCATGGCCCCCGAGGCCAGACCCAGCGCCATGGCGGCGCTCGTCAGAAGTGCAGTGAATTTCATGTGTTACTCCCCAAATTGGTACTGTTGGCCCCTAGTGTGAGGCATGGAATATCCGGCCCAGCGAAGCAGGCGCGCTGCTCTTGTCGGCCGAAAGGATCACAAGCACAAGGATCGTGATGATATAGGGCGACATTGCCAGATACTCGACGGGAATGGCAACGCCTGCCGCCTGCAAATTAAGCTGCAACACGGTAATGCCGCCGAACAAATAGGCACCCAACAGGACCCGCCACGGTTTCCAGCTTGCAAAGACAACAAGGGCCAATGCGATCCAGCCGACTCCGGCGGTCATGCCCTCGGTCCACTGCGGTACGCGGATCAGGCTGATATAGGCCCCGCCCAGACCGGCGCAGGCGCCGCCGAACATGATGGCCAGAATGCGGATCTTGATCACCTTGTAGCCAAGCGCATGCGCGGCATCGTGGTTTTCACCGACGGCCCGCAGGATCAGACCAACACGCGTGTATTTCAGCACCGCCCAGACGGTCGCCGTGATCGCGATGCCCAGGTACAGGATCGGGTCATGTTGGAACAGGATCGGGCCGACAACCGGGATATCGCTGATCAGCGGAATATGGATGTCGCCCATACTGGGGGGTTTGATCCCCACATAGCTCTGCCCGATCAGTGCGCTGAACCCAAGGCCAAACAGGGTCAGAGCCAGACCGCTGGCCACCTGATTGGCCAATGCAAACTGCGTCAACAAGACGAACAGCAGCGAAAGAACAGCGCCGCCGATGGCGGCAGCGACAAAGCCCAGCCAGGGCGAGCCGGTCTCGACCGAAATCGCAAAGCCGCTGATCGCACCCACGATCATCATGCCTTCGACGCCGAGGTTCAGAACACCTGACTTTTCGACGACCAGCTCTCCGATTGCTGCAAGCAGCAGGGGCGTTGCGGCCACCATCAGTGAGGCGACCAGAAGTACGGGGTTGATTTGGCCAAGATCCATGAGTCACGCCACCTCTTTTCGGGCCGCACGGATGCGGTAGTTGGTCAACAGGTCTAAGGCCAGCAGGAAGAACAGAAGCATGCCCTGGAACACCTGAATGGCAGCGGCTGGCAGGCCCAGCTGAGACTGCGCGATTTCACCGCCGATATAGGTGAGCGCCATCAGAAACCCGGCAAGAAGTATGCCTACCGGGTGCAGGCGGCCCAGAAAGGCCACGATGATTGCTGTGAAACCATAGCCGACGTTGAAATCAATGCTGACCTGACCCGAAGGCCCGGATACTTCGAACATCCCGGCCAGACCGGCCAGAGCGCCGGACATCCCAAGACAGAACAGGATCAGGCGGGCGGGGTTTACACCCGCAAACTTGGCCGCACGGGGTGCTTCACCCGTCAAACGAATGTGGAAGCCCAACATGTGACGATTGAGCAGCACATAGGCAAAAATCACCGCGATGAAAGCCGCGACCACACCCCAGTGCATCCCGGAACCAATGATCAATTCAGCATTGTGAGCACTTTCATAAGATTGCAGGTTACGCGATCCCGGAAAGCCGAACCCCTCGGGGTTTTTCAGCAACCCCAGCGAAACCGAGGCCAGCATCTGCTCGGCCACGTAAACCAGCATCAGCGACACGAGGATTTCGTTGGTGCCGAAGCGTACTTTCAGAACAGCCGGGATCATTGCCCACAGCCAGCCACCGAAGGCACCTGCGATGACCATGATCGGGAATATGTACCATGCCTCAAGCGGGTAGAATGCCAGCCCGGCACCCGCACCGAAAATGGCGCCCATGATATACTGGCCCTCGGCCCCGATGTTCCAGATGCCTGCCCGAAACCCCAACGAAAGGCCGATGGCGATCAGCACCAGCGGCGCGCCTTTCACCAGCAGCTGCGGGCGGTAATAAAAGGCGAATTCACCAAAAAGAGGTTCCCAGAAGATGGTGCCGATGGCCTCGACCGGATTCTTGCCCAGTATGGCGAACAACAAACCACCAAAAAACATCGTCGCCAAAACTGCAACCAACGGCGTCGCATAAGACCAGACCCTGGAAGGCTGAGGACGTTTCTCCAGCACAATCATCAGCTCGTTCCCCTGACTTCTTCATCTTTTTTCAAATACTCTCGCCGAAGGCGGCCCAACAGATCACACATGCGCCACCTCCATTCCGTGGGCACCGCCCATCATCAGCCCGATCTCGTCCACTGTCAGTCCGGTCGTCGGACGTGGCGCGCTCAGGCGGCCCTCGTTCAGCGCAGCAAAGCTGTCCGAGATTTCCATCAACTCATCCAGATCCTGAGAGATGCAGACAACCGCCGTTCCCTTTGCCGCCAGGTCGAGGATTGCCTGCCGGATCGACGCGGCCGCTGCGGCATCCACGCCCCAGGTTGGCTGGTTCACCACCAACACATCCGGGTTTTGCAGCACTTCGCGTCCGATCACGAATTTCTGTAGGTTCCCCCCGGACAAAGACCGCGCCGCGTTGTCCGGGCCGGGTGTCCGGACGTCAAAAACCTCGATGATCTTCTCCGCAAAGCTCCTGGTCTCGGTCCATTTCAGAAAGCCGTTGCTTTCCAGACCCTCTCGAACCGAACCGGTCAACAGGGCGTTTTCGGTCAGGCTCATGTTCGGGGCAGCGGCATGGCCCAGCCGTTCTTCGGGCGCGGTCAACACGCCAAGTTTGCGTCGCGCTGTTGGGCCCAGCTTACCAATCGCCTGACCGTTGAATTTGATCGCATCGGCCGTCGTCAGGATTTCACCAGATAAAACGCCAAGCAATTCATCCTGCCCGTTACCCGCAACACCACCAATGCCCAGAACCTCGCCCTTGCGGACGGTCAAATGCACGTTGCGCAATGCGGTACCGAATTCTGACGGAGAAGGCACCGACAGCCCGCTGACATCCAGCGCCACTGCGCCAAAATCACGCCCGGAACGTTCCGGGGTTTGCAGGGCCGTTCCCACCATCAGTTCGGCCATGTCGCGGGCCGAGGTCTCAGAGGGGACGCACTCGCCGACATTTTTCCCAAGCCGCAGGATCGTGGCGTGGTCACACAGGGTCCGAATCTCTTCCAGCTTGTGCGAGATATACAGGATCGACGTGCCCTCGGACCGCAACTTGTTCAGCGTTTCGAACAGGATCTCGACCTCCTGCGGGGTCAGTACCGAGGTCGGTTCGTCCATGATCAGCAGTTTCGGGTCTTGCAGCAGGCAACGGATAATTTCGACACGCTGGCGTTCGCCGGCGGACAGATCGCCCACAGTGCGGAACGGATCCAACGGCAGGCCGTAGGTTTCGGACACTTCGCGGATGCGCGAGGCCAGATCACCCATGGCGGGCGGGTTTTCCATCCCCAAGGCGATGTTTTCGGCCACGTTCAGGGCGTCAAACAGCGAAAAATGCTGAAACACCATCGCAATTCCGTCAGCCCGCGCGGCGCGGGGTTCAGGCGGCGCAAAAGGCTGACCGCGCAACAGCATGGTGCCACTGTCAGGTTTCACCAGCCCATAGATCATCTTGACCAGCGTGGATTTCCCGGCCCCGTTTTCCCCCAACAAGGCGTGAACTTCGCCCTCACCGATGTCAAAGGACACCTGATCATTGGCCACGACACCGGGATAGGCTTTGGTCAACCCTTGCAGGCTCAGCAATGGAGTGGTCACGCGCTCAGGTCCTTCTTCAACTCGTTCTGCCGGGCCGGACGCAGCAGTTGCGCTGCGACGCCCACGGCGATCATCTGCGGGTGTTTGCCCAGCGACGGGTCACCAATCGGGCAGGTTATCCGGCTTATCCGGTCGGGCGGATGCCCAAGGGCCGCCAATCGCGATCGGAACCGCGCCCATTTGGTAGCCGAGCCAATCAGCCCCGCAAAGCGGAAATCGTGCAAAAGCAGCCTGTTGCACAGTTCCAGATCCAGATTGTGTGAATAAGTCAGCACAAGGTGCTCGGCATTGGCCGGTGCATGTCGCACAAGGTCGGCCGGTTTCGTCGCTGGCAGATCGGTCACGCCTTGGGGAATCACGTCGGGAAAGCGCTCGGGGCCGGTATCGACCCAAGTGATCGCAAGATCGGGCAGGGGGGACAGAACATCCACCAGCGCCCGTCCGACGTGACCTGCGCCCCAGATCCACAGGTTTCGCGCCGGTTTATGCACCGGTTCGATCATCCAGCCGTCGATCAGGCGCGGTTCGGGTGCAATGCCCTGACTGCGTGCCGCCGCCAGCATTCGCTTGACGGAAAGAGGCATGGCGCCCCCCGAAGCTGATCGAGCAATGATCGTATCATCCAGCGTTTCAACCGTCTTGAGATCATAGACCTCGCTGAACAAAGAGACTGCTCCGCCGCAACATTGCCCCATGTCCGGTCCCAGCGTGTGATGCGTCAGGCGCGTGGCCACTGTTTGCGTTCGTGCGGCCTCTGCGGCCTGGTATTCCAATGTACCACCGCCGATGGTTCCGCTTTGCCCGTCTTTCCAGACCAGCATTGCAGCACCCACCTCGCGCGGGGACGACCCTTTGATCCCGGCGATGACCACCCGAACCACTTTCCCGTGGGTTTTGACCGCCTCCCTCAAAGCCTCAAGGTCAAATCCCATCAGATGCCTCCCTTCATCCTCTGGACCCCGCGCCAAACCTCTTCGGCCGTGGCCGGAGCGTTCAGGGCCGGGTACTTGTCTCCGCAGGCGGCAACTGCGTTCGACAGCGCCAGCCAGGCCGAGATCCCCAGCATGAAAGGCGGCTCGCCCACAGCTTTCGAGCGATAGATCGTGTCCTCGCGGTTTTCGCCATCCCAAAGCGTGACGTTGAAGATGTCCGGCCGGTCCGAGCAGGCCGGGATCTTGTAGGTCGAGGGCGCGTGCGTGCGCAGGTTTCCTTTGCTGTCCCACACGAGTTCCTCGGTCGTCAGCCACCCCGCGCCCTGCACATAACCGCCTTCGACCTGACCTATGTCCAGCGCCGGGTTCAGCGATGCGCCCGCATCATGCAGGATATCCGTTCGCAGAATGCGGTTTTCACCGGTCAGAGTGTCCACCGCCACCTCGGTAACGGAAGCGCCGTAGGCAAAGTAGAAGAAGGGGCGACCGCGCCCGGCGATCCGGTCCCATTCGATCTTGGGTGTTTTGTAGAAGCCCGTGGCCGACAGGCTGACGCGCCCCTGATAGGCCAGTGCGGCGGCTTCGGCGAAGGTGTAGCGTTCTTCTGAGACCGAGACATACCCATCCGTGAACGTGACCGTCGATGGATCGGCCTGATGATGCTCTGCAAGATAGACGGCCATCCGATCACGGATCGTGTCGCATGCGGCCTTCACCGCCATACCGTTCAGGTCACTTCCCGAAGATGCCGCCGTCGCAGACGTGTTTGGTACTTTCGCCGTGTCGGTTGCGGTGATTTTCACCATCTCCAGCGGTATGCCAAAGCGCGACGCGGCGACCTGAGCGACCTTCTGGAACAGGCCCTGGCCCATCTCGGTGCCACCGTGATTCAAGTGGACTGATCCGTCCTGATAGACATGTACCAGCGCACCCGCCTGATTGAGATGAGTCAGCGTGAACGAGATACCAAATTTGACCGGGGAAAAGGCGATGCCCTTTTTGATTACGCTGTTTTCGGCGTTCCATTGCGTGATGGCCGCCTTGCGCGCGGCATAGTCGCTGGATTTCAGCAACGCCTCGGTCATGCCGTGCAGTTCGAAATCGCTGACCTCCATCCCATAGGGTGTGGTGTTGCCGCAGGCGGGCAGAGGACGCACCGGTGCGTCGCCCATTTCAACGGCGCCGCGGCTGGTCAGGTCTTCGTGCGGATCGGGATGCCCCTGTGGTTTTTCTGTCGGTGTGCTCTCGGCCACGGCGTGCGCGGGTGCATAGTAATTCCGGCGGCGCAGCTCAACGGGATCCAAACCCAGTTCATGCGCGGCATGGTCCATGACCCGTTCGATGCCGACCATGCCCTGGGGGCCGCCGAACCCGCGATAGGCCGTGGCAGATTGGGTGTTGGTCTTCAACCGGTGGCTTTCGATCCGGGCGTTCGGCAAAAGGTAGGCGTTGTCCGAGTGCAGCATCGCCCGGTCCGCCACGGGCAACGACAGGTCCTGCGCCCAGCCGCAGATCGCATAGTGGTGGAGTGAGAGGCCCTGTATATGTCCATTCTCATCGAAGCCAGCACGGTACGAGATGCGAAAGGCGTGGCGCTTGCCGGTGATGATCATGTCATCGTCGCGGTCATAGCGCATCTTGCAGGCCTTGCCGGTTGCCCGCGCGGCCACGGCGCAGGCCACGGCCAGCGCATTGCCCTGACTTTCCTTGCCGCCAAATCCTCCGCCCATGCGGCGGGTCTCGACCCGGACGGCGTGCATCGGAACGCCCAGAGCGTCGGCCACTTTGTGTTGAATCTCGGTCGGGTGCTGGGTCGAGCTGTGCACCAGCATATCCGCACCTTCATTCGGCACGGCCAGCGCGGCCTGACCTTCCAGATAGAAATGCTCCTGCCCGCCCAGTTCAAACGAACCTTCGATCACATGCGGTGCATTGGCAATGGCCGCATCCGCATCGCCCTTGGCAAAGATGCGTGGACCGTCTTCAAACCGGCTGTCGGCGGCCAGCGCCTCTTCGATCGTCAGGATTGGCACGTCTTCGGCGTAGTCGACCTTACCCAATCGCGCCGCTTTGCGGGCGGCCAGATGGCTGGTGGCAACGACAAGGAACACGGGCTGACCGATATAGTGCACCGAGTCGTCCGACAGCAGCGGCTCATCGTGGATCGAGGGCGAGACATCGTTGGCAAATGGCAGATCCTGTGCCGTCATGACCATCACGACACCCTCGGCGTCTTTGACAGCCGACAGATCCATTGCGGTGATCTTGCCCCTGGCGATCGGGCTCAGGCCAAAGGCCAGATGCAGCGTGCCCTTGGGTGTCGGGATGTCATCCACGTACCGCGCCGCGCCCGAAACGTGCAATGGGGCGGCGTCGTGGGGCAGGGCTTGCGTCACACTCATGCCGACACCTCCAGCACATTGGTGATCTCACCCTGATCTTCCAGCAAAGACCGTTGCAGCATCGCCTTGGCGGTTTCCAGTCGATACAGGGCCGAGGCGCGCATATCCGTGAGTGGCGAAAAGTCGTCGGCAAAGGAAGGCAGCGCGGCGTCAACGGTCGCGCGAGTCCACGGTTTGCCGATCAAGGCGGCCTCGACATGGGTTGCCCGTTTCGGAGTACCGGCCATGCCACCAAACGCGATGCGCGCCTGTGTGACGCTGCCCTCCGAAACGGTTATGTTGAAACAGCCGCAGACGGCCGAGATATCCTGATCGAACCGTTTGCTGAGCTTGTAGACCTTCAGGCGATCTGGTTGGCGCGGGAAGCTGACGGCTTCGACAAACTCGCCCGGAACCCGATCCTGTTTGCCGTAGTCGATGAAGAACTCTTCCAGCGGGATCGACCGCCGATCGTTGCCCTTGCGCAGGTGCAGTGTCGCGTTCAATGCGATCAGCGCGGGCGGGTTGTCCCCGATGGGCGAGCCGTTGGCGATATTGCCACCGACCGTGGCCGCATGGCGAACCTGAACGCTCGCATAGCGTCGGATCATCTCGGCATAGGAGGGATGCAGATCGACCAATGCATCTGCCATGCGATTCATGTCGACCATGGCACCAAAGCGGACTTCTTCACTGCCGAGCGTGATCTTCTTCAAATCATCACAGCGGTTGAGGAAGATCACCGGGTCAAGTTCACGCAATTGTTTCGTGACCCAAAGGCCCACATCGGTCGCACCAGCGACCAGAGTCGCATTCGGGTTCTCGGCATACACGGCGGCCAATTCGTCGGATGAGGTTGGCAGCATGCGCGAAGCGGCAATCGTTGCAGGTGGGCTATCTTTGACCCAAACCGGAACGGGCTGTTCCTCGGCCGCTTTCGCCGCGCGAATGATCGGCGCATAGCCGGTGCAGCGGCAAAGGTTGCCTGCAAGCAAAGTGTCATGGTCCGTTGCACCATTCGTGTGCCCGGCCACCATCGACATGACGAACCCGGGTGTGCAGAAGCCGCATTGCGAGCCGTGCAGATCGACCATTGCCTGCTGGACCGGGTGCGCTTCGCCATTCGGGCCACTTGCGCCTTCAACTGTTCGGACGGCCTTGCCATGCAATTGCGGTAGAAACAGAATGCACGAGTTCAGGGCCTTGGCGCCTTGGTCATCCGTCACCATCACGGTGCAAGCCCCGCAATCGCCTTCGTTGCAGCCTTCTTTGGTGCCGGTCAGACCGCGATCTTCGCGCAGCCAATCCAGCAGGGTGGCTGTCGGATCAACACCAGCCAACTCCACTGTCTCTCCGTTCAGAAGAAACGTGATGTTCATTCGAGAAACCCGTCGCCTTACCCAGTTGCGCCCCTGCGGCCCTCCTTCGATGCGACGTAGAAAGAGTGGCGGGCGAATTGCTTGCCATGAGATGTTAGAAACAGCGCGGCTTGTCTGGCAAGAAAAACCGCCTCTGTTATACACCATTAGACGTATACGGCCTGTTGCCGTCTTGTCTGATTAATGGGCAGCCACTTGTAAATAAAGCAGTTTTTAATTGCGGCGCCCAGTCAATCCCGAAGCACCTTCTGAAAAAGCCGAATAATCAATGGCGATTTTTTTTGCGGCAAACGTGGCGCGGTTCCGCCTTTTGTCGCGCAGCCGGCTGGGGTAGCTTGGGCGTCATGAGCAGCTCTCCACGATTCATCCACCTCCGCGTTCACACTGAATATTCCCTTTTGGAAGGCGCCGTGCGGCTGAAAAAGCTGCCGGGCCTGTGCGAGAAGATGGAGATGCCAGCCGTTGCCGTAACGGATACCAATTCGATGTTTTCGGCGCTGGAATTCGCGGTCACCGCAAGCGGGGCCGGGGTGCAGCCGATCATGGGGTGCCAGGTCGATCTGACCTATGTTCAGGCCCAGCCCGGCGAGAAGCCGAAGACACCCGCGCCTCTGGTGCTGCTGGCGCAGTCCGAGACCGGGTACGAAAACCTGATGAAGCTCAGCACTTGCCTCTACGTGGACAAGGGCGGGCAACTGCCTCAGGTCACTTTGGAAGAATTGGCTGAGCGATCCGAAGGGTTGATCTGCCTGTCCGGTGGACCCGACGGCCCGGTCGGGATGCTGCTGCAACAGGGTCAGCGTCCGGCGGCCGACGCGTTGGTCGATCGGTTGGCGGCAATGTTCCCCGATCGGTTTTACATCGAGCTCCAGCGTCATCCGGGTGAGGATGGCCAGCCCGAGGCCGAGCGCCTGACCGAACGTGACCATGTCGAGATGGCCTATGCTAAGAACCTGCCGCTGGTCGCCACGAATGACGTCTATTTCCCGACGCCGGACATGTACGAAGCTCATGACGCGCTGATCTGCATATCGGAAGGGGCCTATGTCGACCAGCAGGAAGGTCGCCGTCGCCTGACGGCTCAGCACTATTTCAAGTCGCAACAAGAGATGGCGACCCTGTTCGCGGACTTGCCCGAGGCCATCGAAAACACCGTCGAAATCGCCAGACGCTGCGCGTTCATGGCCTATCGGCGCGACCCGATCCTGCCGAAATTCGCGGATGACGAGGTGGCCGAGCTGCGGCGCATCGCCAATGAGGGCTTGCAGAAACGTCTGGCCGTGATCCCGCATGCGGTGACGCCCGAGGAATACCAGGAACGTCTGGATTTCGAACTGGGCATCATCGAAAGCATGGGTTTCCCCGGCTACTTCCTGATCGTCGCGGATTTCATCCAATGGGCCAAGGATCACGACATTCCCGTCGGGCCGGGGCGGGGCTCGGGCGCGGGGTCACTGGTGGCCTATGCGCTGACGATCACCGACCTCGATCCGCTGCGCTACAGCCTGCTGTTCGAACGCTTCCTGAACCCCGAACGGGTGTCGATGCCCGACTTCGATATCGACTTCTGCATGGACCGCCGCGAAGAGGTGATCCGCTATGTGCAGCAGAAATACGGGCGCGACAAGGTGGGGCAGATCATCACCTTCGGGGCCTTGCTGTCAAAGGCCGCCGTGCGCGACATCGGGCGGGTGCTGCAAATGCCGTATGGGCAGGTGGACCGCCTATCCAAGATGATCCCGGTCGAAGGCGTCAAGCCGGTCTCGATCGAAAAGGCCCTGAAAGACGAACCCCGCCTGCGCGAGGCCGCGCGCGAGGAAGAAGTGGTCGACCGCCTGCTGACCTATGGCCAGCAGGTCGAGGGGTTGCTGCGGAATGCTTCGACCCACGCGGCGGGGGTGGTGATCGGCGACCGGCCTCTGGATGCGCTGGTGCCGATCTATCAGGACCCGCGTTCCGACATGCCCGCGACCCAGTTCAACATGAAATGGGTGGAACAGGCCGGGCTGGTGAAGTTCGACTTTCTGGGTCTGAAGACCCTGACCGTGATCCAGAACGCGATGGACCTGATCTTCAAATCCGGGCGTCCCTTGCACATCGCCGCCGATGGCACCGAGCTTTATGAACCCGCCGAGGGGGCTGAAAACCAGATCAACGCCATCCCGCTGGATGATGAGGCGACCTATAAGCTTTACTCAGCAGCCAAGACCGTGGCGGTGTTCCAGGTTGAAAGCTCGGGCATGATGGATGCGCTCAAGCGCATGAAACCCACCTGCATCGAGGATATCGTGGCCCTTGTGGCGCTGTATCGCCCCGGCCCGATGGAGAACATCCCCACCTATTGCGAGGTCAAGAACGGCCAGCGCGAGATCACCTCGGTCCACCCGCTGATCGACCATATCCTCGAAGAAACGCAGGGCATCATCGTCTACCAGGAACAGGTGATGCAGATCGCGCAGGTCATGGCGGGATACAGCCTTGGCGGCGCCGACCTGCTGCGCCGCGCGATGGGCAAGAAGATCAAGGAGGCGATGGACGCCGAACGCCCGAAATTCGAGGCCGGCGCGGCCAAGAACGGCGTGGACGCCAAGAAGGCCTCCGAGGTGTTCGACCTGCTGGAGAAATTCGCCAATTACGGCTTCAACAAATCCCACGCGGCGGCCTATGCGGTGGTCAGCTACCAGACCGGATGGCTCAAGGCGAACCACCCGGTCGAGTTCATGGCCGGCGTCATGAACTGCGACATCCACCTGACCGACAAGCTGGCAGTGTATTTCGAAGAGGTCCGCAAGGGGCTGGGCCTGCCTTATGTGCCGCCCTGCGTGAACCGCTCGCTGGCGACCTTCGACGTGGTGGATGGTCAGCTGGTCTATGCGCTGGGCGCGCTCAAAAATGTCGGCGTCGAGGCGATGAATCTGGTGGTGCAGGGCAGGGGAGACAAGCCGTTCGTCAACCTCTTTGACTTTGCCCGCCGGGTCGATCTGAAAAAGGTCGGCAAACGTCCGCTGGAAATGCTGGCGCGTGCCGGGGCCTTTGATGAGCTCGACAAGAACCGCCGCCGCGTGTTCGAAAGCCTTGACCGCCTGGTGCAGTATTCGGCGGCGATCCATGAACAGAAAAACTCCAATCAGGTGTCTCTGTTCGGCGAGGCAGGCGATGACCTGCCCGAACCGCGCCTGTCGCCGACGCCGGACTGGCTGCCGGCCGAGCGCCTCAGCGAGGAATTCAAGGCCATCGGCTTCTACCTGTCGGGGCACCCGCTGGACGATTACATGCCCGCGCTGAAACGCAAGCAGGTTATGACGCTGGACGAAGTGATTAATGCTGTCCGAGCTAGGGGAATGATGGGAGTGAAGATGGCCGGGGTTGTCGCCGGTCGGCAGGAGCGGAAATCGGCCAAGGGCAACCGCTTTGCTTTCGCTCAGCTGTCTGATCCCACCGGCGCATATGAGGTCACGCTGTTTTCGGACACGTTGGAGAAGTGTCGCGAGTTTCTGGAAACCGGCGCGCAGGTTGTCCTGACTGCCGAGGCGACGATGGAAGCCGATCAGCTCAAGCTGCTGGGCCGCTCGGTTGGCCCTGCGGATTCCCTCGTGGCCGAGGCCGGGGCAACCGGGCTGCGAATTTACGTTGACGAAGCGCAGGCTGTGCCAACGGTCGCCAAGGTGCTGGAAGACGCCGCCTCTGCCGCGAAAGGGGCCGCACGAGGGCCAATCCAGTTCATGTTGCTGGACCCAAGCCTGCCCGGCGATGTCGAAATGGATCTGGGGCGCGAGTTCCCGATCAACCCGCAGATCAAGGGCGCGATCAAATCCCTTGAAGGCGTGATGACCGTCGAAGAGATATGACGCCGCTTTGTTGCCAGTTGATTGGCGCCTCGCTAGGCTGACTTGACAGAGATGTCATTAGGTCATGCCACGGGAGGGCGTTGTTATGGCAATAGCAGGTCTCAAGTTCAGAAAGATTGTATTTGTTGCAGCGGCATCGCTGGCCTTGGTTTCGGCCTCAGCTGGGCTGGCGGATGACAAGAAAAAGGAAAACACGATCAAAGGCGCTGTGATCGGCGCAGGTGTCGGTGCCCTGATCGGCGACGGTAAGGGTGCTGCCGCAGGTGCAGTGGCTGGTGCGCTGATCGGCGCGAATTCCAAGTGAGTGGAGGAGAAGGAAGATGCGTATGAATTCGCTGAAGCGAGCGGCCTCTGCCTTGCTGATCGCAGCCCCCGGATTGGCCTTCGCTGACGAGGAAGCCGAACAGATGATGCAGAACGCGCTGCCGGTGATGTATCACACCTGCGCCTCTGTCGTCGAAGAGGCTGACGGGAACGAAGAGTACATTCTGGACGTGGTCGGGAAGATGACGGCCCTGTCGCTTTACAACCGACAGGTCGATATCGAGGCCCACGCGACTTCGGACGAGGAAAAGGCCGCTTTGCGCGAAACTTTTTTGGCCGCTTTGAAAGAGGGCTGTGCCGGGGACGAAAACGCCTTGTTGGGTGGTGTCGTGGACAATGCCGTGAAATCGACACTGGGGCTGTAATGTATCAGTAGTGAGGCGGCCGTTCGTCACCAAGGACTATGCCGCCGGATCCTTCCTGCGCCCGTTCTGCTTCGCGCTGCAACAGCAATTCAACCCGTTGGGTCAGCCGGTCGATTTCCGTCTGTTGTCTGGTGACGACCGTGTTCAACTCGTCCACGGTACGGGTCAGATGGGCGATCTCTTCTTCCAGATGCTGCATAAGTGACTCCTGTCTTGCGCTGGTCATAGCGACACAGTCGGCCCAAGGCCAGAGAAAGCGCGCCTTGCCCCGATGCGGACCTTGGGATAGACCGCGCGCGGAACAAGGACTCTCCCAAGGACGCCCCACATGGCCAAGCCCAAGAAACAGCCCCGCCCCAAGGCCGTCACGCCGAAAGGGTTCCGCGACTATTTCGGTGAGGAAGTCACGCAGCGCACCGAGATGCTGCGGACGATTGCGGGCGTGTATCATCGTTACGGGTTCGACGCGTTGGAAAGCAGTGCGGTCGAGACCGTCGAGGCGCTGGGCAAGTTCCTGCCTGACGTCGATCGCCCGAACGAAGGCGTCTTTGCGTGGCAGGAATTTGATGACGGCGGCAATGGCGACTGGATGGCCCTGCGCTATGACCTGACCGCACCTTTGGCCCGGGTCTATGCCCAGCACCGCAACGATCTGCCCACGCCCTATCGCCGTTATGCGATGGGTCCGGTCTGGCGCAACGAAAAGCCGGGGCCGGGGCGGTATCGCCAATTCTATCAGTGTGATGCGGATACGGTGGGGACGGCCAGCATGGCCGCCGATGCCGAGATCTGCGCCATGCTGTCCGATACGCTGGAGACCGTGGGCATCCCCCGCGGCGACTATCTGGTCCGGGTCAACAACCGCAAGGTTCTGAACGGCGTTCTGGAGACCATCGGTCTTGCTGATGAAAATCAGAAAGACGCCGTTCTGCGCACCATCGACAAATTCGACAAGGTTGGTGAGCAGGGCGTGAGAGAACTGCTCGGTAAAGGTCGCCTAGACTCTTCTGGAGCTTTTATCGAAGGTGTCGGCTTGAGTGATGCTCAAATGCAACCAGTTTTGGGTTTTATCAACTATTTCAGCATTGTTCAGAATGAGCTTTCTCAAGAAGCCTCACGGGCTTTCGATGAGGGCAATAACAAACGTGGCGACCAATTGGACCGAGCGCGGCACGCTGTTTCCCATGAATTTAGAAATGATCCAGTAGCTTCCGATCCGGATGCTTTGTCTATTTGGAACACAAGAGTTTTCGACCATCTGAAGAGAATTGTCGGAAGTTCTGTTGTGGGTTTCCAAGGCGTTGAAGAGCTTAGGCAAATCTTCGATCTTTTGAGCGCGCAAGGATATGGAGCGGACCGGATCAGGGTCGATCCTTCCGTCGTACGTGGATTGGGATATTACACCGGGCCGGTATACGAGGCTGAGCTCACGTTCGAGATTTTTGACGAAAAGGGCCGCAAGCGGCAATTTGGTTCCGTTGCAGGCGGCGGGCGCTATGACGATCTGGTCAAGCGCTTTACCGGGCAGGAAGTACCTGCGACAGGCATCTCTATCGGCGTTGATCGCCTGCTCGCCGCGCTGCGCGAAAAGGGCCGGGTCACCGCACAGGCGACGGGTCCAGTGGTCGTGACCGTCATGGATCGAGACCGCATGGCCGACTATCAGGCGATGGTGGCCGAGCTGCGCAATGCTGGCATCCGGGCCGAGGTCTATCTGGGCAACCCCAAGAATTTCGGCAATCAGCTAAAATACGCGGACAAGCGGAATTCTCCGATTGCAGTGATCGAGGGCGGCGACGAAAAGGCCAAAGGTATCGTGCAGATCAAGGATCTGATCCTGGGTGCCAAGATTGCCGAAAGCGCCACGCTCGAGGAATGGAAGGAACGCCCCAGCCAGTTCGAGGTGCCGCGCGGCGATCTGGTCGCCAAGGTGCGCGAGATTCTGGACAGTCAGGACTGAGCCATGCCCAACCGATCCCAGATCCAGGCCCGGGCCGCGATGATGCGCGTGCGCTTCGAGGCCGCCGGGGCGCAGGTCGTCGACCCGCCGCTGCTGCAATCGGCCGAGACGCTGCTGGACCTTTACGGCGAGGACATCCGCGCGCGGGCCTATGTCACCTCGGACGCGCTGCGCGGCGAACAGATGCTGCGCCCGGATTTCACCCTGCCGGTGGTGCAGATGCATATGCGCGACGGGGCCGAACCGGCGCGCTATACCTATTCCGGCGAGGTGTTCCGCCGTCAGGAGCACGACCCCGACCGCGCCAATGAATACATCCAGGTGGGCTATGAGGTCTTTGACCGGGAAGACCCCGCCGGGGCCGATGCCGAGGTGTTTTCGCTGATGGCGCTCCAGTTGCGTGGGTTGCCCCTGCGCGCGGCGACCGGCGATATCGGTATCCTCACCGCTGCTGTCGAGGGGCTGCGCACGACCGACCGTCGCAAGGCTGCGCTGATGCGACACCTGTGGAGACCGCGCCGATTCCGTATCTTGCTGGATCGGTTTGCAGGTCGCAAGGCGCCCTCGGAAGGGCGCGCCGCGCTGCTGGACGCAGCCGACCCGATGGCCTTTGATGCCCCTATGATCGGCAAGCGCCGCAAGGCCGAAATCGCGGCGCGCATCGAAGCCCTGCGCGAAGACCGCGATACGCCGCCGATTTCCGACAATGAGCTGGCCGGGCTGGAAACGTTGCTGAATGTGCGCGAGACCATGCCATTTGCGCTGGAACAGCTGCGCGACGTGGCGGTGGATCTGCCGCAGATCACGCCCGCACTGGACCGGTTGGAAGCGCGCGTGGCTGCGCTGCAAGCGCGTGGCGTCGATGTGGATCGGTTGGATTTCGAGGCCGCCTATGGTCGGACATCAATGGAATATTACGATGGTTTCGTATTTGGGTTTTACGCGGAAGGTCGGCCTGACCTGCCTCCGATCGCCACGGGTGGGCGTTATGACGCGCTGACCCGCCAATTGGGCAACGGGGACGAAATCCCGGCTGTTGGTGGCGTGTTGCGCCCCGACCTGATGCTCGAGATCGAGGAGGGCGCTGTATGAGCCTGAAACTGGGTGTGCCCTCGAAGGGCCGGTTGATGGAAAAGACCTTCTCGTGGTTCGAAAAACGCGGCATCACCTTGTCACGCAGCGGGTCGGATCGGGAATATGCGGGCAAGGTTGAAGGGATCGACGGTGTCTCTCTGATCCTGCTGTCGGCGGGGGAGATCCCGCGTGAACTGGCGGCGGGGCGGATTCATCTGGGCGTCACCGGGATCGATCTGGTGCACGAGAAACTGCCGCGCTGGGAACAGCAGGTTGAAGAGGTTTCGCAGCTTGGCTTCGGCAAAGCTGATCTGATCATCGCAATCCCGGCATGTTGGGTCGATGTCGATACGCTTGATGACCTGGACGCGGCAGCTGCTGCGTTTCGCAAGACCCACGGCCACCGGCTGCGGATCGCCACAAAATACCACCGTCTGGTTCGGGAATTCCTGACCGAAGCGGGCGTGGCCGATTATACGCTGGTCGACAGTCAGGGCGCGACTGAAGGCACGGTGATGAATGAAACCGCCGAAGCCATTGCCGACATCACCTCGACCGGAGAGACCCTGCGCGCGAACCATCTGAAGATCCTGTCGGACGGTCTGATCCTGCAATCGCAGGCCACTTTGTGGCGCAGTCGCGTTGCAAAATATGATCCAACGGAAAAAGAGGTTCTGTCCGAATTGTTGGATCGGCTGCGGTGACTACAGCACACCTATTTCTGCCAGGGCGCGGTTCAGATCGTCGGGCAGGGCATCGTCCTGCTCGCGGTTTTTGGGCAAATCGGCAGGAGTATCTTCAGGCTTGAGATAACGCCATCCCTGAAACGGGCGTTTCAGGGCGTTCTGGGTGCGGTGCAGCTTGGGGTCCAGCACAATGGCACAGCGGCGGATACCATCGTCTCCGATCACTTCATCCAGCCGCAGGATTCGTTGCCGACACTGGATTACGCCCTTGATGACCCAGTAGATCGATCCGCCGTTCAGAATTTCGGCTTCGCGCTTGGGCCACATGCGGGTGACGTGGCGTGGAAGGCCATCTGCGAACCGCTGGCGATAGCTGTCCTGCCAGGCCATCAGCGTGTCGACGCTTTCCGACCCGACCGAGAGTTTTATGAGGTTTACGTAATTATCCACAGCTTTCCCACAGAGTCGTCCCGAGGATGATCTTTATATTGTAGCTTGGTTCCAGTTGTCATCAAGGTGTTGTGGTGCGTATGTGATTTGAGTTAGTCTGGATACCTCTTTCAGCACAGGGAATCACCAATGAGCCGCTTTGCCGCCCCCATTGCCGAGCAGATCTGGGATATGAAGTACCGCTTTAAACAGGCGGATGGCACCCCCATCGATCAAACGGTTGAAGACAGTTGGCGGCGTATTGCCCGCGATCTGGCGCGGGTGGAAAACGACCCGGGGCACTGGGAAGAAAAATTCTATGAGGCGCTGGAGGATTTCAAATACCTGCCTGCCGGGCGCATCACAGCAGGTGCCGGCACCGCGCGTCAGGTGACCCTGTTCAACTGTTTTGTCATGGGAACGATCCCTGACAGCATGGGCGGAATTTTCGACATGCTGAAAGAGGCCGCGCTGACCATGCAGCAGGGCGGCGGGATCGGCTATGATTTCTCGACCATCCGCCCGCGTGGCGCTGACGTGAAAGGCGTTGCGGCGGATGCCTCGGGGCCGCTGAGCTTCATGGATGTCTGGGATGCCATGTGCCGCACGATCATGTCCGCCGGTTCGCGCCGGGGCGCCATGATGGCGACCATGCGCTGTGACCACCCGGATATCGAACAGTTCATCACCGCCAAATCCGACCCGGCCCGACTACGCATGTTCAACATGTCGGTTCTGGTGACCGATCCGTTCATGGAGGCGGTCAAGGCTGATGGACCGTGGGAACTGGTGTTTGGTGACAAAGTCTATCACACGGTTCAGGCGCGTGATCTGTGGAACAAGATCATGCAGGCCACCTATGACTATGCCGAGCCGGGCGTGATCTTCATCGACCGGATCAATCAGGCCAACAACCTCAGCTACGTTGAAACCATCGCGGCCACGAACCCGTGTGGCGAACAGCCGTTGCCGCCTTACGGGGCCTGCCTGTTGGGTTCAATCAACCTGGCGCGGCTGGTGTCTGAACCGTTTGAGGCAAACGCCCGTTTGAATGACGCGGCCCTTCAAGAACTTGTCGCCACGGCTGTCCGGATGATGGACAATGTCGTTGATGTGTCAAAATTCCCACTGGCCGAACAAGAGGCTGAAGCGCAGGATAAACGCCGTATAGGATTGGGTGTGACTGGATTGGCGGATGCGCTGCTGATGCTGGGCCTGCGTTATGGGTCCGACGAGGCGGCGCGTCAGACCGAGCGCTGGTTGCACGCGATCGCCCGCGCCGCGTATCTGGCGTCGGTCGACTTGGCCAAGGAAAAAGGGGCGTTTCCCCTGTTCGATGCCGAGAAATACCTGGCCAGCGGCACGATGCAGCAGATGGATGACGATGTACGCGAGGCCATCCGCGAGCACGGGATCCGCAATGCGCTGCTGACCTCGATCGCGCCCACTGGGACGATCTCTCTGTACGCGGGCAACGTGTCGTCGGGGATCGAGCCGGTCTTTGCCTATGCCTATACGCGCAAGGTTTTGCAGAAAGACGGCTCGCGGACCGAGGAAGAGGTGGTGGATTACGCCGTTCAGATGTGGCGCGACAAGTTCGGCGACGTCGAACTGCCCGACTATTTCGTGAACGCCCAGACGCTGACGCCGGCCGAGCATGTCAAGATGCAGGCAGCGGCGCAGAAGTGGATCGACAGCTCGATCTCGAAAACCATCAACTGCCCCGAGGATATCTCGTTCGACGAGTTCAAGGACGTGTACATGCAGGCCTGGGACCTGGGCTGCAAGGGCTGCACCACCTATCGACCGAACGACGTGACGGGTTCGGTGCTGACCGTTTCGGAAAGCGACGACAAGGTGCCGGGCGAAAGCGCGGATGCCCCGCACGAGGTGGATGGCGGCGACGTCATCTACATGTCCGAGCCTCTGGACCGACCGCAGTCGCTGGAGGGTTCGACCTACAAGCTGAAATGGCCCGACAGCGAGCACGCGATCTATCTGACGATCAACGACATCGTCATCGGTGGCCGCCGTCGCCCGTTCGAGGTGTTCATCAACTCGAAGAACATGGAGCACTACGCCTGGACGCTGGCGCTGACCCGGATGATCTCGGCCGTGTTCCGGCGGGGCGGGGACGTGTCTTTCGTGGTCGAGGAACTGAAGGCCGTGTTCGACCCGCGCGGAGGGGCCTGGGTGCAGGGCAAGTACATCCCTTCGATCCTGGCGGCCATCGGCGGCGTGATCGAGCAGCACATGATCGCGATCGGGTTCCTTGAGGGGGAAGGGATGGGACTGAAATCCGACCCGCAGGCGCAGGTGGTCAACATGGATGCCCCACGCGGCAAGGCCTGCCCGTCCTGCGGGCAGTACGACATGGTGATGATCGAGGGCTGCATGACCTGCCGCAGTTGCGGACACTCGAAATGTGGCTGAGGCGCGGGGTGGGGGCTTGTTGATGCACCAAGCAATTGAGACCCAAATCAGCGATTTTTTCGCCCAAAGACAAGGTCTTTGTCGCCCAAGTATCAAAACCCCCTTGTTATCATAGGGGCGGGAAAGCGTCTCATTTTCTTAACAGACGCTTTCTCAGTCAGTATCAATAGTACGAAGGTATTGACGTGCGTCCGGTAATAGGGCTGTTTCATTCTATGACGACATCGCAGCATATCTTTCTCATACGGTTTCTCTGATCTGCCCCTGTTAGGGCCGACCGTTGGCTGCTTCTCAATTCTACTCTTCTTCGCACGTTGTCGGTCGGTTTTTCTCACTGGATAGATGAGGGAACTGCTATGAAGACCATCAAACTCCTACTCGCCACTGATCCCAATTTTGAAAAAGGTGCTCTTACGCATCGGTTCACTGAATATTTGAAGAAATTGCGCAAAACGCGGCTGGCCAGAGAATTCATCGGAGACGATGAGCATTCGGTCGATCTGTGTGGCGTCAGCGCCCACCGGACAAATTTAGGGGTTTGAGCAACGGAGGATTTCTGGTTCATCGAAGCCATTATGGAGCGAAGATGAACAGGCTTTGGCGCAGGCGCTTTGGCACCTGGCGCAAACAGTCGTGCGCGCGCCCGATGACGGCTTTGTCACAGCCGTTTCTCTACGTCCCGGAAATCGAGTGTCCATTGCACAGGGGGCGATCTCATTTGTTGTCCCCGATGGCCGCCATCTGATCGCAAGCCTATCGCAATCAAGCGGTATGAATGTTGCCGTCGGCAGCAAGATACGCCTTGCTCTGCGAACCTTGCCGGGCAGCGAGATTTCTGGGACAGTCGTATCGCTGCCCGTGGGAACGGCAGAGGGCGTTGTTGACTCGCGGGAGGGCCTTCCATCACTGCGCGATTTGGCCGGCGTGTCCAGTTATCCGGTGCTGATCGAAGTTCCGGACCAGATCAATGTCGAAGATTTCCCATTCGGGACTTCTGGCACTGCGCTGGTGATCACGGACAAGGCGGGCGCAATCGGTGTGTTGGCGGAAATCCTGTTCCGGATCACCAAAAAGCTGAATTACATTTGAAATACTGGAGGGACGAAATGAATATAGAATATGTGATTAAAGGGATCGGTTTAGCCTTGGTTATGGCGACTGGAACAACCGCTTCCGCGCAGCAAAGCGATTGGTCCCATGAAGCGACGATTTATCTTTTCATGCCTGAAACGGAAACGTCTATCGAAACGCCGTCGGGGACATTGGACGGCACGTTGAGTTTTTCTGACGCTCTGAGCAACTTGGATTTCGCATTCATGGGCGCGTTTGCGGCATCCAATGGTCGTTGGAGCCTGCTGGCTGACTACAATTATACAAATCTATCCTTCAGCAACAGTGGTTCCGGTCCGTCTGGATCCACTCTCAACACATCATTCACCACTCAGTTCCTCAGCGGGTACGTGGCCTATCGGGTCTATGAGGACCCCGCTGTTCAACTGGACATTGCCGGTGGTTTCAGATGGTTCAGCACCGAAACAAATTTCACGCTGACGCCCAGCTCGGCACCGGGGCGTACGACTACAGTTGACGACGATTGGGTCGATCCGGTCATTGGCGCAAGAGCACGTTTCGTATTCTCTGAAAAATGGACGGGAACCGGGTTCATCGACTATGGCGGCTTCCGCAACGGCAGCGAAACGTGGCAGGTTCTGTTGACGGCAGATTATGCCATCAACGACAGATGGGTGATCCGTGGCGGATATCGCTATATCGCCTTCGACCATGAGATCGGCGGCAATGATTTCGAGTTCCATCAGTCCGGGCCGTTGATCGGGGCGACCTACCGATTCTGATTGATCGTAAACGAAAATTGTTTTCGGTTTCGACATGGCACGAAACGTCAGACGGGCAGATCGCGCAAGTATGGTGTGTGTACCTGCCTTTTTTGCGTTGTTTGCTGCGTTCCGTGAGCGGGCGTTCCAGCAACTATCCTGCTTTTCCGGCGTGATGAAGGGCTGCAAACCCGGTGACGCGGGGATGGCGCGGAACGGGTTGCAAGCGATCTGCGGTCGGAATGGCCGCCTGATCCGGTATCCAGGCGGCCCTGCCTGTCAGAACCAGCGGCCAATGGCTGTGACGGATGGCGCCAGGGCTGCCGAATCCGAGATCGCCGAGAAGACGATGAATGTCGATTGCGACGACGAAGGCGTATCAAACCCGGTAAACCGGGTTGCAACGCCTCCAGTGCCGTTCAGGTTCGGGGGCGTCGAAAAGTCAGCCGGAAAATCCCAGATTATCGGGCCGCTTTTGAAAAGAGCACCCTCAGCAGTCGTGCATGCCACGGGTGCAAGCGTGGCGGTACAGATCTGAGTACCGTCGGCAAACCGAACATAATCTCCGTTGGCGTTGCTGCCGCGCTCAATGACAGCGCCGGTCGGAACACCAGCGTTTTCCGTCACTGTTCCAAGAAGGTTTCCGGGGCCGTATCCATAGTCGGCGCGCATCAGTCGGCCCGAAGTCGTATCGCTGGCATCGGCCTGAACAGCTGTCCCCGACACGGTTCCGGCATCAGGATCAAAGGTCATCACTTCAGTCCAGTTGCCGCCGTCGGGAGACACTTTGATGGAAAATCCGGTAGTGCCAGACAGTCCCATTTCCGCGTGACCCGTCCAGTTCGATTGGAACAACAGCGACGCGGTATCACCGGCGCTGGCTTTGTTGATCTTCAGCTGATGCCCGCCGCCTTCGTGGCTCAGCAAGGTCGCCGGGCTGCGAACGGACAGACGGTTCGTACTGTCTGAATTGGTCGCAACCCCGACTCCGTCCAGGTTCTGAGTGCTGACAGGCAGGGGGGCCCAGGCTGTTCCTGTCCAGAATTTCAGATCTCCGGCCGCTTCATCCCAGGCGCGCCAGCCAATGTCGGGGGTAACGAAATGCCAGGCGTTGTCCAGCCAGACGGCAAGTTCACCGGCATGTCCTGCCCAGTCCCCGGTCGGGTTGGCTCCAAGAGCATGAACTTCGCCTTGCGCGGGAACAACAGGAGGTGTCCCGGAATCTGTTGACCGTACCGAGAGTTGCACGACCAGATCGAGCCGTCTCAGGGCTTCGTTGTGGGTAACGTGTTTTTGCGCCTGTGCCGGTTGCAGCAAAGGCAGGTTCAATCGGGGGGATGTTTGTGACACGGGGGTCCTCCTGTGGCGTCGGTCCGAAGCTTCGGTTGCGCGCTACCCTGCCGCAAAGCGCGTCAATCCTGTCTGACCGGGCCGACCGCCCAGGGAAGATTTTGGTAAGATTCTGGTGTCTGCGAAGAACCCGCCGATGGGTGTTCCCGTGCAGAGCAATGCCCGAGAATCAATCTCGGGCGTAGATGTCATCGTATCGGATGATGTCGTCTTCACCCAGATAGGTGCCAGTCTGAACCTCGATCAAAACCATGGGAACTTTCCCGGGGTTTTCCATTCGGTGTGTCGCTCCCAGCGGGATATAGACGGATTGGTTTTCGGTTACCAAACGCTCCTGATCACCGATGGTGACCTTGGCCGTGCCTTCAACCACGATCCAATGCTCGGAACGATGATGGTGGGATTGCAGGCTGAGCGACGCGCCGGGATGAACATGGATGCGCTTGACCTGAAACCTGTCTCCGATCACCAGGCTTTCGAACCAGCCCCACGGACGATGATCCACCGGCAGGGATTCTGCCTGTTTCACCCCTTTGGCCTTCAGTGCCGTAACGGCCTGTTTCACGTCCTGGGCCTTGTCCATGCTCGCGACCAGAACCGCATCGGGCATCGCAATGGCGATTACGTTTTCAAGACCCATTGCCACGACTTCCTGCGCCGGCGACTCGGACCGTATCAGTGCATTGCGGCAGTCGATTGCCGTTACTTCTCCGTTGGTCGCCACACCGTCATCATCGGGGTTCGACAGCTCTTGAACCGCGGTCCAGCTTCCGACATCGGACCAGCCAGCGGAATAAGGCACCACGCTCAGGTTTAGGGCCTTTTCCATCACGGCGTAGTCTATTGAAATATCTTCCACGCCCGCCCATGCCGCCGGGTCCAGTCGAAGAAAGCCCAAATCCGTTTTTGCCTCGGCAACGGCCTTTTGAACCGGCGGGATCAGTTCGCTCGCATGCTGTTCAAAAGCTGCCAGGATATCGCGAACGGCAAACAGGAAGATGCCCGAGTTCCAAAGATAGCTGCCATCCGACAGCATCGCCTCGGCCGTTTTCCGGTCAGGTTTTTCCACAAAACGATCCAATGGGACAACCTTATGGGTCGATTCCGGAGGAT
Source organism: Ruegeria sp. YTSC002 (assembly GCF_059609845.1). Classification (NCBI taxonomy): domain Bacteria; kingdom Pseudomonadati; phylum Pseudomonadota; class Alphaproteobacteria; order Rhodobacterales; family Roseobacteraceae; genus Ruegeria; species Ruegeria sp. YTSC002. The sequence continues at coordinate 434,084 of NZ_JBXWML010000002.1, forward strand.
GGCGGAGTTTGAGATAGCCGTAACCGGTTTCCGGGTGTGTCGGAGTGATGCCAAAGGTAACCAGATCGCGTCGTTCATTTATTGCCCGTACGCCTTCGGCGACGGCTTGATGAAAGGCGTCCATGTCCGGAACCACGTGATCAGACGGCGCCACCAGCATGATGCCATCCGGATCTCGTGCCGCCAGATACAAGGCTGCGGCAAGAACGGCGGGGGCGGTGTTTCGACCCTCGGGCTCGATCAGAACTGGGCCGGGGTCAATTCCGACGGCCATCAATTGTTCGGGGACAATAAAGCGAAATGCCTCGTTGGTCAGAATCAGGGGCTTTGCATATGGCTCTTGAGATGGCCCGCGCATCCGTTCCGCGCAATTCTGCAACAGGCTTGTTTCGCCGACCAGAGGAACGAATTGCTTGGGATAGCTTTTGCGTGATAGGGGCCACAAACGTGTTCCCGATCCACCGCAAAGAATGACGGGGTAGACTGTATTGGTCATGCACGTGCCTTCGAATTGCGGGTGACTGACGGTATTGCCATGTTTTTAGACAAGTAAAACAATCTGTGGCTACTGAGCGGCTTTCCCTGTGGCGACAATGTCATTCAGATATTGGCTCAGATCATCGCGCAGGTCTTCGCGGGCAAGAGCAAAGGCAACGGTGGCTTGCAGAAAGCCTGATTTTGAACCGCAATCAAAACGCTGACCGTCGAATTTGTAACCGAAGGCCGGCACTCCGGCGGAAATGTCCTGGGCGATGGCGTCGGTCAGCTGGATTTCGCCGCCGCTTCCGGTTTTTTTTGCGTTGAGGTTGTCGAAAACGGAAGGCCGAAGCACATACCGGCCGATGACCGCCAGATTGGACGGTGCTTCCGATGGGTCAGGCTTTTCAACCATGCCTCTGGTGGGGACGACAGACCCGATATTGTCGCCAACATCGAGCACGCCGTAAGAACTTGTCTTCTCCTTCGGAACTTCCATCGCCGCGACCATGTTGCCACCGGTGTCTTCGTAAGCCTCGATCATCTGTTGCAGACAGGGTTTGTCGGCGGCGATGACGTCGTCAGGCAGCATGACGGCAAATGGTTCATCACCGATCAGCCGACGGGCACACCAGACCGCGTGTCCAAGCCCCAGAGCTTTATGCTGGCGGATATAAGCGATCGCGCCGCTTTCCATATTCGTTTTGTTCAGCACTTCCAGAAGCTTGTTCTTGCCTTTGGCTTTCAGCTCCTGCTCCAGAACCAGGTTGTGGTCGAAATAATCTTCCAGCGCGGATTTTCCGCGTGACGTTACGAAAATGAACTCCTTGATCCCGGCTGCACGGGCTTCGTCAATGGCGTATTGCACCAATGGACGATCCACCAGCGTCATGATTTCTTTTGGAACGGATTTGGTCGCTGGCAAAAAACGCGTTCCCATGCCCGCTACTGGAAAAACCGCTTTGGTAACTTTGCGTGTCATGGTGCCTCTCAATTATCAAGTTTTGCCAGCAGAGCAGGATATGTCCGGAATGTCCTCATAGGCCGCAATACCCTGTCAATCAATGATGCCTGATGGATCAGGCTGCTATCAGTCAAATCGTGCCACCTTGCCAGGGAGGAGTCAAAAGCCCGGTCTGATGCGGTATCCATACAATGTTTGTGTACCATGTGCTTGGATCATTGGCTGACTGCACGGTGAAGAGCGGGATAAATCGCTTCGGTCCGTCACGAATAATTCATAGGCCTGTTCCCCACGGCGTGTTTTGCAGATCATGGCGTTCCCCGAACCGACCCGACTGTGTTGCCGCGCCGCGTATCATGTTATTTTTGCGTGGTTTTCCCAACCTGAAAACCGCAACCCGCCCAAAGCCGCCCACAACCCTCCTTTTCGGAAGCAAGGGGCCTGAAGGACATACCGCGTCAAAGGATGCAGACGGACAGAGTATCTTGCTTCGCATAAGGGCGGCTGACCGCCTTGTTCAACGCGTCCGTGTTTTTGATTTTCCCTTTCTAATTCTGTTTTCGATTGGGCAACAATTGTTGCCTGGTTCCAGGGATAGGTTCTGGGAACGCCTGATTGTTTCACAATGGATCGATGAACTGGCCGGGTGTCAGAGTCGGCTGGGCACCATGGTTTGCCTCACGGGGCCAGGCTTGTTTTCATCGGCGCGTCCGGAAAACAGGTCGGCGCGATCCCCAGAGTCTCTTGCCACCGACCTATCGAACGACGGGTTTTGAACCCTGGCAGCCCATCGACCCCTCCGACATCATGCCCTTTTTGTTCCAGCGCCTGCTGCATCTTGGCGATATCGGATCTGTACAGCCCGCCGACCTTTCCCCAAGTGCCGCTGAAATCGCCGATACCGTATTGAATGCGGTCGCCAACATGGCCGACAAACAAGGCATACAGGTCGCTTTTGTTGTATTCCTTTAGAACGTAGAAGTTTGGCGTAACAAGAAAAGCCGGACCATGTCGTCCTGCGGGCATCATCAAATACCCGTCACCACGCAGCTCGTGGGCCGGAAAGGGTTTGCCCGAGACGCGACGTATCCCCATCTCAACCCAGTCCTGGATAGGTCGTCCCTGATCTGGGCCTTCCAAAGCGCACGAGACGTTTTTGGGTACGAAAACCTCGAAGCCCCAGTCCCGTGCAGTGACCCAGCCATGTTTCTTGAGGTAGTTTCCGATTGAAGCAATCGTATCTTCGGGTGACCCCCAAATATCAGCCGCCCCGTCGCCGTTGCCGTCAGCAGCATACGACAAGTAGCTGGACGGCATGAACTGAGGCTGGCCCAAAGCGCCAGCCCAACTGCTTTTCATTTGTCGCGCGGGCCGGTGCCCTGCTTGTGCGATTTGCAGGGCGGCAACAAGTTCGGTTGTGAAATAGTCTGCACGGGTGCTCATGAAGGCCTTGGTCGACAGTACCCTGAAAGCATCATGACGGATTGGAACTTGTCCGTATCCGCTCTCTCTTCCCCAGATCGCCAGAATAATGCGGGCTGGAACGCCGGTTTCGGCTTCGACCGCCGCCAGGGTTGCGGCATGGCGCCTTGCCATTTTACGGCCTTCCGATGTTGCGCCTTGCACCGACCCCGGATTGAAATAGCGACCGGGTGAGCCAAACTCGGCCTGCTTCTGGACCTTGGGAGTTTTGCGTGCGCTTCCCGGCGGCACCAGATCTGGCAAGTTCCACGCAAGGGTCACGCCGGAGAGGGCTGCTTGCATTGTCTCGCGTGTCACACCCTTGGCCCTTGCCCGGGGCCAAATCGTTTCCTGCAACCACGATTGAAACTGGCGTTCAATCGCCGCACGATCCTGTGCCAGCGTGGGTTGAGAGAGGAGGATTAACCCTAAAGAGAAAAACAGAATACGCATCATTGTTTTGTCTGTCCCGGCTGGGAATGCAAGTCAACGGGAAGATATCGCGCATCCCCGGACCCGTTACACCCGAAATTGAGTTGGGGCCTGACCTGGACAATTTGCGGTTTGGAAAAACTCTTGAGAAAATTCACACACTTGCCGATAGTCGAATGGAAATTGTTTGAGGAAAGGGCAGTCCGTTATGGCACGATTCAATATGCCCAACCCAATCCCTCTGCTCATGGTGGCCGTGATCCTGTCGGTGTCGATGTCGCAAATGGTTGCCGCCAGCGACAGTTTCATGGACCCGCAAGGACCCATTGCCGCCATCCAGAAAACGCATCTGCTGCGGGCGACCGCTGTGATCATGGTGGCTGTTATCCCTGTGCTGATACTGGTGCCGTTGATCGCGTTTCGTTATCGCCGCCGAAGGACCAGTCACGCAGCTTACCGACCGGATTGGGATTTTTCCGCGAAACTGGAATTCCTCATGTGGGGTGTGCCCGTTGTGATCGTGGCGCTCCTGTCGTTCTACCTTTGGAAGGCCACCCATCGGCTTGATCCTTACGCGTCGACCTTTGGCGAAGACCCGGCCTTGCGTGTGCAGGTTGTCGGACTGGATTGGAAGTGGCTGTTCATCTATCCCGATCTTGGTATTGCCAGTGTGGGCGAGTTCGGCATTCCCACCAAAAGGCAAGTGGCCGTGACGCTGACCACCGATACCGTCATGCAATCCTTCATGATCCCTGCGCTGGCCGGCCAGATTTACGCAATGCCGGGCATGACCACCCAACTGCATCTGGTCGCGGACGCGCCCCAAGTCATGCAAGGCGAGAACACGCAGTACAACGGGCGCGGCTTTACCAAACAGAAATTTCGCACCGTAGCGATGCACAATGATGAGTTCGAAGCATGGGCGCAAAAAGTTCGTGACAATGGTATCCAACTGAACCCCGCAACTTATCAAACGCTTGCGATGCGGACGGACAGGGATGAGGTGCAGGCGGCACTGGGCACTGACAAGATGCCAAAGGACGCGCTGTACTTCACGATGGAACAAGATTTGTTTCAAAGGATCCTGCACCGCTATCACAAAGGCAAAGCGCTGCCGGTGGATCAACAGCCGGGAACGGCATCTTTCGGGCAGGAGGGGCAGCAATGACGCCGTCCTATTCAGGGTTCCTTGGCCGCCTCGACTGGGATGCGCTTCCGATCACAGGGTTGATCCAGAACCCGAACGCAAATGAGATCGTTGCCAACGCCGCTGCCGCAATCGTTTTGGTTGGCGTTGTCGTCGTGGTCAGCCTGCTTAGCTGGTTTCGATTGTGGACGCCCCTTTGGCGCGATTGGCTGACCAGTGTTGATCACAAGAAGATTGGGATCATGTATGTCGTCTTTGCCATCGTCATGCTGGCGCGCGGCGTGTTGGAAGGCGTCGTCATGCGCGCGCAGCAGGCCGCGGGCCCGGGCGACGGGTTCCTGGAAGCCGAACACTTCGCCGAGTTGTTCAGCACCCATGGCACGATCATGATTTTCTTTGTCGCGGTGCCCTTTGTCTTTGGCATCGCGAACTTTGTCGTTCCGCTGATGATCGGGGCGCGGGATGTGGCGTTTCCTCGGTTGAACCAGATCAGTCTGGGCCTGACGGTGTCCTCCGGCATGATGCTTATGGTTTCGCTGGTGGTGGGGCGGTTCTCGACCGGCGGCTGGACGGCCTATCCGCCGTATACCGGGGCCGCCTTCAATCCGGGCGTTGGGCCTGACTACTGGATCTGGGCGATCGTTGTTTCGGGTGTCGGCACAACGCTCACCGGGATCAATTTCGCCGTCACGATCTACAAGATGCGCGCGCCGGGCATGACCTTCATGCGGCTGCCGATGTATTGCTGGACCATCATATGCAGTTCGATCCTGATCGTCTTTGCCATGCCGCCGTTGGGCGTCGCGGCGCTGTTGCTGGCGGCGGACCGCTATTTGGACTTCCACTTTTTCACCAATGACCTCGGCGGCAACATGATGAACTATGCCAATCTTTTCTGGCTGTTCGGCCACCCCGAGGTTTACCTGCTGGTTCTACCTGCCTACGGCATCTACTCTGAGGTTTTTGCGACCTTTTCGGCCAAGCGGCTCTACGGCTACAACTCGCTTGTCATCGCCACGATGTCCATCGCGGTTCTGTCGTTTACGGTATGGCTGCACCATTTCTTCACCATGGGGCAGAGCGCCCTGATCAACGCTGTATTTGGTATCGCAACGATGCTGATCGCCATTCCCACCGGTGTAAAAGTCTATGACTGGATGGCGACTCTGTGGCGGGGTCGCATCCGGTTCTCGGTGCCGATGTTGTATGGCTTGGCGTTTTTGATGTTGTTCGTGATTGGTGGCCTGAGCGGGGTGATCCTGGCCAATCCGACCGTGGACTATCAGGTACACAATACGCTGTTCCTGGTGGCCCACTTCCACAACGTATTGTTGCCGGGGGTGCTGTTTGGTCTTTTGGCCGCCTATAACTACTGGTTCCCCAAGGCGTTCGGCTTTCGCCTGAACGAGGTCTGGGGCCGCGTCACGGTTGCCCTCTGGACCATAGGGTTTTTGCTGACCTTCATGCCGCTCTATTTCGTTGGGCTGATGGGGATGCCGCGTCGTTCTTTCAGTTACGATGACCCATCCTTCCATCCTTTCATGATGGTGGCGATCGTTGGGGCGCTGGTGATTACCTGCGCGTTGTTCTCGGTTCTGATCCAGCTTTGGGTCAGCATCCGCGACCGCGAAAAGACCCGCGTTCCCGTTGGGGATCCATGGGATGGGCGGACGTTGGAATGGTCAATCCCGTCGCCGCCGCCGCCATACAACTTTGCGATCATTCCAACTGTTACGGATCGGGATGATTTTGCAGCAGCAAAGGACAAGGGTGCAGCCTATCCAACGCCCGACGCCTATGAAGATATCGAATTGCCGCGCAATACAGGCATTGGCTTTGTCCTGTGTGTTCTGAGCGGTATCTGGATGTTTGCGCTGGTCTGGTGGATCTGGTGGTTGGCTGCATTGATGACGGTTCTGATGATCCTGGCGGTGATCGTCTGGACGTTCGATGACAGCACCGAGCTGACCATACCAGCGGAAGAAGTGCGCAAGGATCACGAAGCCTGGCTTGCACGGGTGCACGGCGAAAAGGCGGTGGATCGCGATTTTGAAACGTCTCCGGAAAATCGCGGCCTCGCCCGCCCCGATCTGGAGGCGGTGACATGAAGCGCGCGCCCACCCACAGCTATCCAGGTATCAATCTGGGGGAACGCCACGCGAGTGCTCATAAGGCGACCGAGGTCGTCACATTCGGGTTCTGGGTCTTTTTGATGAGTGACCTGGTCTATTTCGGCCTGATGTTTGCGATCTATATCACGATGATCGATGCGCAGGCCGGTGGTCCCGGCCCGCACGAGCTGTTTGATCTCAAAAGCATCTTTGCGCAGACGCTCATCCTGTTGACAAGCAGCCTGACGGTTGGCCTTGCCATGCTGGCGCTGAAATACAATCTGCCGCGCGCTCGGATTGTCTTGTGGTTTGGCGTCACGCTTTTACTGGGGATCAGTTTCCTTGTGCTTGAGGTGCGTGATTTCATGGCCATGGCGGAACAAGGTGGCATTCCACAGCGCAGCGGTTTCTTGTCGGCCTTCTTCGGACTCGTTCCTCTGCATGGTCTGCACGTCGCCGCAGGATGCTTGTGGCTGATCGTTCTGGGAATCCAACTGCGCATGAAAGGGATGACGGACGTCATTATCTCACGCGTAGTGCGGTTGGCACTGTTCTGGCATTTTCTCGACCTGATCTGGATCGGGATCATCACCATCGTTTATTTCGGAGGTCTGACCTATGGATAAGCGCTCTGAAATGCACCGTCGCGAGCGTCGGCGCTATGTGATCGGATACGGTGGCTCGCTATTGCTGACGCTGGCAATGTTCGGCGCGGCCTACCTGTTTGGGATCGAAACCCCCGGTGTCTACCTGACCATTGGATTGCTGGGCCTGGCCCAACTTGTTCTGCAACTCGTTTATTTCCTGCACATCGATCGCCGGCGCAGCAGCCGCGAAGACCTGCATCTGGTTCTGTTTTCCACCATGGTTCTGTTGATCATGATCCTTGGAACGGTCTGGGTGCTGGGCAATCTGGCAGTTCGAATGCATATGCATGTGATGTGATTTTCGTGGATTGCAGAAAAAAGGGGATGTGAGAAAGAAGCCACTCAAAACTAAGGCCGTGGCTTTGGTAATCGCTGCAATTGCGGGCGGGCTTGTTCTGTTCTGGAGGCACTGAAAAGCGGGTTGAAAGCGAAACAGGATGATTTTTTGTTTTCGCGGGCACAGTTTGAAATAGCGGAAACCGACCTTGCCTGGGCCAAGATCCGTGCTGCGGCCGATGGATGGGTCTCAAACCTGACCCTTCGCCCCTGATCCTCGGTGTCCGCCGACGCACCGCAATTCTCGTATAGTCGAGTCTTCCGATTGGTGGGTGGACGGCAAATGACCCCAGCGGCGGTGCTCAGCCAGAACGTGACGCCTTACAACCCTGCGGCCCAAGCTTATCGGCCGCACGGCCTTGCACCAGACAGCGTTGAAGGTGCTGCCATTCTGGGCCGGGAAACCATGAAGCAGGCCGAGATGATTTCCTATCTGACCGTGTTCAACAATCTGGGTCTGCCTGCCTTGGCGACAATTCCATTGCTTTTCTTCTGTTGTGCCCCGAATTCCGGGTCACATGTTGCCGCTCATGTGCATTAGCGCGTCAAGGTCAGCCCAAGCCACAGGGCGAACCAGCACAGCGCCAGGCTGATCAGGATATTGCCAGCCGCCAGAACCAGAGTGCGCTCGCGCCGAAGTTCAAGAGATTGATAGGCAAAGCTGGAAAACGTGGTGAACCCGCCGCAGAATCCAAAGACCAGCCGTCTTTGGTCTTCGGGGATGTCGACAGGGCCGCCCAGATAGCCGATCCAGACCCCAAGCAGCAGGCTGCCCACTACATTGACGATCAACGTTGAAAAGGGCAAGTCGTGCCGCACTTTCAAAGCCAGCCAATGACGTAGGACCGCCCCCAGGCCTCCGCCCAGTCCGAACATCGCATGAAGATAGAGGTCATTCATGACGGTGACCTTTCGGAATGAAAATGGTTGCCCAGCTTCTCTCCGACCAGCGCAGCGCCAATGCCGAAAGCGATTTCCAACCCGACGGCAAGCGGCACGGCCCACGGATCACTTTCGGCAATACGTTCCAGATCAGCCACAAAAGACGAAAAGGTGGACAACCCACCACAAAACCCGACCGCGCCCAGATGCAGCACATGCGCGTGCACCTTGTGACGTATAGAATACAGCCACCCCAGGACGAAACAGGCCGCCACGTTGATGCCGAAGGTCGACGTCAGGAAACCGAGGCCGGGGATTTCCAGCGCAAATACTTCGCGCAGCAACGATCCCAGCGCCCCGCCGGCAAAGACAGCGAGAAACATAAGGCTCTTTCGGTCGCGCCGGGGTTGGGAATGCGTCTTTGTCACGTGTATGCCTGTCGTATTCTGGTATGCGTGGCATATCCACTGGCGACACCCTGTTCAACTGTCGAGCGGCCGTAACGCGTTTTCACGTTTTCGTCTTTGAGCGGATAAATTCCTGCGAAAGCTTGCAATTAAAAATCAATCTGTTTCACGTTGAGTGCTGTTGGAACGCGCAACGACCGGTCGGAAACACAAGGAGACAGGAACATGATTGTACGCAGGATCTACTATTTTCTGAGCTATGTCTGCCTGCCGCTCGTGTTGCTGTTGGGGTTCTTCTGGCCACCCCTACATTGGCTTTTGGTCATCTTGGTGCCCTACGCGGTCATCGGCCTTTACGACATTCTGACAACCAAGCACAATGTGCTGAACAACTATCCGGTTCTGGGTCATTTCCGGTACATGCTTGAATTCGTCAGCCCGGAAATCCGACAGTATTTCGTTGAAACCAACGAAAGCGGCAGACCTTACAATCGGATCATTCGCGGGCTGGTTTATTCTCGCGCCAAGGGCCAGATGGACACGCAGGCTTTCGGAACACAATACGACATTAACGAGGTTGGTTATCACCGCGCAAATCACTCACTTGCGCCCAAACACGTAGATGAAAGTGAACTCCGCGTGATGCTGGGTGGACCGCAATGCACAAAGCCATACAGCGCCTCGCGTCTCAATGTTTCGGCCATGAGTTTCGGCGCGCTGAGCGCCAACGCCATCCGCGCGCTGAATGGCGGGGCAAAGGACGGAGGCTTTGCCCACAACACCGGTGAAGGCGGGTTGTCTCCTCACCATCTGGCCGAAGGCGGCGACATCATCTGGCAGATCGGGACGGGCTATTTTGGATGTCGAACGCCGGAAGGCGGGTTTGACAAGGACAAGTTTGCCGAAAGGGCCACAAAGGATGTAGTCAAGGCAATCGAGATCAAATTGTCCCAAGGTGCCAAGCCTGCGCATGGGGGCGTTCTGCCCGCTGCCAAGGTCGATGCCGAAATTGCCGAAATCCGCGGGGTGCCCGAGCATCAGGATGTGATTTCCCCCCCAACTCACAGTGCTTTTGACGGGCCCTCGGGGTTGATGCATTTTGTTCAACATCTGCGCGAAATGTCAGGCGGCAAACCTGTCGGCTTCAAATTGTGTATTGGCAACCCGTCCGAATTCATGTCGATCTGCAAGGCCATGCTCGAGACAGGGATTTTGCCGGACTTCATCACCATTGATGGATCGGAAGGGGGAACGGGCGCGGCTCCGGTCGAGTTCACCAACCGTCTGGGCATGCCCCTGAACGAGGCGCTGATTTTCGCAAACAATTGCCTGCGTGGGGTTGGGCTGCGTGACAAGATCCGGATCATTTGTGCGGGCAAAGTGGCGACCGGATACGACATGGTCGAGAAATTCGCGCTTGGTGCAGATATGTGCAACGCCGCGCGGGCGATGATGTTTGCCGTAGGTTGCATTCAGGCCTTGCATTGCAACACCAACCGTTGCCCGTCCGGGGTCGCCACCCAGGATCCCGTTCGCGGGCGCGCGGTGAACATCCCGCAAAAGCGGCGGCGCGTTCACCGGTATCACGATGCAACACTGGAAAGCTTCCGCGAACTCTTGGGTGCGATGGGAAAGGAAAAAGTGTCCGAGCTGCATCCACGCGATATTTTGCGACGCACGGCGGACGAGCATGAGCGCACCTATGGCGAGCTTTACACCTATCTCGAGGATGGTGCATTGCTGGCAGATGTGGTTCCCGAGGAATTCGCGGCGGATTGGAAACGCGCTTCGGCATCTCATTTCTGAGGCGGGATCCGGAACAAACAACCGTTTACCCAGAAGGGGTGTGGGCGAATTGCGCCCGCGCCCGCCGTTTCGACATGTGGCTTACCTCAACTGGGATTCGATCTGGGATTGTTGGCCACATGCGTGTTGATCCTGCGAATGCTCCATTCAACGGCATCCCGCATCGCGCGCCCCAAGGCCAAATCAAACGCTTTGATCAGATCTGATGTCTGGTCGCTCGCTGAAATGACGTTTTCCTGAAACGAATTCGAGGCGATGATCTTGTCGTCGTATTCATCGATGACCTTGATGTTCATGCGCACTTCGATACGGATTTTGTCTCCGTTCTCGGGGTCCGCGACAACAATGCCCTGAAACTCGCGCAGGTCCGGTGCGATCACGTAATCAGCGCGCAATCCAACCGTTGACCGGCCAACGGCGGCGACTTTGCCAGAATTCTCAAAGCTCTCGATCAACAGCGTCTGAACGATCAGAGGTGCCCGATCCACCCAACGTGCCTGTGGCAGATACTGGACCTGAAACGGGGTGGGCTGAATGGCGATCTGATCCGTGTTCACCGCGGCGGTTGCTGTTGGTTCTTCAACGACGATCTGTTTCTGTATTCGCGGCAGCGCCGACGAAAACGTGCTTTTGGGTGTCAACAGATACAGATCGTTGGGTTTCGCGGCTTGTTTCAAAGTGCCCAACCCGGCACATCCACCGACCAATGCAAACGTCAGAATTGCAATTGCAGGCTTGATCATTGACGGAACTCCGATGCTTGGGTGCCCAGCAGAAACCGCGCAGGATCACGTTCGACCTTGTCCACCAGACGGTCGAGGCTGATCACCAGACGTTGGGATTCTTCGATGAAGCGGATGAATTGCGGCAGACCCACACGCAGGAAGTCCGATACCTGCCGGCGGTTGGTCTGAACGATGCCGTCAATTGTCCCCAGCAGCTCTGAGGCAGAGTTCGAAGCGCTCAGGACATCGTCTGAAATCTGATCGATCTTGCCGGTGATGTTCGAGACTGTTTCGGTGACCTGGTTGGCCGCCTTCCGGATATCTTCCGCAACGGGCGCCACGTCTTCTTCCATGACGCGGTTGGCTGATTCAAAGGCCGTTTCCGCCGAAGATAACGCCCCTTTGGCCGTGTCCATTGTGGATGTTATCGAACCAAGTGTCGTGTTGGCGTTCAACACGGTCTCGTTCACGATCCCCAAAGTGACGCTGCCCTCATCCGACAAGAGGGTCAACCGTTCGGCCAGTTGCGACCCGCGTTCGATGAAAGGTCGAACGTCCTGCTGCAAGATGCGGTCTGCTGTTTCGATCGTCGTTTTCGCTTCGTCCAGCGCGGCCCTGGCTGACTCGGACGCGGATTTAACCGAATTGAGCGTCTCCGTGCCGGTCTTGAGGGTCGTATCGGCCGTTTCGATCAGAGGGTCCAGACGTTTCGAAAACTCACCAATATCCTTGGCTGCACTGCCAATGTCGCTGGCCACGGATTCAAAACTTGTCAAAGTCTTGTCCAGCCGGCCCGTCGCAGAGGCAAGGTTGTCCAGAATGCTGTTCACGGCTTGGCGGTTCTTGTCGTCAACGACCTTGTTCAGGCTTTCCAGTAGGGTTACGGCTTCGTCCAGCACCTTCGGTGCGCCTTCAAACAATGACTGGATGGTGCTGCGCTTGCTTTTGATCACGCTGTCCTGCGGCAGCCTTTTGGCAGTCGGCGACCCGCCGGTAAGTTCAACGTAACCGACGCCGGTTACACCCAGCGATTGAAGCTGGGCGATCGTTTCTTCGGTGATCGGAATATCTGCATCCACTTCTATACGCACGCGAACCTTGGACGGATCGTCCTTGTCCAGGTTCAAAGAGAGCACCTGCCCAACAGGAAGACCGTTGAAATTTACCCCACCCGCCGCCGAAAGCCCCGAGACGTTGTCGAACAATACATCGTAATAAGCGTATTGGCGGGTCACTTCGAATTTCGCCAACCACAGGAAAAAGCCGAATACGCCCAACAGCCCCGCAAGGGTGAACGCGCCGATCAGGATGTAATTTGCTCTGGTTTCCATCGCTTTTACCTGCCCTGACCCTTCTGTTGCGCCGCGCGGGCGCGGGGGCCTGTGAAATATTCCTGCACCCAAGGATGGTCCACTTTGGTCATATCCTCAATCGGACCTTCAACCAGCACGCGTTTTTCTGCAAGCACTGCAATTCGGTCGCAGATGGCGTAAAGGCTGTCCAGATCGTGGGTGACCATGAAAACAGTCAACCCAAGTGCCTGCTGCAATTCGCCGATCAGTTCATCATATGCAGCCGCGCCAATCGGGTCCAATCCGGCAGTCGGTTCATCCAGAAAAACGATTTCGGGATCAAGCGCCAGCGCCCGCGCCAGTGCGGCGCGCTTTCGCATGCCGCCCGACAGTTCCGATGGAAACTTGCCGCAACTCAGCTGGGGCAGACCCACGAGGCTGATCTTCAACGCACCCAGTGACTCCATCAGTTTTTCACTGATGCCCGTGTGCTCTCGCAGTGGGGCCATCACGTTTTGCAATACGGTCAGCGATGAAAACAGCGCGCCGTCCTGAAAGGCCACGCCCCAGTGGCGTTCGATCCTGCGGCGATCTTCTTCAGGGCCGTTCAAGACATCCACGCCCAGCACTTCGATACTGCCGGCGGCTGGCTTGTTCAGACCCACAATCGTACGAAGCAAAACGGATTTTCCGGTTCCGGACCCGCCAACGATGCCCAGAACCTCGCCACGCCAGACATCAAGGTTCAGATCGTCATGAACCACCTGCGTTCCGAATTGGCTTCTGAGACCGCGAACGCGAATCACGGCGTCACGCTGCGATGCGTTCTGTTCCGTTTCGTGTTGCGTGCTATCGTTCATGTCAGATTCCGATTTCGGAAAAGAAAATCGAAAACAATGCGTCGATTGCAATCACCATGAAAATGGATTGCACGACCGATGCGGTTGTGCGCTGCCCCACACTCTGGGCCGACCCTTTGACCTGCAAGGCCTGCCAGCAGGCTATGACCCCAATGACCAATGCAAAGAACGGTGCCTTGATCAAGCCAACTGCAAGTTGCCAGACATCGGTGTTTTCTTTCAGACGAGTGACAAACATGCCCGGGCTTACGCCCAGATCGATCCAGCTCATCAGGGCGCCGCCGAATAGGCCGGCCATATCTGCGACAAAGCCAAGAATGGGCAGCATGATCAGCAACGCCAACACACGCGGAATGACCAGAACCTCGATCGGGTCAAGGCCCAGTGTTCGCATGGCGTCGATCTCTTCCTGTACTTTCATCGAACCAATCGAGGCCGTGAATGCCGAACCCGAGCGGCCGGCGACGATAATGGCGGTCAGCAAAATTCCCAGCTCTCGCAGAATCGAGATCGAAATCAGTTCGACCACAAAGATTTCGGCCCCGAACTGTTTCAATTGTGTCGCACCCTGAAAGGCCAGCACGACACCGATCAGAAAACCCATCAGGGCCACGATGGGAAGGGCTTTGACCCCGGTTTCCTCCATATGAGTGACAAGGGCCGCTTTGCGCAGGCGCCACGGCATGATCAGGGTCCGAAACAAGCGGTGCAGGGTGAGGCCCAGAAACTCGAGGATCGACAGGGTATCCTTCCAGGCTCCGAATGTGCCCTGACCCACATGAGCGACCCAGTCCAGAAAACCGCGAGGGTCCTCGAGCTTGCCGGGTTTGTCCGGGATACTGCGGGTCACGGTTTCTATCAGCGCCGCATGCGCGGGTTTCACGCCTTGAATTTCCAGCGTGGCACCGTTTGACGTGAACCTCCGGCCCAGGTCTGCAACCAGCCAGGCTCCGCCCGTATCCAGTGCTTCGACGCCGGACAGATCAAAAATGACATTGCCCCCGCAAGGTTGGACCGCAGCAAAATCACGCTCCACGGTTTGCAGGGATTGTGTGAGCAACTCACCAGAAATGCGCACTTGATTGCCGCTGGCGTCGCGCTCTGATGTTATCGTTGGCTGCGTCATGGTGCCATGTGAAGTAAAACATTCAATGCCCGCAATGACTTTGTGCCATTTGACCCGGTTTTTGCCGCAAAGAATGGCCTTGGCGTCACGCCGGACCATGAGTTGGAGCAAGCGCAACTGGACACCAGGAACGTATTTTTTCGGTTCAAGTCAGGCCGGAAAAGAAAACGCAGGGCCGCTCGACTAATCGGTTGCGCGAAGATCGGAAGCGGGACACATTCCGCTGCGGAACCCTGGGTGCGGAATTCGGAGAAGTCGGTATGCATCACGCCAAGAACGTTCTGTTCATCATCATCGACCAATTGAGGGCAGATTGCCTGAACGGCGCTCTGGCCGAGCACGTGAAGCTACCGAACCTGCGGGCTTTCATGGACGAAGCGGTGAGTTTTATGCGCCACTTCTCTGTCACCAACCCCTGTGGGCCATCCCGCGCATCGATTTTGACCGGCCAATACGCGATGAACCATCGTTCCGTGCGAAATGGTACGCCGCTGCGTCATGACACGCCGAACATCGCCACGGAAATGCGAAAGGCGGGTTATATGCCGATGCTGTTCGGGTACACCGATACGTCTGCCGACCCCCGAGTCCATGATCCCAACGACCCCGTGCTCAAATCTTACGAGCAATCGATGAACGGGTTCCTTGAAGTTGTCGAAATGCGCCTGGAAGAGTCATACCCCTGGCAATCGTATTTGATGAAGAAAGGCTACACGTTCGATACATATTGGGATGTCTACAAGCCTGTCTCTCCGGATGGTCAAACGCCCAGGCTGAACGACCCGGCCATGTATCGGGCGGAACACAGCGACACAGCCTTCCTGACCGATGCGTTTCTGGACGGTATTGCACCTCATCGTGGCCAGGGGTGGTTTGCTCATCTGACGTACATCCGTCCGCATCCACCTTTGGTTGCGCCTGCTCCGTATAACGACATGTACGATCCGGCGGATATACCGCTGCCGCAGCGATTGCCGAGCGAAGCCGCTGAAAAGGCGCTTCATCCGTTTTTCGGCCCAAAGCTGGACGCCTATACGGCAGAAAAGTTTGTTCATGGCTTTGCTGATGTTGAGCCAACGGATGAAAATATACGCACTTTGCGCGCCGTTTATCTGGGATTGGCGACCGAGGTCGATCACCATATCGGGCGCGTTGTTCAGTATCTCAAGGACAGCGGGCAATACGACGATACCATGCTGATCATAACGGCTGATCATGGCGAAATGCTGGGCGATAGGTACAGCTGGGGGAAAATGACTGTGTACGATGCGGCCTATCACACACCGTTGATGATACGCCTGCCGGGGAACGAGGCACGGGCCGGCGCAAAAGTCACCGTTCCTACCGAATCAATTGATGTCACGCCGACAATCCTTGATTGGATTGGGCAGACAGTTCCAAACGCCATGGATGGCAGGTCTTTGCTGCCCTTGTTGCATGGCGACGTCCCCGATGACTGGCGCTGCTATTCCTTCAGCGAGCTGGATTTCTCCGAACCCGAAGAACCGACCGTCTGGCAACAGCGGTTGGGAACGGGAAACAGTGATTCATGTCTGGGAATATTGCGGGACGAACGATTCACGTTGATCGAATTTGCAGCTGACCTCCCGCCGATCCTGTTTGACCACCAGGGACAGGGAGAATTCGAAAATCTTGCGGAAAACCCTGCGTTTGCGGACGATCTTGCCCGGTTGGGCAGACAGATGCTGCGCCATCGGATGCGAAACATGGATCATACCTTGTCGTTGCACTCCATCACGTCCGAAGGCGCGAAGTCCCGTTCCAGGTATTAGGATCACTGCCCGCTTTCGTCCTCTTTTCAGTTGGATCAGGCAAGTTGCATGGGACGTTTTGTCGTTCATCAATTCCACTACCGGCGCATCAATTCTGATGGTACCCATGGGGTGTGGAGAAGACGAACCTGGACATCACCGAACAGCGCATAAAGGCGATGACGACTGCCGGACTGAATCTCATCGGTCAGGCGCTTTCGATCTATGACAGCAACCTGAAACTGGTGCTGAGCAATCGTCGGTTCAAGGAAATGTTCGACCTGCCGGACGAGCTGGTCGAACGCGGAGCCTTGTTTCGGGATACCATCCATTTTCTCGCCAGCCGTGGCGAATACGGTGACGAAGAAAGTGTGGAAGAAATGGTGAACCTGCGCGTCGAGCAGGCTTTGGCGTTTGAGCCTCATTACATGGAACGCGTAAGGCCCAACGGGCAGGTTATCTCGATAGAAGGCGCGCCGCTGCCGCAGGGTGGATGGGTTGCGGTCTATACCGACATAACCGGCACCCGGCGTGCAGAAAACCTGCTGCGGGCGCGATCGGAAGAACTGTCGGAACAATTGCTCGGCCACGCCGAAGAACTGTCAGCAACCAACCGAAAGCTTGCGGCCACCATCAAGGCATTGGAAGAGGCCAAACGCGAGCTGACCGAGATCGAAGCCCGCACACGCATGATGACGGAAATGATGCCGGCTCATATCGCGCATTTGGATAGCACTGGTCGATATGACTACTCCAACCGCCGTTTGAGTGCGGTCCTGCCCGGGCGCCCGTCGGAAATTCTGGGGCTTCACATATCTGAAGCGCTTGGTGCAGCCGCGTTTCGGCGGGTCGAAGCGCATCTGGCAAAAGCATATGGCGGAGAAGCTTCCGTATTCGAGTTCAACGAGGATCAGGATTCCCGCCGCATCCGGGTTTCGTTCACGCCGGATGACGCCGGAGGCGTCTATGTAATGTCGGTTGATATCACCGAAGAAACGCAGGCGCGCGTCGTTTTGCAGCAAACGCGCCGGCGGGCCATGGCCGCCCAGATGACCAGTGGATTGGCTCATGACTTCTCCAATTTGCTGACGATCATCCTTGGGATGCAGTCCAAACTGAACAAAATGGACCTGCCGGATGAAGCACATGAACTGGTTGCCGCGACACAGCAAACCGCGCGTCGGGGTGGGCAATTGCTGAACCGAATTGCAGACATGACCGGGAACCGAACGCCACAGCCTCAGGCCACGGACATGAAGGCGCTGCTGGAAGACCTGAGAATATTGGCCTCGCCTTCCTTGCCGCGCGGCGTCGGTTTGTCGGTGGTCAACACTTTGCCGGACCGGGCTTTGATGCTGGATCCGGGAATGGTGCAGGATGCGTTGCTGAACCTGGTGCTGAATGCGCGGGATGCCTGCGGCAGTTCGGGCCAGATTACAATAAGCGCGCACACCATCGGAGAAATTTGGGTTGAAATCGCCGTATCAGACACTGGCCCGGGCTTTACACCCGAGGCGCTGGAAAAGGCGCTGAACCCGTTCTTTACCACCAAGGGAAGCGACGGGTCGGGGCTGGGTCTGCCCATGGTGTATGACACTGTGAAGCTCGCCGGTGGCGATTTGCATCTCAAAAACACGCCATCAGGCGCGTCCGTTGTTTTGCGGCTGCCATTCCGACCTGCTCCTCCCGTGCAGAACGGTTTGGTACTTCTGGTTGAAGACAGTGAAGATCTGCGGGGTCAGTTTCGGGACATGCTGGTAGAGCTGGGCTGCGCCGTCATCGAGGCCAATTCGGTAGATGAGGCGCTGGCGCTGATAAACAGCGTTGAAGACATTTCTCTGGTCCTGTCCGATATCCGTCTGGAAGGAAGTGGTACCGGTCTGGACATATTGCGGCAGGTGAAGCCGGGATTGCCATGTATCCTTATGACGTCGCTGCCCAGTTCGGACCCGTTGTACCAGCGCGCCCTTGCGTTGGCCCCGGTGTTGCGTAAACCGTTTTCGCAGGCTCAATTGTCAGCTCTGATCCAAACCGAGGCCGCCTGATGACGCAACCGCTGGTTACCATCCTCGACGACGAACCCGAAATCCGACGCATCCTGACGGACGCTCTGGAGGATGCCGGTTTCCGAACGCAGAGTTTTTCCCGCGCGCGAGAGTTCGAGGCTGCGCTCAATCGTGTGACGCCTGATGTCTGTCTGGTCGACCTGTCTTTGCCGGACACGGATGGGCTGGCGTTGGTTCATCGTCTGGCGCTGGAACAAGGCGCGGCCGTGATCATCATTTCGGGGCGGGCGCAGGTGCAGGACCGTGTTACGGGGCTGGAACTTGGCGCAGACGACTATATTACGAAACCGTTTGACCCTGCGGAAGTCGTGGCGCGGATCAGGGCAAGGTTAAGAACACCCCGCACTCAGACCTCACATTCGGATACGGCGGAATTCAACGGCTGGACCGCACATTTTGACCGATATGTTCTTGAAAGTGACACAGGTGAGGAAACACCGTTCAGCCATGCCGAGGGGGAAGTCCTTCGTCTGTTTCTGGAAAGCCCCAAGCGGCTGATCAGCAGGGGGCAAATGCAGGAGTCCCTGGGCGGTGCAGCCGGCGACAGTTTTGACAGGGCGATGGATGTTCGGATTTCCAGGTTGCGCACAAAGCTGGGAGAGGACCCCAAGAACCCGCGGTTGATCAAGACGATCTATGGAGCAGGGTATATATTCTTGGGTGATGTTGGTTGGAAGTAGATGCAGATCCGACCGGTAGAAACTTGGTCAGATGAGTTGTTTTCCATGTCTGTTTGAACCGCCCCGGTTTTCCCGGAGGCTGCTGACACCGTGATATCCATATTGGAACCCGCTCGTCTGTCCCCAATTGCCCCATCGCTCATTCGCGCAATGCCTGATCCTTTATTTTAACAACCGGTTGCAGAACATAATCCAGCACTGATTTCCGGCCAGACAGAATGTCCACTTCGGCGATCATTCCAGGTATGATTTCGACTGCTATGCCATTCCCGTCAAGCATGGTGCTTTTGGTTCGGATTTCGACCACAAAGACCTCTTCGTCATTCCGCTCTGATCGTGTGACCGTATCTGCACCGATGCGGATGATTTCACCATCCAACGCCCCGTATCGTGCGAAATCATAAGCCGTGATTTTGACCTTCACAGGCTGACCCGCGTGCAGAAACGCAATGTCCTCAGGCTTTACATAGGCTTCAACCAGCAATGTGTCGTCCAGCGGCACGATTTCAACAAGGTCCTCTCCACTGCGGGCGAGACCGCCGATGGTTGAGCGATGAATCCGGTTTACAATGCCGCGTACCGGAGACCGAACCTGCGCCCTTGACGCCCGGTCGCGCAAAGCGGGCAGGGCGGGTTGCAAAGCAGCCAGCTCGGCAGTGGCAAGCGCCAGATCCGTCAGCGCGGCGCTGCGAAACCGGCTTCGCACCGCCTGAATCCGATCGTCGATTTCGTCCAGGCCCGTTTGCAACCTGTTGGTTACAGCTTCTGCCCGCACCTTGCGACCGCGCCATTCGGCTTCACTCCGCCGCAACGCAAGCAATGTTGTTGCAGGCTCCATTTGACGCTCGACCAGCGGCGCCATGATCGCCCTTTCTTCGGCCAGGACCAACAGGGTTTCCTCTGCCGTCACTTGATCGACTAGGCCTTCCTCAAACTCTCGCTGTTTTTGCTGACGCTGACGCTCCAGGATGGCTATTTCTGCCTCCAATTCAGCCCGCCGTCCTTGGTACAGCGCGGTTTCAGATTGCACGACGGTAGGCGCGCCGTTGATCAGTTGAACATCGAAATCCAGTTGTGTCCCATCAATTTCGGACCGAAGACGTTGGATGCGCGCCATCAGCCCGAACGCGCGTTGCTGTTCCTGACTGAGCTGACTGTCAATTTGGGTTGTTTCAAGCTCCATCAGCAGTGAACCTTTTTCGACCAGCTGGCCTTCGCGCACGTGCAATGACTGCAATACGCCGGGCTCGGTGGCTTCGATCAGCTGAATGTCGCCGGAAGGCACGATCCGGCCGTCCACGCGCGTGACATCGTCCAGTTCGGTCAGATGCGCCCACAATACGGCGGCGATCAGGCAGAGCAGAATCACCAAAAGCAGCAAGGAACTCCGAACAGGAGAGCGTCCCTGCATCTCTCGTGCCAGAGTGGCCAGATCAGGATGCTGCGACATTCAGGTGCCTCCCTGTCCGACGAACATGTTGCGTCAGCATGCTTTTGGGGCCATCCGCCGCGATTTTCCCGTGTTCAAGGATGATGACTCTGTCAACAAGCTCCAACAGGCTGGTTCTGTGTGTAATGACAACCATGGTGGACTCTGCCGTGCATTCTTTCAGACGTTGGATAACCTGGGCTTCGGTTTTGACATCCATCGCGCTTGTTGGTTCATCCAGCAGGAGAACCGGCGGACGGCCTATGAGCGCCCTTGCCAGGGCAATGGCTTGCCGCTGTCCGCCAGAGAGGCCTTCGCCGCGTTCCGCGAGTTGAAGATCGTAACCCCCGGGATGGTTGGCTAAGAAATCCTCAACCCCGGCGGCGCGGCCTGCTTCGATCAGTTCGCGATCTTTGGGCCGGATTGCGCCACTTGCGATATTGTCTCGGACAGATCCGGAAAAGAGCCATATGTCTTGCAGGACGGATCCGATATTGCGGCGCAGATCGCCAGGATCGATCTGGCGTATATCAAGGCCGTCGAACGTAACAGATCCAACGCGCGGCGCATACAATCCCAGCATCAGACGTGCGATGGTGCTTTTTCCGCAGCCAATCTGACCCAGGATCGCCACTTTTTCACCCGGTTTGATCGTGAATGAAACGCCTTGCAGGGTATCTTCCCCCTGGTCAGGGTAGGAAAAATACACGTTGTTGAAGGCGATCTCTCCTTTGAAATGGGGCCGGTTCACCCATGTTCGGCCTTGTGGGCGTTCGCTTTCCGCCATCATCAGCGCGTTGAGGTTTCGGTATGCACTTCGGGCTTGGTTAAGCCTTGTCAACGTCTGAGCCAGTTGCCCCAAAGGTGCCAGGGCCCGCCCTGTCAGCATCACCGAGGCAACCAAAGCGCCCATGCTTGTCTGCCCGTCTGTGATCAGAAAAACACCATAAAATACGATCAACACCTGAGCAGCTTGTTGCGTAAAACCGGTCAGGTTGAGGGCAAATTGTGTAACGGCCCGGCTCTGAGCACCGTGCGAGGATTGCCGTTCTATCGCCTGCTCCCAACGGGAACGCATTTGCCGGCCAGCGGCCGTTGTCTTTAGGGTTTCCAGGCCCGAGACAGCTTCGACGAGGACCGATTGTTTGGATTGCCCGTCAGACAGGCTCTTTTCTGCCATGCGGGACAGAAGCGGCTGTACGGCCAAACCTGTCAGCAGAACCACTGGTACGGCCAGAGCCGGGACCAATGCCAGTTGTCCGCCGACCAGGTAAATGACTAAAACGAACAACCCGATGAACGGCAGATCCACGACGGCAACAAGCGTTGCGGACGTGAAGAACTCGCGCAGGGTCTCGAATTCACGGATGGTACTGGTCATGGCGCCGGTGGAACCCGAGCGCGACTTCATCTGGATATTCAGAACGTGGTCGAAAATTCGCCGTCCCATCAGCAAGTCGGCTTTTTGCCCGGCCTTGTCGATGAACGCGGCCCGCAGCAGTTTCAGCGCGAAGTCAAAAAGAAGCGCCAGAGCCACGCCTGCCGTCAAGGCAATGAGCGATTCGGTTGCCTCATTGGGCAACACACGGTCATAGACGACCATAATGAAAATTGACGTCGACAAGCCAAGTAGGTTTGCCAGCGCCGCAGCGAGAGCAACCTGTACGTAAGTCCATCGATTGGCGGACAGTGCCGCGCGAAACCAATGACCTCGGTAAGCTGTGTGGCCGGCGTCCAGTTCATCTGTATGATTTCGCCGAAACAAGACAGCGAAACCGGTGTAGGATTTGGCCAGCCGTTCTTCTGAAACTTCGCCGATTCCTTCGCCAAGTTCCGGGTCATAGACCAGCAAGGCACCGTTTTTTTTGCGGCCATGGTACACAACAGCCTTGTTTTCGGTCATCAGCAACAAGGCCGGAGCCAATGCTTCGTCAAAACTCGTGATGCGCCGCTCGCCATAGCCCGCCTGTAGACCTGTGTTTTCCGCCACCGAGATGATGTCACGAACAGTCAGATCCCCGTCTGAACCGGTCTGCGATGCCTGGATCGTTGCAAGGGTCAGAGGGCGTTCAAGCGTCGCGGCAATGTTCAAAAGGCAGGCTTCGTAGCATGTCAAGCGAACGCGGTCTTGCATTGATTCCAACGTGCTCATTTCACCCCGTTCCAATTGCCAAGCGAAATTCCGAGCAGGTCCAGAATGTCTCCGGTAAGGCTCAGAGCCGCGTAGTTGGTCAGAAAATAACTCTGTTCGGCCAGAATCAGGCGTTCTTGCGCATTTACGTAATCGCGTTGAGCGTCCAGGATTTCGATCAGGCTGCGACGCCCAATCGAGAACTGTGCGCGGGACGCAGTAACGCTGTCGGCATTGGCACTTGCCGCAATACGGGCCGCGCGCAGCCGTTCCGCGCCTGCTTTTTGATCGGATCGAATAAAGCCCAGCTCCCGCATGATTTCGCGAACCAATTGCTCTCTCGCGAATTCCGCTTCTTTCACTTTGGCTTCTGCTGCTGCGATGGCGGCGCGGCGTTGGCCGGTGCTGTCCAGCTCGTAGTTGAAAGAAAGATCGACGCCAAAATTTGCATCCCGAGTGTCATCCTGGTTGGCAAATGCGGCGACCCGAACATTCGGTTTTCGCCGTGCCTGAGCTGCCGACCACTCTGCTTTGGCTGCCAGCAAGCCAGCATCCGCCCTGCGGATCTGAGGGCTGTTCATCACGATCTGGGCATCACTTCTATTCAGCAGTGGGGCCGGTACAGGAGGGGGCAATGAGCCGGGAAAAGTCCCGAACACTTCTCGAAACCGCGCTTCGGCCCGATCAGTTCGTGCTCGTGCGTCAGCAAGTCTTGTACGTGCATCCGCCATTCTGGATTGTGCGGTCAGAACATCTGCATTTGATCCGGCGCCACCCGCTGTGCGTTCCGAAATCTGACGCACCAGTTCTTCATGGACCGAGACATTGTCGGCCGCGATGCGGAGCAACTTTCGTTGATCAAGGACAAGCACATAGGTCTCGATGGCGGCCAGAGCCGTGGCCGATGCCGTCTGAATTTGATCGCCCCGTGTTTCCAGAACACGTGCCCGGGCTGCCGTCAGATCCCCCGAGGCAGCCCCACCGTCATAAACCAATTGTGAAATTCTCAGATAGGGTGAAACATCTGCAATATCCGATTCGACCCGTTCGGACCGTGCATTTATTCCCAACGATATCTGTGGAAGAAAGGCGCCTTCGGCCGCATCTTGATTGGCTGATGCGATATCCATCCTGGTATTACTTTGCGCCAGTGTCGGGCTTGTCTCTACCGCCTGGCGCACGCGTTGCCCGAATGCACTGCTGCTGAGCTTTGCCGATGGCTTTGCTGCCCCGGCACCGGTGGTCCCGGGTGCAAAGGATACTGCCACTGAAGTCAAATCAGGAGGCGGCGTGCAGGCAGACAACGGTATTGCAAGCAGAGCGAACGCAACCCAGGACAACACTGCTTTACAGGAACGCATGGTGACCCTCCTGGCTGCAACGGTCCATGGCTTCTTCTTTCTGTTGTGCCGCAATCAACGCGTCCATGAACCCAGAAACACCGGTGGTCTGTTGTGTCAGAGAACCATCAGCTACCCGATCTGCGCGGGCATGAGCATGTGTCAGCCAGATACTATGGGTCAGCGAAATCTGATGAGCGTGAATCAGTCGCAAACCCCCATTCGAAGTAAGTAGTGACAAGTGCGCGCGGGGAATTTTCTCCAGGGCGTTCTGCGTGACGCCAAAATGCCCGCACGGGAACTCAACTCCGTGAAAAGAGTCAAGCGGACCAAACAATCCCATGTCAGCAAGAACACGACACAGATGAGTTGTGTATTTCATCGACTCTTTCAGGGCGCGAAAGAAAGCGGCGACTTTTTTCAGTTCCGGCGCAAATTGACCTGATTTGTCGAAGAAAGCTTCGTCCTCCGGATTGTCAGTGATAAGCCCCGCCGTTTCGTCGATAAGCAATTCGTCACTGCCGTCACCGTCCGGTTCAATCAGTTGTGGCCGAAACGGAGCACAGCGCAAGACGCAAGGGACATAAGTCGCGAGCCATTTGCCATGTGCTGATACAAATGGAGTAGGCTGGTTCGGTTGCATGGACAAAACAGCTATGGGGTAAAAGCCGTGTTCGGATTTCCGAAAAGTGATTGGAAATGTGGCGGCCGCCTGAAGAATTTCTGCGTCGACCACGGGGCAATTTGCCATAGTCCGTGCGAAATCGAACGAGGTGAACCGCCTCCAGAACCGATGACCATGTCGTCCAAGACTGACCGGAGTTAAGCCATTCTGTGCCATAACCGCCTCATGATGTTGAATTACGTCTGTATGTGCGCCGGTCCGGATCAGGCCGTTGCCCCGGTTGGGTCGGTGTGCAGGATGTTATCTGCGGTCAGGCCGCTCAGATCGCTCAGGTCTTGGAACGTGGCCACGGTTTCAACGCTGGCATCGTTCGCCGCCTGGAAATCTGCCTTGACCAGAACACTGTTTGTTCCGTCGGTTGCCATCACGTAAAGCTCATCGCCCGCCATGGCTCCGGCGAGACTCTCGACAGCGGCTTCGATTGTGCTGAGGTTGAGGTCTGCGAGTACCGTGCTGAGGCCGACAAATCCGGTGTTTGTGCCCAAGGTGTCTCCTGCGGAAAGCAATTCGAAGCTGGTGCCATCACCGCGAAGCGTATTGGCGTCCAGCCCGTGGAACATCAGTGCGTCGGTTACATCCGCAGCCGGGCCAATCGTAAAGCCAGTCACAGTGTCCGTACCATTGTTGGTCGGGTCCGCCTCGAAGACGACGATGTCTCGCCCTGGCGCAGAAACATCAATGGTATCGTCGCCGTCACCGCCGCGCGTGATGGTGTTCGTATTCGCAGCGGTGAGCGTGTCATCGCCATTGGTGCCAAACTGAACTGAGGTTGACCCGCCATCAGACGTTTTGATTGTCAGCTCAATAGGTTGGCCGGAGTCCTGGATTGTCATCGTGAAGGTAACAAGCGGCTGAGAAAGATCTGTAAAGGTTGTCGCGGCGCCGGCAAAATTCATCGCGCCCCCGGCGCCCGGGCTGGCCAAGAACAAATCGAAGGCGTTGTTTTCCGAAACCGACGCCGCGTTGAATGTGACAACCGAAGGGTCAAATCCGAGCTCTGCCGTCAAAGCCAGACCGCCAGAGATATCGCGGTCGGCTTCGGCATAGATTGCGAATGTCACCGTAGATCCCGAGCGCCCAACTTCAGAGATCACATAGGCAGCGGATTCGTGCGCAACGGCTTGATCGGAAACCGGCAGCGGATCTGGTCCACCCGCAACTGTCGCCTGCGCGGAAAAAACAAGGTCATCACCTGCCTCCACTGCCGAAAAGTTGGACGCCGCAACAGCCAGTGACCAGGATCCGTCTGCGGCCACCGTTGCAGATCCGACCGAACTGCCGTTTAACGTGACATCCACCGACTGGCCGATTGACAATCCGGTCGATGAACCGCCGAGAGTTATTCCGGAAGCTTTGGCATCGGTAAGAGCAATCGAATTGTTGACCCCGACATCGTTCAACGTCAACAGGGGGCGAAAATCTGTGGAAAGTGAGTTGTTCGCGGCTGCGGAACTGTTTCCGGCCAGATCGTCAACGGTGGCGGAAATGGAATAGGTCGTTCCGTCAGAGAGCATTCCAAGATCACTTGCTGGAACGGTAACTGCCCACGCGCCATTTGATGCAACGCCTGTATAGGTTTGCCCGCCGAATGTGACCGAAACGGTCTGGCCATCTTCAGCCGTGGTCGTGCCCGAGATTGCAAGATCCACGCCCCTCTCGGTCACGTCCAAAACGGCACCCACAGGCAGACTGTTTATGGTTATCGAAGGTGCTGTGAAGTCAGTGGCAAAGCTTGTTGTGGTTTGATTGTTGTTTCCCGCCGCGTCCGAGATCGATGCATTGATATTGTAAGTCTCGTCGTCTTGCAGGGCAGACAAATCTGTCACGGTTGCCGTATAGGTCCAAGTACCCCCGGTTACCGTTGCCGTTCCGGTGACGTCCGTAGTGCCGTCAGCGCGCGTGATTTCGACGGTAACAACGGTTCCGTCCGGCGCATCGGAAGTTCCTGACACGGTCAGGTCGGTTCCTTGTTCAACGGCGTTCATGACGGCCCCGTCGGATACGGTTGAAATTCCGATCGTCGGTGGCGTGAAATCGGTGGTAAAGCTGTTGTTCGCTTGCAGAGCCGGATTCCCGGCAGCGTCCGAGACATCCGCGGTTACGGTGACGGTCGCCGCGTCAGAAAGCCCCGACAGATCCGAAGCAGGTACAGTTACGCTCCAGTTGCCGCCAGTAACCGTTCCGCTATAGGACTGCCCGTTCAGACTGACGGTTACGATTTGTCCGTCTTCAGCTGACGTGCTGCCCGAGATGGAAAGATCCGTGGCGCGCTCGGCTGCGTTCATGACAGCTCCGTCCGAAAAACTGTCGATGCTGAGCGTCGGCGCGGTCACATCCTTGGCAAGTGTCACTACGGCCTGCGGTGCCGTCAGGCCACTGGCGTCGTCGACATCCGCTGTAACAGAGAAGTTGCCCCCATCCGACAAGGACGCCAGATCCCCAGCTGGCACGGTCACGTTCCAGGCCCCGCCGGATACTGTTCCGGAATAAGTTTGACCATCGAGGGTTACGGTAACTTGCTGACCATCCTCAACATTTGACGTCAGCCCGCTGATGGTCAAGTCGGACCCGGCTTCGACAGCGTTCAGTACGGAACCAACAGGAAGCGGTGATATCGAAATGGAAGGACCGGTCAGGTCCACGGGAACCGATACAAGAAGCGGTACTGCCGGATTGCCCGACACGTCTTCGACAGCAACCAGAACAGATGCCGGGACTCCGGTGGAAAGACTGCTCAGATCGGAATTGGGGATCGTTACACTCCAGCTTCCGCCAGAAGCGGTGCCGGTATGCACTTGTCCGTTGAACGTGACGACAATGGTCTGCCCGTCCTCTGCCGTGGTGGAACCGGTCAAGGCCAGGTCGCCGGCTACGTCAATCAGTTCTATCGAGCCGCCAGCCACGGGATCCAGAGAAACAGTTGGAGCAGTAAAGTCAGTATCAAAGCTTCCGCTGGCTTGTTGAGCGGGATTTCCCGCCGCGTCGGCAACATCAGCGGTAACGGCAATCGTCGCGCCATCAGGAAGGGCCGAGAGGTCTGCTGCCGGAACGGTGACACTCCATTGTCCGTTGGATACCGTGCCCGAATAGTCTTGCCCGTTCATTGAGACGGTGACGGTCTGCCCGTCCTCTGCATCGGTTGTTCCGGTGACCGTCAGGTCCGTTGCCTGTTCGATCGAATTCAAAACAGGGCCATCGGAAAACCCGGTGATCGACAGGGTAGGGGGAATTGAATCAATATCGAACTTGACGGATTCGCTTGACAGTTCCGTGCCTGAATCGTCCAGATGTCTGACTGTCACCGTAGAGACGCCTTGCGGAAGCGCATTTGCTTCGGCCGCAGTGAGAGAAACGCTCCAGCTGCCGTCACCGTTGGGTGTTACGGTTTTGACCAGCGAACCTATCGTGACCTCGACTGTCGATGTTCCGTCTGGTGCGGCGGCATTGGTAATGGCGCTGTTCAATGCCGTTGCCTGAAGTTCAGCCAGGTTCAGGCTGGTATAGCTCGGTTCCGTTTGGGGTTGGGGTCCAGGCGCGACAGGTTCCGGGGAATCGCCGCCGCCGCCGCCACCTCCGCCCGCGGCGGCAGCTGCACCAGCCAACCCGAGGCCGCCCAGTGCAGCCCCGGCGCCGCTGATTCCGCCAGCTGCTACGCCGGCTTCAGCTGCGCTGAACTGGGCGATTTCAGCAACCGCCTCTTCTGCGATCATGATTGCGCCGCTGTCCAGGACCTGTACGTTTTCCGCCGCCACGATCATCGTCCGACCGTCAGCCATTTTCAGAAGAACATCGCCGTTTTTCAGCAACTTGGCGGATCGCACACCCGGAATAGTCTCTGCGAACTGGAAGGCGTAAAGCTCTTCGATGGTTGCCTGTGACAAGGCAGGCAAGGCCATCAATGTGGACATGAGGCCGCCAGCCGCGCCGCGACCCGCCCAACGACCAAGCTTTCCATTGATCCACTGTTGAACTTGAGATTTGCGATCTCCGTCCGTCGAGTCAACCGCCGAACGATTGTTGGCCTCAGGTGCTTTGGTCATCTTGCCCTCGCATGTGGTGTCCGCGATCATCGCAACAGGAAAGGATGTGCTGTTTGGCGTTTTGCTCATCTGTCTTTCCCATTTGTTGCCGTTGCGATCGGACCTGAAAAAATTGAGTTAAACTGAAACCGAACTTCTCGTTTTCACCACAATTCTGCTTCGGTTTCGGTCTGCTCATCTGGTCATCTTGCCGTAACTGCCAGGGGTGGCGTGTGAGGTGATGGCTGTGATGCTTCAGTTCGAAAGTGTAGTGGCAACGGGGAGCACGGCGCTCGATTCAGGTATCGGCGATACGGCTTTAAAAACGCTTAACGGGAATACGTATCTCTACTCGGTGACCGGCCCGGGTGGCGGCGTCGCGGTCTGGCGGTTGGCCGAAGGTGCCCTGCCGCAGCTGGTTGATACAGAGTATTACAGCGGTTCGATCACCTTCCAGGTGGGGCGCAGTGCCACGCCGATCACGCTGGCGGGAACCGAGCAGATTGCGCTCGATATCAACACTGCCGTGGGCCTGGTCG
This sequence comes from Ruegeria sp. YTSC002, assembly GCF_059609845.1. NCBI lineage: Bacteria > Pseudomonadati > Pseudomonadota > Alphaproteobacteria > Rhodobacterales > Roseobacteraceae > Ruegeria > Ruegeria sp. YTSC002. The sequence goes on from NZ_JBXWML010000002.1 coordinate 463,418, forward strand.
GGTATGACGTGAACGCGGACGGAACGATCGGCGGCCTGAAGGAAACAGGTGTTCTCAACGGAGGCGGGGATATCTCGGCCATCGTACAGTTTTCACTTGGGTCTTCGGATGTCCTTGCGATGGCGCATGAGGATACCGGCAACATCGGAACCTATCATGTGAACGCGAACGGGACGCTCAGTCTTGCGGGTTTGATTGCCGGCACAGCGGATGCCATGCAGACGTTGCGGTCGGGTTCGGAACATTTTCTGGTCTCAGGTGACGCGGCAACAAACTCTGTCTCGACGTATCGCATCGACTCCGGCACCGGCACGTTAACCGAGATCAACAATGATTCGGCCCTCGGAACCCTTGGTGTTTCTACCCCAACTGCTGTCGAGGCAGTCGAGGCATACGGTAAATCCTGGGTCGTGGTGGCGGGGTCCGGCAGCAACTCTCTCAGTGTTCTTCAATTGAACAGCGACGGAAGCTTGAAGGCGACGGACCATGTGCTTGATACGCTTCATACGCGGTTTGAATCGGTTCAGGATCTGGCGGTCATAGACGTGAACGGGCGGGTCTTCGTGGTTGCAGGCGGGGGCGATGATGGCCTGTCTCTGTTCACTCTGACACCCGAAGGTCAACTGGTTCATATGGACAGTTTCGCGGATACGGTGGCGAGCGGCTTGCAGAATGTCGAATCGATCAGCGTTGCGCATGTGGGTGATGAGTTGCAAATTCTCGTGACGTCACAACAGGATGCCGGACTGACCGTCCTGACTGTCCCGGTTGATGATCTTGGTGTGGTGCGCAAGGGGTTCGGTACCGTGAACGGGAGCGCATCGGACGATATCCTCAGCGGCGGTATTCTGGACACGACCCTTCTGGCTGGCGCCGGAGACGACATTCTCATCGCGGGGAAGGGTGCGACGACGATGTCGGGTGGTGCAGGGGCCGACGTTTTCGTGATGCAGTCGGGTAGTGGTCTGACCACAATCACCGATTTTCAGGCGGGCGTGGATCGTCTGGATATGTTCGACTACCTGCTGTTGCGGTCGCCTCAGCAACTCACCTTTACCAGCACGGCAAACGGGGCTCAGATCGAATATCGTGGCGAGGTCGTGCAGGTCCAATCCGCCTCGGGCGGCGCTTTGACAAGCACGGATATCTTTGGCGCAGGCTTCGCCGGACCGGATCATATTCCGGTGGATTTCGGGGACCTGGGCGGGCAGACTGCGGGCAGTTCTGATGGATTGGTCGGGCAGATTACGGTGGACAGTGGGGCGGCTAATCCGGGGCTGACGGATGCGGAAATCCGGTTCACGCCGGACGGCGGGGGTACGGTATCCGCCACCGCAGATGATCAGGGGCGGTTCGATCTGGAATTGCCCGATGGTACCTTTCCCGGAGTGCTGGACATCACCAAACACTATTCCACGGCAAGCGGAAAGATTGACGCGCTGGACGCTTTGCAAGTGTTGCGCATCTCGGTTGGTCTTGATCCGACATGGGGTCCCGCGACCGCTGAAAACCTGATAGCCGCAGACGTCAACAGGGATGGCACCGTGAATGCCCTGGACGCGCTTGCAATTTTGCAAGTCGCCGTCGGTCAGCCCACGGCCCATGACCCTGAATGGGTATTCCTGGATGAGAACGCGGACCTTTCCGGAATAACCAAGGACAATGTAACCTATCAGACGGGTGTCGATATCGTGGCGGTGGATGGGGTCATCAACGTGGACATGACCTCCATTTTATTGGGAAATCTCGAAGCGGCCTGAGCGCCGAAAGACATCTCAACCAAAGCAGGGTTGTACCTTTTTAAGCAGTAAGGTGCGGATTGGTTTTTGCGGCCAAATGGACGTGCCCCAGCCTCAGCGCTTGGATACCGCCCCATGTCGCGGTGCTTTTGGTTTCGGCCCAAGCGTTGTCGCGCCTGCGGCTTCGTTATCTGTTCCATTCTTGTGCCTTCATGCAGAGATGGCCCAATAATTTCAATGGATTCTACCAGAATCGCAACTTGCCTGCGATAATCGCCTGACTTTCAGAACCGATGAGCCGCTCAAATTGCTGGTCGGACAACATAGGTCTTGGCGTCGGTGGAACAAATGTGACATAGCAGGCCGAGACATCAACACAGAGATGAAAATTAGTAACAATGGAAATATTGGCGCTTTCCATTCCGGAAGTGAAACTGATCACCCCGAAGCGTTTTGGCGATCATCGCGGGTTCTTTGAAGAAACCTACAATGCCGACAGTTTTGCGGCACAAGGGATTCATACGCAATTCGTTCAGGACAATCATTCCCTTTCGAGCACGGTGAACACGGTACGCGGATTGCATTTTCAGGCTCCGCCAAGGGCGCAGGCCAAGCTGGTGCGCTGCGGTCGTGGGCGGCTGTTTGATGTCGCGGTCGATATCCGCAAAGGCTCGCCCACCTATGGTCACTGGGTCGGTGAAGAACTGAGTTTCGAGAACGGGCGGATGCTGTTGGTTCCAGCGGGGTTCGCGCATGGGTTCGTGACGTTGGAGCCGGAGACCGAGATCGTCTACAAGTGTTCTGATACCTACGCGCCGGAAACTGAAGGCGCGGTTCGTTGGGACGATCCCGATATCGGCATTGAATGGCCACAGAGCAATTCAGAACCCCAGCTGTCCGAGAAAGACCGGATCGCACCACTTCTGCGCGAAATTGAATCTCCTTTCGTATTCGAGGGCACACAATGAAAATTCTGGTTACGGGCGGGGCGGGCTTTATCGGCTCTGCCGTTATCCGTCGCGCGATTGCCGATGGGCATTCGGTCGTCAATGTCGATGCCCTGACCTATGCGGCCTGTCTGGACAATGTTGCCTCTGTTGCGGATGCGCCGGGATACGTTTTTGAACACGCCGATATCCGGGATGCGGCCGCCATGTCGGCGATACTGGACAGGCACCAGCCCGACGCGATCATGCATCTGGCCGCTGAAAGCCATGTCGACCGTTCGATCGATGGCCCGGCCGCGTTCATCGACACGAACCTGACCGGTACTTATGTATTGCTGGAGGCCGCACGCGCCTACTGGGTGGGTGCCGGCCGACCCGAGCATTTCCGGTTTCACCATATATCAACCGACGAGGTCTTTGGGTCCTTGGGTAAAACCGGGTTTTTCACCGAAGACAGCCCATACCAGCCGAACTCACCCTATTCGGCTTCGAAAGCGGGATCGGATCATCTCGTGCGGGCGTGGCGCGAAACATACGGCCTGCCAGTGGTTCTTACCAATTGCTCCAACAACTACGGCCCTTACCAGTTTCCGGAAAAGCTGATCCCCGTGGTCATCCTCAGCGCGCTGGCGGGCAAACCGATCCCGATTTACGGGAAAGGCGACAACATTCGCGACTGGCTGCATGTCGATGACCATGCAGAAGCCCTGTTGCTGGTACTCGAAAAGGGTGAACTGGGCCGCAGCTACAACATCGGTGGCGAGAATGAGATGACCAATCTTGATCTTGTCAGAATGCTGTGTTCGATCCTGGATCGCCTCAAGCCGGGTGAAACGCCCTATGCGGATTTGATCACGTTCGTCGCTGACCGCCCCGGTCACGATCAGCGCTATGCCATCGATCCGACACGGATTCGTACGGAACTGAACTGGCGCCCTTCCTATACGCCCAAAACCGGGCTGGAACAGACGGTTCAGTGGTATCTGGACAACAGCGCATGGTTGAACGCGTTGCAGGCCCGCAGCGGTGTGGGTGAGCGACTGGGTGTTGCCAAATGAAGGCGCTGGTATTCGGCCACGGGGGGCAGGTGGCGACCGAGTTGCGACGTCGCGGACAGGCGCATGGTGTCTTGGTTGAATCCTTGGATCGCGCCGCGGCGGACCTGTCTGACCCGTCGCACAGTGCAGACGCTATCCGGCATACGGATGCGGAAGTGATCATCAATGCAGCAGCCTATACTGCCGTTGACCAGGCCGAAGAAGAAAGCGATCTGGCGCAACGGATCAACGGAGATTCTCCCGGAGCAATGGCGCGTGCCGCCGCTGCCCGAGGCCTGCCCTTTCTGCATATTTCCACGGACTACGTTTTTGACGGTTCTGGTACGACCCCCCGGAGCACCGATGACCCGACCGGGCCTTTGGGGGCTTATGGTCGAACCAAACTGGACGGCGAACGCCAGATCGTAGAGGCTGGCGGCCACCATGCCATTTTGCGCACAAGCTGGGTGTTTTCGGCCCACGGAAAGAACTTTGTAAAGACCATTCTTCGACTGGCAGAGACCCGTGACAAGCTGACCATCGTCGCAGATCAGATCGGTGGGCCAACACCTGCTGCCGACATTGCTGAAACCTTGCTGAAAATGGCCAAGGCCGGCCCCGCAGCCAAAGGTGGCGTGTTCCACTATTCCGGGGCCCCCGATGCCAGCTGGGCGGATTTCGCCCGTGAAATTGTTTCTCAATCCGGCTTGTCGGTCGAAATCGAGGATATTCCAACCGAGGCGTACCCAACGCCGGCGCCCAGGCCGCTGAACTCACGTATGGACTGTTCGCGGCTTGAAAACGTGTTCGGAATTCAGAGGCCCGACTGGAAAGCTGGACTGGCCGAGATATTGAGCGAGTTGAAGTCAGCGACCAGCTGAACCTTGAAAGGACAGATTATGCAGCGCAAAGGCATTATTCTTGCCGGTGGGTCCGGAACCCGGCTTTATCCGATCACCATGGCGATATCGAAGCAATTGCTGCCGATCTACGACAAGCCGATGATCTTTTACCCGCTGAGTGTTTTGATGCTGTCGCAGATCCGCGAAATCGCGATCATCACCACCCCCCAGGATCAGGATCAGTTTCAGCGCCTTTTGGGGGATGGCAGTCAATACGGGTTGTCCTTGACCTGGATCGTGCAACCGTCTCCTGACGGTCTGGCGCAGGCTTATACATTGGCCGAGGATTTCCTGGATGGTGCCCCGTCGGCGTTGATTCTGGGTGACAACATTTTCTTCGGACATGGCCTTCCGGACCTGCTGCTCGAGGCGGATCAACTGGAGCGCGGCGGGACGGTTTTTGCGTATCGGGTCGCTGATCCCGAACGCTACGGCGTTGTGGATTTCCAAGGGAACAAAGCCCGCGCGATTGTCGAAAAACCCAAGGTGCCTCCGTCGAACTACGCGGTGACGGGTCTTTATTTTCTGGATGGCGATGCTCCGGCCCGCGCGCATGAGGTCAAACCGTCAGAGCGTGGCGAGCTGGAAATCACATCGCTGCTGGAGATGTATCTGGACGAAGGTTTGCTGGATGTGCAGACCATGGGGCGCGGTTTTGCCTGGCTGGATACCGGCACGCACGGGTCTTTGCTGGATGCGGGAAACTTCGTGCGCACGATCACGGAACGTCAGGGTATGCAGACCGGAAGCCTGGACGAAATTGCCTGGGCAAATGGCTGGATTGACGACGAGGCGCTTGATGAACGCGCGCGCCTGTTCGCCAAGTCCACGTACGGCACCTATCTGAAGGGGCTGTTGAGCTAGGCCGCGAACTGTCTCATGGTTACGTGTTCAGGCTTGATTTTGCTTGAGCCGCAAACGGCTTCGCGCTTTGCGATCAAGGTCTGAACGGGGCTGGTCGGGCATTCCGGCCATGCCAGACACCGCGCAAGAAGGCCCATTGCTTGGCGCGTTTTCTCGCTGAAAACAACACAGCCGGAGACAGCAATTGCAGCAGCGCCGATGCCAGGGCCCGACCAAAGGCCATCGGGACTTCATGTTTGCGGGCGACGTAAACCCGCGATTGCCCCATATACCAGCCTTTCAGGCCAGCGATGGCGGGACTTCCCGGCGAAGATTTGCCTCTGGCGTGGCGCATCCGAGCGTTGTGAACATAGAAAAGTGGCCCGCAAACGGCTTTGAGCCGCAGGCTCAGGTCATCGTCCTCATGATACAGAAAGATTTCGGGATCAAACCCGCCGACCGCCTTGAATGCTTCGCGGCGGACCAGGAAGGCCGCGCCGACGAGGACCGGCAATTCAAAATCGGAATCGGTTGTTTTCCTGGGCAGGGTTTCATTTCGGGGAATGATCACACTGTATCGCCTGAAACGAGGTGCCCCCTTCCGGTCCAGAATTGCAGGGTTGAAGGCTGACGCATCCGAATGATTGTCGGCCCCCTCTTGCAACGCATCCAATGCTCCGGGCAGCAAGTGAGAATCCGGGTTCAGAAAAAAAAGCAGGTCCGTTGTTGCCTTGGCTGCACCAAGGTTGCAGGCGCGGCCAAACCCGATGTTGTCGGGGCTTTCGATCAGAGTTGCGCCATGTGCCCTGGCCATTTGCCGAACCGCTTCAATATCATCCGAACCATTGTCGACCAAAACCGTCGGCACGCCTTTCGGAATGGAACTCAGCATCTCCGGCAGTACACCACTGCTGTTGTAACAAACGCTTATGACCGTAATCTGTGACAAACCTGCCTGCCGTGTCTGTGGAATGGGCCTGATCGTTACTTCCTCTCAAACACGGTTAGGGTCAACCCCGGTTCCAGTACGGCGGATCCGGGCTGCTGAATGCGGTCCGTGATCTTGTGCACTCAGTGACGGCAATCTGAGAAATGTTTGAATTGGTTCTTCTCCGCTGAAGCGACGACAGCAAGCCGATTATCAAGCGCGGCCGGATGGCAAAGCCGCGTTTGGGGGGGGCATGCCTTTTGGATCGGAGCGGTAAGATCTACCCCGTTGGGATTTTTCGATTTCCGGTGGCCGTGGTGAATGAGCAGATTGTTGCCTGTCGTCGGGTCGAAACCAGTAAGTCGCGACATGCCCTGAAGGCGGTATCGGAATTCTGGCGCCGACCGCTTGCCAGAATGAAGGCGTTGGCGGTTCTCAGAAAGATCCGCAGATGGTTGCAGACGTAAGCTTGTGCGCTCAACGCCCTGCGCGCGTTTGCACGACCTCACAGTGCCCAAAGCCGTGGCGTCCCGCGATATCGGTAAGCTGTTGAAAACTGTATCAAGCATACCTCAACTGAAGTGCGGCACGAGCCCAAGAGGTTCGACCCGAGGCCCACGCGGATGCCGCTTCTTTTTCAGACAAGGCCACGAAACAGAACCCGGTAAAAACATGTTTCTCTGAAGATGGTTGCAAAACGCCCTTGGTGTGATTGACCCTTGGGCGAGTGGTCATTGCTGCTGGGGGAGTTTTGTGCAACATTAACCTCTGAGTTGAGCATTATCTGGGTACAACATCCAAGGCCTTATGTATCGGTTTGGTATTGGGGATTGCAGAACCAGACCAAACTATATAGCAGCCGAATTGAAGCACGAAATAAGCATCACGGAAGAATTACAGTGAGCGATAGACATACTTACGAATACGACATTGATATGAACAGTGATGTAGCACCCGCACGTGTGCTGCGCATGGTAAAGCCCGGGTCCAAGGTGCTTGAGATCGGGGCCGGGCCTGGTTCGATCACGCGCCATCTTTCCGGTACTTTGGAATGTGATGTTGTGGCGCTCGAGATCGACCCTTCGGCGATCGAAAAGCTAAAACCGTTTGCCCGTTCGGTGTACCCGATGGATCTCAACGATGCTTCATGGAGTGACATCGTTCGCGAAAAAGACGGGGTATTCGACTACGTGATCGCAGCAGACGTTCTGGAACACGTTTACGACCCGTGGAGCGTTCTTTCAGGCATGAAATCGCTGTTGAACGACACGGGATCGGTTATTCTTTCGCTGCCGCATGTTGGCCATGCAGCGATTGCCGGTTGTCTTGTCGATGAAGATTTCGAATATCGTGACTGGGGCCTGTTGGATAGAACCCATGTCCGGTTCTTCGGCATCAAAAACGTTCAGCACCTGCTCAATTCGCAGGGTATGAGCATTGAGCAAGCCGAATTTGTGGTTCGTACGCCAGAGATGACGGAGTTCTGTCACCGGTGGAGTCGTCTGCCACAGGATGTCCAGGCCGCCTTGCAGCGCAATCGCTATTCCCACGTCTTCCAGGTCGTAAGCAGATCGGTCCCCAAAGAACGTGCCGAGAATGATATCTACCTGATGGGCTTGCCCGTCGAACAACCCGATGAAGAGACCAGGCAGCATTGGACCAACATGATGGCAGGTCTGCCCCTGTCCGAAGAGATTGATCTGCAATCGACTATCGGGCCGGTGGACGCGAGCGCCGCTTCCCGAGTTGATCCCGGCCCACTGGCGAAGAAGAAAAAAAAATCTCTGGCGCGGCTGTTGGGGTTGAAGAAGTAATGTCCTCGACAATCACGGATCGTGAATTCGGCAATATCAGGACAATTGCCTTCTACCTACCTCAGTTTCATCCGATTCCGGAAAACGATGAATGGTGGGGCAAAGGGTTCACCGAGTGGACAAATGTTGCAAAAGCCAAACCGCTTTTCACCGGGCATTATCAGCCTCATCTTCCTACGGATCTGGGGTATTATGACCTGCGTGTCCGCGAAACGCGGCTTGAGCAGATCGAGATGGCGAAGGCCAGCGGAATTGATGGTTTCTGCTACCACTATTACTGGTTTTCCGGAAAGCGCCTGCTCGAACGTCCCGTCGACGAAATGCTTGCGGATCCCGAAAGCGATATGCCGTTCTGTCTTTGCTGGGCGAATGAGAACTGGACCCGCCGCTGGGATGCGGCCGAGCACGAGATTCTCATTGAACAGAAATACAAGCCCGAGGATGATCTGGAGTTCATCAAGTCGATCGAGCCGTTTTTCCGGGATCCCCGCTACATTACATTGGATGGCGCTCCGTTCCTGATTGTTTATCGGCCGCAGCATCTGAAGAACTCGCGCAAGACCGTGCAGGTCTGGCGTGATTATTGCGCCTCTGTCGGAATTCCGAAAATCCATCTGGCCTGTGCGCTGACGCATCGAAACTGGGACTACGCGTCATACGGGTTTGATTCCGGTGTGGAATTCCCGCCCCACAGCATCAACGTGCCCAACCTCTCGCCAGAGGTGGACCTGTTCGACGAATTCCAAGGCCATTGCGTTGATTTTTCAGCGATCGCAGAACAGTATCTGGGTCACAGCTATGGGCCCGAGAACAATGTTCATCGATCGGTTTTTCCGTCCTGGGACAACACTGCCCGGCGGAAGGAAAATGCCATGGTCGTATTGAACGGAACACCGGAAAACTACGAATACTGGCTTTCGCGTGCCTTGCGCAAAACCGCGCAGGATTTCCCTGACCAGGAACGTTTTGTTTTTGTGAATGCATGGAATGAATGGGCGGAAGGATGTCACCTGGAACCGGATCGCGAGTACGGGCATGGGTTTTTGCACGCGACCAAGGCCGCTCTCCAAGGTTCAAAGCTGACCGACTGGACGCATGTGGGTGTGCCCGAGATTTCGCGCCGTGGCGAAACTACGGAAGGCATCGCGCATCCTGTTCCATATGGTGCCAATAAATCATTGGCCAAACGTGCTTTCCGTCTTTTGCGCGATACGGTCAGCGGTCGCTTGCTGAAGCAATGGCTGTCCGCAGCCCGTACAAAATAGAAAACCACGCTGGATTGAGTTGCATGAAAGCCCCAAGTACTTGTCATGCAACTCTGCCTCGTGCTTTGCATGGAAAAATAGGTTTTCTTTGTCATAGTCGGCACGACGCGCCTTAGTACGAGAAACTGCATGTCCATCAAAGATACCCTGCTTTACCATCTGCTGACCGCTGCGTCGAAACTCAGCCCACCTTTGTCGCCACGTACGGCAAGACGGTTCAGAAATTCAGCCAAGAAAAGAGACCCCAAACGGGGTTGGGACAAACCGGGGCAGTCAAACAGGCAGGGATTTGAAGCCGATGGTCAGGCTGAAGAGTTCAAACCCTTCGACCCGCCTGCGAAAGCTGATCCCGCAGTGCGGGCGATCGCGCATTACCTGCCGCAATTTCACCCATTCAAAGAGAATGATGAATGGTGGGGCAAAGGCTTTACCGAATGGACCAATGTCGGAAAGGCCGTTCCGAATTTTCCGGGCCATTACCAACCTCATTGTCCGATTCATCTGGGTTACTACGACTTGCGGTTGCCAGAGATCATGGTCGAACAGGCGCGGATCGCGAAGTCTTACGGGATAGGAGGGTTCTCCTATTACTACTACTGGTTCGGCGGAAAGACCCTGATGGAACACCCGCTCGAACAAATGTTGGACAATCTGGAGGTTGACATGCCTTTTTGCCTGACATGGGCAAATGAAAACTGGACGCGCCGATGGGACGGGCGGGCGCATGACGTTCTTATCGCGCAGAACCATTCGATCGAGGATTCCCTGAATCTTCTCCGCCATATACGCAAATACTTTGATGATCCGCGCTACATTCGGATAGATGGGAAACCGGTTTTCATCGTTTACCGTGCGAACATCATACCGAATATCGAAGAAACAACCGCAGCATGGCGAAAAGAGGCGCAGAGCTGGGGCGAGCCGGACCTGTATCTCATCGCTGCCCAGACTTTCGATATCGGCGATCCCGAGAAACTGGGTTTCGACGCTGCTATGGAGTTCCCTCCGCATCAGGTAAAGCGCACCGACATCACGGATGAGATGGGGATCTACAATCCAGAGTTCACAGGAGCCGTTCTGGATTATCAAGCCGTGGTCGAGGCAGAGCTTCAAAAGCCGGAACCTGAATACAAGTTGTTTCGGTCCTCCACGCTTTCCTGGGACAATACCGCGCGCAATCAGGATGCTCCTCGGATTATGGGCCGGTTTTCAATCGATGCCTACAGGCGCTGGACGGAACATTTGTGCCGGCAGGTTCTCGCGCAGGAAAAATACAGTGCCGACGAAAAAATCGTTTTCATAAACGCATGGAACGAGTGGGCGGAGGGGACTCACCTGGAGCCTGACCGAAAATATGGCTTTGCCTATCTTCAGGCGACGTATGACGCGTTACCCAAGAAGTCTGAAAGTCAGATCAATACGTGATGCTTCCGACCTTGAGGTTTCGAGGACCTGACGGTTGGCGCCTCTGATGTCCTGATGTCACAGTTGCCCGGGGTTCCGTATCAATTCTGATCGACCCTATGATGCTGTTCCGTATCGTTCGCTCTGACGGTGCGACCTGCGATCTGGTCGAACATCCATTGTACGGCTTCGTCGCCATCGGACCGGATATGCCGATAAAGGCGAAGTTCGATCGGAGGCACTTCAACCGGCAACCTCAACATGCGCAGCCCCATTTCACGCGCGCTGCATTCGGTCAGCGTGGCAACCATATCTGTCTTGTGCAGAATGTCCCGGATGTTCAGATAGCTTTGCATCTGAAGCCCGAGTTTGCGCCGCGCCCCCAGTTTGCGCAGGACGATGTCGACCGGACTCGCCCCCTGAGGTCGTGAGGAAACATGCAGATGTGTCAGCTGAAGATAACGCTCCAGCGTCATTGGGCCCGTACCCAGAGGGTGGTCGGGTCGCATGGCACAGACATAACGGTCCTTCATGATGGTCCGGCTGATCAGATCCGAACTGTCCGGCATCGGAATGTCCGACGCGATGTCGATCGTGCCCTGCTGCAACGCCTTGCGCGTATCCCGGCGGGGAATGCGCACGAGGCTGAGTTCGACCTGCGGTGCCGTGCGTTGAAATCCGGACAAAAGCCCGGGCAGGATGATGAGGCTGTGAAGGTCGACCAAACTGACCCGGAACAGCCGTTTGCTGGTAAACGGGTCGAACCGTTCACCCTGTGCCGATGCGGCTTGCAACTGGTGGAGAGCGGCTGAGATCCTGTCCGAAATGCTCTCTGCCAGGGCCGTGGGTTGCATCCCCGTGCCGGTTTTCACGAAAAGCGGGTCGTTCAGTGTCTTGCGCAGCCGGGTCAGGGCGTTGCTGACGGCCGGTTGCGTGATCGACAGGCGTTCGGCAACACGGGTCAGGTTTCGCTCGGTATAGATGGCGTCGAAAACAACAAAAAGATTCAGGTCGATCTTGTTGAGCTTGGTCGTCATGTCATTCACCAGATTTATGCCGACGATCATGCAAGTAAATTTCACAAATGTCATTGGTGGCGGTAAGCTGTAAGACATCCCGGCGGAAAACGGAGATTTGTGCATGACATCATCCGGCCTCGAACTCGATACCGAGCGGCTTTCGACATATTTGGGGCGCCACATCGAAGGTTTCGCCGGTCCGTTGTCCTATCAAAAGTTTTCGGGCGGGCAGTCGAACCCAACCTATCTGCTGAAGGCCGGTGGTTCGAAATACGTGCTGCGCCGCAAACCGCCGGGCGACCTGCTGCCTTCGGCCCATGCCGTGGATCGGGAATATCGTGTTCTCAAGGCACTTCATGGCACTGCGGTTCCGGTCGCCAAACCTTACGTGCTGTGTGAGGACACGGATGTCATCGGTTCCATGTTCTATGTCATGAGCTTCCAGGAGGGTCGGATCTTCTGGAACCCGGCGCTTCCTGAGTTGGGCGTGGCGAACCATCGCCCGATTTTCGACGAAATGATCCGCGTTCTGGCCGCGCTGCATTCGGTTGACACAGGTGCCGTCGGCCTGTCTGATTTCGGCAAACCGGGGAATTACTTCGAACGCCAGTACAGCCGCTGGACCAAACAGTACCGCGCTGCGGAAACCAGTAATCTTCCCGAGATGGAACAGCTTATGGGCTGGCTGGCCCGCAATCTGCCGGATGGTGACGGTTCGGTCAGTCTGATCCACGGCGATTTTCGCATCGACAACTTTATCTTCGCTTCGGATACCCCGCAGATTGCTGCGGTTCTGGATTGGGAGCTGTCGACGCTGGGCCACCCGATGGCTGACCTGGGCTATTTCTGTGTCTGTCTCCGGTTGCCGCCGACCGGTCTGATCCGGGGGCTGCAAGGGCTGGATCGCGCTGCTTTGAACATCCCTTCCGAAGCTGAGATGATCGAGCGGTATTGTTCGCTGCGTGACCTGCCAGAGATTGAAAACTGGACCTTCTATCTGGCGTTTTCCTTCTTCCGGATGGCTGCGATTGCACAGGGTGTTTACAGCCGTGCGCTGGCGGGAAATGCATCGAACGAGAACGCGATGGCGTTCAAGGGTCTGGTGGCCCCTCTGGCGCAAATGGCGCTCGACGAAATCGCCGCTGCAACGCACTGAAGAGGATCACCATGGATTTTGCCCCATCACCACGCGCCGAGGAAATGCACGACCGGCTAAAAGCCTTCATGCAGGCGCATATCTATCCGCGCATTCGCGACCACAAAGAGGAAATTGAAGCCGGCCATTTCCCGGTTTCGTTCATGGAAGACCTCAAGTCGCTGGCCCGCGCCGAGGGGCTTTGGAACATGTTCCTGCCCTCCTTGCGGGATGATGAGCCCGGTACGCGGCTCAGCAATCTTGATTACGCGCCCCTGGCCGAGTTGATGGGGCAGGTGAGCTGGTCTTCGGAAGTGTTCAACTGCAACGCGCCGGATACCGGGAACATGGAATTGCTGCACATGTTCGCCACGCCCGAGCAGCGCGAAGAGTGGTTGGTGCCGCTGTTGAACGGCAAGATCCGCTCGGCCTTTGCCATGACCGAGCCGGATGTGGCGAGTTCGGACGCGACCAACATAACGACATCCATCCGGCGCGCGGGGGATGAATACGTCATCAATGGCCGCAAGTGGTTCATCACCAATGCGTGCCACCCGAACACCAAATTGTTCATCGTCATGGGCAAAACCGACCCGAACGCCGATCGCCATAAACAGCAAAGCATGATCATCGTTCCAAAGAATACGCCCGGTTTGGAGATCGTGCGCAATCCGACGATCCTGAACATGCACGATCCCGAAGGGCATGCTGAACTGGTTTTCAAGGATGTGCGCGTCCCGGCCGGCAATCTGCTGGGTGAAGAGGGCAGCGGCTTTGCACTGGCTCAGGCGCGGCTTGGGCCGGGGCGTATTCATCATTGCATGCGTTCGATCGGGGCGGCGGAAATGGCGCTGAACCTGATGGTGGAACGTGCCCAGGAACGGAAGACATTTGGCAAGCAGCTTTCGGAACAAGGCGTGATCCGTGAATGGATCGCGAAATCCCGGTTGGAGATCGAACAGGCCCGGCTGTTGACCCTGAAGGCGGCCTGGAAGATAGATCAGGTGGGCGCGAAAAAGGCGTTCCGTGAAATATCTCTGATCAAGGTTGTGGCGCCGCAGGTGCATGCAAAGGTTACGGACCGTGCAATGCAGGTTTTTGGCGCAATGGGCATGACGCCCGACACGCCATTGGCCGACAGTTACACCTGGGCCAGGGCGTTGCGCTATGCGGATGGGCCGGATGAGGTCCATCTTCAGGCAATTGCCAAACAGGAGTTGAAGAATTCCAATTATGGGATGTCGGCGCAATGGCTGACGCCGCCTCTGCGCTAGGTCAGGGCAGGGACGGCATCACCGGAATATCCCGAAGATATGCAAGCCGAATTGCCCCGTTTTCCTGGGCATTCGGATACGCAGCGTGCCGCGCTATGTTCCGGCGGCAAGCAAGTCACTCGCCTTTTCTCCGATCATGATCGCCGGAGCGTTTGTGTTGCCGCTGACGATTTCGGGCATGATCGAACAATCCGCGACCCGCAGGTTTCCGATTCCGCGCACCTTTAGCGCAGGATCTACGACTGCGGTTTCATTCGTACCCATCGCGCAGGTCCCCGTTGGGTGATAGATCGAAACGGAATTCGACCTGACCCAGTCCAGCGTGCCCTCGTAATCGTCGGTCGAAAGTTGTGACGTCGGGCGGAACTCTTCGGAAATCTTCGATGCCAGCGGATTATGCTGAGCGATTCTGCGGGCGATGTTCACACCGTCAACGATGGTCCGGCAATCCGTTTCCGTCGACAGATAGTTCGGAATGATCTTCACATGCTGTGACGGGTCCGGGCCGTTCAGATGCAGTTCACCCCTGCTTTCCGGCCGCAGCTGGCACACGGACATGGTGAAGGCGGAAAACGGATGTACGCCTTCGCCGGGGCTGTCGGCGGACCAGGGCTGCACATGGAATTGAATGTCGGGTGTTTCCACGTCCGGGCGTGTTTTCATGAATCCGGTCGCAAGGCTGGCCGCCATGGTCATCGGACCTGCCCGGAACAAAGCGTATTTGAGCGCGATACGGGCCTGATTGATCAGGCTGCGCACCTCGTCATTCAATGTGGGCTCATTGCATTTGAAAACGAGACGGGCCTGCAAATGATCTTGCAGCCTTTTGCCGACATTGGGCAAGGCATGGACCGGATCGATCCCGTTTTTCTTCAGGTGGTCCGGGTCGCCGATACCCGACAGCATCAGAATTTGAGGAGAGTTGATTGCCCCACCGGACAGGATGATTTCGCGCCGAACCTTCAGGGTTTTCTCATTGCCTGCGCGATCCCGATAGACAAGTCCCGTCGCCTGTTTCCCATCCAGCGTTATGCGTGTCACCAATGCGTTTGTGATGATGTTCAGGTTTTGCCGGTTTCGAATGGGTTTCAGATACGCCACGGCCGAGCTGCACCTGCGCCCATTGCGCGTGGTCAGCTGAAAATACCCCACGCCTTCCTGATCTGCGCCGTTGTAATCCGGATTGAACGGGTATCCGGCGGCTTGCGCTGCCGCGACCCATGCGTCGCAGATCGGCCGCTGAATGCGCATGTTCGACACCGACAGCGGCCCACCGACGCCGTGATACGGGTCTTCGCCGCGCTCTTGATCTTCGCTGCGTTTGAACAGCGGCAGCACGTCTTCCCAGCCCCAGCCGACATTCCCCATCTGGCGCCAGCGGTCATAATCTTCCTTTTGGCCGCGCACATAGAGCAGACCGTTCAGTGAGGATGAGCCGCCCAGCACTTTCCCGCGCGGCCAGTCGATCGAGCGCCCGTTCAGACCGGGATCAGGCTCGGTCCTGTAACACCAGTCCACCGAAGGGTTGTGCATGGTCTTGAAATAGCCAACCGGGATGTGGATCCAGGGGTTGGTATCGCGGCCGCCGGCCTCCAGCAACGCGACGGTCGTGTTGGGGTCGGCGCTGAGCCGGTTGGCGATGACACAACCCGAAGACCCCGCGCCAACTACCGCATAATCCACTTCCATGACCGCCTCCTTCCAACGTCGTTGAAAAAAACTCTATGCAAGATGCAAGAAATATACTAGCATTTTTTGATACAAAACGTCTCAATAATTGCGAACAGGGAGGTAAGCAATGGAGATTGGTCGGAAACTGAGTGGTATTTCGCGGCGGGATTTTTTCCGGGTGGCGGGGCGCTATGGCATGAGCTCGACGCTGCTTGCAGCAGGAGGGTTTGGCGGGGCGATGAGCCTGGCCAACCTGGCGCAGGCGGCGGAATCCACTTATGAAAAACGCTTTTCGAAAGAACCGAAGCACACGTTGAAATTTGGTGCGTCGGGCTTCAACACCCGCAACCTGCTGATCGAGCGCGCCGGCGCCATCGAATTCGCACGCGATCTGGAAGAACGGACCGATGGCGAGATTCGGATCGAGTTCATCGGCGACAACCAGATCTGCGGACAACTGAGCTGTGTTGAAAAAACCCAGCAGGGAATCGTCGATATCTACGCAGCCTCGACCCAGAATTCGGCCGGCGGTGCGCCGTATCTGAACGTTCTGGACTATGCCTACATGTTCCCCAGCCGGGCGGCGCAGTATCATTTCTTCTACAGCCCCGCCAGCCAGCGCATCCTGCGCGACCCGCTGGAAAAGCGGCACGGGCTGAAATTCCTGTTCACCCATTGTGAACTGCGCGGTCTGCAAATGGGCTCGACCTTTGCCGACAAGCCGACCGTCACCAAGCTGGAAGAGTTGTTCGGCACCAAGAACCGCGTGACGGGCACGCAGCTTGGCCGGATCGCGATGCAACTGCTGAACCTGAACCCAGTGCCGGTGGCATGGGAAGAAACGCTGGATGCGCTCAAGACCGGTCTGATCGACGGTGCGGAAACCTGGGCTTCGGCGGTGGCATATGCGAACATGGCGCCTGTGGTCTCGCAATCGGTGAACCTGAAGTTCTTCTGCGGTACCGAACACACTTCGATGTCTGCCAAAGTGTTCGACGGGCTGGGCGGCGAGTTGCAGGATGCCGTGATGGAATCGTCCTACTTCACCCAGGCCCTGATCCAGGGCGCGAACGAGGCGGCGCTGCTGAACACTGTTGGATTCTCGGATCCGCAATTGCCGCATACCATATTCGCGGAAAACGGCGTGCGCCCGGCCTTCCTGCCGGAAGACCAGATCAAGCTGGCCGAGGAAATGTGCGCTCCGAACTACAACCCCGAGCCATGGGCGCAGTGGCGCGAGCGGCTGAACAAGTGGGCCGGTGGCATCGACACATACCAGGAGATCTACGACATCGCGCGCGAGATCCCCGCGGACACGCTGCCGGAAAATGTCGAGCCGCGCCGCTGGTGGAAGGGCGAGGCCTGATTAGACTGCCAGAACCGGCCCGAAGGGGCCGGTTCAATCAATACCCACTGGGAGGACGGGCTTCATGTCACTTTGGGCAGACATTGGCGCAATATTCAGCGCTTTTCTCAGCCAGGATTCGTTTGAGATACAACTCGCTCTGGAATCCGACGCCGCTTGGATCGTTGGTGCGGTCGTTGCCGCGATGGGGGGTTTGCTGGTCATGCTGATCTATCGCAAGGTGCCGTTGATCGAGCGTCAACTGGAACGTTCGGTCATGGTGTACTCTTATCTTGCCATCGCGCTGATCATTTTCTGGGGCGTGATCGACCGGTTTGTTTTCAATGATCAGGAACCCTGGTCCACGACCATTCCTCCGCTTCTTTTCATGGTGATGGCCTGGTTTGGTGCGTCCTACAACGTACGCCTGCGCACGCATCTGAGTTTCAGTGAATTCCGCACCGCCATGCCCCGTGGTGGGCAACTGGCCTGCCTGTTCCTGGACGCCGTGCTGTGGTTCATCTTTGCGGTGATCGTCATCGTGACCACCTCGCGGCTGGTGGCGCTTTCGGCTTCGAACTTTCAGATCGTTCTGGGCACGGACAATATCATGCAGTGGTGGTTCCTGCTGGCAGCACCATTGTCATTCTTCTTGATGGTCGGTCGCGTGTTTCAGAACCTCGCCGATGATTTGCACAACTGGAAAACAGGCGAGCCGCTGATCAAGCAGGCCGTGATCGGGGCAGACTGATGACAGACGGAACACTTGTTACACTGATCTCGTTGGGGGTCACCTTTCTGTTCATGCTGGGCGTACCGGTGTTGCTGGTCATCGGTTACTGGGTCATAGGTTGTTCCTTTGTCCTTGGCCTGACGCTGGACAATATGGGGGCCGAACTGCTGAACGTCTTCAACAAGGGCTTCGCCCTGTTGGCGATGCCGCTGTTCATCCTGACCGGAGACCTGATCAACAAATCCGGCATCGCGCGACGGCTCAGCGATTTTGCCTATGCCTGCCTGGGCTGGATACGCGGCGGGCTTGCAATGGCGTCGCTGGGTGCCTGCGGGCTGTTCGCGGCGATTTCCGGGTCGAACTCGGCCACGACGGCGACCATCGGGTCGATGCTGCACCCCGAGATGGTAAAAGGCGGCTATGACGAACGGTTCAGCGCAGCGACCGCTGCTGCGGGCGGCACGGTCGGTATCATCATCCCCCCTTCGATCATCTTCATCGTCTATGGCTTTCTGATGAACCTGCCGATTTCCGAATTGTTCGTGGCCGGTATTCTGCCCGGTGCGCTGATGGTCATCGGGATGCAGGTGGCGTGCTGGATCATCTGCCGCATGAACGGGTGGGGCTATCTGATCCCACTGCAATTGAACCGGGTGCTGAAGACAGCCTTTGGTGCCTGGCTCGGCTTTTTCGCCATTGGTCTTGTGCTTTGGGGCATTTATACCGGCAAGTTCTCTCCGACCGAGGCCGCGGGTGTGACCGTGGGCTTTTGTGTCATTGCGGGGCTGGTCAGCTACCCGATCAACCGGATCATGGGGGCGCGGAACGATATTCCGCCAACCGAAAAGAGTTTTGCGGAAATGTTCGTGGTCGAAGGGTTCACGATTCCTGAGATCCCCTCAATCGTTATCAGGTCTGCGCAGATTACGGGTATCCTGGCACCTTTGATCGCAATTTCGGTGGTGATGCAGCAAATCCTGTCCCTGCTTGGTGCTCAGGAAACAATCGGAAACTTCGTGACCTCCATGGGGGGCTACCATGCGGTTCTGTTCACATCGATGGTAATCGTCTTCTTCTCGGGCATGGTGCTGGAAAGCCTTCCGGTCACGATCATCCTGGCCCCGATCCTTGCGCCAATCGCGGCCTCGGTCGGAATTGATCCAATCCATTTCTCGGTCATCTTCCTGGTCGGGGCGTCCATCGGGTTTATCACGCCACCATATGGGCTTAACCTTTACGTTGCTTCAGGCGTGACGGGTGTGCCGTATTTCCGGTTGCTGCGCTATACGGTGCCGTACTTGGTGGCCCTGCTGTCGGTCTGGATATTGGTGTCGCTGGTGCCCGGACTGGCCTTGATCCTTCTGCCAAATAACTAGAATGTGAAGGGATGGCCGAAACCGACACAAAAGACCGAGAAACTCAGATTCCCACCAACCTGCGCCTGTTGCTGATCCTGGAAGAGGTGGCACGGCGCGGGGTGGCGGTCAAACCCTCGGACCTGATCGACGCATTGGGATTGGCCAAGCCCACAATCCATCGTTTGCTGCAAACGGCAGAGGCAGAGGGGTTTCTGCAACGTGATCTTGACGGGCGGTCTTATGGTCCGGGCAGACGATTGCGGCTGTTGTCCGTGAATACCATGTCCGCCGAACACCTGCGGACTGCGCGTCTCGCCATCCTGCGCGGTGTGGCCGACGAAGTGGGCGAAACCTGCAATCTGGCGATCCCGGATCGCGAAGGTATGATCTATCTTGACCGGGTGGAAACCAAATGGCCGTTGCGGATTCAATTGCCGATCGGAACCCAGGTGCCGTTCCACTGTACGGCCAGTGGCAAGATGTACCTTTCCACCTTGCGTCCCAAAACTCTGAACGGGTTTCTGTCAGCCGGAAAGCTGAAACAGCAGACCGCCCGTTCTTTGACAGAGCCGACGGCTCTGCTGAGCGAAATCAAGATCACCGCCGAGCGGGGATTTTCCACCGACGACGAAGAATTCATGGCGGGCATGGTGGCGATTGCCGTTCCGGTGCAGGACGCGCAGGGCAGGCTGGTTGCCACGCTTTCAGTTCATGCCCCGACGCAACGGCATGATGTCGGCAGTCTGATGTCATTTCTCGACACATTGCGCCGTGGTGCAGAAAAACTGTCGCTGCTGTTGGGCGAGTAAGTGGCGCAGAGGGGTGACCGGCAATGATCAGGCCGACAGCCGTTCGTGGCAATGATATCGTGGATGCCGCATACTCAATGCCGGGTTTGTTCGTCTTCGCGCAAAGGGCGGATGAAATTTCCAGCTTCGCGATTGGAACAGCCATGTCCGGCAAGGCCAGGAAGGGCTTCGATCAACGCGTCGACAAACTCGGAACCTATTTCTGTCCAGACCGCCCTTCCGGCGCACCGGACAGGGTCATCTCCTGATCAATGAGATCGCGCAAAGCCTTGGACGGCTTCTTGCCGAAACACATGACAATCCATCAGCACCGGAATGACCGTTGCCGCGGCGGCATCGGAACCCTTGGCCAAAAGACCGCCTCAACCTGCAGGACAAAACACCCGGGACTGGCCGTCCCGGGTGACGTATTTGCGGGCCTTTCAAGTTTATGCCCGACAGTTTTCCGGCGACACTCAGATGTCGAATTTGACACCCTGGGCCAGTGGAAGTTCGGCCGAGTAATTCACGGTATTGGTCTGGCGGCGCATATAGGCTTTCCATGCATCCGAACCGCTTTCGCGCCCGCCGCCGGTTTCCTTCTCTCCGCCAAAGGCGCCACCGATCTCTGCCCCTGAGGGCCCGATATTGACGTTGGCAATGCCGCAATCGGATCCGGCCGCGGACAGGAATTGCTCGGCCTCGCGCATGTTCAGGGTAAACACGCAGGATGAAAGGCCTTGCGGTACATCATTCTGAAGCCCCACCGCGTCGTCGAAATCGTCATAGCCCATGACGTAGAGGATCGGTGCAAAGGTTTCGGTTTTCACGGTCGCTGTCTGACCCGGCATTTCGACGATCGCAGGTTCCATGTAAACGCCTGCTGGAACGCCTTCGGTAACGCGGTTGCCGCCGAATACCGAACCGCCTTCCGCTTCGGCCGCTTTCAAGGCTGCGGTCATCGCCGCGCCCGCCGCTTCGTCCACAAGCGGCCCAACCAACGTGCCGTCCGTCAGAGGATTGCCAATGGGCAGACCCGAATAGGCTTTTTTCAGACGGCGCACCAGTTCTTCGCGGATCGAGTTGTGCACGATCAGGCGACGCAGCGTGGTGCAGCGCTGACCGGCGGTACCAACTGCCGAAAAGACAATCGCGCGCACGGCCATCTCAAGATCTGCCGAAGGGCCGACGATCATTGCGTTGTTGCCACCCAGTTCCAGAATGCACTTGCCAAAGCGCTGTGCGACGATGGGGGCGACAGCGCGGCCCATGCGGGTCGATCCCGTGGCCGAGATCACCGGAACATCTTCGCTGGCCACCAGCCTTTCCCCAAGATCGGTACCACCGATAAGCGTTTGCAGCAGACCGTCCGGCGCATCGCCAAATCGGGCCAGGGCGCGTTCGAAAATCTTTTGACAGGCCAGCGCCGTCAGCGGGGTTTTTTCGGACGGTTTCCAGATCACCGGATCACCGCACACGATGGCCAGAGCAGCATTCCACGACCAAACCGCGACCGGAAAATTGAACGCGGAAATCACGCCGACCGGGCCAGCAGGATGCCAGGTTTCCATCATCCGGTGGCCGGGACGTTCGGACGCGATGGTCAGACCATAGAGCTGACGCGACAGACCGACGGCAAAGTCACAGATGTCGATCATCTCCTGCACTTCGCCCAGACCTTCCGAGGTGATCTTGCCTGCTTCCCAACTGACCAGTGCGCCCAGGTCATCCTTGGCCGCGCGCAGCTCTTCACCCAACAGGCGGATCAGTTCACCCCGGCGCGGGGCAGGGACCACGCGCCATTCCTTGAACGCGGCCTTGGCACGGGAAAAGATGTTGTCCATGTCCGAGATCGGCGTCTCGTGCACTTCGGCCAGCAGGCTTCCGTCAATCGGTGACGTGACCTTTAGCGTGCCGCCTTTCAGTTGGGCCTCGGTCAGATCCAGATTTGCAAGCGTGGTTTGGGCTGTCATAACGATGTCTTTCATATCTCAGGCCGCCTTGTTCTGTTCGGTGACGTCACCAGCGCGATACAGCTGGCCGAATTCAGTGTTGAGGAAATCACCCAGCTTGACTTGTTCCTGCCGGACAAAGCCTTTCGAGGGCAGCGCTCCGATCCGCATCAGATCGACCACGCCCAGCACGCCTGCGGCGGTCGTGACCTGAATGGCGCTCCAGACCTGTCCGTTGATGGTGCGGGCAAAGGATTTGTTGATCAGGGATTTCTCGCGCAGCACACCGTCGATCTTGCCCTTTGCGGTGCAATATACCAGCACCACGTCCTGATCGGTGCGGGGCAGCGCGGCCTCGAATATCTCCTTCAGCAGGTCGCGGCGGCGTTCCAGTCCCAGATCGTTCAAAAGCAGTTTCAGGATATCGCAATGACCCGGATAGCGGATCGAGCGATAGGACACATACCGCGCCTTGCCTTCCAGCGTTTCCGGCAACGTGCCCAGACCGCCCGAGGTATTGAAGCATTCGTATTCCACACCGTCATGGCCCAGTACTTCGTAGTTCTCCAGAGGCGCGGTCTTGACCAGCTTGCCATTCACGATGGCATCGCATGGGTTGCAATATTCGTTGATCAACCCGTCGGTGGACCAGGTCAGGTTGTATTTCAGCGCGTTGGTCGGATAAAGCGGCAATGCCCCCACCCGCATGTGCAGGCTGTCAATCTCGTCAAACTCCGCCGCCAGCGAAGCCCCGGCGATGCCGACAAACCCTGGTGCCAGACCGCATTGCGGCATAAACGCAGTTGCGCTGTTCCCGGCCAGTTCACGCACCGCATTCGTGGCCGCGACATCCTCGGTCAGGTCGAAGTAATGCGCGCCGGCCGTTTTCGATGCTTTCGCAATCGAAGGGGTCAAGAAGAACGGCGCTGCCGAGATGACTGCATCGAAACCGGTCAGTTCCCGGGCCAGCCCGTCCGCGTCATTGGCATCGATCTGTCTGGTTCCGATGCCCATCTTCGAGATATCGCCAAGCGCTTTCAGATCATGATCTGCCACTGTCACAGAGTAATTCGGCGACCCTTTCAACAGGGTTGCGATCATCTGCCCGATCTTTCCAGCGCCGACAACGCACACATTCCAGGACATAAAAATCTCCGCTTCTTCCTATCCTGTACCAAGCGTGACAAGTAGCCGTGACACTTCATAGGCACGAAATTGACGAATTGATGTACGAATGTGTCAAATCATCGGAGAAAATGACATAATGACGAAATTGCGATTGCCGCTGGCGTGTCGCGCCGTGACCATTTGTTTTGCGCCGTTTGGTACCTTGGAAGGTCCGCTTTCATCAGCCCTTCAGCGAGCCTGTGTTCTGACTGCCGGGCGCAACGGTCCGGTGATCTTGCAAGGCGATTGATCCGCTTCCACCCGGGGCTCAGAGCGCTTCCAAATATGCGTCAAACGTGGATTTTTGAACGATGTTCCTCGTTTGCGACACAGCTTGGTCAAATCGAACAACTTCTTGGCTTTGCACGGCTGCATGCTACGTCCAGCGGTCGCCGGAGAAGGCAGTGAAGCTCGGTCGCGGCCGCCTTGTCGCGGGTTGAACAAGGGCAGGTGTTGCATTGATCACGTTATGTCCCAAGCCTGGAACTTCAGCCTGCTCGGGGCAGGGGGTTGTGACCTCATGCCCGCAAGCCGCTTCGCAACAAACACACCAAACACCCTGGGAGGGTTGCAAGGAATGACTGCAAGGCCGCTCGATCATATTCGTGTCCTCGATTTCGGTCAGTATTTGGCTGGCCCCCTGGTTGGCATGATGCTTGCTGATTTGGGGGCAGAGGTGATCCGCATCGACCCGCCCGGTGGCCCGCGATTGAAAGAACCGGCCACCGATATGCTGTCCCGTGGCAAAACCGCTGTGACGATCGACCTCAAATCGGACGCGGGTTTGAAGGTCACACGCGAACTGGTGGCACGGGCTGACGTGGTGATCGAGAACTTCCGGCCCGGCGTGATGCAGAGGCTGGGCCTGGGTCCGAAAGCTCTGCGCGACATAAATCCGCGCATCGTGTCATTGTCACTTCCGGGGTTTGCCTCGACCGATCCTGCGCTGGCACATTTTCCCGCGTGGGAAGCCGTGATCGCGGCCCGCACCGGGCAGTTCACGGATATGGGGCTGAACCGGCGCTTGATGGGCATCAACCCATCCTTTTCACCTTTGACTCTGGCATCCGCCTATGGCGCTTCGTTCGGCGCGATGGCCGTGCAGTTCGCTTTGGCTGCACGTGACCGGAACGGAGGCGATCACATCGAGGTGCCTCTGGCTTCGGCCTTGCTGGAGGGGTTGGTGTATAACTGTGAGCAGATTGAAGATTATCCCGAACGCTACAAGTCTCCGCGCGAAGTGGAACTTGACAGGCGCGCAGCCGAAGGCTTGCCAACGGATCTGAGCTTTGCGGAACTGGAAGAGTTCCTGGACCCTTTCTATCGAACTTATACCTGCGCCGACGGGCGCGGGTTCTATGTGGTTGCGGGCAGTGTGAAAACACATCCGCGGCGGGTGTTGGAGACGCTTGGCCTAAAAGACCTTGCCGATCAATTGCCGGACTTCGACGCCTATCTCGATACCGCAGACTGGCCGGATGAATGGTCATTGCGCAACTACCCCGTCGGAGCAAGGGATCGCGCGCGTATATCCGAGGCGATGAAAAAGGCCTTTCTGACAAGGCCCTCTCATGAGTGGGAAGCCCTTTTCGGGTCCGCCAAGGCGCCCGGAACGGCGCAGAGGTTCAGCAAGGAATGGCTGGCCGATCCGCATGCTTTGGCCTCGGGTCTGGTGTTGGAGGTAAAGGACCCGCGTCATGGGAACATGAAGCAGATGGGAAATGTTGCGTGGCTTGCGGATGATGGCGCTGCGCTGGTCAAAAAACCGGGCCCGGATCCCGATGACGCACCCGTTTCAACGATCCTTGCCGAACCGCCGCGCAGCGGGCCGCCAGCCGCAAGAGGCCAAGGCTGGCTGGAGGGGTTGAAGGTGCTGGACCTGACCAATGTGATCGCCGGTCCGACGATTGGGTCCACGCTGGCGCGATTTGGCGCTCAGGTGACTTCCGTCCAGCCGGCCGAGACATCAGTCGATCCGTGGAACACCGTGGTTTTCGGCTTGCACGCACATCGTGGAAAACAAAGCGTTTTGCTGAACCTGAGCTCGGATGACGGGCAGCAGGCGTTGCGGCGGCTCATCGATTCTTCGGATGTGGTCACCATGAACGGCACGGATGAGCAGCGCGATGCCCTGGGGTTGAGCGAAAAAGAGCTGACGGCGATCAACCCCCGCCTCATACTGGTGCAACTCGATGCCTTTGGCGGCCCTGCGCGCGGACCGAAGTCGGACCATCTGGGGTATGACGACCTGGCGCAGGCGGCGACAGGGGTCATGGTGCGTTTTGGCGGTGGCATGGCGACACCCGAAGAACATGCGCATTTCGGTACGATTGATGTGCTGACCGGCTATTGCGCATGTGTTGCGCTTGGCGCGGCCCTGCTGAGATTGCAGAAAACCGGCAAAGGCGGGATCGCGCGGGCTGCTTTGGCGGCGGCCGGCAACCTCATTCAGGCGCAGTTGATGTATGATTTCGAAGGCCGTGCGGCCTTTGACGAACCAGCCGGGCGCACGGCTATGGGCTGGGGACCATTCTACCATTGTTACCGCGCGGCGGACGGGTGGATGTTCTTTGCCGCACCCACCGAACAACGCAAAGCCCTGCGCCGTGTCTCGGACCTCGCCAGCGTGGCCGATATGCCGGAAAAGGAATTGCCGGATGCGCTTGCGGATCATTTTGCAAGGCAACCTGTTGAATACTGGCAAAAGGCGTTTTCCGGTTCCGCCAGCACCGTCATGCCTCTGGGATCATTGCATGACACGCGCGACGCCGTGTTGCAGCCGGAAAGTGCCGGAAATATCGACCTGACGCGGGGAACATTCAGCGTCATTCGGCATGACATGCACCCCATGGGCCGGTGGTGCGATCTGGTTGCCCCAAATGCCGTTCGACCCGAACGCGCCCGGATCGTCATTCCCGGACCGATGCCGAAATACGGCGCGGATACACGCAGCATTCTGCGAAACGTCGGTTATGCAGATGAGGATATCGACGCGATGATCTCTGCTGGATCGGCCGCTGAAAGATGGTCGGAAAAGTATTTGCCCGAATAATCAACCAGCCACAGATGGCTCGGAAATCAACGATATATGCCATCCGCTGCCGCAGGCCCGGAGTCCCGGCTCCGGCAACGGGTGGTATCTGTCGTGACAAGCTTTGGCCGGCACCCGCGCGACTTGCAAAGAATATTCAACCGCTTTGCCACAGTTTTTTTTGCATGTCTTGCGGCAGGAACCGTTCTAGGTTCGGCAAAGCATTGCCTTGCATTCACAACGAAACAAGAACCACTGACCATGAGCCAAATTTCAGAGAGCCTGCTGAAACAAATCCGCAGCCGCTTTGCCCAGATCGATCATTGCCCCGAACAGGGAGAGCGGATCTTTTTCGAGAATGCCGGAGGCGCACTGACATTGAATTCAGTGTTGGAAAGTTCGGTGCGCCATGCCGCCATCCCGGACAATCAAGGGCGCGACAATCCGGGATCTCATGCGCTGGTTGCCACGATCAACGCGGCCAAGGCGGATTTGCGGGACTTCATGAACGCACCCTGCGGGCAGTTCTTTGTGGGTGAAAGCGGCACAGAGCTGCTGTTCCGGCTAATCATGAACGCATGTCTGGGAACGGGTCCGGGCGTTGTGCTGGGATCCACATTGGAACACCCGGCGACGCGATCGGCCTGTGATCGTTGGGCCCGCATTTCCGGGCAAACCCACGTTTTGGTGCCCCATGATGACGCCACCGGCACCGTCTCGGCCGAAGCCTATGCCGCGGCAGTGACACCGGATACCAAAGTGGCGACGATCCTGCATACCTCTCCGGTGACGGGAATGGGCGTTGATGTCGCTGCGGTTTCTAAGGCCATCCGCACCGTGGCTCCGGACTGTTTCATCATCGTCGATGGCATCCAGCACGCAGCGCATGGCCGGATCGATCTGACCGCCTATGACGTCGATGGTTATGTGATTTCGCCCTACAAGGTGTTTTCGCGTCATGGCTACGGCGTGGCGTGGATCTCTGACCGGTTGACCGCGCTGGACCACAACGCCTTGCTGGATGGCCCTGCGGACAATTGGGAGATGGGCACGCGCGACACCGGGGCATATGCCACTATGTCAGACGTCGTGTCCTATTTCGAATGGCTGGGCAGTCAGGTCAGTGATGCCGAAGATCGGCGCGGCAGGTTTCTGGCGGCGGGCGATGCGATCCATGCGCAGGAAAAGACGCTGACCGACGCGATGATCCACGGCACCGGCAACCTGAGCGGCCTGGCCGAGATGGAGAAAGTCACCATTCTGGGCGGGGCCGACAACCCGGCCCGAGAAGGTCTGGTGTCGCTGCGTGTCGAAGGTGTGGCCTCGTCCGAGGTCGTCAAACGGCTGAACGAACACGGTATTCGCACGCATCTGCGCAAGGCGGATCACTATTCCGGCAATATCCTGACGCCGCTTGGCTATGACGCCTGTGTGCGGGTCTCGATGTGTCACTACAACTCGATCGGCGAAGTCGCCAAATTCCTTGCCGTCATGAAAGAAATTGCCGCCTGAGCCGCGCCATATCCAAGGACATATCTCATGAAAACCCATGCACAAGCTGTTGTCATCGGCGGCGGCCTTGCCGGTACGTCGATCCTGTATCACCTTGCCAAGCTTGGCTGGACGGATTCGATCCTGCTGGAACGCGACGAGTTGACGAGCGGATCGACCTGGCATGCGGCGGCCAACATCCACGGTCTGCATGACAACAACAATATCACCCGCATCCAGCACTATACGATGAACCTGTACAAAGAGCTGGAGAAGGAAACCGGCCAAAGCTGCGGGGTGTTCCAGCCCGGATCGCTCTATCTGGCCCAGACCGAAGAGCGCGAGCAGCAGTTGCGCCTGCAAGAGGCGAAGGCCCGGTTCTATGGGCTGAATTTCCACGAGGTCAGCCGGGAAGAGGCCAAAGAGCTGCACCCGCTGGCGCAGTTTGATGACATCCGCTGCATCATGTACGAACCCGATGGCGGCAATGTGGACCCGTCGGGTGTTCCACATGCCTATGCCGCCGGGGCCCGTGCGATGGGGGCCACCATCGAACGGTTCTGCCCGGTGATCGCCACGGAACAGCAATCCGATGGCAGTTGGATCGTCCGTACGCCCAAGGGTGACATTCATGCCCAATGGGTGGTCAACGCGGCGGGTCTCTGGGGCCGCGAGGTGGCGGCGCTGGCGGGTCTGACCCTGCCTCTGCAACCGACCGAACATCAGTATTTCGTGACCGAGAGCATCGACGAAGTGGCCAGTCTGGGCCGCCGTCTGCCTTCTATCGCCGACCGGGACGGCGAGTATTATTTCCGACAAGAGGGCAACGGCCTGCTGATCGGGGCCTATGAAAAAGATATGAAGTTCTGGGCCGAAAACGGCACGCCGCTCGACTTCGCTCATGATCTGTTCCCCGACGATCTGGACCGGATCATGGAAAACGTGATCCGCGCCACCGAACGTGTACCGGTCGCTGCCACAGCCGGGGTGAAACGGGTGATAAACGGCCCGATGATCTGGTCGCCCGATGCCAATATGCTGTGGGGACCGGTGCCCGAGCTGAAGAACTATTTCCTCTGTGGCGGTCTGATCCCCGGCTTCTCGCAGTCCGGCGGGCTGGGGCTGCTGGCGGCGCAATGGATGATCGAGGGTGAGCCGCAATATGACATGTTCGCCTGGGATCTCGCCCGCTTTGGCGACTGGACCGACAAAAAGTTCACCAAGGCGCGGGTCGAAGACGCCTATACCCATCGCTTCAAAATCCACTTCCCGAATGAAGAACGCAGCGCAGGCCGCCCGGCCCGTGTGCGCCCCGCCTACGAGATGCAGAAACAGATGGGCTGTGTCTTTGGTCTCAACTGTGGTTGGGAACACCCTTTGTGGTTTGCAGATGAACCCGGCACCGAAGAGACCGCTGGCTTTACCCGTCAGAACTGGTTTGATCCGGTGGGGCGTGAGGTGCAGATGCTGCGCGACAGCGTGGGCGTGATCGATATCTCGAACTTCGCCAATTACGTGATCAAGGGACCGGGCGCTTATGACTGGCTGGATCGTCTGGTTGCCAATCGCGTGCCCACCGAGGTTGGCCGCAGTTGCCTGACGCCGCTGATCTCGGTGCGCGGCGGCGTGGCGGGTGATTTCACCATCACCAAGCTGGCCGAAGACGAATACATGATGATCGGCTCGGGCATGGCTGAACGCTATCATCAGCGTTTCTTTCAAATGGTGGAAATGCCCGAGGGCACAGCTTTTGAAGTCGCAACGGACCGCGTTGCGGGGTTCAACATCGCCGGCCCGAAATCTCGCGAGGTGCTGGCGCGCCTGACCAATGCTGACCTTTCCAACGAAGGATTCCGCTTCATGCGGTCCCGGAAGATCACCGTTGCAGGTGTTGATTGCGTGGCCATCCGGGTCAGCTTTACCGGCGATCTGGGTTGGGAACTGCACTGTGCCGAGTCCGATCAGGTTGCGCTTTATACCGCGCTGCTCACGGCCGCCAAAGACTGCGGTGGTGGCCCCGTGGGCGGGCGGGCGCTTGGGTCGCTGCGTATCGAAAAGGGTTATGGATCCTGGGGGCGGGAGTATTCTCAGGAATACTGGCCGCAAGAGGTCGGGCTGACGGGTCTGATCAAGCTGGACAAGGACTTCCTGCACAAAGACGCCTATCTGTCCATCAAGGACAAAGCACCGCGCGAGGTCCTGTCCATCTTTGAACTGGACGTGACCGAGGATGCCGACGCCACTGGCAGTGAGCCTATCTTTACACCTGATGGTGCGCCCGTGGGCCGTGTCACATCGGGTGCGTACGGGTATTCAGTCGGGAAATCTTTGGCCTTGGGTTTCCGCAACCCTGACGTGGCGCAGCCAGGGGATGAAGTGGTGATCCAGGTGATCGGCAAACCGCACAAGGCTCGGGTGCTGGCAGAAGCGCCGTTCGATCCTCTGGGCGGCAGGCTGCGCGGCTGAAGCAACCGGCCCGCCGGATCAAGGTTTTCCCGAGGCCACAGATCTCATCCGCGATCTGTGGCTATGGGATGTGCAATTTGCTTTCGGACCGATCGACAGGGTCCGCCTCGTTTCCGGGATGCCACTGTTTCGCGGCCGGTTCGCAAACCTTCAGACAATCAACCGCGCGCGCTGCGATCTGATCCGCGATTTCGGTTATGTTGACCGGATTCAAATAGAAGGCAGGCACAGGGGGCAGGATGATGGCTCCCATTTCTGCGGCGGCTGTCATATTGCGCAAATGCGCCAGTGTCAGCGGCGCTTCTCGTGTCAGCAGAACCAGTGGGCGTCGTTCCTTGAGCTGAACGCCGGCCGCGCGTGTCAACAGGTTGTCGTCCAGTCCGTGCGCGATCGCACCCAGTGAGCGCATGGAACAGGGCGCGACGATCATCCCGGATACCGGCACCGAACCGGATGCTATGCTGGCCCCGATATCGGCGGGCGCGTGATGACGGGTTGCCGACTGCCGCAGTTCCTTCAGGGCATCCGGGCCGCATTCCTGTGCAAGCGTCAGGCGGGCGGCTGGGCTGACGACCAGGTCGATTTCGATATCCGCCGATGTCAGATGTCGTGCCGCCGCAAGGCTCAGAACCGCACCGGAAGCGCCTGATACGCCTAAGACTACACGGGTTTTCGTCATGTTCTCAGCTCCGGCATCAATCTGTTTATCAGGTCTTCCGCGAATGTTTGATCGACATTCGCGGTGCGCATGACCGTCCCCCATTCCCGCCGTGTTTCACTGCCTGTTTTCGTCGTGGCGTCGATGCCCAGCTTTCCGGCCAGACCAGGTTCCGGCGAGGCGAAATCCAGATAATCCATAGGTGTCCTGTCCAGGGTCATCACATCACGGCTCGGGTCCATGCGTGTGGCAAGCGCCCAGGCGATATCGTCCCAGTTTCGGGGGTCGATATCAGCGTCGACCGCAACGATCATCTTCGTATAGCTGAATTGCGGCAGCATTCCCCAAAGCGCCATCATCACACGCCGGGCCTGGCCGGGATATCGCTTGTCGATGGCGACGATGGCGATGCGATAGGAACAGGCGGCAGGCGGCAGCCAGAGGTCGTGGATTTCGGGAATTTGAGCGCGAATGGTCGGCAAGGCAAGGCGATTGAACACTTCGCCGATAATGGCAGGTTCGTCCGGCGGGCGTCCGGTATAGGTCGACAGATACAGCGGCGCTTCGCGATGGGTCACGGCCGTGACATGCATCACCGGAAACGGCTCGGCGGGATTGTAATACCCGGTGTGATCCCCGAACGGCCCCTCGGGTGCTGTCTCGTTTGGCGACACCCAGCCTTCCAGAACGATCTCGGCATCTGCCGGCACAAGCAGAGGGACGGATTTGGCCGGAACCAAACGTGGCCGGTTCTGGTTCAGGGCCCCGGCAAATGTCAGCTCAGACACCATTTCGGGCAGGGGCAGGGCCGCCGACAACAAGGTCGCGGGGTTTGCGCCCAGAACAATCGCGACCGGCGTTTTTTCGCCGTGCCGCGCCCAACTGCGATGATGAGCGGCCCCGCCGCGATGTGGCAGCCAGCGCATGATCAGACGGTTCCGGTCCAGCACCTGAACGCGATAGACGCCGGCATTGTAGGTCTGTGCCGCGTCGGGTTCGCTGCCACGGGGCCGAGTGATGACCACGGGCCAGGTGATCAGAGGCCCCGCGTCCCGGGGCCAATGTGTCTGGATCGGCAGCGCACAGAGATCAACATCGACCCTGCGGTGGCAAACCTGCTGAACAACGGCGGTTTTGACCTGCTTCGGTCGCGTGGACAATGCGGCCTTCAGCATCGGCCACCGGGACAGCGCATCCCGCAACCCATCCGGGGGCGTCGGGGCCCGAAGCGCCGCCAGAAATGCGCCCAGATCATCCAGCCCTTCGGAAGAAACGCCCAGTCCGGCGGCGACGCGTTCCGTAGTTCCGAACAGGTTGACCACAACCGGTATGCCGCACTGCCCCGAGGGCACACCTGTCGGTGTGTCAAACTGCAACACCGGCCCATTGGCCTCCAACACGGCGCGGTGGACGGCGGTCATTTGATGGCACACGGAAACCGGGTCAGGGATGCGCCTGAACTGCCCTGTTTCCTGACACCATTTCAGAAAAAGTCGAAGGCTGGGATATGGCGGCAGAGTGCGAATGGGTTTGCTCCGGCGGTGGTGCCCACCCTCTAGCAACGAAAGAGGCCGGTCGAATTGACAACCGTCAAGTCCCGGGCGCCGGGGCGGCTTTAGGAAGGCCGCACCGGTTCACTTTATTGAGACAGCAGGAGGTCTGTTTGTCCGATCCCCGAAACCCGATACCGCAATGCCCTGCCGCTTTGGCCGCGGCCCTGCGGTTTGTTCCGCTTGCGCCCTTGTCGCTGTCACTGACAGTGTTTTCCCGCAAAATAACCAAGAAACACCCCGACCTGCTCAACCGGCTCGGTGAGTACAGCCGTGCAGCCTTTGTGCTTGATCCAACGGATCTGCCGGTTGTCCTTCTGCTCGAACCGAATGGTGGCACGCCGAGAATAAGACTGAGCCGAGGACGCGTGGCTGGGGCTGCGCGAATATCCGGCCCGCTGGCCGCGCTGCTGGGGCTGGTGCATGGTGCGTTTGACGGGGATGCCCTGTTCTTTTCACGCGATCTGGTGATCGAGGGCGACACAGCCGCGGCACTGGCGCTGCGCAACGCAATTGACGACGCAGAGCTGGACCTCGCGCACGAGGCCGCAACCCTTTCCGGCCCGCTTGCACGCCCGCTGAAGCAGATCATCGCCTTTGCAGAGCGTCGGACCGGCCTGTGCCTGACCCGACCCGAGGACGCGATCCTATGGTAATGGAAATCGTTTGCCCGGCGGGAACGCCCGCGGCCCTGCGTGCAGCTGTCAAGGCCGGGGCCCACACGGTCTATTGTGGGTTCAATGATGAAACCAATGCGCGGAACTTTCCGGGGCTCAACTTTGACCGCGCTGAAATGCGGGCCGGAATTTCCTTTGCCCATGATCATGGATCGAAGGTGTTGGTTGCAATCAATACCTTCCCGCAGGCGGGCAATGAAGGGATCTGGAAACAAGCGGTGGCGGATGCCGAAACCTGCGGTGCAGATGCTGTCATTCTCGCCGATCTGGGCTTGCTGGACTACGCCGCGCGACACCATCCCGGATTGCGCAGGCACCTGTCCGTGCAGGCCGCGGCGGCCAATGCTGACGTGATCAAATTCTATGCCGAAACCTTCGGTGTGAAACGGGTGGTCTTGCCGCGCGTTTTGTCCGTGCCGGAAATTGCCGCGATCAACTCTGAAACCGACGTCGAAACCGAAGTCTTCGTGTTCGGTGGTCTTTGTGTCATGGCCGAGGGGCGATGCTCGCTGTCCTCTTATGCCACCGGGTTGTCGCCAAACATGAACGGTGTCTGCTCTCCCGCCAGCCATGTGCAGTATCACGAAGAACAGGGCGCGTTGAACGCGCGCCTTGGCGGGTACCTGATCCACCGCGTCGAACGGGATGAGCCCGCACCTTATCCGACTTTGTGCAAAGGGTGTTTTTCCGCAGGTGAAAAAACCGGGCACCTGTTCGAGGATCCCGTCAGCCTAAACGCAGAACGGCTGATCCCGCAATTGCAAAAGGCAGGTGTGACGGCCTTGAAGATCGAAGGGCGCCAGCGGTCAAAATCCTATGTCGCGCAGGTCGTTCGGAATTTTCGCGCTGCGGTCGATGCGCTGGAGTCAGGCCAGCCGATGCCTGAAGGAATGCTGGCGCGATTGTCCGAAGGTCAGGCCATGACGACCGGCGCTTACAAAAAGACGTGGAGGTGATCCGATGGAACTGACAGTAGGCCCGAACCAGTTCTTCTGGCCCGCCGAAACCTGGGCTGCGTTTCACGATGATCTGGCCCGATCGCCCGTCGACCGCGTCGTGCTCGGAGAACTGGTCTGTTCCAAGCGCTTGCCATTTTATCAGGATCGTATCCCCGAGGCGATTTCCCGATTGGTCGAAGCGGGCAAAGAGGTTGCACTGACAAGCCTGGCCCTTGTGACCCTGAAACGCGAGCGCAAACTGACGGCTGAGCTTGCAGAAATGGGCGTCACGGTCGAGATCAACGATCTGACCGCGCTGGCACATTTGCCCGGCACCTGCACGTTTGCCGTTGGCCCGTTGGTAAATGTCTACAACGAAGGCACTTTGAGATGGTTGGCAGCTCGGGGTGCGCGCCGGGTGTGTCTTCCGCCGGAACTGCCCATCGCTTCGGTCAAAACGTTGGCGCAAGCTGCATCGGACTTGGGTGTCGCGATCGAAATATGGGGGCATGGCAGGTTGCCGCTGGCCATTTCCGGGCGCTGTTACCACGCACGATTGCATGGGCGCAGCAAGGACAATTGCCAGTTTGCCTGCGAAGACGATCCGGATGGGTTGGACGTTCTTACCGGTGAGGGCAAGCCGTTCATGGCAATGAACGGTGTGCAGACTCTGTCAGACAGCCATGCCTGTACGGACCATCAGATCGACCTGCTGCAACAGGCTGGCATCTCGGCATTGCGTCTGTCGCCGCAATCTGGCGGTTTCCATCAGCTGTGCGAACTGTATCGAAAACGTATCGACGGCGATCTTCCCCAGGGCGAACTGGAGCGCGCCCTGCGAGGCGCTGATCCTGCCATTCGGTTGAGCGACGGATTTCTGACGGGGTCCTTTGGCGCTGAATGGTCGGGCGATTCCGGTACCGGGTCTGCTGCCTTATGATCACATCGGCGGGTGGGGGCAGGGCGTTTGATGCGTTCTGGAAAGCCCCTTACCGCCCGTTGTTTCTGGCTTCGTATGTCAGCGCTTTGATTACGGTGGCTTGGTGGCCTCTTGGTACTGCCTTTGGACTTCCCGGTCCGGCATGTACGCCGGAGGTCCTCTGGCATATCCACGAGCTGATCTTTGGTTTTGCCGGAGCGGCCATTGGTGGGTATCTTCTGACGGCATTACCCGGTTGGACAGGAAAGCCACCGATTCAGGGGACACCCCTGAAATGGCTGCTGGGTTTTTGGCTGTCCGCTCGGGTATCGACCGCGCTGATGTGTGATGTGGCCCCGGCTGTGCCAATCGCTCTGAACGCGGGTTATTTCGTGCTGCTGGCTGCGGTAATGGGCACCCATCTGTTCCCGGCCAGAGCATACAGAAAACTCGGCTTTTTTTGCACTGTCATAGGGCTTGGTATCGGGGAAATCCTGTTTTTGTGGCCCATTGGGGCCGGGGCTCTGTGGGTCAGTCTGGACATGGTTCATGGGCTGCTCATTGGACTGGTCATGCTGATGAACAGTATCGCAATGCGCGCCATTCCGGCCTTTTCGGCAAACTGGATGCTTCAAACCGGCCATTTGAACGACCTCAGGCAAGGATTGCCATTTGCAGTGTTTCTGGTTCAGACAGGGTTGATTTCCAGCATCCTTGCCCAACTGTTTGAATGGACCTTTGTTGCAAATCTGGCGATGATCGCTGTGGCCTTGGTGCTGTTCCGGGAAATGCTCGGATGGCGAACACTGCGGGTGCGTTCCAACTTTCTGCTCGTGGCGCTTCACATATCTTTCTTATGGTTGCCGATCGGGCTTTTGGTTGTAGGGGTATCGGGGCTTGTCCCGACACTTTATCCAGCAAGTGCCGCTCTCCATGCGATCACCATCGGCGGGATGTCCGGGCTGATCATGGCCATCTCGGGCAGAGCGGCGGCGCATTCGGATACAGGTGGAATGCAAGCCAACCTTGGGTTCATCACTGGTCTTGCTTTGGTCTGGCTGGCCGCCGTGGTGCGGTTGGCTGTGCCGATATTCCCGGATCTTCAGGTTGAACTCGCGGGCGCGGCTTTATGGTGCGCAGGCTGGACGGCATTTATCATCGGCTTCCTGCCTGCTTTGACCGGCCCAACCCGTCGACCAGTTTTAAGCGGTCAGAAATACGCTGTTTCAGAATCCTCTGATCCTGTGCCGTCAAGCGAATGAAGAAATGCGCCTAATTCTATGTCAAACAGGGATTTCTTCCAAATGAAGCGGACGGACAACCTTTGCCACCTCTTCGATTTCCTTGGCAAGCGGACGGTCGGCATCCAGGGTGCCGAAACCTCCGGGACCCGAGATTGATATCTTGCAGAAACGGCCCCGATTGATCACTGGTGCGCGCGCAATTCGACTGCCTGGCAGGCGTCCTTCACTTCGATGGCTGCCAGTGTCGACAGGGCACCGGTGATCTCTGGATCTCTGACAGCGGTATCCGGCGCAACAGAATAGCCGATGGAGATCGAGGCCTGATCCCACATCCCCGTCAGTGCTCTTCAGTCCTTGGCCCAAAACCGGGTTGCGCCCGCCATGGCGCGGATTCGGGTGTGTTTCCCAGACACGGGAATTGACCTGTGCATAACACACGAGGACCGCCTTTACCCGCAGCATGAACATATTTCCTTTTTTAAGGGCGCCGCCTATCCCTGCTGCACAAAGCGATTTTTTGACCGATATATCTCGGATGGCGGGATGGGAAACGCCCCGGATCATCTGTTGGTCCATACGGACTGGAGTGCGTAATCTGCCTGTCACCCGACCTGGACCAACTGGTTCCGCGACGGGCAATCCCGAGGCTTCATAACGCCAGAGCCAAAACTGTCATGAAGTTTGCGCGTTTGCCCTGGTTTCTTCTTCCTGAACCCACGTTTCGGCCTGCAAAACCCCGGGTTGCCCGGTGCCGATAATCCCCACGACCTGCACATCGCCGGTGTCGGCGGGCGCGGCCACCTGAACACTCCGGATCAATGCGAAAAGGGCGACCGCAATACCGATAGCCGCCAGAAGAAACTGAAGACCGCGCCCGCCGAACAATGAGATGGAGTTCGGTCCCAGCATGGTTCCCACCAGCAGGCCGACATTCAGCAACAGCACCATCGTGCCACTGGCCGGAACGATCTGAGACAGCTTGAGCTGATCATTGGCATGCGCCGTCAGGATCGAATACGCGGGATACAGCCCGATTGCGATCAGTACAAAACCATAGACGATATGAGACGGAGACGTGTCGATGGCCATCCAAAGACAGGACAGGGTCGTAACGACACCCAGCCCGATGACCACATAGCGTCTGTCGGTGTGATCAGACAGCCAGCCGATCGGGTATTGCACCACCGCACCGGCGATCAGCGCCGCCACCAGCGCCCCTGACGCCTGCGCCGTCGTAAAGCCGTTTTGCAATGCATAAAGCGGCAACGAGATATAGGACGCCGCGACACCGATGCTGACCAGAACGATGCCGATGACTGCGATGGGCGAAACCTTGTAAAGCACGGGAACCGACATGCGTTCCGGCGCGGCATATTCCGGCGCTTTGTTGCCCGACAGAAGAAGCGGCACGATCGAAAGCGAAATCAGGATGGAAACAAGGCCGAACAGCAGGTTGCCGGTGGGGTCGGGAAAGCCGACGATGGCGGTGCCAAGCGCCGGGCCGGCAAGCTGGATAATGAAATACAGCGACAGAACCTGAGCGCGCATGTTGTTCTCGGATTTCGCGTTCAGCCAGCTTTCGGTGATGACGTAGAGCCCTGGATAGCAAAACCCTCCCAGCAAGCGCATCACGCTCCAGCTGATCGCGTCGCTGGTCAGCAGATGCACAATGGCCGCAATCGAAACCAGCGAGGCGAGGGCCGAAAATGCCCGACATTTTCGACCAGCCTCGGGGCAAGCGCCGTCCCCGCAAGCGCGCCCAAGGGATAGCTTGCCTGCATGACGGAAATCGTGAAGTCACTAAAGCCCAGGCTGGCCCCCCGGATCGTCAGCAACGTCGCCAACAGACCGTTGGCAACCATCAGCATGAACATCCCCAGGAACAGCGCCCAGTTTTCATTCAACGCGCGTATCATGGCCAACGGCTACTGATGCGGGACTGGCCTGTATACAACTCGTACGACATCGGGATGTCGTTTGATGGTACTTCTCCGTTGCAGGCCTATATGCCGGGTTCAACCGTCTTGGTGGCCATTTCAAATGGGTTTTCGGCTGAGCTACACGTCGCCTTGCATGATACGGGCATAGATATCGGGATCCGTCACACCTTCGGAGCCGATCGTCAAAACACGAGACCGCGCCGTCAAACCAAGCTTCCGGAAAAGCTCGGGGTTGTTGGCCGCTTCGATCAATGCGGCCAATCCGGCAACGCCGCTCTCTCCGGCTTCGATCGCCGGATCACTGCCTTGCGGACGCGCAAGGCGACGGACGGTTGGCGGTATCAGCTGATCGTCGATTGTCAGAAAGTCCGAGGCTTCACTGCGCAAAACCTCCCACGCCATCGGAGACGGCACCCCGCAGGACAAACCCGCCATGATGGTCTCTTCGTCAATTTCTACAGACGCGGCTTGCCCCTGCCTTGCGCTTTCGAACAGACACGCCGCCAGATGCGGTTCCACGACCACGACGCGCGGCGCGGCATCACCCCAGGCCTGACGCAATGCTGCCGCAACCGCCGCGGCAAGCCCTCCAACTCCACCTTGCAGAAAGACATGCGTTGGTGCCGCGTCCATTGCATTCACGACTTCTTTGATCATGACGCCATAGCCCGACATCACGTCGCGCGGCGGGTCGGTGTAACCTGGCCAGGATGTGTCCGAAACCACGAACCAGCCGTTCTCGTCGGCTTCCTGCCGACATTGATCCACCGAGGCGTCATAGTCTCCATCGATGCGCACGACGTCGGCCCCCAGATCGCGCATGGCCTGCGCGCGGCCTTCACTGACCTCGGCGTGAATGTAGATCCGGCAAGGCGCGCCGAACCGCTTGCACCCCCACGCGAGGGACCGACCGTGGTTGCCATCGGTCGCCGAAACAAGCGTGATACTGGCAACCATGTCGGCGCAGCGGCCAGTACGGATATCTTCCAATGACACATCCTGACCGGTGCGGCGCGATATTTCACGTTGCAGAACACGCAAGGCGGCAAAGGCCCCCCCCAAGGCCTTGAAACTGCCAAGCCCAAACCGGGGTCCTTCATCCTTGTAGTGGACCTCCGCGACGCCGATCTCGGCTGCCAACGAGGGCAAGGAATGCAGAGGCGTGGGCGCATACCCCTCCCATTGGGTGATTTCCCTTGCTGCGCGATCGAAATCCCGTCGTGTCAAAACGGTTTCGGCAGCGGGGCCAAAACCCGGCCGTCCTGCCTGATGGGCGATGTTTTCCGTCATGGTCGTGTGTCCTGTCAGGGTTTCAGCGGCAGGCGCTGCCGCACCAGCTCTGCCCAGAATTCTGCACCCAGCGGGAGCAGTTCGTCGTTGAAATCGTAATCAGCCGAGTGCAGCGGTCGGCCATTTGATCCTTCGGTCCCGTTGCCGATAAGCAGGAAACACCCGGGCACAACGGCAGCAAATTCGGCAAAATCTTCAGAAAAAGACATGGCAGGGCGGTCTCCGTCCACCTCTAGACCCATGGCCGAAGCTGCTGAAACGACATGCGATGCAGCATCGGCATCATTGTTTGCCTCGATGAATGCGGTGCGGAAATCCACGCTCACCTCGACGCCATGGCTTTCGGCCACACCGGTTGCGATCTGGCGCATATTGCGCTCGATCAACCTGCGGTCTTCCGGTGACATGGCCCGCGCGTCACCTTTCAGAACAGTGCGCCCCGGAAGCACATTGCGCTGTCCGTCGGTGATGAACTCGGTCACTGACACCACGGCGCCGGAAGAAGGTGCAAGCTTGCGTGAAACGATGGTTTGCAGGGCCAATACCAGTTCCGCGGCAGGCGTGATCGTTTCGCGCCCGACATGGGGCATCGAGGCATGACCGCCCTGACCGGTAATCGTGATCTCGAACAGGCTTTCACTGCAACAGATGACACCGGCGCGGGTGGAAACCCGCCCGACAGGCTCGCCCGGAAGATTGTGCGCGCCGTAAACCTCTTCAATCGGGAAGGACTGCAAAACCCCTTCATCGATCATCGCCCTTGCCCCAAGCCCATGCTCTTCATTGGGCTGGAACAGGAAGACAACCGTGCCGTCAAACGCCGGATCCTTGGCCAGCAATTCGGCGGCCCCAAGCAGCATCACCGTGTGGCCATCATGGCCACAGGCATGCATGACACCTTCGTTCTGCGACGTGTGCGCAAACGTGTTGACCTCGGTAATCGGCAGCGCGTCGAAATCCGCTCGCAGCCCGATGGCGCGATTGCCGTTGCCTGCCTTCAACACGCCCACGACACCGACCCCTTCAAACACCTCGATGCCCAAGGCTCGCAGATGCCCGGCAATCCGGGCCTTGGTCCAGACTTCCTGAAACCCAAGCTCGGGGTTGCGATGAAACTCATGGCGCAACGCACGCAGGCGTTCTGTCAATGCTGTCACGGCAAAACTTCCCCTTCGACGTGTTGCTTCACAGGTGTGAAACAAGTTTATTGCAAGTGACCTGAAAAAAGGGCTCTAGTTGGTGGCTACCCATGCAAGTTTCTTTCACATGACGCAATTGGATGACTTTGACCGCGCGATCCTGCGGATTCTGCAACAAGACAACAGAACCACGCAGCACAAGATTGGCGAGGCGGTAAACCTGTCCGCACCCTCTGTGCAGCGCCGTATCCGCCGGATGGAGGCAGAAGGCGTGATCCGCGCCAATGTCGCCATTGTTGATCCGGCAGCCGTCGGTCTTCAGCTTACCATCTTCGTCGAACTTGAACTGGTCAGCGAAACCCCTGACGAGATTGATGCCGTCAAGAAAACCCTGCTGAACGCTCCGGAAGTCCAGCA
Organism: Ruegeria sp. YTSC002; assembly: GCF_059609845.1. NCBI lineage: Bacteria > Pseudomonadati > Pseudomonadota > Alphaproteobacteria > Rhodobacterales > Roseobacteraceae > Ruegeria > Ruegeria sp. YTSC002. The sequence continues at coordinate 504,499 of NZ_JBXWML010000002.1, forward strand.
ATGCTTTTACGTGACCGGAGAGGTGGATTTCATGGTTGTCGTAGTCGTCGAAAGCATGGCGATCTACGAAGATTTCACCCGCCGGATGTTCTTTGAAAACGGAAATATCCGAAAGTTCAAAACCTTCGTTTCAATGGATACCATCAAATCCGGCAGCGCTTTGGGTTTCTGACCGAAACATGGTGCAGTGCCGAACCCGACGAGACGAGTTCGTCCTGTGCCTCGACCATTTGGTTTGATCGACGGAACCGCAAAGGCAAGTCCCGTCAAGGGTTTCAACGAAGGTGTTCCACCGTGTTTTCACCTACATTCCATTGCGCGGAATGACATGCGCGTTCTCTTCTTCAAAGATCAGCTCCTCCCCCGACCATGCCTTCAGGCGCGAGATCAAATGAAACTCGGTGGCCGTTGCCCGTTGTTCGGAATAGGTCCAGATCCGGGCTGACCAGTCCTCACGGTCGAAACCGGCGGTCTGCTCCATCGTGGCGACAGCCGAAAGCGGGTCGCCCGGAAGGATTGTATACCTTCGATCTGACACATCGCTGAGCACCGTCCCAATATCGTCCAGGCGGAAATCACCCACCGGCCCGAAGACGCCCCCGTCAAGAAAAGACCTGTGAGTTACCTCGCCATTCGTCAGGTCCGTGTGGACCGAGCGTTCCATCGAGCCCGAGCGCACCTTGGTCTTTCTGGGCCGGGAACCGGACGCTGCCGGTTCGGGCAGCGGGCGGGGTTCCGTAGTGTCAACGCCTGGGTTTCGGATGGGCAAGTGCAACTGAGACTGACCCGGACGGATCGTAAGTGTCACAGGTTCGGGGGCGGGCCAAAGTACGGGCCAATAAGCCGAAGCGATCTGCAAGACGATGCGATGACCTGACAGAACCCGATATCCTGTTCCATACATCGGGACGGTTACAGCCATCTCCTCTCCGGGTGTGATCGGTGTGGGTTCTGTATCGCTGATCCGGTGGTTGAGGTTGCAGAATCCCCGTGCAATCAACGTCTGCGCACCGTTCGGGGCTTCGTCCACCAGCAATGCAACGACAAAGCCCTGAGCCTGATCTGCGGACACTTTCAGATCGACGGACGGTTGCCCCAGGATATCAAGCGCGTCTTCAAGTGGCGCCGCTTTGAACTGCAACGCGCCGGCGGCGTCGATCCGGCAGTCTGCCGCCATGTCTCCGGGTATGGCGAAAGAGCACATATCACCTGCGGCCGCCCCGAAGCTTTGCGGCGAGCAAATCGCAAGCTCTGCTGCGGAAACGGGGTCTGCCTCAAGCGTCAGCTGATTCAGCCAAAGGGACGTGTTGGTGATATTCGGTGACGGCCAGCTCGGCTCTTCAACCCAGCGCCCCGTGCGTTCGATATGCGTCCCGGTCGGCGCCGCGCTGTCTTGAAGGAAAAAACGCAAAGGCGGTTCGTCCATCAACCCTGTGTCTTTTCCTTTCAACCAGTGATCCCAGAACCGGATGACCTCTGCGACAAAATCAGCCTTGGGGCCGGGCACCCCTTCGTGCGGGTACAGATGCGCCCATGGCCCCATCAGGATCTTGACCGGCCCGCTGAGGTGTTCGGCGATGCGGAATGGTGTATCGCGGTACAGATCCATCCAACCGCCGAAAAAGTAGACCGGCACATCCACGTCGGCATAGTTTTCGCAGATCGAACCGCGCCGCCACATCTCGTCATGGGTCTGGTGTTCCAGCCACATGGCCGGCCAGAACGCCGCGCCTTCCAACCGCTCGCGCCACATGTCAAGCCAGCGGTCCGCGCCGACAATCTGTGGGTCCGGTGGCATGGCGTTGTACAGTTGCATGATCGAGCCCCACCAGAAATTGTCGTTGGCCAGACACCCGCCGTAAAAGTGGATGTCCTCGCGCCACCTGTCGTCTGTGCCCATCACCGGTGCTATCGCCTTCAACGCCGGAGGGCGTGTCGCCGCCACCTGAAACGCGTTGTATGCCCCCCAGCTTTTGCCGAACATTCCAACATTTCCATCGCACCAGTCCTGATCGGCGATCCACTGGATGAGGTCGTGACCGTCCTGAATCTCCTGATGCGAATACTCATCTTCTGCGACACCATCACTGTCGCCATAGCCCCGGATATCAACGCGGATCGACGCGTAACCGGCGGCGGCAAACTGCGGGTGCATGCTTTCATCCCGCATGCGTGTCCTGTCCCGGCGGCGATAGGGAATGTATTCCAGGATACAGGGCACAGGGGCGTTTTTCGCGCCTTCCGGCAGCCACAGGCGCGCCGCAAGTTTCGTGCCGTCAGGCAGCGGTATCCAAACAGTCTCGATGACCTCGATATTGCTCATGTCCGGTCCTTTTTGTTCGCGCCTAAGGGGTTTCATGCCGTACAGGCAATCGGTGGTACGTGTTCAAAGCGCAGTCTTCGATGGCGTCACCACCGAAGGCCAAGGCGCAGCGCATCATAGACTGCCGCGTGTATGTTGCGCGAGGAAACGGCGTCTCCGATCCGATACAGATCAAAACCGGCCTTCGGGTTCACCTGCGGAAACACGTCACCCGAACTGGCGACAAGAGCGTCGTGATCCACAGCGCCAAGATTTCGCGAAAGCGGTTTGAGTTCGAAATAGAGATCGTCCAGAGGCAAGGTGCCCTGATTGACGATCACCTGGTCATACATGCGCTTTTCAACAAGATCCGAGTAATCCGTTCCAATCGCCGCTTCCAGTTGATTGCCTGAGCGTACCAGCGATTTCAGCGTCCGGGTTACGGTGAACAGCGCCCCCGTTTTTTGCAGCGCCCGTATATATGGCACCAGATTCATGCCCATGATCTCGGGCGCAAAGCTGCGGTCGCGGGTCATGATCTCAACCCGCGCACCTGACCCGGCGATGATCTCGGCCGCCATCAGGGCCGGGTGGTCGCCCGCATCATCGTAGATCAGCACGTTTTCGCCCGGGTGCGCGTCTGCGGACAGGATGTCCCACGCCGAAACCGCCAGATCGTTTCCGGTTTCCAAGATTGTCGTCTCGGGCAAGCCTCCGGTCGCGATCACGACCATATCCGGGGCAAGGGTTGTTACGTCATCCGCGTCTGCAAAGGTGTTGAATTGGAACCTGACATCGCGTGCAGCGCATTGCGCCATGCGCCAGTCGATGATCCCGATCATCTCGGCCCGGCGTCGGGACTGCGCGGCCAGACGCACCTGACCGCCGGGTTCAGAGGCCGCTTCCAGAACGGTAACGTCGTGCCCGCGCTCTGCCGCAACCCGTGCCGCTTCAAGCCCTCCGGGCCCTGCGCCCACGATGACCGCCCGGCGGCGGGACTTGGCCGCGGTGATCACATGCGGCATCGACAATTCGCGCCCGGTGGCAGGGTTGTGAATGCACAGGGCTTCACCGGCCTGATAAATCCGGTCCAGGCAGTAGGTTGCGCCGACGCAGGGGCGGACGTCATCTTCCCGACCGGCCCGGATTTTGGACACGATCATCGGGTCGGCCATATGTGCGCGGGTCATGCCGACCATATCCAGCAACCCGGACGCCAAGGCATGTCGTGCGGTAGCCACATCGGGAATGCGCGATGCATGAAAGGTCGGCATCCCGATTTCGGCTCGTACGCGCCCGGCAAAATCCAGATGCGGTGCGCTTTTCATGCCCTGCACCGGGATCACATCCGTCATGGCCGGATCCGTATGAATACGGCCGCGAATGACGTTCAGGAAATCGACCTGACCGCTGTCGCGCAGCCTTCGGGCGATTTCCAGCCCGTCTTCTTCGGTGATGCCGCCTTTTTCAACCTCATCTGCCGTGTAGCGGACGCCAACGATGAAATCCGTCCCGACACGGTCGCGGATCGCATCCAGAACCATGAAACCGAACCGCAACCGATTGTCGAGACTGCCGCCATAGGGTGCGTCCATCGTATTGGTCAGCGGTGACCAGAACTGATCGATCAGGTGGCCATAGGCTTGCAATTCGATTCCGTCGAGACCCGCGGCCTTCATACGCTCGGCTGCATCGGCATAATCGCTCACGATCCGTTCGATATCATGGTCTTCCATCTTCTTCGCAAAAGCCCGATGGGCCGGTTCACGATAATGCGACGAAGAGACCGACGGCAGCCAATCGCCCTTGTTCCAACCCGTGCGTCGCCCCAGATGGGTCAATTGGATCATCACTGCGCAACCATGAGCATGGCAGGCGTCGGTCAATTCAGCCATCCAGCGCACGACCTCGTCCTTGTAGGCAAGGACGTTGTTGAACACCGGCGGGCTGTCGCGGCTGACGGTGGCGGAACCAGCCGTCATGGTCATGGCAACACCAGCTTTCGCACGTATCTCATGATAGGCGCGATACCGCTCTTTCGGCATGCCGTCTTCGGGGTAGGCGGGTTCATGACTGGTCGTCATGATCCTGTTCTTCAGTGTCAGATGTTTCAGCTGATAGGGTTGCAGCAGCACATCGCGGCTCATGACCAGCCGTCCTTTGTGGGAACCATTGACGTCAGTCGACCAACGTCGCTGTCCTGCATCGGACATGCAAAAGGCAGTGTTTCGGCAGTGTCGGGTGGCATATGGCGCTCCGATATTGGGGTGAGCCGAGGAGCTCTTTGCCGATTGAAAGCAGACTGGGAAATCTCCGTCAAACGCCTTGTGAGCCGAGGCCGCGATGTTTCACCGAATACGTTGGCCGAGAAGCGCAAGACAGGAAGGAAAAGCCATCAGTGAAAACGACCTGTCCGCATGGCGCGGGCAACTGGTTGTCACATCACCGCGCACCGGACATAAGCGTGCTGTCGGGCTGAAAAATCCCGCGCGGCAGGTTGGCAATTATTCGATTGTTGAGGGTCCGGGCTGGCGGTTGGCGTCGTTTCACTCTATCGCCCAACCGGAACGTACCTTTCATGACAGGAGACAGCAGTCGTGACCATCACCCGCATCGAAACCGGCCAGCGCATGAGCCGCATCGTCAAACACAACGGAACCGCCTATCTGTGCGGTCAGGTTTCAGATGCCGCGACCGTTGCGGATCAAACCCGTGACATCCTTGCCAAGATCGAGGACCTTCTAGCCAAGGCCGGCAGCGACAAGACGCGTATCCTGCAATGCGTGATCTGGTTGTCGGACATGGCCGATTTTGCCGAAATGAACGCGGTCTGGGATGCCTGGGTGCCAGAGGGCCACGCCCCGGCCCGTGCCTGTGGCGAGGCGAAACTGGCCCGTGATGTTCTGAAGGTCGAAATGATCGTTACCGCAGCCTGCGATTGATCCGGCCGCGCGTCGTGCGCTGAATTCGGGCGCGGGTGGGTTCGGGCTTGGGAATCAAGACGCCCTGAGCACGTTCCTACTGTACCTGAGAATGCACCTTTTCCAGAGTTTCCAGAAACAGCTTGGCCACGCGTGTTGGCGCAGGTTGTTTTCTGGCCACGGCCGCGAAACGGGTTCTGTATTTGATTTCTTTGGGCAGGACCTTTTTCATGAGCCCCTGTTCGACAAATTCCTGCGCCAGATGATCGGGAAGAAACCCAAGGTAGCGACCTGAAAGTATCAGGATAACCAGTGCCTGTTCGTTCTGCACTTTGGCTGCACGCCGAAACCCAAGTTGTTGACCAACGATGAGGTTCGGAGAGTTCACGTTCAAACCGGCGTAGTTGAACTTGCGAAGATCGCTCAATTGCAACTCCGGATCTGGGCGATCAAACAGCGGGTGTTCCTGCCCGCAGTACAAGAACATGTTTTCCCCGTAGAGCGGCGTGTAGTCCAGGCTTGCCGATGGTCTGTGCAAAGCGATGATGCCGACATCCAGATGCCCGGTGATGACCATGGTTTCGATCACGTTGGGCGGTTCCAGCGACAGCTCGATGTGAACCGCCGGTGCGGCCTCATTGAACTTGTGAATCGTGCGGGCAAGTCCGGCTTCGGGGTTGGTGGTGCACTGATCGAACAGAGCCACGCGAATACTGCCGGCCAGTTGCTGTTTGACTTCGTTGACCTCGGTTCTGAACTGCGCGACGGAAATAAGCAGGTCTTCCGCCGCCGCCAGCACCTTCTCGCCGTCTTCCGTCAGTGAAAACCCTGACGGCCCCCGGTTGCACAGCTTCAGGCCAAGCCTCAGTTCCAGGTCAGACAAGTGTTTCGAGATCGTTGATTTACCGATGTTCAGCTCGATCTCGGCGGCCGTGATACCACCACTTTCCGCGACGGTTTTGAACACGCGCAGCAGACGGATGTCGGTGTCCCCGATCCGGGTACCAAGTTTGTTCTGTCTCATATCGTATGTTTGATATCTATGAAACCTTTCACGCAAATATTAACAACGACGAAACCATTTTGGCAAGCTAGCTATACGTCGCCGAGGTAGAATCGGACTGGCCTATTTCTCCCCAGGTCAGCGCGCACCTCGAAACACGACAAATGGGAGGAAATCCATGTCATTTCTCAAAAAGCTTGGCACTTTCAGCGCAGCCGTTTCCGTTGCCGCACTGATGGTCGCCGGCACGGCCGAGGCGAAGAACTTCAAGATCGCTGTCGGCGACAGCGCGGGCAGCGCTCAAGAGGCGCTGGGGCTCGCTTTCGTGAAAGCACTCGAAGAAAAATCGGGTGGTGAGCACACCGCGACACTGTTCCTGAACGGTCAGCTCGGGTCCGAGCAGGACACCGTGAACGAGGCCGCCATCGGCACGCTCGACATGTCGCTGCTGGCGATCAACAACATCACGCCCTTCTCGCCTTCGGTCGGCGTTTTCACCTTGCCTTATGTCATTCTCAGCCTGGAAGATGCTGAAAAGCTGACCCAGGGGCCAATCGGTCAGGAACTGGTCGAAAACACCATCCGTGATGCCGGCGTCCGCATCATCGGCTGGACGTATACCGGTTTCCGCCGTCTGACCAACTCGAAGAAGCCGGTCAAATCGGTTGCGGACTTGCAGGATCTGATCATCCGCGTTCCCAAGAACGAAATCATGATCGAAACCTACAAGGCATGGGGCATCAACCCGACCCCAATGGCCTGGTCCGAAACCTTCACCGGCCTACAGACCAAAGTGGTCGACGGTCAGGACAACCCTTACCTGACCATCAATGCGATGAAGTTCTACGAGGTTCAGGACCACGTCACCAACCTGCGTTACATCTTCTCGATCGAACCGCTGATCATCTCGGAAGCCATCTTCCAGGATCTGTCCGAAGAGGAACAGCAGATGATCCTGGAAGCAGGGCAGGAAGCCACGCAGGTTTCGGCACAGTTCCTGCGTGATTCAGAGGCTGCCATCAAAGAAGAGCTGACCGCAAAGGGAATGGCAATCATCGACCCCGAGAACGACGAAGCCGAGTTCATTCAACTGGCAACCGAAGCCGTATGGCCGCAGTTCTACGAGTCCATTGGTGGTGTCGAGAAGCTGAATGCAGTTCTCGAAGCCATCGGCCGCGAGCCGGTCCAGCAATAATCGCCCCAGAGCGATAGCGGGAGGAGCGCTGCGGCGCTCTTCTCAATTCAGGGAGGAGTGAAACCACATGTTCTGGAAATTTCTGGACAACATAGAAAGTATCATCTGCCGGATCCTCTTATCCGGCTTCGTCTGCCTTTTGTTCGTGCAGATCATCGCGCGCGAAGTCTTCGGCTTTTCGATCAGCTGGATCGAAGAACTTTCGGTCTACATGTTCGTGTGGTTCGTCTATTTCGGCGCAAGTTACGCCGCTCTGAAAGGCGCGCATAACCGGGTGACGTTCCAGTTCAAGTTCCTGCCTGAGGGGGCGATCAAGTACATAGAAGCTTTTGCCGATCTCTTCTGGCTCTTCTTCAATGTCTACTTCCTGTATCTGGCGACAGATTTTGTCTTCAACAAGATGAACAAATTCTGGAAGTCCCAGACCCTGGGTATCGAGATGAAATACATCTACATGGTGCTGCCCATCGCCTTTGCGCTGATGACCGTCCGCATCATTCAGGTGAACTACCGCCGCCTTATCAAGGGCGAAGATATTCACGATCCCGATCAGATCGACCTCGACGAAATCAAAGCTGCGACTGAAGCAGCAAAGAAATCCTAAGGGCAGGGGGATAAACCATGGAATCCGAAATCGTCACAATCCTGTTTGGGTCTTTCCTGTTTCTGCTGCTCATTGGCGCACCGATCACGGTGGCGCTGGGTGTGGCTTCGCTGGTCTCATTCCTTTATCTGGACGAGAACCCGATCAAGTTCGTGCAGATTGCCTTCACCTCAGTCGGTTCGTTCCCGCTGATGGCTCTGCCCGCGTTTATTCTTGCCGGCGCTTTGATGGAAGCCGCCGGAATTTCGAAACGCCTGATCAATGTTGCCGAAAGCCTGGCCGGTCCCTTCACCGGCGGTATTTCGGCTGCAACGGTCATGGCCTGTCTGTTCTTCGGCGCTATTTCGGGCTCGGGCCCGGCAACAACCGCGGCCGTTGGGATGCTGATGATCCCTGCGATGATCGACCGCGGCTATGAGCGCGGCTATGCCTCGGCGATCACTGCGTCCTCTGGCGGCCTTGGGATTATCATTCCTCCCTCTATCCCGATGGTGATCTTCGGCATTGCCGCGCTCGGTATGGCGCCGCCGCCGGAAGCCGTGGAAAAATTCGGTACATTCCAGTCGGTTTCGATCTCGAAACTGTTCATCGCCGGATTCGTCCCTGCCTTCCTGATCGCCACCAGCCTGCTGATCCTGAACTTCTTCATGTCGAAAAAGCGCGGCTACAAGGGCGTTTCTGAAGGTTGGTCGATCCGTCACGTGGGCTGCGAAATGTATCGTGGGTTCTGGTCGCTGATGGCGCCGCTGGTGATCCTGGGCGGTATCTACACCGGCTTCTTCACCCCGACCGAGGCGGCAATCGTGGCAATCTTCTACACCCTGTTCGTGGGCGTGGTCATCTATCGTGAACTGACATGGCAGTCGCTGTTCCAGTCGCTCGAGGCCACCACCTGGCTGACTGGTCGGGTGCTGCTGATCCTGTTCACCGCGACGGTGTTTGGCCGCCTGCTGGTGGAAAACCAGATCCCGGCGATCATCGCGGATTCGATGCTCAGCTTTACCGACAACCTGTATGTGATCTGGGCGCTGATCATCTTCTTCCTGCTGTTCGTCGGCATGTTCATGGAGACGCTGGCCACCATCCTGATCCTGGTTCCGGTGATGCTGCCGGTGGCCTACTCGGTGGGTATCGACCCGATTCACTTTGGCGTGGTGATGGTCTGTACGCTGGGCATCGGTTTCCAGACGCCGCCGCTGGGCGAAAACCTGTTCATCGCGTCGGGTATCTCGAACATCACCATCGAACAGATCTCGTTGCGCGCTCTGCCTTTTGCCGCAGCCAACACGGTGGCGATCTTCATCATCGCCTTCTTCCCTGAACTGTCGCTGTGGTTGCCGCGGCTGTTTGGCTACTGACCTGAAAGGATGACGACATGAAACAACTGGTCACAAACATCCTCTTTGCCACTGATCTGTCCGAAAATTCGGGTCATGCCATGCGCCATGCCGCCAGCATCGCGCAGGCCACGGGGGCTGAAATTCACGTGCTGCATGTGAATGAACCGCTGTCGGACGATGCCAAGATCACGATGGAGATCTTCATCCTGAATGAAGAGACCCGCAAAACCGCCGCTGCGCGTCGTCACGAGATGGTGCGCAAGGTTCTGGCCGAGCGGCAAGCCAAGTTCTGGGCTCAGTTCGATGGTGACGATGAGAGAATTCGCGAACAGGTCACTTCGGTCGAAGTCACCGATGGCCACCCGGCCGAAGTGATCCTGCGCCGCTCGGTCGAACTGGGCTGCGATCTGATCGTGCTGGGCGCGCATGATCACGGCTTTTCGCACACGTTTCTGGGCACCGTCGCAAAGCGTGTTCTGCGGCGCTCCAAGATCCCGACACTGATCGTCCCGAATCCGGACGAAACGTAACAACCCCACTGACAAGGACGTACAAAATGAGCAAAACCCTGACCGCGCAGGACCTGGCGGACACGTTTGACGCGTTCAACCGCCACGACATCGACGGCGTGATGACCCACTTCGCCGACGACTGCGTGTTCTACACCGTGGCCGGCGACGAGAAATACGGCAACAAGATTGAAGGGTCCGAAGCCATCGCCGCCGCGTTTTCAAGCGTTTGGGCAGGCATGAAAGACGCCCATTGGGATCACCACGGCCACTTTGTCCATGGCGATCGTGCGGTTTCGGAATGGACCTTTTCGGGAACCGATGCAAACGGCATGCGGATCGAAGCCGAAGGTGCGGATCTGTTTACCCTGCGTGACGGGAAAATCGTCGTAAAACAGGCGCTTCGCAAAACGCGCCCCATGTTCAAGGCCTGATCCGCCGCACCGCGCGCAGCTTCGGAGAAAACAAGAATGGTGGACAACAGCATCCCGCGTCATTGGCCCAAGGCCAGCTATGACCCGAAATATGACCCCATCATCGATGCGGGTCCCGGTCACAATCGCGACCACGCGCCCACATACTGGATCGGAACGGCCGGAACACCTCCGGCCGATGATGGCCCCGTGTCCAGCGATATGGATGCGGATGTGGTGGTGATCGGGTCGGGTTATACCGGCCTGTCCACCGCCATTCACCTTGCCAAGGAACACGGTATCCAGGCGGTTGTTCTTGAAGCGAATACTGTGGCCTGGGGATGTTCGACCCGCAATGGTGGGCAGGCCCAGATCTCATCCGGGCGGCTGAAACGGTCGCAATGGATTCAGCGCTGGGGCACGGACGTGGCCAAAGGCATGCATGCCGAAGTCACTGAAGCTTTCGAGTTGTTCAACGATCTCATCGCGTCGGATGACATCGACTGTGATCCGCAGCCGGGCGGCCATTACTATATCGCGCACCGCGAAAAAGTCATGCCGTCGCTCAAGAAAGAGAGCAAATTGTTGAACGATGTGTTCCGCTATGGTTCGCGTATTCTGTCCCGAGACGAGCTGCATGAAAAACACGTGCGGGACATGGAAGCCGCAGGCGCGATGTGGGAGCCGGACGGAACCTGCATCCACGCCGGCAAGCTGGCCTTCGGTTATGTCAAGATGGCGCGCAGGCTGGGTGTGAAAATCCATACGGGCAGCCCGGTCATGGGGTGGCAAACCAAAGGCGGAATACATCACTTGCGGACGCCGGGTGGTATTGTGCGCGCGAAATCGGTGGCCTTGGCAACGGCGGGCTATACCCCGCCGGGTCTCAACGACCGCACCAGGCACCGCCTGATGCCAATCCTGTCTAACTCGATGGTGACACGGCCTCTGACCCGGGCCGAGCTGGATGAATGCGGCATCCAGACCAAATCCCCCCTGACGGACACACGAACGCTGCGCCATTATTACCGCCTTTTGCCGGACAATCGGATGCAGATCGGCAGCCGCAGCGCGGTGACAGGGCGTGATGCCGAGAACGGCAAACACCTGGACTTGCTGAAGAAGGGACTTGCCCGCAAGTTCCCGGCGCTGGCGGATATCAACCTCGACTATTCCTGGTGGGGCTGGGTTGATGTCAGCCACGATATGATGCCGCGCATTTTCCGGCCGGATCCTGAGCAAAGCGTGTTCTATGCCATGGGCTACGGCGGCAATGGCGTCATGTACTCGGCCCAGGCCGGGCGACGCATGGCGCAGTTGGTTGCAGGCAAGAAGGACAAGGCATTCGACCTGCCGATCTTCACCTCCCCATTGCCGAGCCACGGCATCCTGACGCCTTTCCGCCGAATGGGGCAGCGCATGGCGTATGTCGGCTATTACCTCAAAGACGAAATACTGTAACTCACAGGGGCTTTGCCGCCCTGAAAAGACAAGGAAGCACCCACATGAAGATGACGACGGAAGAGGCGTTTGTTAAGGTTTTGCAGATGCACGGGATCGAGCATGCGTTCGG
>NZ_JBXWML010000003.1:0-386049 GCF_059609845.1 Ruegeria sp. YTSC002
CGGCCCGAGTTCAAGGACTATGCCAAGCAGGTGATCGCCAACGCGCAGGCGCTGTCGGATCAGCTGATCAAGGGCGGCCTGGACACGGTGACCCACGGCACCGACACCCATGTGGTGCTGGTCGACCTGCGCCCCAAAGGGGTGAAAGGCAACGCCACCGAGAAGGCTCTGGGCCGGGCGCATATCACCTGCAACAAGAACGGCGTGCCGTTTGATCCCGAAAAGCCGACCATCACGTCGGGCATCCGTCTGGGGTCGCCCGCCGGCACCACCCGCGGCTTCGGCGAGGTCGAATTCCGCCAGATCGCCGACTGGATCATCGAAGTGGTCGACGGCCTGGCTGCCAATGGCGAAGACGGCAACGGCGCCGTCGAAGCCAAGGTCAAGGCCGAAGTCGCAGACCTCTGCGCACGTTTCCCGATCTATCCGAACCTGTAACTGGTCCACCCTCCAACACAGAACGGCGCCATGAGGCGCCGTTTTATTGCGTAAGATCTCTGAAAACGTTCTGGATCTCGCCCAGCGCAAATCCGGTGTTTTGGGCAAGGTCCCGGCCCCCAAAGCCGCCCGGGCCATTCTGGTCAATACGCGCTTTTTTCGCCTCGACCAGCCTTTCGCGCAGCTATTCACACCGAATCCGTGCATTCGATGTCACCGCACCCAGGGATTTGCACCATGTTCAGACCTTGGTGCGCAGTCCAGAATCCAAGGTCAGATCAAGCCGCGCCACCACAGAAAAACCAGCAAAATCGTCGTCAGTGCCAGCATGTTGAAGGCCAGCCCCCCCAGCAGGCCAAGGAACCACCCCCATCTGCGATCCGCAAGATTGATGGACCCCAGATGTTCCTGCACCACGTCAGACGCCTTGATCAGCCTGGGGTTATCCAGAACCAGCCTCAGTTTGGGATGAGACGCCATCGCCTCGGCCCGGGCCAGAATCAAAGCCTGGTTGTAGACGCGCCGCGGCAGTCGGCGCTTGGCCTTGCGGATCGATGCCTCGAGCGTCTTGTCGCGCACCCCGAGCTTTGCGCGCAGCAACACAACCGTTTCGGCGATCCGGGTCTGAATGTCTGGGTCCTGCGGCATTGGTGGCCTCCTGCCGTGGCAATCTAACGGCAGCATCAATGACCTACAATGGGGCTGGCTGTTTCCGGCATTGACTTGTATCACGCGGTACATGCTGAACACCATCATACATGGCGAACCAACCGCCCGACCGCCCCTTGTCATTGCCCACGGCCTGTATGGATCGGCCCGAAATTGGGGCGTGATTGCCAGACGGTTGTCGGACGAGCGGCAAGTTGTGGCCGTCGACATGCGTAACCACGCCTACAGTGCGTGGGATTCTTGCCATGATTATCCTCACCTGGCGCAGGATATCGCCGAGGTCATCGAACGGATTGGCCGGACGGCGGACGTACTTGGGCATTCAATGGGCGGCAAGGCCGCGATGACACTTGCGCTGCAACACGGCGCGCTGGTGAACAAACTGGTGGTCGCAGATATTGCGCCGGTGAAATACACGCACAGCCAAATTCAGTTCATCGAGGCCATGCGTGCCGTGGATTTCTCGCGCATAGCGCGCCGCTCGGATGCCGAGCAGCAATTGGCCGAGCAAGGCGTTGAAAAAGCATTGCAAAGCTTCTTCACCCAATCGCTGGACATCAAGGGAAAGCGTTGGTTGCTGAACCTGGACGTGTTGGCGGACCAGATGCCAAATATCATGGGCTTTCCCGAGTTGGACGCCCAGTGGCAAGGCCCCGCGCTGTTCCTGTCAGGGGGCGAGTCAGATTATGTCTTGCCGGAACATCGAGCCAAAATCCGCGCACTGTTCCCCGGCGCGCGATTTGCCAAGATCCCCGGTGCCGGTCACTGGCTGCACGCCGAAAAACCGCACGAGTTCGAAGCTGCCGTCAGGACCTTCCTGAACGCCTGATCAAGCTCCTTGATACAGCCGCTTGGCCACCATCCAAGATGCCGGGGCGGCGATTACGGCCCCCGCGGCCGCAGCGCCCACAATTGCGCTGACGGACACCATTCCAGCCGAAAGCACGGCGATTACGGCCGAACCGGACAGAGCAGTTGCAATCAGTGAATACAGCATAGCAGCAAGGCGAAACATGGCCGGGCTTTCCTTTTGATGGCTTCCGGCCAAATATTTCACGATTCGAATATGTTGCGCTTTGATTTGTGTCAGATGCAGACGGTTCCGAAGCTAGGATTTGGCGATTTCACCGCCCCCATTCACCCAGTCCGTCAATCCCCCAAGATTGTACACCCTCTGGTATCCCATATCCTTCAGAAGTTTTCCGGCCAAGGCCGCGCGCCCACCCGATGCGCAGTACAACACTATGGGGCGATCCTTGCGCAGTTCAGGGTCATGTGATTGCAATGTATCATCTGCCCGAAACTCCAGCATGCCACGAGGTATGTGATGCGCCCCGGCGGCGCGGCCCGTCTGTTCCAGCTCATTCGCATCGCGTATGTCCAACAGCAGCCCCCCCTGTTCGGTCATCGTCTTTGCCTGGGCTGCATCGACACGTTCGACCACAGCGTTGGCCGCCTCCATCATCTCTTTGACCGTCACCGTCATACGAGTTCTCCTTTACGTCACCGCGCAGAGGTTAACATGCGAATTCCGGAAGGTCCCGACATGGAGGGGAACGCAGGTGTTACTGCTCGCGAAACGCGCGCGACATGCTGTCTGATACCGGTTTGGCGATATAGGCCGCAAAGGTGCGTTCTTCGGTTTGGATCATGATTTCAGCGGGCATGCCCGGTGTCGGAACAAAGCCGCGCACGCGCTGCAACTCATCCGGGGTCAGTGAGACACGTGCCAGATAGACCTCCTGCGGAACACCGGTCGAATCCTCAAGCAACGCATCTGCCGAGATATAGAAGACCTCGCCATACAAAACAGGCGTCGTGCGTTGGTTCAATGCGATCAGGCGGACTGTGGCGGTCTGCCCCGTGACAACACTGTCAATCTCGGTACGCGGAATCTGTGCCTCGATGATCAGGGGCGCATCCGCGGGCAGGATCTCGGCTATCGGTTCCCCGGTTTCAATCACACCGCCCGGCGTATGATAATGCAATCGCACGACCGTTCCTGTCACCGGTGCGCGCACCACGGCCCGATCAAGAACGCTGCGGGCCTGACGGGATTTTTCACGGACGCTTTCCAGATCGGCTTCGATCACGCCCAGTTCGTCCAGTGCGGCCTCACGATAGGCGGACCGCGTACGCGCAATCTGTTCGTCATATTTCAGCAACATCTGGTTGATTTCAGCGGCTTCCGCCTGCAACCGGGCCTGCTGCCCTTCGGCTTCGGCCTGGACACGACGGATGGTGTTCAGCTCTCCTTTGCGGACAAGGCCCTTTTCGAACAGTTGGTTTTTGGCCTCGAACTCCTCCTGCAAAATCTCGGCACGCCGGGTCATGCTGTCCAATTGCGCCTCAAATCCACTGGACCGGATTTTCAGCGCTTCCATGTTGCGTTCCAGCAGCGCCAAGTCATTCAGCAGCGTCTTGCGCGACACATCGAAGCTGAGCTTTTGCCCATCCAGAATGGCCAATACTTCGGGATCTTCGGATGCTTCGACAAGCTCTTGCGAAAACACGAGGCGGTCGCGTTCCCCGTACTCGGCCAGCAACCGCTCGGTCATGGCCTGAAGGCGCAGCTTGCGAATAAACAGCTCACGCTCATTGGCCTGGGCCGAGGTCTGGTCCAGGGTCATCAGAACCTGACCAGCCTGAACCGCCTGACCTTCCACAACCTTGATGTCTTCGATGATGCCGCCTTCAAGATGTTGGACAATCTTGTTTCGGCCCGTGGCAACAAAGCTGCCTTGCGCGATGACCGCTGCGGCCAGCGGGGCACTGAAAGACCAGACCCCGAAACCGCCGAAACACACGACAAGCATGACCAGCCCGATCACCATCAACCTGTTGATCGAGCGTGGAACCTCGGCATACCAGACTTCTGGATCATTGGCTGAGTTGTTCACAGGTACGAGGTTATTCATGGTCAGCCCCCCTGCTGGCCTTCAATTCCAGTCTGCTTGCGCGGCCCGTTGAGCTGCTGAAGAACCTGATCACGCTGACCGAACAGGGCCACGCGCCCGTCGGTCAAAAGCATGATCTTGTCGACAACACTCAACAGCGTTGGCTTTTGCGTAATGACGACCACGGTGATCTTGCTTTGACGCGCCTGTTCGATCGCACATGCCAGCGCCTTGTCCCCCGCGACGTCGAGATTTGAATTCGGTTCATCCAGCACAACCATTCTGGGATTGCCGAAGAACGCCCGTGCCAGTGCGATACGTTGCTTCTGACCACCGGACAAAGGCGAGCCATCAGCCGCCACCACGGTCTCATATCCCTGCGGCAGCGTTGCAATCATGTTATGAACATCGGCCAGAACGGCGGCATCATGGATCTGTTCGTCAGTGGCATCCGCCCTCATCCGACCGATATTGTCCTTGATCGTACCCGGGAACAGCTGAACATCCTGCGGCAGGTAGCCGATGCTTTCGCCAAACTGGCGCGGGTCCCAGTTTCGGATGTCCATCAGGTCAAGCCTAACGCTGCCCGATGTGGGCAGGATGGATCCCACCAGAGTTTTTCCAAGCGTGGTTTTCCCCGCACCGGAATTGCCAATGATGGCCAATGTTTCGCCGGGAACCAGCGAGAACGTGATGCCGTTCAGAACCACGCGCTTGGTTCCGCCCGGTACATAAAGCAGGCGTTCGACATCCAGACGACCTTCGGGGCGTGGCAAGCGCAGTTTTTCGTATTGCAGGGCCGAAGTCGACAGCAGCGCCTTGATCCGGCCATAAGCTCCGCGCGTCAGCAGGTAGCTGTTCCATCCTTCAATCGAACCTTCGATTGGCGCAAAGGCACGCCCGGCAATGATCGAGGCCGCAATCACCATACCGCCCGTGATCTCTCCTTGCAGCGCCAGAAACGCGCCCCAACCCAGAATTCCGATCTGCGTCAAAAGGCGAACGGCGCGCGAGATCGAAGCGAAGATCACGTTGCGGTCCTGTGCCCGCACCTGCCAGGTCAGGGATTGGGCAGTGTCCCGCCCCCAGATCCGCACGGCCTCGGGGATCATTGCCAGGGCGTTGATGATCTGGCTGTTGCGAGACATCGAATCCAGATGCAGGTTTGCCATGGACTGTGCCTTGTTGGCCTCGGCAAACGGCTTGGCAGTCATTTTCTGGTTGATCAGCGCAATCGTCATCAGGATCAGCGCAGTAACCACCACGATCATGCCCAGTTCCGGATGCACCAGGAAAATCATCAGAATGAACAGCGGCGCAAACGGCACGTCCAGAAATGAAAGCAGCGTGCCCGAGACCAGAAAACCACGAAGCTGTTGCAGATCGCCCAATGTCTGATACTCGCGCCCGTTTCCATGCAGCGACGCATGGGCCGCCGCGCTCAGAACCGGTGCGCCCAGCCGGGCCGCCACTTCAACCCCCGTCCGCATGAGCATGAACCGCCGCACCGCATCAAAAGCTGACTGGAAGACCACTGCCCCTGCAACGATGGCCGTCAACATGATCAGCGTGTCCAGCGACCGGCTGGTCAGAACCCGGTCACTGATCTGGAACAGATAGATCGGGATCGCCAGGATCAGGATGTTCGTAGCGCAGGTCAGGACCAGAACAAACGCAAGATTGCGCCGGATCGCCCGCATCGAAACGCGCAACGTGCGCTGGAAGTCTTCGGGCGGGGTGCGTTTGTGGAAGGTTTGGGGTGGCCCGTTCCCATCACCGCCGCCGGAATTCGTTTGCAACAGTGGCTGGTTTGCCTTGGCCTCGATCGTGGTGCCTATGCCGTTCCCACCGGAAGCGCGCGCAGAGGGGGTCTTGCGCGCTGTCGAGTCCCCGGCAGATGCCGGATCCGGGCCGTCGGCGTCGGCCACCCCATTGCCGCCACCCGCCGGGTCTTCATTTTGCGCGGGTTGCGGTTGCGCACGCTGACGGGGAGGATCAGCGCGCCGTTGTTCGCGTGAGCGTTTTCGGTCTTCGGATTGCTGTGGTAGTTCGGTTTCAACCGGCGAATCTGGATCTGACACAGACACGCGCATCTCCTGCGTCAGGTGCAACCGGGCTTTGGCCCGTCGTGCTGCGGGATCTGCCCCACCGTCTGCGCGCTGGCGCTTCGGGCCCAAACCGCCCTGCCTGTCCAGGGGACTGGATAAGAGTGGGCGGCGCGACGAAAAAACAATCGACATATACAAACCTTCTGGTCACTCGATAAAAACTTGGGGGGGGTCAGGCCAGCATGGATTGCAGGCCGTCATCTGGTGTCGTTGTGTCAGTGGATTGTGCGTGCAGTGCCAGGGCCGCATCCGGTTGCGGCACAGACATGTCCGCCATGATTGCGGCGATCGCCTCGTTGGTCATATCTGTGATTTCCTGGTTGTCTGGCACGTCAATCAGGCTGGCCTGATGAAGCAGCAGGTCGGAGTAAGATCCGTCAGCGGCCATTACCGTCGAATCCACGCCCATTTTGGTCAGATTGACCGAGTTCAACAGGGCGTTGCTGCCTGCGACGACCTCGGTATCGGCGGCACTGGGACCGGACAGGTCAATTTGATCCTGATCCAGCATCATGGTGACCTGTTCAACGATGTTCACCTGCAACAAGTCTCCGTCGATCTTGAGCACGCGCATCTGTTCCATCCCTGCGAACAGGGGATCGTTGAGCAGCGCGTTCTCCAACGCATCCATGTCCGTTTGATCAAGCGCCATGGCGTCGGACAGGTTCTGTTGCAGACCCTGATGTGTATCTTCGCCTATCGTTTTGACCGACGCGTCATTCATGATCACGTTGTCATCATCTCCGGCCATTGCGCCGGGCATACCGCCGCTGATGATATCGTCATCCATCAGGACGTTGGTCTGGTACAACATGTCCACGGAAATCATATTCCCGTCGATCATGATCAGGTCGTAAAAACTGCCCAGCTGCACGATGTCGGTGACATTGAACATTTCGTTGTCGCCCAACGCGTACAATGTCGATGCGGCCGAAATCTCGGTCTGTATGTTGTCGATATCCGTGCCGTCGATAACTTGTTTGACGAAGTTTGCCACAACCAGATCACCGTGGACCCAATCCACAACGATGAACTCAGGTTGTCCGGTTGTTCCGGCGCCATTGTCCAGCCAGGGGGCATCTCGGCCTTCGACTTCAATCTTCGAGGACTGAATCACGTTGGTGCCGCTGCCCGTTCCCGGCGCCCCCACATCCCAATCTGAAACAAGCGCAACCTGGCTGATGGCGGTCAGGCTGATCGCCTGCCCTCCGACGGCGATATAGGGGGCATCAACCCAACCCACAGATGCCGAAACGGCATTGATCGCAAGGTTTCCTCCGGTCACGACCAGGTGTCCGTCATCAAAGTCAGGATCTTTCGACTGATCCCACTCGGCCGGAAGCATGGACTCGGCCTCATCCTCTCCGGCTTCCTCCGGTTGATGGAACGCAGGCAGGATGTCTGTCCATACCGGAGCGTCGTCAACGTACTTGCCGTTCACGATCACCCCCAACGCATCATCGCCATGAAACTGATGTACCGTGACCCCGTCGATATTCGCGTTTGCCGGGGCCGTCATCTGTTGGGCCAGCGCCTCGAGCATTTCGGTCGACTTGTAATCCGCGAGCGAAAGCGAAGGGGCTGCCACGGCATGAAGCGACAGCGCCATGTCCAGCATCTCTTCGCCTTGGGCGATCAGCGCCTCGGTATCACGAAAGTCCCCTTCCCCCACCGTGTCGTTGTCGCGCATGACCACCTTTTGCACGGTGAACGTCATTGCCGACCCCAATGGCACCGTATCCGGTCGAAGAATGATCAGTTCAGGTGCGGAAGACGGGCCGGATATGCTGTCTGGAACAAATCGCGCGGACTCCGCGCTGTCACCGTTGAGGATGATGACCGCCTCGTGCACCGGCCCGACAGGAGCTTTTGGCAACGGCAGCTCCGGCTGAGAGGGAAGAAAATTGAACGGCAGGGCTTCGTATTCGCCCGCCGGGATATCCAGATCAGCTTTGATGTGAATCGAGGTTGGCTCGTCAAGCCCGTCTATTTCAGCTTTCCGCCTCAGGGCGCTGAACTCCTCGTACTGATCCCGCAGGCGGGCTTGTTCTATCGTAAGCTCAAAAGTTCCAACAAAATGCGCTATCGTTTCCGTAATACCGTCAAGTGCCATGTCGGTTATCCTTTTTGCCCGCGGCGGCTCGTAATTACCGCTTTGGGTTCAGTTGGGCCGGGGCCGCGTTTTGCGGCCCCGGCATTTTTGAAAGGTAGCAAGGCCCGAAAATGCGAGCCCCGCCTTTTGACTTAAACGTCAGTGTCGTCGCTGGCGTGGGACATGGTCATCGAACCACCCACCATGGTCGTATCGACCGTGTTGCCCAGAACGTTGGCGCCCATGATGATCGACTGGTTGAACGCAGACGTATCAACGACAGCCGCAGCCGATGCATAGGACTCGCCGGTTACGATACCATCGCCACCATTGTTCGCGCCCCAGGCACCACCATTGCCGCCGGCACCACCGTCACCTGAATAGGCGCCGCCACCGTTACCACCGGTGATCATGCCACCCATGGTATCGCCTGACGTTGCAGTGCCCATCGAAGCTCCGCTGGTTCCGCCGTCCGCGGCGGATGCGCCACCGGCACCACCGTTACCCGAGTCGGCCGCACCAGCTGCATCGCCAGAGCCAGTCGATGTGGCATCATTGTCGGAACTGCCTTCGCCACCGTATCCGGCAATTGCTTCGGCCAGGCTGTCAGCCGCACCGTTTGTGTCGGCATCTCCGAAGATGTCGGCAGCTCCGCCGCCACCCGCGGTATTGGCCGCGTCGGCAGACCCGGCTCCGTTGCCGGTAGACGATGATGTCGGCGTCGTGCTGCCGCCCGCGCCGCCGTCGCCGTCGGCAGCCGATGTTCCGGTACCGGCCGCATCCGCTGCGCCATCTGCTGCGTTCGACCCGCCGTCACCGCCGCTGCCGTCGGTGTCCTGCGAGTTGCTGGCCGCACCGTTCACGTCGCCTGGGCTCTGGTCGATGTCCGGCCCACTTGCCGACTGATCGCCAACACCCTGAGCATCGGAATCCGCGTCAGCGGTCCCACCCGAACCGTCGCCGCCCGAGCCGTCGCCACCCGAACCGTCGCCGGCCGTGCCGTCGCCACCGGTGCCGTCACCGCCGGTCCCGTCGCCGCCTTCGCCTGCTTCGGCGTCAATCATGCCCAACTCTTCCTGAAGAGCCATGATTGCAGCTTCGACCATCGCGCCGAATCCACCTTCGCCGTTGCCGCCGGTGCCGTCGCCACCGGTGCCGTCACCGCCAGAGCCGTCACCGCCGGATCCGTCACCACCGGTTCCGGTTCCGCCAGAGCCGTCAGCCGAACTGTCCGCGCCGCTGTCAGCAGAGCCATCCGCAGTGTTGTCACCCGCAGTGGCATCATTTGCATCGGTGTTGCTGTCGCTGGTGTTCGAAGCCGAACCATCTGCCGCAGCATTACCATCGCCACCGTCCGCGCCGGACGCGTCCGCGGCGTTATCTGCCGTTCCGGTACCCGTTCCGGTCGAGTCGGAGTCGCTGTCGCCGCCGTTTGCGTTACCGGATGCATTCGAACCGGACAGACCCAGGCCCAGGCCCAGACCAAACGAATCCGCGCTGCCGCCGGCTCCGCCGGTTCCGCTGCCATCGGCACTTGTGCTGCCATCGTTGTCAGACGACGCGGAACCATCCGCGGCACCGCCATCTCCGCCGGCACTGTCACCGTCGGATCCTGCGCCCGCCATACCAACACCGTTGCTGGCATTGCTTGCGTCACCGGTCGATCCGCCCCGGCCGCCGCTGGAATCGGCATCGGCACTGCCGGTATCGCCACCGTCAGCCCACGCGTGGCTGCCCAGCGTCGATGAATCGGCCGCGCCGCCGTAACTGGTTCCACCGTCGCCCGATTTTCCACCGCCGGCATCCGAGCTGATACCTTCAGCCGCAGTAGCAGTACCACCATTGGCATCGCCGTTCTGGTAGAAGTCGGCATTGTTGGATACGCTTGGTGAGTCCAACGTGTCATCATCACTCAGACTGGCGACCTGGCTGTTCACGGATGACATCGCTGTTCCGGCACCATCCATCGAGACATCCAGATTCATGTCATCGCCTGGATCATAGGTCAGATCGCGACCAGCAGTGATCACGTCACCCACTGTCGCCGAGTCGCCGAGGTCCAGATCAACCTGATCATCGTCGCGCGGAATCCACTCACCGCCGCCGAAATCGATGTTGATTGAGTTGCTGTTGGAGTTGTCGTTGGTGTTGTCGCCGGCATTAAGCGTCTGGTCCTGATCCTGACCCTGGTCCTGATCCTGACCCTGGTCCTGATCCTGACCCTGGTCTTGATCCTGACCCTGGTCCTGACCCTGATCCTGGCCTTGCTCGTTGGCGTTTTCTACATTTTGGTCCTGCTGCTGTTGCTGCGCAGTCACGTCGGCTTCGACAAGGGCCTCATCAACCTGAATTTCGACATCCACCGGAGCTTCGAGGTTTTCGACTACAATTTCGTCAACGGTCGTTACGTTTGTATTGTTTACATTACGTCTCATAACAAATTCCCATTACTGGAACGCCTGACCGCCATTCATCTACAAAGCGGCAACGGGCGTGATTGAAACTGAAATACCCGCACAGCGTTCAAGCACGCTGAATGCGGTCCACGATCGTTTTCCTGAGGCCACCTCCTTTCCCGGCTAAGCCGAATTCGCGGCCGTTCACAATCGATGCTGAAATACGCAAGGAACGGGCGCGGCAGGGACAGACGCTTTCACAATTAAAGCCTGACCATGTTTGCAGCGACGCACGCTTGCGACTAGCTAACTGAAAGTTCTGATATGGATAACATGTTGTATTTTATGTTTATTTTAAAAAACCGCGAAACTATTCCCGGCCTGGATCAAAAAGTTCTAAACAAGAAAAACAACAAAAAATAATGCAATTGTTTCCGCCAGTTACACAATGACAAGCCGAAAAACCTAAACAATAGTTCTATATCTCGGGCACTTGAACTATACCGTCTGGTTGTAGAAAATCACGTTTTCAGCTACAATAAATCTTACGTAATTCTTTGATTAGTTAACTACTTTTGCACCGGCAATTCCATTTCGATAAAGCCATTTCCGGTTAACCCCGTTTTGTGAGGGAATATAATGAGTGAGTCTTTGAACAATGAATCTGGCAATCAGAGTCTTTATTCAGAAGATTTTTCGATTGTCTTCCTCGGGAAAGAACTATTCTATTCAAATCAAACCCTAAGAAGCGTTCAAACTGAATTTGGCGTCCGCGCTTTTCGCTTCGAAACACTCGAGGCCATGCGCTCACATGTTCCGGACAGCGGCAAGATCGTCGTCGTGGATCAGATGTTGATCGAGGACCTTTTGGCGCGCCCCGATGCATACTCCAAAAGTGCAGGTTCCGGCTGTCTTGCCTTCGCCTATCGCAAAGAGGATTCGGCCCGACACCTGTTCGAAGACTGGCACCGCGCGCAGTTTGGAGATGTAGGCTTTCTGCCGATGAATGTCGCGCCGGACGCGTGGCGTGCCATCCTCAGATTGCTGATGCACGAGGAACTGTATCTTCCCAGCTTCCTGGCTGACTGTGTCTCATCCCCTTGTCAGCGCGCGCCTGAGAGACCACGGCAACGGGAAGCCATTACATCCAACGGCGCGGATCGGCATGCACAATACTCCAAGCTGACACGCCGCGAAAAACAGGTTCTGCAACTGGTCTCAGAAGGCAAAAGCAACAAATTGATTGCGGCCAAGCTGGGCATCACGGAACACACGGTCAAGCTGCACATGCATAACGTTGTCGGAAAGATCGGCGTCAGCAACAGGACTGCGGCTGCTCATTTCTATTTCGAGGTAGCGCCTCACGAGGCGCAACAGACCGCCCTTGACTGATCCGTTCGAAGCCCGGTTCGACCGCCTGATCCTTTTGGTCGGCAGGCTGAACTATATGTGGACAAATACCGAAAGCCTGCTGATCCACCTGATCGCCGGCCTGACCGGAACGTCCAAGGACGTGGCCGTAATCATCTTTTTGACTTTGAACACCACCCGCGCGCGAATAGATCTGGTTGAAAGACTTGCAAAAATGGAAGGGCGCCCTGCCCCGGTTCGCGATCCGATCCTTGAACACACGCAAAGGCTGGCCAAGCTTTCCGGCATCCGCAACAAGTACAACCATTGCATCTATTCCTTCGACCCTGAAAGCGGAAACCCGAAAACGATCCTCATGCGGATCGCTGACCGCAAAACCGACATAAAACTCGGCCGCGAGGATACCGTCGACGACGATGCTCTGCTCCAGATCGAAGCAGTCGTTGATCAGCTGTCAGCCGCAAACAGGGAGATTTGGAAACTGATCCGACAATTGGGATTTCCGGTTTAGGGTCGGTTGCACAGCAGAGTTGAGTGGGGCCTTCGCAGCACGCGAGCATCCCCCACGGCGCGTCCTGCCACGCGCCCATAAGTCACGGCATTTTTTGAAAATTTTTGTGGTGCGGGCGGTGGGACTCGAACCCACACGGGCATACGCCCTTCAGATTTTAAGTCTGATATGTCTACCATTCCATCACGCCCGCACGGCGCAGCCCCTGGGGCCGTGCAATTTCCTTACAAGCACAGCGGGATGAGAACAATGCGCTTTGACGCAGATGGACCGGGATTTTTCGGTGCAAAGCTGCGTCTGCCGTCGCCGTCGTTCAGCGGCTGGGCCTCTCCCCTGTTTCGAGGTCACGTAACAATCGCCTTTCTGACATCATCTCTTCCTCGGCAAACCATCATGGCGCGGATTGCGCTGCACGTTCACTTTGCGCATGACCTTGGTGTCGTCTCCATTTACCACCACTGAAAACCGTTCTTCGCCCAATCGCAAAGAAGACCCGACCGGTTTTTTAGCGTCTTGGAATGATCCTTTGTTGGTACTTCCATCGTTTACAAATAATAATATTCAATTTAATGATTGCGTATGAATGGAATTTCTTTGTCCCGACGCAGTTTCCTGTTCAATGCCACGTGCCTCGCGGTACTTGGAGCTCAAACCAGGATCGTGCAGGCAGAGCTGCGGCTCGGCCCTTCAGCCCGAATTACAACCGTGTCAGACGGATACCTGTCATTGCCACCTGATGTTGTTTTCGGAGCCATGCCCAAAGAGGAGATCGAGCAAATCCTGATCCGCAATCAAGCGGACGCGACCAAGTACGAGCCAGAGTGCAACGTCACGCTCTATCGAGATGATGAAAACACCGTACTATTCGATGTTGGCGCGGGGCCGGACTTCATGCCTACATCTGGCAAGCTTTTGGAGACCCTTGAAACAATCGACCTGTCGCCCGAGGATGTTACGCATGTGGTCTTCACCCATGCACACCCCGATCACATCTGGGGTGTTCTGGATGACTTCGACGACCTGCTTTTCCCAAATGCGACGCACCTCATTGGACGCAAAGAATGGGATTATTGGTGGAACCCCTCAACGGTGGACACGATTGGCGAAGATCGCACCGCGTTCGCGGCCGGTGCCAAACGCCGATTGGAAGCAATCGAGGATCAGGTCGCGTTCTTTGAGGATGGGCACGAGATCCTTCCCGGTATTGCCGCACGGGCAAGCTTTGGGCACACGCCCGGTCACATGGCCTTTGAGCTTCGAAATGGGGATGAGTCGGTGATGGTCGTAGGCGACGCGCTGGGAAATCCGCACGTTGCGTTTGAACACCCCGATTGGCACAGTGGAACGGATCAGGACCCCCAGGTCGCCGCAGCTGCGCGTTACTCACTTCTGGATCAGATTTCCGAAGAGAAAATGAGAATGATTGGCTTCCACCTGCCGAACGGTGGAATTGGCCGCGTCGAAAAGACCGGTTCGGCCTACAGGTTCATTGGAGAGGCGTCATGATACGATCACTCATGATTGCGGTTGCTTTCGCCACGCCAACTTGGGCAAGCGAGGATATTGCTGACCAGTATCCGCAAAGCGTTCTGTATTCCAAGCCGGTCGAGTTCATTCCTGGCGTCTATTCCGCCATTGGCGCAACCGCTCCACCGACCTACGAAAACTCTGGTCACAACAACAACCTGAGCTTCATCGTGACCGGTGAAGGCGTGGTCGTTGTCAACGGCGGTGCGGCCTATGTCCTTGCCGAGGCGCTGCACAAGGAAATTCAGGCGATTACGGATCAGCCCGTCACGCTTGTCTTCAACGAAAACGGTCAGGGGCACGCGATGCTTGGTAATGCCTACTGGTCAGAAATCGGTGTTCCAATCGTCGCCCATTCGGATGCAGCAGCTGAGTTCGAGGAATATGGCCCTCAGATTCTGGAAGGAATGAAACGATACAATCAGGACAAGGCAGAGGGTACGTTTCTGGCAGGCCCAACCGAGACATTAGATGATGAATACGTGGTTGAGATGGGCGACTTCCGGATCGAAGCAAAATACCTCGGACCGGCCCACAGCCCCGGCGATATCTCGATCTGGCTGCCGAACCAAGGCCTTGTCATCGCGGGTGACATGGCGTTCCACGAGCGCTTGCTGCCGATCTTTCAGGATACCTATACCGCGGATTGGCTGGAAACCTGGGACAACGAGTTCGAGGCTTTGAATGCCACGTATGTCATTCCCGGGCACGGTCATCCCACGAATATGGATCAGGTGCGCCGCTATACACGCGATTACCTGGTGTACCTGCGAACCAGGATTCAAGAACATATGGATGCAGGCGGCGATCTGACCGAAGCCTACTATGTCGATCAGTCCCCCTATGCCCATCTGGACACGTACGAGGAACTGGCAACAAAGAATGCCGGGCGCGTTTTCGAACAGATGGAGTTCGAGTAAGTCAGGAATGCTGTAGTACCGGCAGCCGCATCAAAAACCTGTGCGTGCCTATCGCCCCAACCCACATGAAGAAAACGGCAAGCCAGGCTGTCAATGACAGGGCGGACCCGCCTGAAAGCCCGGCGCCCACGGCGCAACCTCCGGCAAGCATCGCTCCGAACCCCATGAGGACAGCTCCGACCAGGTAACGTTCCATCGGTGTATCCGAGCCAAAACGTTCGATCTTCCACTCGCCGGAAAGGATGGCAGATCCTGCTGCGCCAATGGCCACGCCGGGAACAAGGCCGATGCCGAAAGACAGCGCCACATTTCTCTCTGCAACCAACGCCATCAGCGTGTCTGTGGCCGGGCCGGTAAACGTCACTGAAGACACAGGTACGACTTCGAAAGAAGCTTGCGCGATGGAATATGTCATGAACCACCCAAGCGCCACTGCCCCGCCCACGCCTGCGGCTGTCACGATCTTTGCAGGTGCGACATTTCTATGAAACGCAAACACAATTGCCAGAACAAATCCAATTGCGGCAACGGCTGTATAGGCCGGTGGTGAAAGCCCGATTATTGCTGAAAGATCGCGCTGTGCGCCTCCTGAGATGGTCCACAGACCGGAAATCGCTTCACGGGCTGGGCTGAGTACTCCTGTGTAGGCTGCCTGGGCCACCAAGGTCAAAATCAATCCTGTCACAAGTGCACGCAGGTTGCCGCACGAGGCCAAGACCAACAGGCGAGATGCACATCCGCGCGCAAGAACCATGCCTATGCCAAACATCGCCCCACCAATAACCGCACCGCTAAGGCTGCCGGTTGACGCGATGGCGCGTGCTTCTGAAAGGTCCAGCAATTCAAGCGAGACAAGCGCCTGAACCAGCGTCAGTGCCGCGGTAAAGGCGATCAGCCAAACCGCCAAACGGGGGCCAAGCTTACCTTCGGCGACTTCGACAGTCGACGCGCGCAAACAAAAATGGGACTTCTGAGCCGTCACGCCGAACAAGATACCGACGAGCACTCCGGCAAATGCCAATGCGCCCGGGTCTCCCAGCAGATCGATGAGCCTCTCCATGGGCAGAAACTCTCACTTCGTTGCGTATGTGTCCTTGCCTTTGGTCAATTCGTCATCGTCATTGCGCGGCCATCGGCCGGCGCGCCAATTGGCATTGCGTCCATAACTCTCCCAATGCGGATACCAGCCGGTCGACATCTTCACAGGTGTGCACCGGCGACGGCGTAATCCGCAGGCGTTCCGTTCCTTTGGGGACAGTTGGATAGTTGATGGGCTGAATGTAGATCCCATAGTCACGCATCAGCACATCCGAAATGAAGCGACACTTGACCGGATCGCCGACCATGACCGGAATGATATGGCTTGGGTTCGGTGTATGGGGAATACCCAGATCGTCCAGCCTGTCCCGGACTTCGCGCACGCGCTTCTTGTGCTGTTGCCGCTCTGCATTGCTTTGCTTCAGGTGCTTCACCGAAGCCGCAGCACCTGCGGCCACGGCTGGAGGTAACGCGGTAGTAAAGATAAACCCGCTGGCAAAGGATCGGACAAAGTCGACAAGCTCCTTCGACGCCGCGACGTATCCTCCTACCACGCCGAACGCCTTGCCCAAAGTCCCTTCAATCACGGTCAGGCGGTCCATCAGGCCCTCGCGCTCGGCAATGCCTCCGCCGCGCGGACCGTAAAGCCCGACCGCGTGAACCTCATCCAGATAGGTCATCGCACCGTAACGATCCGCCAGATCACAGATCCCGGCAATCGGTGCAATGTCGCCATCCATGGAATAGACGCTTTCAAACGCAATCAGCTTTGGCGCATTTGCAGGCAGGTCCACAAGGTGTCTTTCAAGATCCGCAAGATCGTTGTGCTTCCAGATCCGCTTTTGGCAACGACTGTGACGAATCCCCTCGATCATCGAGGCATGATTCAATTCGTCGGACAAAACCGTGATGCCAGGAATGCGGGACGCCAAGGTTCCCAAGGCGGCCCAATTGGATACGTAGCCGGACGTGAACAGCAATGCCGCGTCCTTGCCGTGAAGGTCCGCAAGCTCCTGCTCCAACAGCACGTGTTCGTGCGTGGTTCCCGAGATATTCCGCGTTCCCCCTGCCCCGGCACCACTTTTGTCAATCGCCCCATGCATGGCTGCGAGGACTTTTGGGTGCTGGCCCATTCCAAGATAGTCGTTCGAGCACCAGACAGTGACTTTTTCGGGACCATTCCCCGTGTAACTGCGCGCCTTTGGAAACGCGCCGCACTGACGTTCGAGGTCCGCGAAAACCCGGTAGTTTCCTTCGTCTTTCAGTTGACCAAGTTGATCACGAAAATACTGCTGGTAGTTCATTTCAATCCCCAACAGCCTCTTCAACGATTCCGGACAACAGGGTCTGGACCTTTTGCATTGGGCCGTCCGGATAGCTTCGGTATCCTACCTTCACCCCGTCATCGTCCTCGGTCACGAATATCCCGTATGGGCAATAGCCGATATTCATCGGATCTGCTTCCATCACCTCACGCGAAATCTTTGCCGAGCAAAAAATAAAGATGTCCGCCGCCGCGAATATCTGTTTGTCGCTGCCGACATCAGCGCCCGTTCGGTTCAACATATCCCCAACGTGGCTCACATAGTCGATGACCAGCCCCTGCCCGACAATGGCGGATTCGACGGCAAAGGTGGCATCATCAAAACTTCCGTCAAAGGGAGTGGTGATGATATCCTCGGCGAGTCCCTGACCGGCGGAGACTGCAAAAAATGCGGCCGTAACGATAAAGTGTTTCATGGTTCTGATCCTCCTCCTGAGCCGCATTTTCTCGGATTGAACTTCCGGGGGCTTTGACCCGTGTCAAAACCCCCGAAGACTTCTATCCGAACATGTCCGAGGTGATCCCGGCATACCAACCCAGCGACTCTTCGTAGGTTGCTTTTCTCAGATCGGCATCTTCGCCGGTCTGGCTGATGAAGCCGTCCACCTTGGCGATTTTTTCCGGCGTCGCCTCGTAGGTTGCGCCAACCTTCACGCCATCATCCGTGTCGATCAGTGACCAGCAGGTGTTGGAGAACTTGGCCGGGAACACCTTGGATCCGGTCAACGCGCCCCGCACGGCATTCGCACAGACTTTCGCCTGACTGTTGGCTGAGAAACCCGATTTCGGCATGTCGCCCTGCTGGCTGGCGTCGCCAAGGACATAGATGTCCGGATCAGCCTTGGAGGACATGTCCGCGGCGTTCACCGGCGCCCAGTTGCCGTCGGTCACTCCGGCCATTTCCGCAATATGTCCGGCTTTCATGGCTGGAATCACGTTGCAGACGTCGACTTTGGTCTCTTCTCCGTCGATGGTCAGCGTCATCGCGTCCGGGTTTACCGAGACATTGCCGCCACCGAAGTCTTCGCCGATCCAGTCGACCATGCCTTCATAGTGGTTCGCCCAGCCTTCCTGGAACAATGCCATCTTCGAAAACTTCGGCTTTGGATCTGCCACGATGATTTTCGCAGTTGGGTTGTTTGCTTTCAGAACATGCGCAACCATCGAGACCCGTTCATAGGGCCCGGGCGGGCACCGGTACGGGTTTGGTGGTGCAACCATCGCAAAGGTACCGCCTTCTGGCATCGCCATGATCTGCGCCTTCAGAAGTTCCGTCTGAGAGCCCGCCTTGTACGCATGCGGCATCTTGTTCTGCGCCGAGACGTCCCAGCCTTCAACTGCCCCGTCGACAAAGTCGATACCAGGGCTCAGGATCAGCTTGTCGTAGGGGACCGAGCCACCACCCGCCAGCGAAACAGTCTTGGCATCGCGATCCACGCCGACGGCCCAATCGTGGACCACGTTGATCCCGTATTCGGCTGCAAGCGTACCATAGCTGTGGGCGATATCCGAAAGTTCCTGAAACCCTCCCAGATACAGGTTCGAGAAGAAGCAGGTGTAGTAGGTCCGTGACGGCTCGATCAGCGTCACGTCGATCTCACCTTTGCTGTCCTTGGCGATGTAGCGGGCGGCCGTAGCGCCGCCTGCGCCGCCGCCGACAACAACAACCCGGGGTCTGCCCTGAGCCAGAACCATCGGCGCAGATAGTCCGGCTGCCACCACCCCGGCGGCTCCTAGA
The DNA here is from genome assembly GCF_059609845.1 of Ruegeria sp. YTSC002. Classification (NCBI taxonomy): domain Bacteria; kingdom Pseudomonadati; phylum Pseudomonadota; class Alphaproteobacteria; order Rhodobacterales; family Roseobacteraceae; genus Ruegeria; species Ruegeria sp. YTSC002. The sequence continues at coordinate 19,030 of NZ_JBXWML010000003.1, forward strand.
AATGTTCGTCTATTGAGTGTCATCGCGTTTCCTCCCCATAGGCACAGTCACTCTGGATTATTGAAGTAGGCGGCCAAAGCCGCAATCTCGTCATTGCTCAGCCTTCCGGCGATCATTTGCATAACCGGATGTGGCCGCTGTCTGTCCTTGTATGCGTGCATGGCGACAACAAAATCCTCGTCGGGCCAATAGACGATCGATGGGATACCTTGGTCACCGCCTTCGATCTGGTGGCACGTCGTGCATTCGCTGCTGAGATATGCGCCGTATTCGGGATCCCCCTGAATCGCCAGGATCGCTGGATCGACGGAATGATCCGTACCTTTCGCGGTTGGGTCCGCTTCGGGAATATCACGGGGATTGTCTGAAAACGCCCGCAAATAGGCAATCACGTTGGCACGGTCTTCCGGGTCTTTCAGGCCGCGAAAGCTCATCCTTGTGCCCGACGCAAATGCACGTGGGTTCTCGATATAGGCCGACAAGGTGTCAGCGTGCCATTCCAAACCCGAATTTCCCGCGCGCACAAGGCTCTTGGAATAATTGAAACCATCGAGACCCGCGGCCTTGCGCCCAAAGACACCATTCAGATGCGGGCCGATTTTGTTTTCAGCACCTTCGCCAACCTGATGGCAGCCTTTGCATTTGGCGAACACTGTTTTCCCGGCCTCGGCATCACCCAGGTTTTCGGTTGCGTAGGTCGATGAGGCGAAAGCCGCCAGAACCGCTGCGCACGACAATATGTTCGACCACCGCATGATCAGCTTCCGAACGATTTGAGGTAGACAATCACGGCCTCAATGTCATCCGGCTTCCTGAGCCCCGCAAAAGACATTCGCGTGCCCTTCATGTAATCCTTGGGTTTCGTCAGGAAAGCCGCCATTTCCTCATCCGTCCAAACAAGGCCGGCCTCGGCTGCGGCTTTCATCGCCTTGGAGTATTTGAACCCCTCGACCGATCCTGCATTGGACCCAACAATCCCGTTCAATGCCGGCCCGGTACTGTGCTTTGCACCTTCACCCACCTGATGGCAGGCTTTGCACTTCTTGAAGACTTTTGCTCCGGCGGCAACCAGTTCCGTTGCCTCGTCAGTCTTTTCGGCCTCTTGAACGGCTGGTTCCGCAGCGGCTTCTTCCTCGGGCTTGGGTGCCGCTGCCGGAATGAACGACGGGCCGTCCGCAGTGAATGTCGGCAACCCGTCCACGCTGGCGTCATTCATCACCGAGTTCGACCCACCTTCGGGCGGCGTTTCGACCAGAAAAACAGAGCGCATCGTGACAGCGGCCTCTGCCTTGCAGTTTTCCATGCAAGGCTCTTTGCGCCATTCAGTGTACTCGGTCTCGGGTCGTGTATCGACGACAAAACCGTCTTTGTTGTACATCTCGAATTCGGCGAAGTTTTCGTTGCTCAATTCGAAATCGTCATCCACCAAATCATTTGAATACAGGATGTAGGCAACAATCGCATAGGTCTCATCCGCGGTCAAAGTGCCCGCCTCGCCAAATGGCATGGATCGGGAGATGTAATCCCAGGCGGTAGACAAATGCGGCCAGTAGGACCCGACGGTCTTCACGGGATCTTCGTTTGCAAGCGTATCGAACCCACCGGCAAGAACAGGCCAGTTGTCCACACCTTCCGCGAATTCTCCGTGACAGGACGCGCAGCGGTCGGCAAAAACCTCTTCCCCGGTCCAAACGTCGCCCGATCCGACAGGCAAGCCCCGCCCGTCCGGCAGAACATCAACGTCCCAGGCCGCGATCTCTTCCTCCAGCGCAGGCCGTCCAAGCCCATAGGTACCCTCGCGGCTGGGCGCGGGTGCGGTCAGGTTCGCGCCATTCGCAACCCGTTCCGCGGCAGCAGCCTGAATTTCCTGAACTTTGAGCTCAAGCTGGGCTGCTCGTTCGGCTTCTGACTTCGCTTTTTCCTGTGCGGCTGCTGCGTGGGCCTCAACCTGGCCAATCCGGGTTTCCAAAGTTTCGATCTTCGATTGGCCGAAGTTTCGGTTGGCGAACACCAACGCCCCCGCAAGCACCAACGCTGTGCCGCCGAATACCGGCAGGAAAACATGACTAAGAGACTTCGACATTCTCGGCGATCCCTTCTGCGCTTACGTACCACGTCTGGATACAGTTGTTGTGATAGACCGAGTTTTCGCCGCGCTTTTCGCGCAGCTGGTCTTTGGTCGGCTGTACATAGCCGGTCTCATCCATTGCTCGGGCCTGTAGGAGCATGGGTGCCCCGTCCCAATTCGTGTCGAGATAGAAACGTGTCAAAGCCTTGGTGTCGCCCTGCTTGCCAAGGCGTGCCGTTTCCCACGTGATGCCGCCGTCCTTGGATACATCAATACGGGTAATCTGTCCGTGGCCTGACCATGCAAGCCCTGAAATCACCAGCGGCCCCGGCCCATGTTTGATCGGCATTTGCGGACTGGGCGAGGTTATGACGGATTTCGCATCCATCACCCAAGTCCATTTCTGGGCCGTGCCGTCGGCATAAACATCGGTGTATTTCGAAGTTTCTTCGCGGCTTTCCACCGCCCTGTCGACAACCTCGATCCGGCGCAGCCATTTGACCCACATGTTGCCTTCCCAGCCCGGCACGACCAGGCGCACAGGATAGCCATGCTCCATCCGCAGGGCTTCGCCATTTGCCTTGAAGGCCACCAGAACGTCATCCAGCGCTTTTTCCATCGGAATGGAGCGGCCATTGGACGACGCGTCCGCGCCCTCGACATAGACCCATTTGTCGGGCGAGATATCGGCGCCGGCCTCCTGCAACAGCGTGCGCAGCGGGACACCGGTATATTCCATGTTGTGGATCATACCATGGGTGAATTGCACACCGTTGAGTTGCGCGCCTGCCCACTCCATCCCGGTATTCGCCGCGCATTCGCAGAAATACACGTGGTTTTCGCGCGGGAACCGCTCGATGTCGTCATACGTAAAAACCAGCGGGCGATCGACCAGCCCGTTGATCATCAGCCGATAGTCTTCCTTGCGCAGTTCAATCGCGCCAGAGTGATGACGTTCAAAGGCGCAGCCCTGCGGCGTTATCGTCCCTTCGAGCGCATGGATCGGCGTGAAGTTGATCGACGAAATCGGAGAGGCGGTCAGCCATTCCACATTGCGTCGCACGACATGGGATTCATAGCTGATCGGCATGCCATAAGGTGTCTCGTCAACGCCTGCACCCGTGTACGATGCCCAATCCTGAAGCTCTGTTATCAGGGGGTCGGGCGTTTCTGCCACTGCCGCACCTGCAACTGACCCCGCGGCGACCGCGGCACTGCCTTTCAGGAAGGCCCGGCGCGACGGTTTGAACGCGTCATCCATATCTCTTAGGTCTCCATCTGTTTCTTAAGCGCCGACGACATCGACACTGGTGTTTTCTTGCACCGTTACGGTGCCTAGATTGCGAATGTGGTTTTCGACGACATCCCAGATCGGCGGACCCTCGGTGCCTTCGTTGACGCTGGCCCAGCCGGCCACGACATAGGTTTTCGACGGATCAATCGCTTCACCTGTCTTCAGCAAAGTCATTTCGCTGATCCGCTGCCCTTGTGGCTTGGTCACGTCGATGCGGTAGCCCAGCCCACCGACACGGACCATGTCGCCGCCCTGCTGGTAGTAAGGATCAGGGTTGAACAGGTTGTCGCCAACATCCTCGAGGATCACATGGATGAATTCACCCGTCATTTCCGTGCGATAGGCATTCGGGTAAGACATCGAGGTGACGTTCCAGATGTCCTCGCGCGTGATCTCCTGCCCCGGCAGGATCGACGGGCCCCATCGAACGCCAGGCGACATGGCAATGTCTGCCTCACGTTCTTTAAGCAGGGCGTCGCAGATCAGATCATCCCAAGTGCCGTTGAAATTGCCGCGACGATAGAGCAACGAGTCCGTTTTACCGATCACTTCGCTGAGCGTGGCCTCATACGGCGCGCGCTGCTCATCTATCAGAGCGGTAATCGCAGGATCCGGAGCGATAACATCAGAGAAAATCGGGATCAGCTTGTGCTTCAACCCCATCAACTGCCCATCCCGTACATCCAGGTCCACACGGCTGACGAATTTGCCGTTCGAGCCTGACGCGATGATGTGTGTTTTGCCCACCAGAACCGGCTCGGGCAGCGCGTCATGAGTGTGGCCGCTGAGGATCACGTCGATCCCCTGCACCCGGCCTGCCATTTTTTTATCTACGTCAAAGCCGTTGTGGCTGAGGACGACGACGACATCGGCACCGGCACCGCGAACCTCGTCAACCATTGCCTGCATGTTCTCATCCCGGATACCGAAAGAGTATTCAGGGAACATCCAACCCGGGTTCGCGATTGGCATGTATGGGAATGCCTGCCCGATCACGGCAACTTTTGCACCGCCCCGGTCAAAGAACTTGTAAGGCTTGAACAATTCCGCGGGTTCATCCCATTCGGCATCAAAAATGTTCTGACCCAAGGCGGCAAAGGGCAGCCCTTCGACGATTTCGTTCACTCTGTCGCTGCCCAGCGTGAACTCCCAATGGAAGGTCATTGCATCGGGTTTCAGCGCGTTCAGGACATTGACCATGTCCTGACCGGCTGTCTGGTAACAGGTGTAAGATCCGTGCCAGGTATCGCCGCCGTCCAAAAGCAGGGCATCGGGTCGGTCCGCACGGATGGCGTTGATGACTGTAGAAACCCGGTCCAAACCACCGACCCGACCGTAGGTTTTTGCCAGGGCTGCAAAGTCGTCATAGGTCAATGCATAGGCCGAGGGGCTGCCATCTTCGATCCCATAGGCCTTGCGGAACGCGGCCCCCGTAACGTGCGGCATCTGTCCCTTTGCCTCGCCGATACCAAGGTTTATCTCGGGTTCACGGAAAAAAATCGGTTTGAGTTGCGCGTGAATGTCGGTGACATGGATCAGGCTGATATTGCCAAAGGTTTCAAACTCCAGCAGCTGATCCTGCTTCAGACTTTGCTGCGCTGCAAGTCTGGCCCAATTGCCAAACCCGGACGCCCCGTACAGAGCCGAAGCCGCCATTGAAACCTGCAAGAAGTCACGTCGAGAAATCATCTTTCAGCTTTCCTGTTACACATATAAATGTGTGAATGTTGCGTTCCTGAAAAACCCGCGCGGGACATCGCCCACGCGGGTCGTTCGTTATTGGCGCACAGCCGGGGTTTCGACTGAAAGCCCGTTGCCACGCGAGGCAACATAAAGCTCCAGCGCACGGAACTCGTCCGACCCTTCGGCAAAGGTTTCCGCCCGCGTATCACGAATACAACCGCGGAAACGATTGTGTCGCGAGATCAGCTTGGCCTGTTTCAAGCGGTAAGTCGGGAACCCGTTGATCATTCCCTGGCTCAGGTGATCTGCCCGGATCATGTTGCCCCAATTGTCTTCATGACAGTTGGCACAGCTCAGCTCCAGCTGACCATAGCGTGTGTAGTACATTTCCTTGCCCTGTTCCCAATACGGGGCTGCATCACCGTCAATGGCAACGTTCATGGGCATTCCGCGTGACTGAAGGCCGATCAAAGCGACCATGCCCTGCATATCGCCACCGGACCATTTCCAGGCATCGGCCTCCATACGCTCGGTTCGGCACTCGTTGATCAGATCTTCCATGACCACCAGCTTGCCGGTTTCGGCATCAACCTTCGGCATGGAAGCCTGCAATCCCTTGAAGCTTTCCACCCCGTCGTGGCACGAGGCACAGCTTTTGCCGGCAGCACCATCGACCGTCTCATAAAGGTCGGCGGCCTGATCGACGAAGATCATCGCCGGATTGTCGAAATCATCGATCTGAAGGGCCTGGGTTTCATCCGTACGGAAATGCCAACCGGAATAGATCGTGTCCAGGTTTTCCAGATGCGCCGGAGCTTCGGTGACCGAGGTCATGTCCAGCTCGCCATTGATCACGAGATTGTCTTCGTCCGGTCCGGCCATTGCTGCCGCTGGGAAAACCAGAACTGCCGCGATCGCCGTTAATGCCTTTGTATTCATTACGTTCCTCCCTTGGTGGACCAGCGCCAAACGTCATGTCCGGCGCTGATCTGCCTTAGTGGTCGAGCCGTCAGGCGATCTCGATCGATTTCTTCTCGTCGTAGACAGAGCCGTCGTCATCGTACCAGGTGAACACGAACTCACCTGCCTCGGGCACGGTTGCCTCAAACTGAAAGTACGGATTGGTAGAAATTGCCGGCTCCATCGTCACATCGATCACCATTTCGCCGTTAAACTCGCAGGTGAAACGGTTGATGATCGACCGAGGTATGACGTTGCCTTCTTTGTCCTTGCGCTGTCCGCTTTCCATCTTGTGGCTGATCAGTGTCTTGATCGTGACGGCTTCGCCAGCAGCGGCTTTCTTCGGAACCTTGACGCGGGGTTTCACACCGGATGCCATTGGTTAGTCTCCTGTTCTTCGAGGCATGCGTGGCTATCAGCCGCCGCAGCCGCCGATTGTCACTTTTACGGTCGCGGATGACTTGGCAAAGCTGCCATCTGCCATCTTCGCCACGGCAATCACGTCTTGCGTTCCCGCAAGACGGATACGGGTCGAAGCGGCTTGTTCAGCAGCCAGCGGTCCGAAATTGAACGTTGCGACGCCCGGTTCGGGGTTGCCTGCTGCAACGATCAGAATCGACGCCGCACCCGGGGCGCTTACTTCGATCGGAACCGTGTTTCCGTTTTCGGCGATTTCAGGTGCCGTCAGTGTAACACCGCCGTCAGCCACATCCGCCCCACCTGTAAACGCGGCAATCGCATCCTCAGCGGCCGCATTTGCACGAAGCGGCATCATTGTCAGGAATGCGGCACCCAGCCCAAGGGCCAGAGTTTCGCGGCGAGAGAGTTCCATTTTCAATCTCCTTTGAATCTTCGACAATCACACTTTGGAAGCGCGACTATTGCTCTTTCAGGGTCGCAAGAAACGCGACCACGTCTTCGATTTCCTGCGCTGTCAGGATCGACGTCAGAGGCTCGGTCGGGGCTTTGCCGGTATAGGCGTCGCCCGGGCGGATATAGCCGTCATCCTTGTAGAATGCCGGCATCACCGTGCCTTCGAACGTCATTTTCGCGTTTGCAACCAGTCCGCGAAGCTCGGCCTCGGACCAACGATCACCGGCACCATCCAGCGCCGGGCCAACCTCGCCCTGGAACGGAATGTCGGCCAAAGCCGATACCGCGTGGCATGCCACGCAATTGCCTTTTGACTTGTCGCCAACGATAAGCGCGCCATTTGCCGCATCACCGGCGGTGCCGGTCAAAGACGCCTCCACCTCACCATATTCACCATAGGTTACGCTTTCCGGGTCTGTCTCCGCAGCAAAAGCGGCAGCCCCCGTCATTGCGCAGACCAATGTTAAGAGTCTCAGCTTCATGATCCCTCCCATATGCTAATACGCCGACGGCGCCTTGCGACCCAAAGCATTTGTGTACCGTAGTCGACGAGTACGGTCTGTCGCAACATTAAATTCATTACAATGAATTTTTTTATTTATAACTCCGACCCTCAGTCTTGCGAAACATTGTTTCGCTCCTGAATGCGTCGCGCGTGATATCGCTGAAAATCTTCACCATTATCAAGTTCGTACCGCTTCTCGTAGACCCAGGTGAAAAGGTCCAAAGTTGTTCCTTTGGCGAACGCTCCCGGCATTACTGCAACCGCAGCTTCAATGGCGGTGGCGTCCTCGGGAACTTCTTCCGGCAGAAATACAAGGGTCGGGGTAAACAGAATCCCCCATTTGCGCATCAGCGCTCTTTGCTCGCTCTCTTCCCCATCAAAGTCGGTGGCCGTGGTACTTCCGTGCAAATCCAGTTGGACGACAAAAAAGTTCTCTTCGATGAACGCCGCCAGGTCAGGCTGGGGGAAAACCTCTTCGTGCATTTTCTTGCAATAGATGCAGCCCTGTTGCTCGATAAACAAAACCAACCGCTTGCCTTCACCTGACGCCTCTTCAAGATCCTCGCGAAGGTCTTTGAACGTGTCGCGCATCCACGGTGTTTTATGCAACCCGTCGTCGCCAAGCTCGGCGGCGGAAACCGCCACGCCCAATAAGCATGCCATCAATACTGACAATGTTCGCTTCATGTTTTCCTCCCGTATTATCCAATGGCCGCAAGCCAGGGCATATGGTCCAGCATCCATTGGGCGACTTGATTGATCGAGTTTGTTGCGATCAGGACGCCGAACAGAATCAACAAGGCGCCCATCCCCTTCTCGATCAGAGGCAAATGCTTTCTGAACCGCGCCATCCACTGCATGAAGGGACGAACCAAGAAAGCCGCCAGAACAAACGGTGCGGTCATTCCTACCCCGTAGACGAACAAAAGAACCGCTCCACGCCAAGCCGTCTCGGTTCCGGCCGCTGTAAACAGGATTGCAGCAAGCACCGGCCCGACACAGGGCGTCCAGCCGAAAGCAAATGCCAGTCCAAGAACATATGCCCCGATCAGGCTCAGGTTTGATGTCTCGCCGACGTCTGCCCGAAACTGGCGATACAGAAACCCGATGCGAATCAGCCCAAGGAAATGCAAACCCATCGTCACGATGATGGCTGCCGCTATCCAACGAAGGATATCGAAGTATTCGCGAACAAGTTGTCCGAATATCGAAGCCGTGGCTCCGAGAGCCATAAAAATCGTTATGATCCCCGCTGAAAATGCGATTGCAGCAAGCGTTGCCCTGCGGCGAACGTTGCCGGAAATGGCGGAATTCGCGGAAATCTGCTCCATCCCGACACCCGCCAGATAACTGAGGTAGAACGGCACAATCGGAAGGATGCAGGGGGACAGAAAGGACAACAGCCCAGCGACCAGAGCTCCTGCAAGTGTAATGTCGAGCATGGTCAAACCTGTCCTGGCGCGCTATCATTCATACATTCAAAGTAATAAAGATATGTCGCCGCGGTCAATCGGAGCTTGAGATGCGCCACCTTTTCCTGCTTGTGCTTGCGGTCACGTTGCTTGTTTCGCCCCGGGTTTTACGGGCGGAAATGACACTTCTGATGGCCGAAGAAGATGGGTGCATGTGGTGTGCCCGATGGGATTCCGAAATCTCGGGGATCTACCCGAAGACACCGGAAGGAAATGCCGCCCCGCTTCAGCGCATAGACATCCATGCATCCATGCCGGATGGAATCGAACTGGGAAGACCTCTGTACTACACTCCAACCTTTGTTTTGCTGAACAACGGCCGCGAAGTCGGCCGGATCGAAGGGTACCCCGGCGAAGACTTTTTTTGGGGCATGTTGGGCGTGCTGCTACGTGACGCAGGGGTACAGATTGAGACTTCTGGATAAACGACGGTATATTACATAAACTGTTTTGAATGCGTGAAGCTGAGAAAGCGAGGCGATCTTGTTGGATAAACCATCGAAACTGCCAGTGTTCACAAAAGACATGTGCGCAGAAGATCTGGACCGAATGATGGAGAATGCGCAAACGGCATCAAACTTCCTTAAGGCCATCAGCCACGAGGGGCGCCTGATGATCTTGTGCTATCTGTCATCGGGTGAAAAGTCCGTCACCCAGATGGAAGAGATGCTGTCGGCGAGACAGGCCGCCGTATCCCAACAGTTGTCCCGACTGCGCTTTGAGGGCTTGGTCAAAACACGGCGCGAGGGTAAGACTATCTATTACAGATTGGCTGATGATCGTTCGACGCAAATACTGGAAGTCGTCTACGATCTTTTCTGCCGGGACACGTAGAAGCCGGTCAAGACGCCGCCAGCTTTGGGAGGAGACTGGCAATGCTCGAAGCATTGGGAGACGCAAATGCCGTTGCTCTGATCGGTTTGATTGGAGGCATCGCATTGGGGCTGGCCGCACGCATCGGGCGCTTTTGCACGTTGGGTGCCATCGAAGATTATCTTTACGCGGATGATGATCGGCGTCTTCGCATGTGGGCGGTTGCGATTGGCGTTGCGATTGTTGGAAGCCATACCGCCATGGCGTTCGGGTGGCTTGACCCTGTCGGGACACGCTACCTTGCCCAGACCTGGAACCCGATCGGTTCGATCGTGGGCGGCCTCATGTTCGGTTATGGAATGGCCATCAGCGGGAACTGCGGCTATGGCGCGTTGGCAAGACTGGGCGGTGGCGACCTTCGATCCTTCGTCATCGTTCTGATCATGGGTCTTTCGGCGTATGTCGTAATGTCGGGTCCCCTGGCATATCTTCGGGTTTGGCTGTTTCCAGTGGAAATGGATCTCAGCGCCCCCCAAAGCGTCAGCTTTCTTGCTGAACGGATGACTTCTGTTCCGGCGTGGCTCTTCGGTTCTGCCGTCGGTATTGTTTTGGTGGTCTTTGCTTTGGCGAACCAGCAGTTCCGCCGCACGCCAGCGCAAGTGTTCTGGGGATCTGTGGTTGGACTGGCGATCGTTTCGGGCTGGCTTGGCACGAACTGGGTAGCGACCCACGGTTTTGACGGTGAGCCGGTGCAAACCCACACCTTCGCTGCGCCTTTGGGTGACACGATATTCTACTTGATGACAGCGTCCGGAAACACGTTGTCTTTTGCCGTCGGATCCGTCTCGGGCGTTCTGATCGGCGCGTTTTTGGGATCCTGGTCAAAGGGCCATTTTCGCTGGGAAGCCTGCGAAGATCCACGTGAACTGAAACGGCAAATGCTGGGCGCGGCGATCATGGGCCCCGGAGCGATCATCGCAGTCGGTTGCAGCGTCGGACAAGGCATATCTGCCTTTTCACTTCTGGCCTACAGCGCGCCCGTGACATTCGCCGCGATCTTTGCGGGCGCGGCGCTTGGACTGAAACAGCTCGTGTCCGGACTGTCCTTCATTACCGAGCGCTGAGTTCAAAACACTACCAAGCCCTATACCGAAAAGGTGTCGGTCGCGCCGATCAGCCCCACTTGAGTGGTCTGGCTTTGTTGGTTGGTGCATGACCGGCCTTTGGTTGACCGACAGGATGCTTTGCGGCGCTCGCGCCCTCAGTGGCGATCGAGGATTCTGCACAGCTCCGTCGCATGTGCCACACGGCTAAAATACGGATTAGGAATCTTCAACGATTTTCAATACCAAAAAAACCCAGCCCTTGAGCCGCATGCCTTCGGGCAATCATGAGGCAGGACTTGCCTCGGATAAACTATCAAAAAAGGCAACAAGGTCTTCAGCAACCGCAGCTTCGGCTTTCTGACACATTGAAGATCTGCCAACGAAAACGAGATTTGGTCGTCCGCAAGGACCCTGCAAACCCACAAGGCCACTGAGGCAATAAGCAATCACCGGACAGCCAGCCAGGTCTTCGATTTTGAAATCTCCGCCCGGTCTGGCTGTACATGTTGCAGGCTTGGCCAGTGACGCGCTTTTCTTCGCAAAGCTTTCGTCAGCCTGACTGAAATAGCACTTTTGCCAAGAACCGGTCTTAGTTCATGCCCAAGGCTTCTTTGTACATCTCGATGACAGCCTCTTGCTCGGCAATATCATCTTTATCTCTTTTTCTGAGAGAAATGATGCTGCGAAGAGCCTTCACATCGTAACCGCGTGATTTACTCTCTGCGTACACTTCCTTTATTTGATCCGCGATGTCTTTCTTTTCCAACTCCAGGCGCTCGATACGCTCAACAAATTGGCGCAGCTCCCCAGAGGTGACCTTGTAACTTGCTTCTGCTTCTTCCGACATGCTCATCCAATTCTTCCCAATTCTGGATCATCACCGCTAAGAGAATACAGTTCATACCCCGTGTATTCGTCTCAAGCTTTGGTTGCTACACACAAAACAGTTTTCTAGAGGCAGAAGCAACGACGTGCCTGGGCCTCGGCCATGGCTTCTTTCCGTTGTTCCACCAGGTTGTTTTCACCGCATCCAGACCCTCAAACCGTTCGATGAACTGGCACGTTTCATCAGCAGTCACGCGACAGTTGGGGGCAGCCTGATTGTTGATGATGCCTTCCATACGCGTCCGTCCCACGGGCTGAAATCTGATGCAGGAAGCCGGATACAATGCCGCCGCCCGGGTCGCAAGCACCCAATCCCACCCAAACCCCAAGTGTGCTTGTACGGCGCGATCCGATCCGGTAAGCGCGGGGGGGGTAGTTCAAGAAGAGATGTAGGGCACCATGTTCGAATTCATCACCTGGGGCGGCGCAGCCCTTTCTCTGGCCGGACTCGCCGGCCTGATCTGGTGCATTCTTCGCGTGATGAAAGCGCGCAAAGCGGGTCTGTCAGACGACGAATTGCGCGCGACCGTTCAGGGCGTTTTGCCTTGGAACCTGGCGTCTTTGTTCCTGTCCGTTCTTGGATTGATGCTGGTCATCCTCGGGATATCCTTTGGATGACTTCTTGTATCAAACCGGCAGGTTATCGAACTGCGCTTCCATAGCGTCTTCGCACAGGGCTGCATCCAGACGCCGCAGGCGGGACGGCACCTGCATCCCCTGCTGTCGCATACGGTCGACAACCTTGCTCACACTCGGCTGAAGCGCCAAACGCGTATCAAGGCTCGCATTTCTGAGCTCTTGCTCAAGCCGTTCTGCTTCGGAATAAAGACTTGTCGATGTCATAATACCCTCCCAAGTGTCGCCAGTATCCCAGATATAGGTAACGGGAATAAGACCCGCTGATATTAACCTGAAATTGTGCGGGATATTGCCCAACACGTTCGCGTTTTCGGCAATCCGGCGCGGATGACCCAAATTTTAGGCTGTTTCAATCGCGAATGCCTTGACCCGCATCAAACACAGGTTCGATGTTGCATCACATTCCATTTTACATATATGATCGTGACAACCGATACGGAGGAAATCATGACACCCACAGTGAAAGCGTTTTTTGACGATCAAACCTTCACGGTGTCCTACGTTGTTCATGAACCGCAAGGGCGTGCCTGCGCCATCATCGACAGTGTCCTGGATTTCGATCACGCGTCGGGGCGCACAGAGACAAAATCGGCTGACGCAATCATCGACTTTGTGCGCGCGCACGATCTAAAGGTCGAATGGATTCTGGAAAGCCACGTTCACGCCGATCACCTGTCCGCGGCCCCCTACCTGCAACAGGAACTGGGTGGCAAAATCGGAATAGGCGCTCAGATCGTCACCGTGCAGGACACGTTCGGCAAAGTCTTCAATGAAGGAACCGAGTTCCAGCGCGATGGCAGCCAGTTCGACGCCTTGTTCTCGGAGGGGGACAGTTTCCACATTGGGCAGATGCGGGGCGATGTTCTCCATACCCCGGGGCATACCCCGGCCTGCCTGACCTATGTGATAGGCGACGCCGCCTTTGTGGGCGACACGCTGTTCATGCCGGATTTCGGAACGGCGCGCTGCGATTTTCCCGGTGGCTCCTCAGCCACATTGTTTGAATCGATCCAGAAAATCCTGTCGCTGCCAGACGAAACGCGCATCTTCGTCGGACATGACTACAAAGCGCCGGGCCGCGATGAATATGCCTGGGAAACGACGGTAGGCGAACAGAAAGCGCTGAACGTCCATATCGGAAAAGGGCGGAGCATCGAAGAATTCGTGGAAATGCGCGACGCAAGGGACGCCACCCTTGCCATGCCGCGCCTGATCCTGCCCTCTTTGCAGGTCAACATGCGGGCCGGGCAAATGCCGCCTGCTGATGAGCAAGGCGATGTATTCCTGAAGCTGCCGGTGAACAAAATCTGACGCAAGTCAAATCAATCAAAAAAGGATAAACCCACATGAACATCGAGTGGATCTGGGGGCTGTGCGGTGGCCTGCTGATTGGCCTGGGCGGAGCCGTGTACCTGCTTGGAAATGGCAGGATCATGGGTGCAAGCGGCATTTTGGGTGGCCTTGTCGATGGTGAGGCCGGCGACACCAAAGCCGAACGCCTGGCCTTCATCGCCGGGTTGATCGGAATGCCGCTTCTGCTGCGGCCACTGATCGCCCCCGAGGCCCAAACGCATCTTACCAACAATCTGGGCCTTGTTGTTGTGGCCGGGCTTCTGGTCGGTGTGGGAACGCGTATCGCCAATGGCTGCACGTCGGGTCACGGGGTCTGTGGCATCTCGCGATTTTCTCTGCGCGGCATCGTGGCCACCGTATTCTATATCCTTGCCGGCGGAATGACCCTCGTCCTGCTGCGCCATGTTTGGGAGCTGATCTGATGCGCCTTTTGATTGCTTTTCTTGCAGGATCGCTTTTCGGTGCCGGATTGTTGATTTCGGGCATGACGGACACGACCAAAGTTCAGGGTTGGCTGGATGTTTTCGGAAACTGGGACCCGACCCTGGCCTTTGTGATGGGTGGCGCCATCCTGCCGATGCTTCTGGCCTGGAGGCTGACCACCGGGCGCAAGGCCTTGACCGGAGGCGATTTTCCACCCCCTGCGAGGTCCGAGGTTGATCGCAGGCTCATCATTGGTTCCGTCCTGTTCGGAATGGGCTGGGGCTTGGCCGGGCTTTGCCCGGGACCGGCGATGGCCTCGCTGACATATGGTGGTTTGGGTGGGCTGGTCTTTCTGATCGCGATGATTGCAGGCATGTTCATCGCACCAACGCTAGGGGCTCAACTGGACAGAGCCGCAAACGCGGCCTAAGGATTTCGCATGGAGATTCGACCGATCACGCCCCGCTATGCTGTCTCGCCGCAGATCACGGTTGAAGATGTCCCGGCAATTGCCGAGGCAGGCTTCGTCAAGGTGATCTGCAACCGGCCCGATGTTGAGGTTCCCGCGATCATGCAATCCGACGCGATCGGTGAAGCCGTCCGTGCCGCGGGCATGGAATACGAGGTGTTGGAGCTGACCCACCAGACCATGACGCCCGAGATCGCAAAGCGGCAGCGTGACCTGGCAGAAAACTGCGATGGTCCGGTTCTGGCTTATTGCGCCTCGGGCACTCGATGTTCGGTGGTCTGGGCCCTTGGTCAATGCGACCGCATGAGCACGGACGACATTCTAGCCGCCACGACAAATGCCGGGTATCAACTGGAAAACCTGCGCCCTGCCCTGGAACAACTCCGCAGCAAGGCAGATTAGGCCCTATTCTGCGTCGGGATTCGTGTCGGCGGCGTCAAGGCCAGCCAGTTGCGAAATCTCTGCGACCATCCGCTCGGAATCGTTCAATGACAGATCGGTGTCCGTCAGGTCCAAACCCTCGTCCCCTATTGCCGGCGGCATGACATCCACCGCGCTGGAATCTGGTTCGACCAGGTGGTCGTGCGGCTGCATTCTCCCTCGGCTCTCGATGAACTCCTGCGCGTCGTCCCCCGACAAGGCGGGTAAGGCTGCATGTTCGTTCAATCGAACGGCGCGCAACCCACCACATTGACCAAGGCGGCCAATACCCGTTGGCTTTCGGTCGATGGTCAATATCTCAGTTCTGTCCAGACGCGCCCCGCGCAATGGCAAAACACATCCAGGTTGAATTTCTGACAGATCGGACAATGGCAGCGACATCCGGCACAAGACGGCGTTCAGTTCCGCCCGCACAACACCCGATGCCTGCTCGAGTCGGGGACCGGCCGGGTCCGAGACCTCCTCTGCCTTTTCCGGGGTGGCAGGATGCTCTGGAAGAAAGATCGAGATCTGTCCCTGCTGCGCCCCGCCGGCCAGATCAACCGTCAGATCGAAGACGCGGTATTCATCTTCAGTCATGGCCAACGACAAGCCGCGCGAATCTTTCGTTCGTGCCGCGAACTCGTATCCCGTCAGGCAGACCTCCTCGGCCGCAGCGTCTATTGAGCCGGCGGTCAAGGTCAGAGCGGTTTCGATAAATGGCACCACCATCGCGGCGTCCGTATCCGTAAAGGCCCTTGGGTCGGGATCACCGGGCAGTACGTGACCGATGGTCTGGGTTTGCACAATGGCGGACACCACATGCGGGCTCAGACAAATCCCAGCGCGCGCCTCCGGCCCGTCAAACACCAGCATCAGCCAATCCTGAGCGACTGATTCCACCATGTCATCCTGCGTGGGGTTGGCCTGTTTTGCCCCGATGACGGCCAAGGGAAGGTTCAATCGATCACTTGCTGCCCGCGCAAACCCCAAGCGCAGCGCCCGCAGAACCGAACGCGGGCGATCGCCCAGATCTTTTCGTCCAACAGACAGTTTGCGCGCCAAAGCAGCGCTGACAGTTTGTGACATGGCGCCCGATCACCAGTTGCTTCAATAACTGGCTATTGGTTTACCCTGCCGAGCGTTACGAAGTTCTTTATGGCTGTGTCATTGCGCGGCCTGCTGGAATGCCAAAGGCAGGCTGACCCGGAATGCCGCGCCGCCCTGCCCGGGCAAATATGTGATCTCACCGCCCAACCGTTGCATGATCTCGCGGCAAATGGCCAAGCCCAGACCTGCGCCCCCTGCCTTGTCGACCCCGACTCGGGCAAATTTCTCGAACACCATCGAACGCGCGCCGGGGGGAATGCCGCTGCCGTTGTCGATGAAATCGATGATGACCCTGCCGCCGACGTCGTGGGCTGAAATGACCAATACCGGATCTTCCGCGTCACAGTATTTCTGCGCGTTCGAGATCAGATTGATGAACACCTGCCCCAACCGGTCCAGATCCGTATGCAGGCGCATTCGCTCTGCCGTAAAAGTCCGCCGGACCATGATTTTCCGCTCTGCTCCGGCCAGTGCGCTGGACACCGCCCGGTCCAGAACCGAACGCAAACTGTCATCGCTGAGGTTCAGATTGACCTGCCCGTTTTCCAGCACGCTCAAGTCCAGCAGATCGTCGAGAAGCCGGGTCAGGCGCAAGGCCTCATCGTGAATGATTGCAGCATAGCGGGTCTGCTCCTCTCGGCTTAGGCCCTCTGTATCCCGCATGATCTCGGAAAACGCCCGGATCGAGGTCATCGGCGTGCGCAACTCGTGACTGACCTGGCTGAGGAAGCTGTCTTTTTGCTCGGAAATCTGCGTCAGTTTGGTGTTTGCTTCGCGCAGTTGGCGCGCCGTACGGGACAATTCGGACGACTTCTCTTCCAACCTCCCCGAATACTCCAGAAGCTGCGCCGATTCATCCGCCACCGCCAGCAGATCTTCTACGGAAACTGAAGACCCACCGACGATCTGAGCGATCATCGCATGTGCCGTGGCGGTGCCAACCGACCCGCTCAACTCTCTCTCCAGACGGTTGAGGAAACCCGGGGTCGGTTCCGGCATATGCGACCGGCCACCCTGTTTTTCAGCCTCAGCCTGAAAGAACTCCTGCGCCGGGGCGGTGCCCAGAATACGCTGTGTCATGATCATCAGATCTTCGCTTTGCGCCACCGAACCGGACCAGCCTCCCGGTGAAACCGAGTGATCGAAAACGTTGACGAACTGCGCGCCCTGCAAACGCTCCAGAGGGCTGGGGAAGCTCAGCAGGGACGCCACGCAAAAGGCAATGGTATTGAGGGACAGAGACCACATCACGGTATGGACCATCGGGTCGATCCCTTCGATCCCGAACAGGGCATGAGGACGCAACCAGGCAAGGCCGAACAGCCCATTCTGCATGACGGCCTCCGGCATCCACGGCGCGCCCATACCCGGCAACAACAGCGTATAAATCCACAATGAGAAACCGACGCTCAACCCGACAAGTGCCCCTGTGCGGGTTGCTCCGCGCCAGAACAATCCCCCGACCAAAGCAGGCAGGATCTGCGAGATGCCCGCAAAGGCGATCAATCCGATCGAGGCCAGTGCCGCACCCCCGCCGGACAACCGATAATAGAAGAAACCCAACGCCATGATCACGGCGATGGAAACACGGCGCGCTATCAAAACAATGCTGCGCACATCGCCCGAGACTGACCCTGTTCCTTCATGCGTGCTCAGCCAAATCGGCATGACCACATGGTTCGACACCATCGTCGACAAGGCCATTGCGCTGACGATGACCATCGACGTTGCGGACGAAAACCCGCCGATAAAGGACAGCATGGCCAACCAGTCATTGCCCTGCGACAGCGGTACCGTCAGCACGAACAGGTCGGGATTGGCCCCCTCTGGCAACAGGTCCAGACCAACGACGGCAATTGGCACGACAAAAAGGCTCATCAAAAGCAGATAGAGCGGAAACGCCCATGCGGCGGTTCGCAGATGGCTTTCGTCATCGTTTTCGACCACCATCACCTGAAACATGCGCGGCAGGCAGATAAAGGCCGCAGCGGACAGGAATATGAATGTTGTCCAGCGCCCGGCATCGACGTTCCACTGTCCGATTTCCGAGGCATCTATCCGCTCCATCATCGGGCCAACGCCACCGGCAATGCCCCACACCACGAAAACGCCCACGGCGATAAGAGCAAACAGTTTGACAACGGCTTCCACGGCAATGGCGGTGACCACACCGTGGTGACGCTCGTTTACGTCCAAATTACGCGTACCGAAGAGAATTGCGAACACGGCCAGCCCCGCGGCGACCCAGAAAACACTGGCCCCTTCGCGATACAGACCTGATGGATCGGCTTCGGCGAATATCGAAAATGACAGGGTAATCGATTGCAACTGGAGCGCGATGTAGGGTGTCCCGCCAAGCACGGCAAGAACGGTCACACACACGGCAAGCGTGTTCGACTTGCCATAGCGCGATGACAACAGGTCCGCGATCGAGGTCACCCGCTGACTGCGCCCGACCCTCACCAGTTTGCGCAGTCCCCACCACCAACTGACCATCACCAGGGTTGGGCCAAGGTAAATCGTTACAAACTCCAACCCGGACCGCGCGGCATTGCCCACCGCACCATAGAATGTCCATGCAGTGCAATAGATCGACAGCGACAAGGTATAGATCAGGGGCGACCGCAGCCACTTGCCCCGCCCTGCCGCAGCCATCCGGTCAGCGGCGAAAGCCACGGCGAACAAGAAAACGACATAGCCAAGGCAGACCAGGATCAGCGTGTTAATGGTTGCCATCACTCAGCGTCCGCGTCCTGATCCTCGCGCACGCCCAAACGGCGGGCGGCAATTCCAAAAAACAACCCTACCACGATCAGCGCGCCCCAGCAGACAAAGATGTAGTACATTGCTGAAGACAGGGGGACAGCCTCGCCCTTGCCGGGCTGATCGGGCCACAGCAACGGAAGCGCCAGCAGAGCCGCCCCCATGAACGGCAAAAGCCGCGCCGCATCCGCCAGCCTACGTCGGCGATAGCTTTGACGTTCGAGAAAAAGCGAGGGTCGTGCGCCCTGTGGTGCGTCCTTTTTGCCCTCGCCAGACATCATATCCGTGTCGCCTGCGCGTGAAGATCGCGCACGGCCGTCAGAACTTCGGCATTGGAAAACGGTTTGGTCATGAAACGGCTGACGCCTGCGTTTTCCGCCATTTCCCTGTCGCGCGATTGACCGCGCGCCGTCAGCATCAAAACCGGCAAACCTGCCAGTTCTTCCATCTCTCGGATGTCCCGCAGGATATCCATGCCGCTCTTGCCCGGCAGCATGACGTCCAGAATGACCAGATCGGGCTGTGCCCTCTGAATCACCTGAACCGCATCCGTTCCATCGCCATGCGTGTCGACCTGCCATCCCTCGCGGGTCAGCAGAAACCGGATTGCTTCGGCAATGTTCGGCTCGTCCTCGATCAACAGAACCTTACGGCTCATATTTTCAGTTCCTCCCCAAGACCGTTCCTCCATCCTCAGATCGGTCCCGTCCAGATTAAGCCTTCTGTCGGGAAAGTGTCAAAAGCCTTCGCTCAAAATCGACGGTTCGCGGCGGGCCTTGCAGGCATTGCTGGGACAGACACGGCAGTTCGGCCCGACTTGCGTGACCGGAGCGCCGCCTGCCGCCTCGTTGCCCGAACGGACCAGCATAACCGAGCGATAAACGGGATCCTGATCATACCCCAATACCGCATAAGGCCAAGCATAGGCGAAGCATTCGAATTCAGCCGGGGTCCGTCCCATCTGGACAACCTGCTTGCGCACCGGAACAAGTGGGCGGCTCAAAGCCGTGAACAACGGCCACAGCGGGCAAACCTCACCATGCCGCGCCAAAGCAAAGCCCGGAATCGGCTTGATGAACAATATGCTGCCGGATGCATCGCACAGCACCATGCCAACCGGCTGCGGCAACACGTCATCGGGTATGAACGCCAGTCGTCGCAGAACGGTGGCGACGTCTACGGAAAAGCGATAAGCCAACGCGATGGGATCCGTGTCGCCTTTTTGCAGACGTGATCGAAGCGCATCCAGCGGCAAAGCTACGGCATCATCGCGATACATCTTCAGAACTTCACGCGCCACAGTTCGCGCAGCCGACGTGTTGAGACTGCTCAGATCAACGGCATCCACGTCCTCGCCCTGTTCCAATTCCGAAAAACTGTACCTGCGGGATTCGAAGAACGCTTCGACCTCTTCAAGCGGAACACCGCGCGGATCAATTGACGAGTCGCTTTCGTCCAGAAAGGTTACAAGTGCCTTTGAACTGCCGGCCAGCCGCTCTGCATCCTGGTGCAGGTTTTTGTGAAATCGTTCCCGCCACTCTGCTTCGATGTCCTCTGTGTCTGCAAGAATTGCCGCCGTTGAACGAATCGCCGCCGCCGTTGACAGCACTTCGTGCATTGATGCCGCAAGATGCGGGTCATGAGTCAGCCGGTCTGACAGGATCTCGACATTCCGTTCAAGCGAAACAACACGGCGGTGCATCTGCGCAAGCACCCCGGCCCATCCGGGAAAGCGCCCGGCAAATTCCTCCAGCCCGTCCACTTCGGCCTGCTGCCCGACGGCGTCATCCGCCGCCTCCCGCAGGGCCGACACAAGGGTCGCCTCGATCCCCTGTGTCAGGACTGAGGGTTCGACGGAAAGCGCAGACGCTATATCCACCAGCAATTTGCCACCGATCCGGCGGCGGTTATGTTCGATCAGGTTCAGGTAGGACGCGGATATCCCGGCAAGGCGGGCAAGTTCCGCCTGCCGAAGCCCGGCAATCTGCCGTCTTTCCCGAATGCGGCTTCCCGTCAACATATCACGCATGATCGTATTCTCCTGACCAGGCTTCAGCCTCTTTTTTCAGAACATATCATGTGTTTCACTGGTTTACCCAGAGATTTTCAAACCGTATTTACAACCTTGACAAAAGCGGCAGCCGCCAATGCGCATCAATGGCCACAGGAAACCGCATCTCCCCTTCAATTCCGCGTGGTTTCCCGGCACGATAAGCGGATGAGTGACCCCGCCTTTGAATATGCACCGATCGGGCTTGTTGAGCTGGAAAACCGGATCATCAGACGCTGCAATCTGCAATTCGCCCGCACTTTCGGCGGGGAAGAGGCCGATTACCGCAACATGCCGCTGTTGCATCTCTATCCCTCGGTCGCGGATTGGGAGAGGATCGGGGAACGCAGCCTGCAAGTGATGCGAGACACCGGGTACTACACGGATGAACGCGTCATGCGGCGTCGCAATGGCGATCTGTTCTGGTGCCGCGCCCGTGGCCGCTCTTTGACGCCCGATGACCCCTTCCGCCATGGAATCTGGAGCTTTTCCGACATCTCGGAAGAACGTCCCCTTGTCGAATTGACCGTTCGAGAACGCGAAGTGGCGATCCTGTCCTGCCGCGGCCTGTCCGCCAAGGAAATCGGCGTCGAACTGGGCCTGAGTTACCGCACAATCGAAGCCTATCGCGCCCGCTTGCTTGAGAAATTCGGCGCCCGCAAACTGCCCGAGCTTGTCGCCAAATTGTCGGGGATGCCTCTGTAACCTGTCCGCCCCTTTAAATTATACGGGATTCCCGCCTGTGATGGTGCGAGTCGGCGCTTTTCATGCACCGCCGCTTAGCCTATAACCCTGCGTAATTTGATCAGAGCCCGCAAGAAACAGACGGGCCAAAGGGGAACCGTCGAGGACACTCATGACAGACACCAAACACGAAGCGGATGTGGCATTCATCAAGGCTCTGGCCGAGTTGCTGCGTGACAACGACCTGACCGAATTGCAGGTCAAGCGCGAATATGGCGAGGAAGACAGCCTGAACGTGCGCGTAAGCCGCATGACACAGGCCGCAGCCGCACCAGTTCAGGTTGCCGTCCCTGCGGCGGCACCAGTTCCTGCTGCTGCGGCTGCGCCTGCCGTGGCCGAAGCCCCTGCTGCCCAGGAAGATCCAGCCAGCCACCCCGGCGCTGTAACGTCGCCCATGGTTGGCACCGTCTACATGCAGCCCGAGCCCGGCGCCCCCGCATTTATCTCGGTCGGCGCTTCCGTGTCCGAAGGCGACACGCTGCTGATTGTCGAAGCGATGAAGACCATGAACCACATCCACGCGCCCAAGTCGGGTACCGTCAAGCGTGTTCTGGTCGGCGATGGCGACGCTGTGGAATTCGGCACTCCTCTGGTCATCATCGAGTAAGGCGGGCCCATGTTCGACAAGATCCTGATTGCCAACCGAGGCGAGATCGCCCTGCGCGTCATCCGCGCCGCCCGCGAGATGGGGATTAAGACGGTAGCCGTCCACTCCACCGCGGATAGCGACGCGATGCATGTGCGCATGGCGGACGAATCGGTCTGCATCGGCCCCCCGCCCAGCCCCCAGAGTTACCTGTCCGTGCCCGCGATCATTTCGGCCTGTGAAATCACCGGAGCGCAGGCGATCCACCCCGGCTATGGCTTCCTGTCCGAGAATGCCGAGTTCGTGCAGATCGTCGAAGATCACGGAATCACGTTCATCGGCCCCACTGCGGAACACATCCGCGTCATGGGCGACAAGATTACGGCCAAGGACACGATGAAGGCTCTGGGCGTACCTTGTGTGCCGGGATCAGACGGCGGCGTGCCTGATCTTGCGACGGCCAAGAAGATCGGTGAGGAATTCGGCTATCCGGTCATCATCAAGGCTACCGCAGGCGGCGGCGGTCGCGGCATGAAAGTTGCGATGAACGCTGACGAAATGGAAAGCGCCTTCATGACTGCACGGGCCGAAGGCAAGGCCGCCTTTGGCAATGACGAAGTCTATATCGAGAAATACCTGACCACGCCGCGCCACATCGAAATTCAGGTGTTTGGCGACGGGAAAGGCAAGGCTGTTCATCTGGGCGAACGGGATTGTTCGCTTCAGCGGCGCCACCAGAAGGTGTTCGAAGAGGCCCCCGGCCCCTGCATCACCCCCGAAGAACGCGCCAAGATCGGCAAGGTCTGCGCCGACGCGGTCGCCAAGATCAACTATATCGGCGCCGGCACCATCGAGTTCCTCTACGAAAATGGCGAGTTCTATTTCATCGAAATGAACACCCGTCTTCAGGTGGAACACCCGGTCACCGAAGGTATCTTTGGCGTCGACCTGGTGCGCGAACAAATCCTTGTCGCCGCGGGTGAACCGATGTCCTTCGGCCAGGACGATCTGGAAATCAACGGCCACGCCATCGAGGTTCGGATCAACGCCGAAAAGCTGCCGAATTTCTCGCCCTGTCCCGGCAAGATCACCGCGTACCACGCACCGGGTGGCCTTGGCGTTCGGATGGACTCGGCTCTTTATGACGGGTATTCGATTCCACCCTATTATGACTCTCTGATCGCCAAGCTGATCGTGCAGGGCCGTGACCGGGCCGAAGCGCTGGCCCGACTGGAACGCGCATTGGGGGAGTTGATTGTCGACGGCATCGATACCACGGTCCCTCTGTTCCACGCACTGTTGCAGGAACCCGATCTGCGCAGCGGCGACTACAACATCCACTGGCTGGAGCGCTGGCTTGCGGAGAACATGGAACAATAGTCACCAAGGACCGGAGGGCCCATGCCCTCCGGTTGCCTCATACCTGACATGAGCCTGTCCCCCGAACTTTTGTTGCATGGCTATTCCATCGGTATCTTTCCGATGGCCGAGCATCGCAATGACCCCGAGCTGTTTTGGGTCGATCCCAAGTTCCGCGGCGTCTTTCCACTGGACGGATTCCACATTTCTCGAAGCCTGGCGCGCCGTATCCGAAACTGCGGGTTCGATATCTCGATCGACCAGGATTTTTCTGGCGTCGTCGACGGGTGTGCCGACAGGGCCGATACCTGGATCAACGCCCAGCTTCATGACCTGTACCGTCAGTTGCACCAAACCGGGCATGCGCATTCATTGGAAATCTGGGAAGACGATGCGCTGGTTGGGGGCGTCTATGGCGTGAGCCTGGGCGCGGCATTCTTTGGCGAAAGCATGTTTTCAAGGCGCAAGGACGCTTCGAAAATCGCCCTCGCCTATCTTGTGGACCGCCTGCGGCAAACCGGCTTCCGCCTGTTTGACACGCAGTTTCTGACCGCGCACCTGGCCTCTTTGGGCGCAATCGAAATTCCGCGCGGTGCCTACAAGAAAGAACTGGAAGAGGCCTTGAACCACAGCGCCGATTTCTCGGCACCGCTGAATCAGTCGGCGGCGGGTGTGATACACCGTATGACCCAAACGTCATAACGCGCGTGATCCAGCGCATTCAACGCGGGGGAGGTTGCGATCATCCAACCGTCAAACAGCTGATCGGCCTTTCCGCTCTCCCAGATGGTCAGATAGGCGAATGCGTCACCGGTTGGATTGTCAACAGGATAACGGCAATCCCCCAGGGCAACATCCAGCCCAAAAACCGCTGCCGTCTCGCCGGTCTGCAATTCAACATCGACAGTCTGGCCGTTCACCTTGTCGAGGCCCCGCAACATTGCCCCGGGTCCAGATTGAACTTTCTGCTGCGCAGCCGCACCAGTGCCGGCCAGCAACAAGGCAAGAAACGCGGCGCGTATCATTCGCTGCCGTCTCCGGCTACGAACTTGACCAGGAGCGAAATCAGGCTGACCGCGCCCTGCGTATCCTCGATCTCATCGCCGGGATCAAAGTAGAATGGCGAGCCGCCGGGCATTACCTCGACGAAATTGCCCCCCAGCAGACCTTCTGACGAAATGACTATGGCACTGTCGTCCGGCACCAGAATCCCGTCCGCAATCGTGAAAGTCGTGTCAGCTCGATAGGTTTCAGGGTTCAGGGTGACGCCTGTCACGGTTCCGATCTTGACGCCGGCAAGGCGCACATCCGTGCCGACACCCACGCCCTCCAGTGATCTGAAAGACGCGCCCAGCTCATATCCAGCGGCCCCTTGCGACAAGCCCGTCGATTGGCTGGCATAGACACCAAACGCCACGGCACCGGCCAATACGACACCGCCGACAAGAACTTCGGTCCAGTTATGGGTCGACATTATCGCCTCGTCTATTCCGGGCTCCAGGCCTCATAGTCCTTACGTTCAACCGGTTCCGCGCGACGCAGAGATCCGGCCGGAGCATAGGCCAGCGCGGTGCCGGTCAGGTTTTCCTGATGTGGTTTTTCCCAGGATTTATGCGGCAGCGGTTTATCCGTCGGAGGCTCGTCCCAAGTGCGATGCAACCAACCATGCCATTCAGGATCAACCCGGCTGGCTTCGGCCTCGCCATTGAAGATAACCCAACGCCTGCTGTCATCGGCATTGCGGTAAAACACGTTGCCTTCATTGTCTTCGCCCACTTTCACGCCCTTGCGTGCAGTGTAGATCTGAGTGTTCAAAGTCGACCCATTCCACCAGGTCACGGCTCGCAAAAGACTGTTCAGGATTCCCATCGGGTGCCTCCGGCATTTCGTCGAGGAAAGGTATGGACCAAAGGCCCGCCAAGGTCCAGTGCCCCTGATACCACCTGCGTCACTCCGGCAGAAAGGCGGTCACTTCGATCTCGATCCTGTATTTCGGATCGATCAAACCGCATTCGATCATTGTCGCTGCCGGAGGGTTGGCTCTGAAAGTTTCGGCCAGGATCGGCCAGCACGGCTCGAACTCACTGCGATCGGGCAGCATGTATGTGACCCGAACCACATCGTGAAAGCCTGCGCCAGCCTCTGCCAAAGCCTTCTCGATCGTCGCCAGGGCTGATCGGCACTGTTCAACCGCGTCTTCACCCTGCCCGACAGTACCGGCGACGTGAACCCATCCGCCCGCGACCACCGCACGGCAGTACCCGACCTTGGCTTCGAACTCACCGCCCGAAGAAATGCGCTTCACTGCCATAATTCGTCACCTTTGTTGTTCGAAAACTTGCTTAAGCTTCCGCCGCCTAACTGCACCGACACTCATGTGCGAGCGACGGATCCACAGTTTCATCTGGCTAAAAATATCCCGGGGGGATGCCCGAAGGGCAGCGGGGGCAGAGCCCCCTGAACCGGTTCAAGTGAAGTCCCACCGTCGCGGCAAATAGCCCGATCTCAACCGGCCGATGCCGACTCCGGTGCAGCGTCGGTATAGATGAACAGAGGCTGCGAGTCAGACATGACCGCCTCTTCGTTCACCACAACTTCGCTGACATTCTTCATTCCAGGCAATTCGAACATCGTATCCAGCAGAATATCTTCCAGGATCGACCGCAGACCCCGCGCGCCGGTTTTGCGCTCGATGGCCTTTTTGGCGATTGCCTTCAAGGCATCATCCGTAAAGGCCAGCTCAACATCTTCCAGTTCGAACAGACGCTGGTATTGCTTGACCAATGCGTTCTTGGGCTTGGTCAGGATAGTCACCAGCGCGTCTTCATCCAGGTCCTCAAGCGTCGCCAGAACCGGCAGACGACCGACGAATTCCGGGATCAGGCCAAATTTCAGAAGATCCTCGGGTTCCAGTTCCTTGAATATCTCGCCGACACCGCGGTCATCATTGTCGCGTACATCGGCGCCAAAGCCCATGGCCGAACCTTTGCCGCGTTGCGCGATGATCTTGTCCAGACCCGCGAATGCACCGCCACAGATGAACAGAATGTTCGTCGTGTCCACTTGCAGGAATTCCTGCTGGGGATGCTTGCGGCCACCCTGTGGGGGGACGCTGGCCACTGTCCCCTCCATCAGTTTCAGCAATGCCTGCTGCACGCCCTCACCGGATACGTCACGCGTGATCGAGGGGTTTTCGGATTTGCGGGTAATCTTGTCGACCTCATCGATATAGACGATGCCGCGCTGCGCACGTTCGACGTTGTACTCACTCGCCTGCAACAGCTTGAGAATGATGTTTTCGACATCCTCACCCACATAGCCGGCTTCGGTCAGCGTGGTCGCGTCAGCCATGGTAAACGGCACGTCCAGAATACGCGCCAGCGTTTGCGCCAGAAGCGTTTTACCGCAACCGGTCGGGCCGATCAGCAGGATATTCGACTTTGCCAGTTCGATATCGCTGCCCGCTTTCTGAGCGTGGTTCAAACGCTTGTAATGGTTGTGAACGGCAACCGACAGAACCCGCTTTGCGGTGGCCTGACCGATTACATAATCGTCCAGCACTTCGCAGATATCCTTGGGCGTCGGAACACCGTCAGAAGACTTCAGCCCGCTGGCCTTGGTCTCTTCGCGGATGATGTCCATGCACAGCTCAACACATTCATCACAGATGAAAACCGTGGGGCCTGCGATCAGCTTCCGGACTTCATGCTGGCTTTTGCCACAGAAGCTGCAATAGAGCGTGTTTTTCCCATCGCCGCCTGAATTCGTCGCCATGATCTACCTTTCGGGCTTCGTCCCTGCACCCCTTTTCGGGGGCGCTTACACCTGTGTGTGCAGCTTAGGCCAGCACTCTGGCGGCTACAATCTCAAAATGACCCCCGCGCCGGTGACGCGGGGTATTGGCCTCAGGCCTCTTCCGTGTCCATTTTCGCTCGGTTTTCGACGATTTCGTCGATGTGACCCCATTCCTTGGCCTCTTCCGGGCTCATGAAATTGTCACGATCCAGCGCTTTTTCGACCGCCTTTTTCGTCTGTCCGGTATGACGCACGTAGATGTCATACAGGCGATCCTTCAGCTTTTGCGTCTCGGCCGCGTGAATCATGATGTCACTGGCCTGGCCCTGGTACCCGCCGCTGGGCTGGTGCACCATGATGCGGCTGTTGGGCAGCGAAAAGCGCATTCCCTTCTCGCCCCCGGCCAGCAGAACCGAGCCCATCGAGGCCGCCTGACCGATAACCAATGTGGAACATTTCGGCTTGATGTATTGCATTGTGTCGTAAATCGACAAACCGCTGGTCACCACACCACCGGGCGAGTTGATGTAGATCGAGATTTCCTTGTTCGGGTTTTCCGCCTCGAGGTGCAGCAATTGCGCCACAACAAGATGGCTCATCCCATCATGGATCGGTCCGTTGATGAATATGATCCGCTCTTTCAGCAGGCGGGAGAAAATATCATAGGCGCGCTCGCCCCGGCTGGTCTGCTCAACGACCATGGGGACAAGTGTATTCATGTAGGTTTCTACGGGATCGAACATTCGTAACCTGCCTGTTTAGCTATGGATCGGGACAATATCCCAACAAGTGTTACCTGAGTCTTAGTGTCGGCTAAGGGGGGCTGCAAGGGGGGCAAGTGAGAACGCTGACCGAATGTCGATCATCATCAATCGTCAAAGCGAACCATCTGTTGTTTCCGGGGCCGATCCGCCAATCGCCATCATTTGAATTACACGCCCCTTGCGTTTCGGGAACATTCAATCCGAACTCGCCTTTCACACATCACGCTATTTTGATTCATACATATAGAAATGAATGTACGAAACATGTACTGAAGGGGCTCACACTCACGTCTCTTTACGTAACGGAAACAACGCCCGGCCAACGGGTGTGCAAGGAACTCAATCGATGGCACTTCCTCAGCTGTCCAATGACATGTCACAAGAAGATTTTGACCGCATGGTCACCAACGCGACACGCGCGTCCAATTTCCTCAAGGCTATAAGCCACGAAGGCAGATTGATGATCCTGTGTCACCTTGTGTCAGGTGAAAAATCCGTCACCGAACTGGAAGAGTTGCTGTCCGCCAGGCAAGCCGCTGTTTCACAGCAGCTTTCCCGTCTGCGACTTGAAGGGCTGGTGATACCTCGCAGGGAAGGCAAAGCCATCTATTATCGTCTGGCGGATGAACGTCCGCGCCGCATGCTCGAAGTCGTTTACGAGCTCTTCTGCGGCGAGGCTTCGGCCTAAGAACTGGCTCCGCCTGAAAAAAGGTGCTACCGAAAAAAAGATCGAGCACCAAGGAGACGAATATGATCCGCGTAATTCTGATTGGCCTGAGTCTGTTTGCACTGACCGCCTGCGAAACCGCAAAAGGCGCCGGCAAGGACATCGAAAAAGCCGGAGATGCCATCCAGGGCGCAGCAACCGACGTGCAGGAAAGCCTGTAAGACACTTTATTTTGCGGCGGGCGTAGAACAATCATCAATATATGGTTGAAAGATCTCGCATGCCGCGGTAGCTTGCCCTTACAGGTGCATAGACGCGGCATTGCATCATCTGACGCTAAATCGGGGCTCTTTTGCACACGCAGAAGAGCCCCGGTCCCTTTCGGCAGGGGTGAGTGGTAGCCTGTATGAAACCGAAATCGGCAAAGGAAAAGGCGTCAGGTGCGCAGACGCGGTCTTTGCATGCATCCTTTCGGACACTCCTGACGCCTTACCGGTTCGATGCGCCCCGAAGGGCACCCCGATCCAGTTGCCCCAGCCTCCTGAGAGACTGCGGCTGCCGCTTTGCCCCCGAAGGAACATCACAGCGTGCATCGGCCTTCTGAGAAGGTGGCCATCCGACTTGGGCACGAAACCCGCACTCGGCCGATCACCCACCGGTAAGCCATTGCAGTTCAACGCAAATCCTAAGATCCGGTCTCTCTGCCAAGACCCCCGGGCCTTTGCGTCCCACCTTCGGTTCCGAAGAACCTGTGTGGTGTTCAGACTGTTGCAGCACGCCTTGTATCTGACAAGAAAATAGCACCGCAGCATGAAAATTAGACGGGGATAAACTGTTGGTATCTGCCGGGAAATCTTTGTGGATAATCCGAGAAGTTTTGACTCCACGCATGTTTGTCCCGGGAAATTTTCAGGCCTGAACCTGACCCCGATTTTTTGCCCAATGCTGCGGGCGCGAAGGTCACCGCACGCGCCGTTAGTTGAGAATTGCAGGATTTGTACAACCTTCGGACCACCAATCTTTCGAATCGTACATACGGAGATTCGCCGATGCGTTGCACCATTTCCCATGCGCGCGCCAATTTGGGCGCTCTGGTCACCCGTGCACAGGACCCGCGCGAAGTGATCATTCTGACCCGGCACGGCAAACCGCTGGCCGCTCTGGTCTCGGTCGCCGAGGCGAAGCGGATCTGGCATTTGCAGGATGATGACGAGATCGGGTGGAAACACCCGCTGTCGGGAATTCGCGGGATGTGGTCGCGGGGACGCAACATCCCCGGAATGGAACCGGGACCGGACGGCAGCTATGTCACCGCGCGCGAAGCCGCGCTGAAGGTTCGCGAAATCCAGATGGCCCGCGCCGAGGAACGTCGCATTCTTGCGCGGGGCGGTCTGGATCCTGTCGCAGGCGGTGAACTGGCCGCCCGGCCCGTCTCCTCGCTGTGGAGACGATTGTTCCGTTTTTGAGAAGCGGTCCGACCCGCGCGTGGCAACCTACTAACCTCCGCCGCAGTCAAAATCGCAGCAGCGGTACTTACCCCCTACAATCGCCCGGGCCGGACACGCTTCAGTTCACCTGACGTTCCAGAACGGTGCTGTAGGTCGTTCCGGTCCGCAGGCTACGGAAATCGGCAAAAATCCTGCCATCTTCGTACCGCGCATCGATCAACGCATTCGCGCCGATCAGCAGAGGTGAGGTTTCGACGATGCCGATACTGCCCGTCCCATCGAGGCTGATGGTGCCGGTGGCCTCGTATTCATTCCAGTCGGTATCGCCATCGCGACGCCATTTGCTGTGCCCCCAGAAAACGTTGCCGTCCTGAAGCTGCACATCCAGCATCCATTCGGCCTGATTGAACCGGGGCTGATCGCCTTTGTAGTAATGGCTGGGCTGGACGGTCGTGTAGGACCCCAGCCATGTGCCGCGCAGGTCGGGCGTGGTATCGGCCAGCGCGGCCGTTCCAAGGGCGAGGGTCGTGGCCAAAGCGGCTGCTCCGGCAGTCATGTATCTGGTCATGGCTCTCTCCTGTTCGTCTGGTCAACAGATTGGGAGGGCACGTGGCGGTTGCAACTTACCTAAGGGAAACTTCATGATTGGTTCACCGGGGGCTTAGAATGGGGCTTCAGGCCCAGGCCAGAGCCGTCCCAACAATGACCAGCGCGATGCCGATCCCCTCGCGATAGGAAAAGTTCTCGCCAAACAGGAAATACGAGGCGATGGCGATCAGCACGACCTCGGCCCCCAGAATGCCGGTATAGATGATGCCCAATCGTTCGTTGCGCAGCGCAGCAAGTTCCAGCGTTGCGGCGGCCAGCAGCGTGGCAACAATCAGAAGGGTCAGGCCAACACCGGGAATTTTCCACCAAAACTTCATCGAGATCATGGCCACGGAATAGAGACCCGCCGATCCGAGGGCGATGATGGGGATCATGGATGTGGACATCTGGGCCTCCTGCCGAGGTTGCCGTTACGTCAACATTAGCAGGTGGGCGAAGTTGAGGCTGTGAGGTTGGTCACAGTCTCCGGTCAGAACACGATTGCGATGAGTTCGGACAGCCCAATCAGACCCAGCAACACATTCGACGTCAAGATCAGCCCTTTCAGGTTACGCGCCTTCAATCCTTGGGCAAAGCTGGTCTGCGCAAACTCCTCGGTCATGTCGCCGCGCAGGTTTTCAACATCTTCCAGCGCGGTCTTGCCCGCCAGAACACCATAGGTGGTGATCACAAGCACCAGCACGATCAGCGGCAGAGCAACCCCTTCGGCCTCAAACCCGATGACCGCGGCGATGGCGACATAGGCAAAGATCGAGGTGCGCATGATGTCGTAATAATGGTCAAGACGGCGCATCGAAATCTCGGAACGCAATTGCGGGTCCATAACACTTCCCCCTTTGAAAAATCTGTTTGGAATGCGGGGAGTCTAGCACTTTTGGTTGGATTTCAGAAATTGTGCGATTGCCAAGCCGGAGGGAAGCGCCGGCCCGAGGGGGTAAGCGGCGTCTCGGAATTCGTCCAGTGGACGAATTCAGCCGCGAACGGGCGGAGCCCGGAGCGCAAACGCGCCTGCCACGGTTTATCAACAGAACTGAGGGCAGCGCCGACCCGAGGGGAGGCGCAAACGCGCCGCCCCATGGGGGCGGGTCGGCGCGGCCCGGCGGTGCCGCCGGGCGATTGGTTTAAGTTCAAAAAAATCTCAGCTTCCACAAACCTAGAGGTCATCGACTAATTACTTCAACTCAATTAAATCAAAGGATCTTTAAGCTTTGAATCAACCCATTGTGCACGCAAAAATTCTCATCCATATTCAATACTTTCACTTCGCTGTCGTAAGCAAAAACACGGTGGTTTGCTGTGGTTATGTTGCCAATGATATTGAAATGGTACAATAGCTTTAAAACTTGCGTTTCTGTTAACCTTTTCTCACGACCCGGGGTAGAGTTAAGAAACTCGCGATATCTGTCATTAAATTCTTTCCTCGTGAAAATTTGCTTTCTTATTCTCGACAACACATCCAAAACTTCTGATACATCATCCAAAACTGGAAAGAGCTCATCAATTACCTCACGACGCATATACGCAGAATGACCGTCAGCCGCATCTTTTATCTCGGAGTTTCCAATCTTGTCGCTCTCATTTGCAACGGCTACTCTCGCACATTCCCTAACGTAACTTATTATATCTCTTGGCCGCAAAAACGTTCTGCTTGTTAAGTATTTGAAAGTTTCAACACCGCCTCTCTTAGCGCTGCCAAGCTTAGTCGTTCGCACTGAAAAGACTTTACTCCAAATATCTTCTATCGCCTCGCCGCTTTCATCCACCGCTCTTGAAAGTCGGAAATTCAACAATTGTCTTAGCTGGTTGACATCCCATTTCAGCGTCACTGCACGGTCCAACCACTTATTCTTATCGACATCACGGCAGAGATCAAAAATGTCATCACGAAGGAAAATGACCGGCCTTACATTTGCTGAAGACTTACGGAAATCTGCTCTTACATTCTGAACGGCTTTGAAGAGACTGATAAGAAGTTCAAAATATCCATCTCGTCGATCAGGGTTTAGAACGTCGCGGTAGTCCTCGTCTAACTCATCAAATATAATATAATACTCGCTATCATCTATGTGTTCCGCCACAAACCTGCGCATAGCCTCTGTTGCTCTGACAAAATCAAATTCGAGCTGCTCCGATTCATTCTCAACACCCCCACCAACACCAAGAATTGACAAATTATACCCTGAGCTCGTTATTCTAGAAAGTGATCTGGCAAGAGCACCTTCGATTTCGAAATCAAACGCCTTCCTCAGATCAAAAGAGCAATTTTTGCAAACATTTTCATTCTCCGACAACATTGAACAAATGTAGTGATATATTACGTATGTCCAGATCGTAATGTATTGATTTGGTCTATTATAATGATCGTCTGAAAAATTATAGAGCGAGTTGAAAGGAAAATTTTTAAACGATAAAAGTCGAGAGAATTGATTGTAACTCTTTTCATTGTGAAGGTACTCAGCAATCGCGGTTTTACCAGTACCCTTTCGTCCAATCACATAATTCTTTTGGCCATTCTCAATTTGACTCACATCCTCAAAGTGGAAGAAATATCTCTTGGTATCTTCTTCTTTTGCCTCAATAGACCAATTTGAAATTTCTCTTAGAAAATCACTTCCCATCAGATCACCTTAGTTTCTGCAATAATTTAAAAATAGACTGGGTTCATTCAAAACCTAACTATCCATCTTCAACGCTGAAATAAACGCCTCCTGCGGGATATCCACCTTCCCGAACTGGCGCATCTTCTTCTTACCCGCCTTCTGCTTGTCCAGCAGTTTGCGCTTCCGCGTGGCGTCGCCTCCGTAGCATTTGGCGGTCACGTCCTTGCGCAGGGCGGACAGGGTCTCGCGGGCGATGACCTTGCCTCCGATGGCCGCCTGAATCGGGATTTTGAACATGTGGCGCGGGATCAGGTCTTTCAGCTTTTCGCACATCGCCCGGCCCCGCATCTCGGCCCGGTCGCGGTGAACCATGGTCGACAGCGCATCGACCGGCTCGTCATTCACCAGCACCGACATCTTGACCAGATTATCCTCGGTATAGCCGGTCATCTGGTAGTCGAACGAGGCATAGCCCTTGGTCACCGATTTCAGGCGGTCGTAGAAGTCAAAGACAACCTCGTTCAGCGGCAGGTCATAGACGACCATGGCGCGGCTGCCTGCATAGGTCAGGTCCAGCTGGATGCCGCGGCGGTCCTGGCAGAGTTTCAGCACGTCGCCGAGGTATTCATCCGGCACAAGGATGGTCGCCTTGATACGCGGTTCCTCGATATGGTCGACCTTCGAAGGGTCGGGCATGTCGGCGGGGTTGTGCAGCTCGATCATCTCGCCGTCTTTCATGTAGACGTGATAGATCACCGAGGGCGCGGTGGTGATAAGCTCGATATCATATTCACGTTCGATACGGTCGCGGATGACCTCGAGGTGCAGCAGGCCCAGGAAGCCGCAGCGGAAGCCAAAGCCCAGCGCGGCCGAGGTTTCCATTTCGAACGAGAAAGAGGCATCGTTGAGCGCCAGTTTGTCGATCGCATCGCGCAGGTCTTCGAATTCGGCGCTGTCCACCGGGAACAGGCCGCAGAACACCACCGGCTGCGCGGGCTTGAAGCCCGGAAGCGCCTCTTCGGTGCCGTTGCGGTCATTGGTGATGGTGTCACCGACGCGGGTGTCGCGGACCTGTTTGATCGATGCGGTCAGGAACCCGATCTCGCCGGGGCCAAGGCTGTCGACCATCTCCATCTCGGGGCGGAAAACGCCGACGCGGTCGACATGGTGCAGGGTGCCGTTCGACATGAACTTGACCCGCATTCCCTTTTTCAGCGTACCGTCCATGATGCGGACCAGAACGATCACGCCGAGATAGGCGTCGTACCATGAATCCACCAACATCGCCTTGAGAGGCGCGTCCAGCTTGCCCTTGGGCGCGGGCAGATGTTTCACGATGGCCTCAAGCGTCTCGTGGATGCCCTGCCCCGTCTTGGCGCTGACCTGAATGGCATCGGTGGCGTCGATGCCGATCACATCCTCGATCTGTTCGGCCACGCGGTCACAGTCAGAGGCCGGCAGGTCGATCTTGTTCAGCACCGGCACGATCTCGTGATCGGCGTCGATGGCCTGATACACGTTGGCCAGCGTCTGCGCCTCGACCCCCTGGGTGGAGTCCACGACCAGCAGCGAACCCTCGACCGCGCGCATCGAGCGGCTGACCTCATAGGCAAAGTCCACATGGCCGGGGGTGTCGATCAGGTTCAGCACGTACTGCTCGCCATTGTCGGCGGTATAGTCGATGCGAACCGTGTTGGCCTTGATGGTGATGCCGCGCTCGCGCTCGATATCCATGCTGTCGAGCAGCTGTTCCTTCATGTCGCGATCCTTGACTGTTCCGGTCTCTTGGATGAGCCGGTCAGCAAGGGTGGATTTGCCATGGTCGATATGCGCGACGATGGAGAAATTGCGGATATGAGCGAGGTCTGTCATGGAGTGGGATATGTCGGGAGTTTTGTCCCTCGTCAAGCGTTGAAGCGTTGCAAAAAAGGTCCCACCCGCGCCTTTCTGTTCAGTGGCATTTACCGGAATTCAATGAATAGTTAAGATGATCGCATCATCTGGCCGTTTCAAAAACAGAAAGCAGGAAAGACTTGGCCGACTATTCGATCTTTGTTTTGGGTGAAGGTCAATTGTCCGTCTCTGTGGCGCAGGGTCTGGACGGGATCAATCAGGGCACGGGGATACATCTTATTGGTGAGACGATTACCATCAATTCGCGCGCCCCGACCGAAGTTTTCATCACGGATGCGGGATCGGACACCAATTTTTCCGACAATGATGGCAATCAGCGGTTAAACGGCGATCAGACAATCGATGGCACACTTTTCTCCAGCGGCACGCGTGTTGAAGCCGAATATGGCATTACGCTGACAGATGGAACAACCACGT
The DNA here is from genome assembly GCF_059609845.1 of Ruegeria sp. YTSC002. Lineage (NCBI taxonomy): Bacteria > Pseudomonadati > Pseudomonadota > Alphaproteobacteria > Rhodobacterales > Roseobacteraceae > Ruegeria > Ruegeria sp. YTSC002. The sequence goes on from NZ_JBXWML010000003.1 coordinate 54,819, forward strand.
GGCAGGCGGTTGCGTTCAACGTGAACAACTCATCACCGGCATATGGTACCGTCGAGGGCATCGCATTCATCGGGGGCCCCGGACAGTTTCCGCCGGCCGGAGTGCCTCTGACGGTGGTCAGTACACAGGAAGGTCCCAACTTCGCGTCAAACGCATATGTCAGCCCCATTTGTTACTGTCGCGGGACACTGATCGAAACCAGATCCGGATACCGGCCCATCGAAATGCTGAAGCCGGGTGATGAGATATGGACCCACGACAATGGCTATTTACCCGTCATCTGGACAGGTGAACAGGCTGTCATCACAGCCGGTCGTTTCAGAATGGTCGAAATTCCCGAGGGAACGCTTTCGAATTTCGCGCCTTTGAAAGTGTCACAGCAACACAGAATGCTGGTCACGCACCCTTTGGCTGAAATCCTTTGCGCAGAGAACGAAGTGTTTGTTCCAGCCGTCAGCCTTGTTGATGCGGGCATTGCAACACTGTGCCAGGAAAACAGTGCAACTTACCATCACCTGCTGCTTGAGACACACAACGCCATCAACGCCAACGGAGCAATTTCCGAGAGCTTGCTGCTGGCACCGTCCACCAGCAGCCAGAACCCGGATGATCTGTTCTTTCGCGGCCTCGTCGATCAGGTTTCATGTGCCGTTGAAACCGCGAGGCTGACGCTGAAGAGAAAAGAGGCAACATTCCTGATCAACAGTATCTTGTCCGTTGATCCAAACTCCACTTTGATTCATACTCCGCCGCAGACCGAGAGGGGCATCAGACCCGTCCGGGCAGGCAAAAACGAGGCTCGAGTATGAAACAGTTTCTCCTTATCGCATTCTGTGCGGCATCGCTGACGGCAGTGGCTCCGGTTGCGGATGCGGCGCAGATCAAGCGGGCGTGTCTGGCGTCGGACCGGTCGGCGGCGACGCGGGATCGGTGCTCTTGCATCCAGCGCGTGGCGGATCAGGCGCTGACCCGCAGCGATCAGCAGACCGTGGCCAAATGGTTCACCGACCCCCATCAGGCGCAGGAGTTGAAGATGTCGCAGACCGCGCGCGACGATGCGCTGTGGGACCGGTATCAGAACTTTGGCCAGATGGCACAGGCGATCTGTAGCTAAGTCCTTCTGAAACCTTGACCTGATCCACGCTGCGCCCCAGAAAGGCGCAGCGAAAGGTGTATCTTATGGTGATGAAAGGGCTGACCCTGCGGGGCCTTGAGGTGTTCGAGGCTTTGGCGCGGACGGGATCGGTGGCACAGGCCGCCGAGATCACCGGGCTCAGCCAGCCGTCCGTTTCCCAGCAATTGCGCAATCTGGAAAAGGCGTTGGGCACCGAACTGGTTGATCACGGGCGGCGACCGATGCGCCTGACGCAGGCCGGGCGCAGCTTTCTGGCGCGGGCCGAGGCGGTTCTGGCCGAGCTGCAAATGGCACAAAGCGAATTGTCGGTCATGGATCTGGGGCATCTGACCACGCTGTCAATCGGGCTGATCGACGACTTCGACAATGATCTGACCCCGCGACTGGCCACGCTGCTGGCCGACAGCCTGACCCGTTCGAATTTCAAACTGATCACCTTGTCGAGCCTCGATCTGTTCGAGGCCCTGGCCGAACAACGCCTGCACATGGCCGTAACCGCCCATAGCGGAGAAGTTCTTGAGGGGGTGGTCGAGTACCCTCTGGTCCGAGATCCGTTCATTCTGGTTGCACCACAGGGGTCGGGCGGAGTGGAAGCGGTACAGAACAGCCTGCCGTATCTGCGCTATGCCCGCGAGCAACTGATCAGCCGGCAGATCGAGGCGCATATGGCGCGCGGCGCGCTAGAGTTCGAGGAACGGTTCGAGATCGGCTCGCACATGGCACTGATGGCCATGGTTGCACGGGGCCTGGGTTGGGCGATCACGACGCCGCTGGGCTTCATGCGCGCGGCGCGGTTCCATGAAGGGCTGGAGGCCCACCCTGCCCCGTTCGGGGATTTCTCGCGCAGCATATCATTGCTGGCGCGTACGGGCTGGTCCGATCAGGTACCGCAGGAGGTGGCGGGCATGACACGGCGTCTGATGCAGAACCAGATCGTTGACCCGGCTTTGGCCACACTGCCCTGGCTGAGCGGATCGCTGCGGGTGATCGGCGGTTAACTGTCCAGATGGGCGGCAAGCCCCTCGACCGCCGTTTCGATCAGGTCCAGAGCGCCATCGAAATCCCGTGTGTAATATGGGTCAGGCACATGATCCGCGCCGGTTTCAGGGGCGAAATCGGTCAGCAGGCGCACCGGGGTGTCACTGTCGGCGGGGCGCAGATCCTCGATATCCGCGATGTTGTTGGCGTCCATGCCGAGGATCAGATCGAAACGGTCGAAATCGGCAGCCGTGAACTGACGGGCGCGCAGGTCGCCCAGGTCAATTCCCCTGACCTTCGCAGCTGCCTGCATCGGGCCATAGGGCGGATTGCCCGCATGCCAGCCCATGGTTCCGGCACTATCGGTTACGTGGTGCGGCGCGCGGGCGCGAAAAACGCCCTCTGCCGCAGGTGAGCGGCAAATATTGCCCAGGCAGACAAAGAGGATACGGTGTGACATGCACCAAGCTGTACCGCGCGGAGGAGAAATGGAAAAGATCGTGATTCTGACCGGGGCCGGAATATCCGCCGAAAGCGGGTTGAGCACCTTTCGCGATGAGGGTGGGTTATGGGCCCAGCACCGGATCGAGGATGTCGCCACGCCGGAAGGATTCGCCCGCGACCCTGCACTGGTTCAGGGGTTTTACAATGCGCGGCGGGTTCAGGCCTCCAAGGTGCAACCCAATGCCGCTCATGAAGCACTGGCCCGGCTGCAACGGGACTGGCCCGGAGACGTCGTGATTGTCACCCAGAACGTGGACAGCCTGCACGAGGCGGGCGGCGCAAAAGATGTCATCCACATGCACGGAACTTTGGCGGGCGCGTTGTGTTCAGCCTGCGGCCATCGCTGGACCGCCCCGCCCGAAATGGCGGTTGGGGAATCCTGCCCCGCCTGCGCGCGGCCCACTGCCCGGCCCGATGTGGTCTGGTTTGGCGAGATGCCTTATTTCATGGACGAGATTTATGACCATCTGGCCAGCGCGTCACTTTTTGCCGCCATTGGCACCTCGGGTCAGGTTTATCCGGCAGCAGCCTTTGTGCACGAGGCACAAGCGGCGGGCGCAAGGACGATCGAGATCAATCTGGAACCGTCGCCGGGCACATCCGGGTTTGACGAACGTTTGGTTGGCAAAGCGACTCAAACAGTTCCCCGATGGGTCGGGCACCTGCTTGCGCCGCACACTTAAGGTACAGACAACACGCGCTTAATTCGGTTAGACTGCCCCCGAAACGACTGGAGGACGAAAAATGGCTGATCAGGACCCCCGGACCGGTGAAATTCTGGATGAAGGCAGCATGGCCGGGCGCGACATGCTGGGGGAGCAGCTTTCCAACCTGTGGTGGACCTTTCTGCTGCGCGGAGTGTTGGCCGGGCTTGTCGGCATTGCCGCACTGTTCTGGCCGTCGGGCAGCATCGCGTTGCTGCTGCGGCTGGTTGGTGTGCTACTGATCCTCGATGGCGGCCTGACACTTTTGGGCGTTGGGCGGCGCGGGGTGATGGGTGGCGCTGCAATCGGTGCGCTTCTGATCGGGCTTGTCCTGCTGATCTGGCCGGAAGGCACGGTCAAACTGGCCTTTTTCCTGATGGGCGCCTGGGTGCTGATCATCGGGATCGGGTCGCTGGCGGCATCTGGGCAAATGCACGAGAGAGACCCGCAACGCGGCTCCATGCGCGTCTCGGGTTTCGTCGCGCTTGTCGTCGGGCTCGTATTGATGATCTGGCCGGCGGTCGCGCTTGTTGCACTGGGATGGGGTATCGCCTTTTCGGCACTGGCCATTGCCGCGGTCATGTTCTGGCTGGCGTCCCGATTCCGCCAGGCCGGTGACCGTGTTGGCCTGAAAACCATCAACAAATAGCACCAGCGGCAGCCACAAGGACAACAGGCCGGGCAATGCCCGGCCTGACGCATGGATGACGGCCGCAGCGCGGCCCGAAGACAGGCGTTGCCCTAGTTCGAATGTGATCCGTGCCCGACCATGTCCTGACGCTCCAGATCGACCGGGATTTCGACTTCAACCTCGCCGGCCTTTTCGAAGATCAGCGTCACCGGAACCGTGGCACCCTGCTCGAACGGTGCCGTCAGCCCCATGAACATCACGTGGTCGCCACCGCGTTTCAGCATGTGGGTTTCACCTGCCGGAATGGCAAAGCCTTCCTCGACATGCACCATCTTGGCCACGCCATTTTCGTCGACTTTGTGGGTGTGCAGTTCAACCCGGGCAGCGGCATCTGATGACGCGCCGACCAGACGGTCGTCCGCATCGCCCAGATTCTGGATCATCATGAACGCGGCTCCTGCCTTGGCGGTCTTTCCCGACGACCGGGCATAGGCGTCATCAACTTTGATGGTGCCTTCGGCAAAAGCTGGCAGGGCCAGGGTCACAGCGGCCAGGGTTGCAAACAGAGTAGTTTTGAGGGACATCGTGCCTCTCCTGTATTGTAGGTTTGAAAAAGTTTTGTTTTCAGCCACGTACAGGCGGCGCGCGCGCCGGGGTGCCGGGGACCGGCAAGGCGATTTGATTGACCAGATGCCGCAACGGCGAAGGCTGCGCCTGTTTCGGCGCCATAGGCATCGATGGGTGGGCGACGGCAACCGCGCCCATCAAGGACAACGCATAATCCGGACAGTAATGCGGTGGTGCGGTCGGTTGCCCGTCTTCGTCCATATAGACAACGACCGGACCGGTGCCTGTGCACAACACCATCTGACCCACGGCCCTGTCCATGCCGCGGGACACAGCAAGGCCCTGCCCGGTCAGAACCAAAAGCAGGGACAGAACATAAGGCAGGAATCGTGTTATGGCTGGTCTCATCCTGACCCGGGTATAGGTCAGTCGGCAGAGTAGCTTCAAGCGCCAAAGGGTCGCGCTTGAAGCTGGTTTCAGTAATCAATTCCCGGTCGTTTCACCTTGCTTGTATTGAAGCTGGTGTGGGAACGATTCACCCTGCGCTGCATCCGCGTACAAGCCGAAATTGCTTTGCGAAAAACCGCGGCCAGAAACAGGAAAAGGTAGAAACTTTTTAACGTCATAGTGAGGCCCCCGCCTGATGAATAACAGTGACGTTAGGTCAGATTCGTGAGTCCGTATGTGAAGCAATTCACCAATGGCGAAAAATAATTTCGAAATTGAAAACAATGCCAGGCGGCAGCGGGCGTCTCAAAACGAAAAAGCCCTGCACCTCAGAGGTGCAGGGCCTGAAAACCGAAAGCGAAAAGGCTTAGGCCGTGGCTTGCGCCTTGGCAATTTCCTTCTTCACTTTCAGCGCGTTCGCCGACAGTTCTTCGTCCTTGGCTTTGGCCAGGAATGCGTCCAGGCCACCGCGGTGGTCAACCGAACGCAGAGCGGCTGCCGAGATGCGCAGCTTCACGCCGCGGCCCAGGGTCTCGGACTGCAAGGTAACGTCATTCAGGTTCGGCAGGAAACGACGACGAGTTCTGTTTTTGGCATGGCTGACATTGTTGCCAGTCATCGGGCCTTTTCCGGTCAGTTCGCAACGGCGCGACATGGTTTCTTCCTTTGTTTCTGGAGGCCGGGCACAAAGCCCTCGGCCAAATCACAAGGGGCACAACCCGAAGTCGCGCCCGAAAACTGGTTGGATGCGTGTAGTGGGAATCGCAGGAAGGGTCAAGACGGACCGGACGAATTCTTTCATTTTGCGCCCGCCTTTCAAACCTTGCCCCTTTCACCCCGTCAGCTCAGCGTGCCAAGCAGTTCCTCGGCCGCGCGGACCGGGTTCAGACGCCCGGCCGAGACTTCGGCGTTCAGGCGTTCCATCTCGGCCTTGGCCTGCGGCGTGTCGAGCCGGGCCAGAAGGGCATGGCGGACCTCCTGATCGAACCAGTATCGCGCCTGCGCCGCGCGGTTGGCCTCCCAGATACCGTTGTCGCGGCGCCATTGGATCAGGGATTGCATCTCGTCCCAGGCTTGCTCCAGCCCCTGTTCTTCGACCGCTGAAACGGTCATTGCCTTGGGGAAACCTTCGGGATCCTGCGGGCGTTTGCGCAGCAATCGCAGCGCGCCGGCATAATCTGCGCATGTCCGGGTCGCCGTGGCCTTCAGGTCACCATCCGCCTTGTTGATCAGGATGATGTCGGCCATCTCCATGATGCCACGTTTCACACCCTGCAATTCATCCCCGCCCGCCGGGGCCAACAGCAACAGGAACAGGTCCGACAATTCGGACACCACCGTTTCGGACTGCCCGACGCCCACGGTTTCAATCAGCACCACGTCATATCCCGCGGCCTCGCACAGGGCGATGGCCTCGCGGGTCCGCCGGGCAACGCCGCCGAGATGGCTCTGGCTGGGGGAGGGGCGGATAAAGGCGTTCTTCTCGCGGCTCAGGCGTTCCATCCGGGTTTTGTCCCCCAGAATCGACCCCCCTGACCGAGCCGAACTTGGATCAACCGCCAGAACCGCGACACGCAGCCCCTGCCCCGTCAGCATCATGCCAAAGCTTTCGATGAAGGTGGACTTGCCCACCCCGGGCGTACCCGACAAACCGATCCGCAGCGCCTGACGCCCCGACCCTGCGAGCTGGGCCAACAGCTCGCTGGCCTGTGCGCGATGATCGGCGCGGTTGCTTTCCACCAGAGTGATCGCACGTGCCAGCGCCCGGCGCTCGCCCTTCAAAATCCTGTCGCTGAGGTTGTCTGTCTGCATTCTTGTCCCGATCCTAGAGGCAGGAATAGTTGCCGCGCTCCGGGGGCGTTTGTCCAGACCGGAGGTCTCTGGAAATGCGATCAAGGCAATAGCTGCGTCAATTCGTGCGCCGCGTGACACTTCCGGTTATGGTCTTGGCACCATGGGTTGCACCAAGGTGCTCGCACCCTGCGAGAACTGGACGCCACCTGCATGATGGCGGATAAGAGCCGGATGACGATACGCCTGCCCATCGACGACGCCATACCCGAACTGCTGTACACTTTACGTGCGCATGGTCGCGCGGTGCTTCAGGCACCACCCGGTGCAGGCAAGACCACGCGGGTTCCTCTGGCAATGCTCGAGGCAGGTCTGTGCGACGGCAGGATCGTGATGCTGGAGCCCCGGCGGCTGGCGGCCCGGGCCGCAGCCGAACGGATGGCCGAGACCTTGGGAGAGCGCACAGGCCAGACCGTGGGTTACCGGGTGCGCGGCGAGGCGAAAGTGTCAAAAGACACCCGGATCGAAGTGGTGACCGAGGGCATCCTGACCCGGATGCTGCAATCCGACCCCGACCTGCCCGGCATCAGCGCGGTGATTTTCGATGAATTCCATGAACGGTCTCTGAACGCCGATCTGGGGCTGGCCTTGTGCCTCGAGGTAACGGGCGCATTGCGGGACGATCTGATCCTGCTGGCCATGTCAGCCACGCTGGATGCAGATCCCGTCGGCGCGTTGATGGCGGCCCCTCTGGTCACATCGGACGGGCGCAGCTTTCCGGTTGAGACGCGCTGGCTGGATCGGCCATTGGGACCGCAAGCGCGGCGGTTGGATGGGTTGGTCGATCTGGTGGTTCAGGCCGAGCGTGAGACGCGCAAGTCAGGTGGTGGGATTCTGGTTTTCCTGCCGGGAGAGGGCGAAATCCGACGCGCTGAAAGCCTTTTGAACGGTCGGCTGACCGACAGTTGCGTTGTGCGTCCGTTGTTCGGAGCCATGCCCTTTGCGGCCCAGCGTGCCGCGATTGCCCCGGTGGAACAAGGGCGCAAAGTCGTGCTGGCGACGTCGATTGCCGAAACGTCGCTGACGATCCCCGATATCAAGGTTGTTGTGGACATGGGGCAGGCCCGACGAGCACGGTTCGATCCGGGATCGGGCATGTCACGGCTGGTGACCGAACGGGTGACCCGGGCCGAGGCCACACAGCGTGCGGGCCGGGCCGGACGTGTGGCCGAAGGGGTGTGTTACCGGCTCTGGTCAAAGGGGGAAGACGGTGCGCTGGCGGCCTACCCGCCTGCCGAGATCGAAGCGGCTGACCTGACCGGGCTGGCGCTGGAGCTGTCACTGTGGGGCGCCGACCCGGCCGATCTTGCCTTCCTGACTCCACCTCCCGAAGGGACGATGGCCGAGGCGCGGGCTTTGCTGACGATGCTGGGCGCACTCGACACCAATGGGCGGATCACCGATTATGGGCGCGCCCTGGCGGCGCTGCCCTTGCATCCCCGGTTGGGGCATATGCTTGTGCGGGCCGGTCCGAACGCGGCCCCCTTGGCGGCGCTGATGGCAGAGCGTGACCCCCTTCGCGGTGCTCCGGTGGATATCACCCTGCGGCAAGAGGCGCTGCGCGATCCCCGGGCCTTTCAGCGCAACAGGGTCTGGCAGGTCAACATGGGCGCCGTGGATCGGATCAATGCCGAGACCAGACGGCTGCGGAAACAGGCCAAGGGCGACTCGGCTGATCTGAGCCCCGCCGCCATGGCTGCGCTGGCCTATCCTGACCGCATCGGACAGCGGCGCAAGGGTGACGCGCCGCGCTATGTGCTGTCAGGGGGAAAAGGCGTTGTTCTGGACAGTGCGGATCCACTGGCCAACGCTCCGTTTCTGGTCGTCATCGACACGGATGGCAACCCGCGCGAGGCGAAGGTCCGGATGGCCACGCAGATTTCGGAACGCGATATCCGCGATCTGTTCGCGGATCAGATCAATTGGGTCGAAACTTGCGCCTGGTCGAAACGCGAGCGGCGGGTCGTGTCGCGGCGGCAAGAGCGGTTCGGCGCGATCACGCTGGATGACCGCATCTGGAAGGACGTTCCAGACGACGCCGTGGCGCGCGCGATGCTGGACGGGATCCGCGATCTGGGCTTGCGGCTGGAAGGTGCCGCCGCGCGCCTGGCCGCCCGTGTCGAACTGGTGCGTGCCGATGGCGTTGATTTGCCCGATTTCTCTGTCGAGGGCCTGATGGCCGAGATGGACGACTGGTTGCTGCCCATGCTGTCAGGGGTCAAAAGCGCCGAAGACTGGAAGAAATTCGACCTTTTGCCCGCCCTGCGCGCGCGGTTGGACTGGGCACAGATGCAGGACCTGGACCGGCGCGCTCCGGGGTCATTTGAAACGCCCCTGGGGCGCAAGGTGCCAATTGATTACAGCGCTGCCGTGCCTGAAATCTCGGTCCGCTTGCAGGAAGTGTTTGGCGTGACCCGACACCCGGCAATCGGCGGCCAGCCTTTGAAGATCACCCTGCTGTCACCGGCGCAGCGCCCGATCCAGATAACGCGCGACCTGCCCGGTTTCTGGGCTGGCTCTTACGCGGATGTACGCAAGGACATGAGGGCGCAATATCCCAAACATCCCTGGCCCGAAGACCCGACCCGGGCTGATCCCACGCTGAGGGCGAAGCGCAGACGGGAATAGAACCGTCAGAAAAACCCGAGCTTTGCCCAAAATCCACGAAACAACCCGGCAAACCCTCAAAAACCGGCCAAAATTGGAAGGTCTATTTGAAACCCACCATTTCCGGTGTTAAGTCATGTCGGCTTTGAAGGCATAGAGTAGACAGACAAAAAAACTGATGAATGCATGGCTGCAAAAAATCTGGGAAGAGGTCGGACGACCGCTGTTCCTGCGTCCCCGACGGGTGCAGTTTGCGGCGTTGTGCACCCGCGTTCATGACGGGCAGGACCAGGTCCTTCTGATCACCAGCCGTGACACCAAACGCTGGATCATCCCGAAAGGCTGGCCCATCGATGGTTTGAGTGGCGCGGAAACAGCCCTTCAGGAGGCCTGGGAAGAGGCCGGGGTACGCGCGGATGCGGTTCACGATGAACCCATCGGTCAGTTCACTTACGACAAGATCCTCAAAGACGGATCAGCGCAACCGGTATTGACCAATGTCTACAGGATTTCGGTACGTGCGCTGGCCGATGACTTTCCCGAGGCCGATCAGCGCGAGCGCAGCTGGTTTTCGCCGGCTGAAGCGGCCACGCTGGTGCAGGAGCCCGAGCTTCAGGCCTTGTTGCGCAAACTGTAAGGAATTCGCAACATTTTGATGGCACCCAGCTTGCCTGAGCAGCCGGATACCGTTAGTGGCGCACGATCCCTCAACATTTGACCAAGTTCATGTCTGACACGAATCCGAAACCACGCTGGCAAACGTTGGACAGCGACCTGCACCGAATTTCGCGGGTCGAGACCGCCAACATCCATGTCGCGCGCCACCTGCTGGCACCGGGGGTCGCGCTGGCCTTCATGGCGCTGGCCGGGCTGACGGCGGTGGTCCTGTTCGGTCGGGCGGATGGCAGCCATATCGTGGTCGCGGCGGCCGCGTTCGGGGCCTATATGGCGATCAATGTCGGTGCCAATGACGTGGCCAACAACATGGGCCCCGCGGTCGGCGCGAATGTGCTTACCATGGGCGGCGCCATCGTGATTGCCGCCATTGCCGAAAGCGCAGGCGCTTTGCTTGCAGGGGGTGATGTGGTCTCGACCATCTCCAAGGAGATCATCGATCCGGCCTCGGTGCAAAACAGCGAGGTGTTCATCTGGGCCATGATGGCGGCGCTGATATCGTCAGCCATGTGGGTCAACCTGGCAACCTGGATCGGCGCCCCTGTGTCCACCACGCATTCAGTCGTGGGTGGGGTCATGGGTGCAGGCATTGCCGCAGCGGGCCTGAGCGCGGTGAGCTGGGGCACAATGAGCGCAATTGCAGCCAGCTGGGTGATTTCGCCGATACTCGGGGGTGCGGTTGCGGCGGCATTTCTGGCGCTGATCAGGTCGAAGATCCAGCATCAGGACGACAAGATTGCCGCCGCGCGCAAATGGGTGCCCATCCTTTTGGCGGTGATGGCAGGGGCCTTTGCCACGTATATGTCCGTCAAAGGGCTGAAGCGGATCGTGACAATCGACCCCAAGATGGCTTTGCTGATCGGGTTGGGTGTGGGGCTGCTGACCTGGTCCGTGACCGTCCCGTGGGTCAAACGCAAATCAGAAAGAATGGAAAACCGGACCCGGTCGCTGAAAACGCTGTTTGGCCTGCCGCTTGTGATCTCGGCCACGTTCCTGAGTTTCGCCCACGGCGCAAATGACGTGGCCAATGCGGTCGGCCCGTTGGCCGCGATTGTTCACGCGGCTGAATTCGAAGAGTTCGCCGCAACGGTTTCCATCCCGCTTTGGGTGATGATCATCGGAGCGTTCGGGATTTCCTTCGGTCTGTTCCTGTTCGGCCCCAGGCTGATCCGGATGGTGGGCCACCAGATCACCAAGCTGAACCCGATACGCGCCTTTTGCGTCGCCCTGTCGGCGGCGATCACCGTGATTCTGGCCAGTTGGCTGGGCCTGCCGGTCAGTTCGACCCATATTGCCGTTGGTGCAGTCTTTGGCGTCGGCTTCTACCGCGAGTGGGATGCTGAGCGCCGGCGCAAACAGGGAAAGATTCAGCGCACAGCGCAACACCTTGCCCCGGAAGAATACCGCCGTCGCAAGCTGGTACGACGGTCGCATTTCATGACCATCGTGGCCGCATGGATTGTCACCGTGCCCGCCGCCGCAACCATGTCGGCCATCATTTACTGGGTGCTGACCGCATTCGCCTGAGCGATGACGTCATAGCCTGATCTGTTCCGGCGACAACGGGTGATCGGGTGCATGTTTGATCAGGTCGGACACCTGCGTGCAGATGGGCGTTGGCACTCCGGTTTCGTGACCCATCCGGATGATATGCCCTTGCAGACTGTCAATTTCCGTTTGGCGTTCGGCCATGAGGTCATAGGCCATGGACGTTCGCGCATGCGGGTCGATCGTCAGCATCCGGGCCGCGATCCGGGTGAACAGCGGTGTCGGCAGCCGCAGAATATGCGGGGTCATCCATGCCGGAAGCGGTGTGGTCGAGGCCACTGGATGACCCGCCGCCTTGAGGACAGTCAGCGCCTCGGACATCTGATCCGCCATGAGATTGCGCCAGTCGCGGCTCATCAGCTGATCTACCAGCGCGAGGCCGGACAAAGCATTGAGCGCATTGTTCAGGTTGATCACCAGCTTGCCCCATTGCACGGCCTCGATCTGGTCGCTGGACGCAACGGGAAGGTCCGCGCTGCTCAGCTGCGCGGCCAGATCGCCGGCGCCGCTTTGGATGACGATCTCTCCGGACGTGGCCCGGTGATAGGTGGCGGGGGCCGTTGGCACCACGTTGAACGGAACCATTCCGGCGCGTATGTCGCGCCCGGGAAGGGCATTGCGCAGTGTTGTGGCGGCCTCGATCCCGTTCTGCCAGGACAGGACAGGCACATCCCGGGGTGCAAAGGCACTTATCTGCTCGGCCATATCCGACGTTGCGCCAGATTTGACCGTTACAATGACAAGCTCGGCCCGGCCCAGGCAGGCCGGATCTTCGCTGAGCACGAGCGATTCCGGCGGGACCGTGTAATCAAGGCCGTCAAAATCCGTGGCCGTCAGCCGGCGCTCACGGATCAGGTCCAGCACATGTGCGCGTCCCAACAGGGTCACGGAGTGCCCCGACCGGGCCAGCAAGGCTCCGCAGAAGCAGCCAATGCTGCCTGCGCCTGCAAGGACAAGTTTCATGATACCCCCTCCGGTACACCCGAAAAGGATCACCGCAAACGACCCGTGACACAAGCCCGCTTGCCCCCGACGTCGCGTGCTAGCGGGCCAGCCGGGGTTTGGTGCGCTCAAGCTCTTTGGAAATAGGGATAAATTCCTGATCGTCACCCGGAGGCAGTTGAAATGCACCATTGGCCCAATCGGCGCTTTTCCACTCACGGGTTGCCGTTTCGATCTTTTCCTTCGAAGACGAAACGAAATTCCACCAGATGTAGCGGTCTTCATTCAGGGTCGCTCCGCCCAGCAGCATCAGCCGCGCGCCCAGTGCGCCCGCCGTGACAGACAGCTTGTCCCCGGGCCGGAACACCATCATGCGGCCCTCGTCAAACCTGTCGCCCGCGATTTCGACCGAACCTTGCGTGACATAGACACCGCGGTCTTCGTGGTCGTCAGGCAGAGGGAAGGACGCGCCGGGTTCCAATTGCACATCGAGATAGAAGGTTTCGGACAACATCGTGACCGGGCTGGTCTCACCATAGGCCGACCCCAGGATCAACCGGGCGCTGACGCCCGCATCCTGAAGATGCGGCAGCGCGGCCTGTTTGTGATGTTCGAAATCCGGGGCCATGTCCTCATGCGCTTCGGGCAAGGCGATCCAGGTCTGAATGCCGAACAGGCTGTGTTTCCTGCTTCGGGTCTCGTCGCTGGTGCGTTCTGAATGGGTCACACCACGGCCTGCGACCATCCAGTTGACCTCGCCGGGATAGATCATCTGATGTGTGCCAAGGCTGTCGCGGTGCTCGAACTCGCCCTGATACAGGTAAGTGACCGTGCCCAGACCGATATGCGGGTGGGGGCGCACGTCGATGCCGCCTTCGGTGATGAATTCAGCGGGCCCCATTTGATCGAAAAAGATGAACGGGCCCACCAACTGTCGTTTTATCGAAGGCAGCGCGCGGCGCACCTCGAACCCTCCGAGGTCACGGGCACGCGGGATGATCAACGTGTCCAGCGCCGGATTTTCCGAGATGCAGTCCGGATTGTGTGTCGGGTTCCAACTCATTTCAGCTCTCCCTTCGTTGCAGGTGGCCAGGCCGTCTGCGTTCACTCAGGTAAGAAATAGCCGCGCAAAGCCGCCTATAAAGTGCACGATTGCACAGATGGAGTGCGGCACCGTTCCGATCTAGCGCGGCCAGAGCCGGGGGAAAAAGGGTCCGTCAATCCGATCCCCCTCGCCATAGCCTGCTGCCTCGAACTGCGCGCGCTCGTCCTTGGCCCAGTCGCCGCGATACCGGATGACACCATCAGGCGCCGTCATGCGAAGGGTGAAGCGCCGCACCGTTTCCGACGGCGTGATCGAGGACAGCCCGCCATGCAGCGTTCGCATGTCGAAGAAAATGCAATCCCCAAGCTCCAGATCCCATTGCAGCAAGTCATACGCGCCGGGGTCGGCATTGACATCAGGTGGCGGGTGATAGGTCTGCCCGGCAACTTCGGTGGGTTGATGGCTGGGATGACCATCGGCAAACCGCACCCGCATGAACAGCTTGTCCCACAGGTGTGAGCCCTTCACGAAAGCGATGCCGTTTTCCTTGGTCACGGGTTCCAGCGGCAGCCAAAGGACACACATCGTGCCTTCGAAGTCGAAGTAAGACAGATCCTGATGGAAGGGCGGGCGCGAGGTCGAGCCGGCCTCGCGCAGGAACCAGTTGTCCATGACAAGGTTGATGGATGGCGCCCCCAGCAACCCGGCAGCAAGCGGTGCGCAGGGGGAATTGTGAACGAATTCCTTGAATTGCGGGATCTTGTTCCAGGCCCAGTAGTCTTCGAAATAGCCCGGGGCGTTCGGATCCCTGGTATGACGGGTGAAATTGTCCGTCGGAGTGTCAAGGTCGGCGTCGATACCTGCGCGCAGCAATGACAACCAGTCAGATGAAAACTTCGACCGCAGTACAACAGCCCCATCGCGTTGGAAGGCGGCAATGTCTTCCTGTGTAACCAGATCTGCTGTCGTCATGGAAGGATCATCCCGATGTGTTTTGGTGGCCCCGAGCATCGCACCGCACAGCACGAGAGGTCAAAGAGATTCGTTTCGACGCACGGAATCAAACACAGAACCGTGAGGGTGCAGGTTTCCAACCGCGCACGGCCTCGGATTTTGAAAGAAACATGCTATGTTTCAGTTGGAAGCCGCAGACTGACAAGATTGGATCGCGTATTGGAGGTTTCTCGATGACAGATGCGTTGCTGTCCCGTCGTTCCCTGATCACCCAAGGTGCTGCCATTGTGGCAACCGGGGCCGCGGGACTTTTGGTGCCTGCCCGCGCAGCCGGGCTTGCGCCGACGCCTTCGATGCGGGGCGGATCGAACAACTATCGCCCCGGCGCGCCAATCGTGGACCGGATCGGTGGCGGCGGGTTCTGGATGACCGGCACCGTACGACGGGCAGGCGACGGCGCACCCCTGCCCGGCCAGCGCATTCAGATCTGGGCCCATACCACGGAAGGCCACGAGCGTGACCCGCAAAGCCATGGGGCGACTTTGACGAATGAAAAGGGTGAATTCCGCCTGGAAATGCCGCAGATCGTTCCCGCATTCGGTCAACCGCACGGGCATCTGGCCTATGACAGCGACGCGTTCGAAACCGTGTTCCTGCGGCCTGTGATGTCCAGTTCCAAGGACAAGACGCTGGCTGCGCATTTCGTGTTGCAACCGCTCTGATCCCGGTGATCCCAACCGGTGTCATCTGGGCGACACTGATCGCCGCCCTTGCCGTTCCGCTGATCGCTGCGGCAGGCAGCCCCTACCTTGCATGGCGCGATCCTGTCTACATCCTCGGCGGGTTTGCCGGGATTCTGAGCCTGGATCTGCTGTTGCTGCAACCGCTTCTGGCCGGAAGATACCTTCCGGGATTGTCGGTAATGATGAGCCGCCACCTTCACCGCTGGATCGGCCTGTCCCTGGTGCTGGCGATCGTGGTCCATGTCGCGGGATTGTGGCTTACCAGCCCGCCGGATGTGGTGGATGCATTGTTGTTCGCCTCTCCGACACCGTTCTCGGCCTGGGGCGTCATTGCCATGTGGACAGCTTTCGGGGCGGCCCTGATGGGTGTCTTCCGCCAGCACCTGCGCCTGCGATTTCGTCTTTGGCGGCTGAGCCACACCGTGCTGGCCGGGGTGACGATTGTCGGCAGCGTTGTTCACGCCATGCTGATCGAGGGCACGATGGAGATCATGACCAAGACGGCGCTCTGCGCACTGGTCCTGCTGGCGAGCGCAAGCGCACTCGCCAAGCTGAAGGTGTGGGAGATCCGTCGGCGTCCTTAAACGCCCAGACACCAGCGCATGACCGCCTTCTGCGCGTGCAGGCGGTTTTCGGCCTCATCGAAAATGACCGAGTTCGGTCCGTCCATAACCTCGGAGGTCGCTTCTTCCTCGCGGTGGGCCGGCAGGCAATGCATGAACAGCGCATCCGGTTTGGCATGCGACATGAGTTCAGCGTTGACCTGATAGGGACGCAGCATGTTGTGGCGGCGTTCCTTGGCCGACTGGGAATCATGCATCGAAACCCAGGTGTCCGCGACGACGAGGTCGGCGCCTTCCACCGCTTTGTGCGGATCCCTTTCGATCACGATTTTCGACCCTTTCTGGCGGGCAAACCCTATGAACTCTTCTTCCGGGTCAAGCTGAGCGGGGCCGGTGAAGGTCAGATCGAAGCCGAATTGACCGGCGGCGTGCAGGAAGGAGGCGCAGACATTGTTGCCGTCGCCGGTCCAGACCACCTTTTTGCCGGCGATGGGGCCGCGGTGTTCCTCGAATGTCAGAACATCAGCCATGATCTGGCAAGGATGGGTGCGGTCGGTCAGGCCGTTGATCACCGGCACGTCCGAATATTCGGCCATTTCGGTCAGGATGGTTTCATCAAAGGTGCGGATCATGATCATGTCGACATAGCGCGACAGCACGCGGGCGGTGTCGGCGATGGTTTCTCCGTGACCCAACTGCATGTCCTTGCCGGACAGCACCATGGTTTGCCCGCCCATCTGGCGCACGCCCACATCGAAAGACACGCGCGTCCGCGTCGAGGGCTTTTCGAAGATCAGCGCGACCATGCGGCCCGCCAACGGCTGTTCGTCGTCGGGCGCGGCCTTGGGGCGGCCCAACCGGGCCTGTTTCATCGCTCCGGCCTGGTCGATCATGGACCGCAGCGCGGCGGCATCGGTTTTGTGGATGTCGAGAAAATGATTCATGTCGGTTCGTTTCCTGGCTGTCGGTTGCCGGGGGCGCTGCCCCCGGACCCCCGGAGTATTTGGGAAAAGATGAAGATCAGGCGGTTTGGAGCTGGGTCTCGATCTGCTGAGCAGCCTTGTCGAGACGGATCATGGCCTGAGCGATATCGTCCTCGGTCAGGGTCAGCGGCGGCAGCAGACGGATCACGTTGTCGGCGGCGGGAACGGTGATAACTTCGTTGTCATACCCTACGTTGACCACGTCGATATTTGTCGGCTTGCATTTCAGGCCCAGCATCAGGCCCGATCCGCGGACCTCTTCGAACACGTCGGGATGATCGGCGACGAGGCCTTCGAGTTTCTGGCGCAAGAGGCCCGCCTTGCGGTTGACGCCTTCGAGAAAGGCCGGAGTTGCGACCTGGTCGATCACCGCGCAGCCCACCGCGCAGCCCAGCGGGTTGCCACCATATGTCGAGCCGTGGGTGCCTGCGGTCATACCGGATGCCGCGTCTTCTGTCGCCAGCACCGCCCCCAGCGGGAAGCCCCCGCCGATGCCCTTGGCGACCATCATGATATCAGGGGTGATCCCTGCCCACTCATGCGCGAACAGCTTGCCGGTGCGGCCAACGCCGCATTGGACTTCATCAAGGATCAGAAGCAGCCCGTTGTCGTCGCAGATCTGACGCAGCGCCTTGAGTTCGGCGTCGGGGACCGGGCGAATACCGCCCTCGCCTTGGATGGGCTCGATCAGGATCGCGGCGGTCTCATCGGTGATGGCGTCGGTCACGCCATCGAGATCGCCGAAGGCCACATGCACGAAACCCGGCAGAAGCGGGCCGAAGCCCTTGGTCATTTTCTCGGACCCGGCAGCCGCGATACCGGCTGACGACCGGCCGTGGAAGGAACCGTCGAAGGTGATGATCTCAACCCGCTCGGGCTGACCTTTGTCATAGAAATACTTGCGGGCCATTTTCACGGCCAGTTCGCAGGATTCCGTGCCGGAGTTCGTGAAGAAAACCGTATCGGCAAAACTGTGTTCCACCAGCTTGTCAGCCAACGCCTGTTGCTGAGGAATGTTGTACAGGTTCGAAACATGCCACAGCGCATGGGCCTGGTCAGTCAGCGCGGCCACCAAGGCCGGATGGGCGTGGCCCAGCGCGTTCACCGCGATCCCTGCGCCGAGGTCCAGAAAACGTCGGCCATCCGCCTCGGTCAGCCAGGCGCCTTCGCCCTTCACGAATGTCAGGGGCGCACGGTTGTAGGTCGGCAGAACGGACGGGATCATGGGATCATCCTTTTCAGGTGGTATGAGCCTCGTGAGTGATACACGAAGGCCCGGTTCGTCAACAATTTTGGTGAGGTCTGTGCCGATTTGCCGGGCACACGAGATCAAACCGGCCGGTTACGCAAAGATGCGTCGGCGTCGGAGCAGTTGGATATGCACATGTTTGATCATGGCCGTCCGTATAGCGATGCTTGCGCAGGTTGGGAAGCCGGTATTTTGAAACGATCCAATTTTGCCCTTGCCAACGCCCGCGCAACCGCGCACCGCTTGGCCATGTTCGAACCCAAACACCATAATCCACCGCTTGCGGCCGCGCTTATCTTTGTCGCCACCGCCTTTATCGCGGCAACGACGCTGCTGGCCAAAGCGCTGGGGACGGATGCGTTGGGCCCGCCCTTGCACGCCATGCAGATCAGTCACGGGCGGTTTCTGTTTGCCCTGCTGGCGATCCTGCTGGCGGTCGCAATTCTGCGGCCCCGGCTGGTGCGGCCCCATTGGGGTCTTCACGTCGGGCGGACCAGTTTTGGCTGGGCGGGGGTGACACTGATGTTCGCCTCGGTTGCCTTCATTCCGATGGCGGATGCGACGGCGATATCCTTTCTGAACCCTGTTTTCGGTATGGTGCTGGCCATTCCGCTGCTGCAAGAGCGGGTTGGTCCGTGGCGCTGGCTGGCGGCGGCTGTTGCCTTGACGGGCGCACTGATCCTGCTGCGTCCGACCCCCGCCAGTTTTCAGCCCGCTGCCCTTCTGGCGCTGGCGGCGGCTGCGCTGATCGGGATGGAGCTGATTTTCATCAAGAAACTTTCCGGGCGCGAGCCACCGATGCAGATCCTGCTGATCAACAACGCGATTGGGCTGGTGATCGCCACGATAGCCGTCAGCTTCGTCTTTCAGATGCCGACCCCGCAGCAATGGGCAGCATTGTTGGGGATCGGCGTTCTGATGGCCTGCGCGCAGGCCTGTTTCGTCAACGGCATGGCGCGGGCGGACGCATCGTTTGTGGCCCCGATCAGCTATGCCACGCTGATCTTTGCCGCCCTTTACGACTTTGCGGTCTTTGATGTGATCCCCGACTGGATCAGTCTGGTCGGGTCTGCAACCATCCTGGCCGGCGGGCTGATCCTGGTCTGGCGAGAAGCCGTGCAACGCCGCGCCTGAGAGCCTGCCCAGCACGACGGGAACGGGTGCGCCTGCATTCCGGCCCTTGCAACCGGCCGCGATGGCCGGGCCTCCTTAAGCCTTGAGGCGATATCCGGTGCGCAGCATCAGCCAGGTGATGGCTCCGATCACGAGTGTCGCAAACGTACAGACCGCCATTCCCAGCCACGGAGAGCTGTCGGACACCCCGATCATACCATACCGCAAGCCATCGATCAGATAGAACACCGGGTTCAGATGGGTCAGGCGGTTCAGCAAGGGCGGCAACGCCTCGACCGAGTAGAACGTGCCCGACAGGAAGGCCAGCGGCGTGACGATAAAGTTGGTGATCGCGGCCATCTGGTCGAACTTGTTGGCAAAGATACCCGCAAACAGACCCAAGGCGCCCATGAACGCGCCGCCCAGAACGACAAAGGTCAGCGCGATCAACGGGTGCTGAGGCGCGATGGAGAGCAAGACCAGGAGCGCAATCGAGATCACCAGTGCAATCATCACGCCGCGGGCAATGCCACCCGCGAGATAGCCCAGCAGAATCTCGAGCGGTGACAGCGGTGGCATCAAGGTATCAACGATGTTGCCTTGCACCTTGGCGATCACCATCGAGGACGAGGTATTGGCAAAGGCGTTCTGGATCACCGTCATCATCATGATCCCCGGTGCCAGAAACATCACGAACGGCACGCCCATGACATCTGGCCGGCTGGGTCCGATGGCGATGGTGAAGATCAACAGAAACAACCCCGCCGTAACCAGAGGTGCAAGAACCGTCTGGGTCCAGACGGCCAGAAAGCGCAGGGTTTCGCGCTGCGCCAGCGTGTAAAGGCCCATCCAGTTGACTGCTCCGAAGCGACGCGCGGTCTGATCTGCGGGATTCTGCATGTTTTGCCCTCAAACTGATTCGAAGACAGCTTGTAACTCGGGCAGCAGTGTTTAGAATAGGGGGCTGAGACGAATTCCCAAGGCGGCCCGAATCCGGGGCCGCTTTCCGCTTTTGAAAGGCTAACGATGTCCTGGACAGACGAGCGCGTAGAACTGCTGAAGAAGATGTGGGGCGAAGGCCAGTCGGCCAGCCAGATTGCCAAGGAACTGGGTGGCGTGACCCGCAATGCGGTGATCGGCAAGGTGCACCGCCTGGGCCTGTCCAACCGGACGGCAGGCGCATCCCCGGCCAAGGCGGAACCGAAAGAAAAACCGGCGCCCGCCCCCAAGGCCGAGGCCAAACCCAAACCTGCGCCCAAGACCGAACCGGCGCGTCCGGCCCCGGCCCCGACCGCCGAGGCGAAACCGGTCGTTCCGGCCCGCCGTCAGATCATCCCTGCCGGTCAGCCGCTGCCACCGCAGCCGTCGGCCAATGAGATCAGCCCCGAAGCGCTGGCCAAGGTCAACGAGATCGAAAAAAAGGCCAAGAAGCTGACTCTGATGGAATTGACCGAAAAAACCTGCAAGTGGCCCGTAGGCGACCCCGCGACCGAGGATTTCTGGTTCTGCGGCCTTCCGGTTGAGGCGGGCAAGCCCTATTGCGAGGCGCATGTGGGCGTGGCCTTCCAGCCGATGAGCTCGCGCAGGGATCGTCGGCGTTAGAATTCAGCTATGAACGCTGCTTTTAGCAGCGTGACATTTTCTTCTTTCTTGGCTGCCCACCCGTCGCAAGATGAGTGGGCAGTATTTTTTGAACCAAAAGATTTGGTCATTCAGCCCGCCATGAAATACAAGATCCTGTTCTGCGCCTACAGTGTGCTGATTTTCGCGGCGTACATCGAGCCATTTGACCCTTCGATATTCGAGCCGAATGGGCGCGGAAAAACCCTGCCTTTGTTCTTTCAGGCCACATACTTGTACTCATGGCTTGCGCCCGCCATTCCTGCATTCATTGGTGGCCTTGTGCTACTGGGATTGCCTTCAATCCCACGATCTCTCGCCAGATGTATCGCCGTTTTTTCAATCGTTTCCGGCTTGTTACTAACGTTATTTGGGATGGTGCCATCGCTTGGTTCTGACACTCAGATTCTGCACGGTGTCACCCTGACGATAGCCGTCGCCGCAAGCTTTCTCATTTGGTCGGGATCGGGTGGGCAACCACACCCCTCTCGGGCGGCGAAGATTGGTATTTCAATCGGGACAATCGCCGCGCTCTGGTCGTTGTTGACAGTTCCGATGATCCTTGTTCAGGCGCGTTTCATTGCGGATGGCGCGCCCTATTGCATCGCCGAACATTCGAAAAACGCGCCAATCGAGGCAGTACGCGATTTACGGGGTTTCTCATTCTACACGACTGCGACGGGAGACAAATCCACGTCAAAATGGTACTTTCACGGGCTGATGTTAGTAGATCATCCCGATGGGCAACGGGTTTATAACTGGTCTCCAGGAAGATGGCGTTTCGATCCGGTTGAGCGCCCGGATGCAATGATCGAGCCGGTCAGAAATGTCTGCGCCCCAAGCTGACCCCTACTGCGCCGGATGCGATGGTAAATTCGGCATCGCCACCCATCCGGGCAGTTCGTCCGGCGAAACGGAAACATGCAGGCGTTCTGACGGGTCCTGCCCGACCTTGCGGTGCTTTCGCAGCAGGAAAATCTTGCCCCAGCCGCGCCATGTGCCAACCGACGGCGCATGGGGATCAATGGGAAACCGATCGCGCCAGCCGTCGGGCAAAGGCAGACCGTGCAATTCCGCCTTGTCCAGCATCCAGATCAGGGAAATGTTGCTCAGCGGCCGCGCCTCTTCGTAGCCGTTCAATTGGCCACCTATATCGCCGTGGGTTCCGCGGAACCAGACCTGTTCCACATGACCCTTGAACTCGGGCGTGCAGGTCCACAGAACTGGTTCGAACACTTCGCGCGTCTCATCCAGCGCCATGGCGTGATACCCATGACGGGTGGCCGGGCCCAGCTCATGGTTGTGAAAGGCGTGCTTATCCTCGGCCCAGCGCCACAGCAGCGGCAGACGCAATCCCAGCGCCTTGACCGTGTCCCAGACGCCGATCATCTCGATCTCGACCCCTTCGTGGCAGAAACGTCGGCGGAACTCGCTGGCGGCGATGCCGTCTGGATTGCATTCATAGTGGCGGTACGCTTGCAGTATGTTTCGTTCGGTGGCGTGTTCCGCCTTGAGCAGGCCGATCATGTCGATCACGCCGGCCAGACTGCGCACGCCATAGGCACCGCGCGAATAACCGATGAAAAAGATCTTGTCGCCCGGCTTGTAGCGGGACGCCAAATACCCATAGGCGCGGCGGATCTGGCGGTTGATGCCCCGGCCCATCATCACGTCCAGCGAGGACTTCCAGCTTTCCCACTGCACGCCTGCCTCGTAGAACACCGAAACCTTGCTGCCCATCTCACAGCACAGGCGAAATGTCTGACCGGCATGAGTTTCAAATCCGGGCTCGAGGGTGGACATGGTGCCATCAAGGATGATGACATGGCTGATCGGTTCGCGGTGCCGCGTCTCGGCGGAATGCTCGGACCGCAAAGGCCGCCCGAGCCATCCCAGAACCTTTCTACTCAGCCGCGACAGATTCATGCGTCAGCAATTCCCATACTCTTTGAGGTGTGAAAGGCATGTCCGCCTGCCGCACCCCGTGATCCCAGAGCGCATCCTGAACCGCGTTTGCCACAGCGGCCAGCGCGCCCACGGTGCCAGCCTCGCCACACCCTTTCATCCCCATCGGGTTTGAAGTTGACGGGACCGGCGCCGAGGTAAACTTAATCATGGGTATGTCGGTTGCACGGGGCAAGGCGTAATCCATAAACGAAGCCGTGAGCAGTTGCCCATGTGCATCGTGCACGACATGTTCGGCCAGGGCCTGCCCGATTCCCTGCACCACCCCGCCATGCACCTGCCCTTCGGCCAGCATCGGATTGATAAGATTGCCAAAATCGTCAACCACGGTGTAGCGGTCCACCCAGGTTTCGCCGGTGTAGGAATCGATCACGACTTCGGCAACATGCGCGCCGTTCGGGTAGCTGCGCGCATCCAGGTTGGCGCGGGCCTCATGTTGCAGCAGATCCGTTCGACCATCGGCACGCGCCATCTCGGCGGCTTCGGTCAGGGTCGGCGTCAGGTTGGAGCCCGGCGCGCGGAATGTCTCGTGGTCAAAACTCACATCACTTTCCTCGACCCCCATCTTATCCGCAAGATAAGGCGTGAATGCGGCGATCATTTTGTCAATCGTGACCAGGGTGGCGGTGCTTTGCACAGTGACCGAGCGGGACCCGCCAGTGCCGCCGCCATGGGCAAGCCGGTCGGTATCGCCCTGTATGACGGTGATCTTGTCCATGGGGATCCCCGTCTGATCCGACAGGAACTGGGCGTACACCGTCTCATGTCCCTGCCCGTTCGATTGTGTGCCGACGTAAAGGTTCACCGTGCCATCCTCGCAAAACGCGACCTTCGCGTTTTCGGAAGGGTCCCCCAAAATGCTTTCGATATAGTAACAGAGACCCTGCCCCCGGATCAGCCCGCGTTCGGCATCCGCGGCCTTGCGGGCCTCGAACCCGGTAGTCTGGTCAGCCGCACGGGTGAGCACCATGTCGAAATCACCGACATCAAACGTCTCGCCGGTGGAGGAGGTGTAGGGGAAATCGCCGGGACGGATGAAATTCCTGCGCCGCAGCTCCCACGGGTCGACGCCCAGTTCACGCGCGGCGCGATCCATCGCGCGTTCAAGCACGTAAATCGCCTCGGGCCGACCTGCACCGCGATATGCGTCGACCTGCGTCGTGTTCGTATAGAAGCCTTCGACCCGCAGATAAGTGGTCTGGACGTCATAGACACCCATCAGCACTTTGCTGAACAGGCTGGTCTGGATCGCCTGACCGAAGTGGCTGTTGTATGCGCCAAGGTTCACCTTGCTGTGGACGCGATAGGCGGTGATCTTGTGATCGGCGTCAAAGGCCAGCTCGGCCAGCGAGGTCAGATCGCGGCCATGATGGTCGGACAGCATCGCCTCGGACCGGTCGGACATCCAGTGTACCGGCCGACCCAGCTTCATCGCCGCCACGGAGACGCAGAAATATTCAGGGTATGGCATCACTTTCATACCGAACCCGCCACCGACATCCGGGGTCGTGACGCGTATGTCTTCCGCATCCAGTTTCAGCTTTTGGGCCAGTTGGGCCTTCATCGCCCAGACGCCCTGACCTCCGTAAGAGAAATGCAGACGCCCCTCGGACCAATCGGCCTGGCAGCCACGCGGTTCAAGCGAACTGATGATGACCCTGTTGTCGACGACGTTCAGCGACACGGTATGAGCGGCGGCCTGAAAGGCAGCCTCGGTCGCGGTTTCGTCGCCCAATCCCCAATCAAAAGCACGGTTCTCGGGCGCTTCCGCGTGCAGGGTCTCGCCCCCTGCATCGACGTCCAGTTTGGCCGGGCGTTCTTCTGTATCCATCCAGATCAACTCGACCGCGTCCTGCGCCTGCGTCAACGTATCCGTAATGACAACCGCCACCGGCTCGCCCACGAAACGCACGCGATCCTTGGCCAGCATGTGCCGGTCCGGCGCAGCCGCCTGGGACCCATCGCGGTTTTGCAGGACGGCCGCATTCAGCACCGTGTCGATGCCTGATGCGGCCAGGTCCTCCAGCGTCATGACCAGCCGAACGCCGTCGGCATTCCGCGCGGCCTCGACATCCAGAGACGTGATGTCACCATGCGCCACCGGGCTGCGGTAGAAAGCGGCAAACAAAGCGTTCCCGGGCACCGCATCATCCATGTAACGCCCCTGCCCGGTCAGGAACCGTTGATCCTCGGTCCGTTTCACCGGCTGGCTTCTGCCGAACTTTTCCATGGGTGGCCCTCCTGCGCGATACCATGGGCGAGCCTAGCCCGCGACCCGGCGATGTCCAGCGGGGTTCACCGAAATTCGTTTGCGCGCAAAGGATGTTCGGATAGCCTTGGGCCATGAGCTGGGCGCATGATACCGTTTTTCCCTTCTCTGCCCCGATGACCAGCGGGCAGACGACCACACATGACGTTTATGTCGGCGGTGAAGGCCCACCGATCCTGATCCTTCAGGAACTGCCAGGGATCGGGCCAGAAACGCTGGCGTTGTCCGCAAAGCTCAATGCATCCGGCTTTCGCGTCTACCTGCCTCATTTGTTTGGAACCTATGGCAGGGTTGAAATGGCAAAGAACATGGCCCGGTTGTTCTGCGTACGGCGCGAGTTCAGCATTTTCGCCCGCGGCAGGCAGAGCCCCATTGCAGGATGGATGCGCGCCCTGACCCGTGAAATCAAGCAGCGCGAAAACAGCGCCGGTGTGGGCGTCATCGGCATGTGCCTGACCGGCAGTTTCGCCCTTACCCTCATGGCCGAAGACGCCGTTCTGGGCGGGGTAGCCAGCCAACCTGCGCTGCCGATCCTCGGGGGCCGCCATCTGCACATGAGCGCTGAAGACATCGGCGCGGCCTCTGCGGGTATGGCCGCGAAAGGCCCCGGCCTGGCGATGCGGTATTCAGAAGACAGGCTTGCCCCCAAGAAACTGATACGGGCGCTTGAACAGGCGTTCGGCGATCTGCTGGAAACGGTCGAATATCCCGGCAAGGATCATTCGCTGTTGACGCTGGATTTCCACGAACCCGCCTATCAACGCGTTGACGCCTATTTCAAGGCGCGCTTTGGCATGGCTTAGGCGCACTAGGCCTTCCCCTTGCCGCGCGCATTCGCTATTGCAGGCGCTGACCCGAATTTGTTGACGCAGGACGCATCACATGGCGATGGAAAAGACATTCAACGCGGCCGAGGCCGAGGCCCGCATTTATGAGGCCTGGGAACAGGCCGGAGCCTTCAAGGCAGGCGCGAACAAATCGCGCGACGAGAGCTTTTGCATCATGATCCCGCCGCCGAACGTGACCGGTGCGCTGCATGTGGGCCATGCGTTCAACAACACTCTACAGGACATCCTGATACGCTGGCACCGGATGCGTGGCTTTGACACGTTGTGGCAGCCCGGGCAGGACCACGCCGGCATCGCAACCCAGATGCAGGTCGAGAAGATGCTGGCCGCCACCCAACAACCCAGCCGCAACGAATTGGGCCGCGAAAAGTTTCTGGAGAAAGTCTGGGAATGGAAGGGTGAATACGGCGGCACCATCATCGAGCAGCTGAAGCGCCTCGGCTCTTCCTGTGACTGGTCGCGCAACGCATTTACCATGGCCGGTGCGGCGGGCGATCCGCGCACGGGCCACGAAAACAGCCCCAACTTCCACGACGCGGTGATCAAGGTTTTTGTCGACATGTACGACAAAGGCCTGATCTACCGCGGCAAGCGGCTGGTCAACTGGGATCCGCATTTCGAAACCGCGATATCGGACCTCGAGGTCGAGAATATCGAAGTCGCCGGCCATATGTGGCACTTCAAATACCCTTTGGCAGGCGGTGAGACATATGAGTATTTGGAAAAAGATGAAGATGGGAATGTGATCTTCCGCGAGGAGCGTGATTATATTTCGATCGCCACGACCCGCCCCGAAACCATGCTGGGCGACGGCGCGGTTGCGGTGCACCCCACGGACGAACGCTATGCGCCGATCGTCGGCAAGCTGTGCGAAATCCCGGTTGGTCCGAAAGAGCATCGCCGCCAGATCCCGATCATCACCGATGACTACCCCGATCCGAATTTCGGCTCGGGCGCGGTGAAGATCACCGGCGCGCATGACTTCAACGACAACATGGTCGCCAAACGCGGCGGTATTCCGATGTATCGCCTGATGGACACCAAGGGCGCGATGCGGGCCGATGGAGCCCCTTACGCAGACGAGGCAGGCAAGGCACAGGAATACGCGCGCGGCCGCGCCTTCACCGAGAACGAAATCGACGCGATCAATCTGGTGCCGGATCATCTGCGCGGCCTCGACCGGTTCGAAGCGCGGGCCAAGGTGGTGGAAGAGATCACGGCTGACGGTCTGGCCGTGATGACCCGCGCGGATGATCCGCGTCTGGGCTCGACCGCTTTGAAGCCGGATCAGGAAGGGGCCGACAAATTGGTGCCGCTGGTCGAGAGCAAACCGATCATGCAGCCCTTCGGCGACCGGTCGAAGGTGGTGATCGAGCCGATGTTCACCGATCAGTGGTTCGTGGATGCCGAAAAGGTCGTCGGCCCCGCGCTGGACGCGGTCAAGGACGGCACGGTCAAGATCATCCCCGAGTCGGGCGAGAAGACCTATTACCACTGGCTGGAAAATATCGAGCCCTGGTGCATCAGCCGCCAGCTGTGGTGGGGACATCAGATTCCGGTTTGGTATGGTCTCGACCTGTCCGCGGAAGACTTCATTGACGACGAGAATGATGGCGACCTTGATCTGGTTGAATTGGGCCGGTTGCTGAACGAAGGCGGCATGCTGCACCGCGGCAATGTCATGGAATGTGCCGCGAGCTTTGAGGCCGTTACCGAAAAGTTCCTTGACGACAATGCGGACATTCCCAGCCCTCTGAGCCACGCGACCGTGATCGAAGTCGCCGACAAGCAGGAGGCGATCCATCGGTTCGCCGAAAGCCTGGCGCAGTACGCCGTTGATCAGGATCCGACCAAGCTGGTCTATCCGGTTTGGCGCGACCCGGATGTGCTGGATACCTGGTTCTCCTCCGGCCTCTGGCCCATCGGCACGCTGGGCTGGCCCGAACAGACCGAGGAGTTGCAGCGCTACTTCCCCACCGATGTCCTGATCACCGGTTTTGACATCCTGTTCTTCTGGGTCGCCCGGATGATGATGATGCAATTGGCCGTGGTCGATCAGGTCCCGTTCCACACCGTCTATCTGCACCAGCTCGTCCGCGACGAGAAGGGCAAGAAGATGTCCAAGACCACCGGCAACGTCATCGATCCGCTGGAAATCGTGGACGAGTTCGGCGCCGACGCGCTGCGCTTTACCAACGCTTCGATGGCGGCCATCGGCGGTGTGCTGAAACTGTCGCGCGAGCGGATCACCGGTTATCGCAACTTCGGCACCAAGCTGTGGAACGCCGTCCGCTTTGCCGAAATGAACGAGGTCTTCACCGACGCAGTGCCGCAACTGGACGGGGCAGACCTGAACCCCAAGGCCGCCGTCAACCGCTGGATCATCGGCGAAACCGCCCGCGTGCGCGAAGAGGTCGATGCGGCGCTGGACAGCTATCGCTTCAACGATGCCGCCAACGGGCTCTATGCTTTCGTCTGGGGCAAGGTCTGTGACTGGTACGTGGAACTGTCCAAGCCACTGCTGCAAGGCGACGACGCCGAGGCCCAGGCCGAGACCCGCGCCACCATGCGCTGGGTTCTGGACCAGTGTATGGTCCTGCTGCACCCGATCATGCCCTTCATCACCGAGGAACTGTGGGGCCTGACGGGTAGCCGCGCCAAAATGCTGGTGCATGCCGACTGGCCAACCTATGCCGCCGCCGATCTGGTCGATGCCGACGCGGATCGCGAGATGAACTGGGTGATCTCGGTGATCGAGAACACCCGCTCGGCCCGCGCCCAGATGCGCGTTCCGGCTGGTCTTTATGTGCCGATGCTGGTGACCGAGATCGACGCCCACGGCCAGGCCGCCTGGGACCGAAACGAGGCGCTGATAAAGCGGTTGGCGCGGATCGACAGCCTGACCAAAGCGGATGAACTGCCCAAGGGCACGATCTCGATTGCCGCCCCCGGAGCCTCCTTTGGCCTGCCGCTGGCGGATATCATCGACATCGGCGCGGAAAAGGAACGGCTGGAAAAGGCCAGGGCCAAGCTGGCCAAGGAACTGGGCGGCCTGCGCGGCCGTCTGAACAACCCGAAATTCGTGGCCTCGGCTCCCGCAGAAGTCGTGGAAGAGGCCAAAGCCAACCTCGCCGCCCGCGAAGAGGAAGAAGCGAAACTGAACGAGGCGCTTGCTCGACTGACCGAAATCGCCTGATCTTCATCTTTTTCCAAATACTCAAATCCAGAACCCCGCCGCGACCACAACGGCGGGGTTTTCTTGTGCGCGATGGGACCTTGCCCGACCCTACCCCCGCTTGTTAGCAATCAGCGAACACATATTTCCGAGGCCGTCATGACGCACAAAGCCCCACCGCTCCAGACAGTCTCGACCGGGCTGGTTGTGGCAATCGTCGGCTTCTTCAGCTCTTTCCCGATTGTATTGCAGGGATTGGCGGCGATGGGGGCATCCCCGGCGCAGGCGGCGTCCGGATTGATGATGGCGGCGATCGCCATGGGCCTGACCGCCATCGTGCTGAGCCTGTGGTACCGACAGCCGATCAGCGTGGCCTGGTCCACGCCGGGTGCGGCCCTGCTGGCGGTTTCCGCCACACCCGCATTGGGGTTTGCCGAAGCGACCGGCGCGTTCCTTTGCGCAGGGGCTTTGACTGTGTTGGCCGGGCTCTGGCGACCTTTGGGGCGGTTGGCTGCGGCGATACCGACGACCTTGGCGCAGGCCATGTTGGGGGGCGTGTTGCTGCCGCTCTGTATCCTGCCCTTTCAGGCGGCGGTCGAGATGCCATGGCAAGCCTTGCCTGTGATCCTGACATGGTTCGTCGCCGGCCGGATCAACCGCCTGTTTGCCGTTCCGGCTGCGGTTGTTGCTGCGGCCGTCGTCGTGGTTCTTAACACCGGGGACGCGTCCCTGACACCGACGAAATGGATCGCGGCTCCGGTCTGGACCACGCCCGGCTTCTCTGTGGCTTCGGTCATCGGGATTGCCGTGCCGCTGTTCATCGTCACGATGGCGACCCAGAACATCCCCGGAATCGCGGTGATCCGCAGCTTTGGCTATGCGCCGCAGACAGGCAAGCTGTTCTCGGCCGTAGGCATTTCCAGCATCTTGTCTTCTCCGTTCGGTGCCCCTGCCACCTGCCTTGCGGCGATCACTGCTGCGATGTGTTCCAACGAAGACAGCCATCCAGACCCCGAACAACGCTACTGGTCCGCGGTGATGGGTGGGGTATTCTATTGCCTGTTCGGGGTGTTCGCCGTGGCAATCAACGGGTTCGCAATTCATGCCGATCCACTGTTGATGGGCACGCTGACCGGTGTTGCGCTGATCGGGGTGATGGCCAATGCCACATCCGCCGCGCTGGAAGTTCCGGCCGAACGCGAAGCGGCCATCCTGACCTTTGCCATCACCGCATCCGGCATTACCGCGTTTGGACTCGGCGCGGCTGTCTGGGGTCTGTTGGCGGGTGGCACCGCCTATCTGGTTGCGCAACGCGTCAGATAGCCGGTTTCAACCTCCCTGCGGGTCACGTATGATGGTGGCATGTTTGGTGCACTGGGAAAACTGGTCGAACGCCAGATCAAGAAAGCCCAGGCCGAGGGTCAGTTGCAGGGCCTCGAGGGCGAAGGCCAACCGCTGCCTGACCGGTCATCCGAGGCATTGAGCGATCCGGCCACCGCCGCCGGCCATCGGATCATGGCGCAGGCAGGCGTGTTGCCGGAAGAATTCGCCATCAAAAAGCAGCTCGACACAGAGCGACAGAACTATGCGACCCTGACGGACCCCGCCGAGCGTAAGGCCGCCATGGCTCGTATCGCCGATCTGGAGATGCGCTACAACATGGCCCGCGACGCGCGGCGGTCTTTCATGCGGTGATCATTTGAACACGGGCTTGCGGCCCTGCATCTGCGCCATGACAACTTCCATCTGGTCGGGCTTGCCGATCAATTCCACCTGCTCGGCCGATTCCGCCATCAGAACGTCTGCGCGTGACTGAGTTTCGGCGACTTCGATCAATCGCTTGGCGGCACGGATGGCCGAAGGGCTTTGACCGGCGATGTTTTCGGCAATGGCCAACGCTTCGGTCAACGGGTCATCGGACAGCTGCGTGACAAGGCCCCAATCGGCCGCCTGCGGCGCACCGATCGGGCGGGCCGTATAGGTCAGCAGACGCAATACGTCCGACCGGACCAGACGAGGCAACAGAACCATACCACCCATGTCGGGGATGATGCCCCATTTCATCTCCATCACGGCCAGTTTCGCCTCGGGATGCGCGATACGGATATCCGCGCCCAGCGCGATTTGAAGGCCACCGCCATAGGCCACACCCTGAATTGCGCAGATCACCGGAACCGGAACGCGACGCCAGATCAGGGCAAGTTCCTGCATTTCGTTGGCGTCTTCATGACTGCGGGTCATCAGCCATTCCGTTGGGTCCATATGGGCCATCTTGGCAAAGCTTGCCATGTCGAGCCCGGCGCAAAAGCTTTTGCCTTCACCAGACAGGACCACGGCACGGGCATCCGATGCGGCGACCTCTTGCCCGGCGGACAGAAGCGCCTTGATCATCGCATCATCCAGCGCATTCATCTTGTCGCCTCGGGTCAGAGTGACATGGGCAACGTGGTCTTGATAGGCAACGGATACGCGTGACATGGGGGACCTCCGGTATTTCTATTGCTGCAAACATGCCCGGACAGAATGCGGAATACCACTGCGACGTCAGGGCATTTCGCCGACAGGCATTCGTCCGAACCACGGGGAATCGAGGGTCATGACATAGAACTGATCACCCACGATCTTGCCCCCGGTCGTGATGCCCAAGCGGCCTTGCGGGTCCTGTAGCGTGCGCAGAATCGCACCATCGCCGTTGAACTGCACCATCATGCCGCGATGGATTGGCGCGGGGCGTACTGCCGGACCCAACCGCCAGATCACCTTACGCAGGAACGGGTACGGCATCAGTGCCTCGGACGGGACACGCGGGCTGGCGAAGGCCATCCAATAGGTGCCGTCGCCCTGAGCCTCGAGGTTGTCGGGATAGCCGGGCAGGTTTTCCAGCAGGATCTCTTGTTGCCCTGCTTTTGGTCCGGTCAGCCACAGCTTGTGCACGCGCGCGCGACCTGTTTCCGCGATCAGCAGAAAGTCCTCGTCAGGTGAAAGCGCGACACCGTTGGTATAGACAAACCCCTCGGCGATCTTCTGGGTGCTGCCATCGGGAGTGCGGCGCGCGACGTAACCTGTATCGGACTGTTCCCAGATGCTGAGGACAGAGGTCGGTTTGGTCCCGCCCATGGTTTCCGGGTCAAAGCGATCAGATGAATTCGAGAAGTAAATCGTGCCATCCTGCGCCACGTCCAACTGGTTGGCGTAGATCACCGGCGCGCCGTTGATGTCACTCACCACCCTGTCCAACGTGCCCGGACCGGTCCAGCGCATCACGCCCCGATAGCTGTCGGCGATGTAAAGCGCGCCATCCGGTCCGGCCTTGAGGCCCAGCGGACGCCCGCCAAGCTGGTCAACTGTAACCGGATCCGCCCCGTCGATGCGGTAAAGGGTACCTGACAGACTGGTCGTGTAGACCGTTCCATCGGGCATGACGGCGATGTCTTCAGGGCCGATCTCTTCCCCCGGCAGGCGGATCAGTTGCGCTGCGTCCAGTGCTGTATTTTCAACGAAATCCCCAGTGAATCCGGCATCTTCCGGCATCTCGACGGCAACAGGCTCAACCGGGACGGGCCAGAATAGAAGATAGGCGAGGCCCAGGAGAATAACGGCTACGAAAATGCGCATCTGCGCTCCTTTTTCAAATCTCTTTTCCAGCGCGCCCAAACATGGTGCGTGCTTGCTCATTGATCGGGCTTGGGGTTATCTGCGGACATGACCGGACCTCGATACACCCCGCTTGCCCAAACCCTGCCCGCCACCGTGCCCTTTGTGGGCCCCGAAACGCAAGAGCGTCAACGTGGCACGCCATTTGTTGCGCGATTGGGAGCCAACGAGAGCATTTTCGGACCCTCGCCCCGCGCGATCGAGGCCATGGCGCAAGCCGCGTCAGATATCTGGATGTACGGCGACCCCGAAAACCATGACCTGCGCCATGCCTTGGCCGACCATCACGGCGTATCGCCGGAAAATATCGTCGTGGGCGAAGGGATTGATGGGCTTTTGGGCTATCTGGTGCGGCTGATCGTCGGGCCCGGGGATGCCGTTGTCACTTCGGACGGGGCCTATCCGACCTTCAACTATCATGTGGCCGGGTTCGGCGGGGTGATTCACAAGGTGCCGTATTCAGGTGACCACGAGGATCCCTCGGCCCTGTTTGCCAAGGCTGCTGAGGTTGGTGCCAAGCTGGTCTATCTGGCCAATCCGGACAATCCGATGGGCAGCTGGCATTCCGGCGCGGACATCGTGGCCGCCATGGATGCCTTGCCTGATGGGTGCCTGCTGGTTCTGGATGAGGCCTATGTGGAATGTGCGCCCGAGGGGACGGCTGCACCTGTGAGTGCTGGTGATCCGCGCGTGATCCGGATGCGAACCTTTTCGAAGGTCTATGGCATGGCAGGTGCGCGGGTTGGCTATGCCATGGGCACGCCGGATCTGATCGCGGCCTTCAACAAGGTGCGCAACCATTTCGGCATGAACCGCGCTGCGCAGGCCGGGGCTTTGGCGGCTTTGCAGGATGGCGCGTGGCTGGAGCATATCCAAGCACAGATCGCAGAGGCGCGTGAGCGGATCGGCGCGATTGCCCGGGAAAACGGATTGGCGGTCCTGCCTTCGGCCACCAATTTCGTAGCGATTGACTGCGGGCGCGACGGGGTTTTTGCCAAGGCCGTGCTGGACGCCCTGGTGGCGCAGGGGATTTTTGCCCGAATGCCGTTCGCGGCACCGCAGAACAGGTGCATTCGGGTAAGTTGTGGCCCGGCGTCTGATCTGGACGCGTTCGCCGCCGCTTTGCCCAAGGCGCTTGCGGTTGCGCGGTTGGGCTGATTGATCCCTATCCGCCCGGCCGGACAGCAAAGGGGGGCTGTCTGCCCCCCATCGCGCCACGGCGCGATTCCCCCCGAGGATATTGTTGGCCAGATGAAGAGGCGGATCGGGCGGAGACGCCCGTAGAATGTCAGGCGGCCAGCACGGCGGCGGCGGCTTCGAGGGCCCCCTTGCCACGCGATATGTCAAGTGAAGCCATGCCCGTTTCCACACCGCCCAGAATGGCCATGACCATCTGCCCGTTGATATGCCCCATGTGGCCGAGACGGAAACAGCTGTCATAGTCCTCCATCCCAAGGCCGATGCCCAGTGTCAGACCCAACCGGGTTTCGGTGAACCCACGCAGGGCCGTGCCGCGACCTTCCGTCAACCGCAAAGCAGTGACGGCGTGGCTGCGAAAGGCACGGTCGGCGACGTTCAGGTGCAACATGCCGCCTTCGGCCCAGGTCTCACAGGCCGCCCAGATGGCATTGGCCAGGCGCTCATGGCGGGCCCAGACCTGTTCGATCCCCTCTGCATGGATCAGATCAAGCGCGGCGCGCAGGCCATAGAGGTGGTGTGTGGGTGCGGTGCCGTTGAAATACTGATAGAACAGGTCCGGGTTAGCGCGCGGCTGCCAGTCCCAATACTGCGAAACGCGCGGCATGGTGGCCCGTTTGGCTTGTGCTTTCTGGTTGAAGAAAACAAAGCCGATGCCCGCCGGGGTCATCAGGCCTTTTTGGCAAGCGGCAACTGTGACATCCACGCCCCAGCCATCCATCTCGAACCTGTCACAGCCCAGCGAAGCAATGCAGTCTGCCATCAACAGCGCCGGGTGCTGCAAGTCGTCCAGAAGCCTGCGCAGCGCCGGGATGTCGTTCCGGATCGAACTGGATGTATCCACGTGCACCGCCAGAACCGCCTTGATCTGGTGACTTTGATCCGCACGCACCGCATCTGCGATCCGCTCGAAATCCCAGGCTGAAGAGGTGCCGAAATCGATCAACTGTACCTTTGCCCCGATCCCTTCGGCCATTTCGGCCCAGCCATGGGTGAACCTGCCCGAGGCCGGGGCCAGAACGGTTTCGCCGGGGGCGATCACGTTGGACAGCGCCGCCTCCCACGTGCCGTGGCCATTGGCGATATAGATGGCGACGTTGTGCTTTGTACCGGCAACCCGGCACAGATCGCGCGTCAGGCCGGGCATCATATCAATAAGTTCGCCATCATAGATGTTGGGCGACGGGCGGTGCATGGCTTGCAAAACCGCGTCCGGCATGACCGAAGGGCCCGGAATGGCCAAATATGCCCGCCCCTGGGAAAGGGAAACTGTCTGTGTCATGGGGTCAACCTGTATGAATTGACACCCACATTACCGAGGGGTCGCGCAGCGTCAATCCGCCAGCTTCGATGCCTCGCGCGCAAGTGTTTCGATCCCGGCCCAGTCGCCGGTTTCGACCATTTGCTTCGGCGCAACCCAACTGCCACCGGCGCAGATCACGTTGGGCAATGACAGGTAATCGCGGGCATTGGAGGGGGACACACCACCCGTAGGACAGAAGCTGATCTGTGGCAGCGGCGCGCCGATCGCCTTCAGCGCAGGTGCACCACCTGAGGCTTCGGCCGGGAAGAATTTCAGCATATCATAGCCCTTTTCCAGCAACGCCATCGCTTCACTTGCCGTGGCGGCTCCGGGCAGCAGCGGCAGGCCTTCGGCTTCGCACGCCGCGATCAGGGCATCCGTGGCGCCGGGGGAAACGCCGAACAGCGCGCCGGCCTGTTTGGCAGCCCGGACATCATCGGGCGCGACCAGCGTGCCTGCACCGACCACGCCGCCGGGCACTTCGGACATGGCCTTGATTGCATCCAGCGCCGCCGGGGTGCGCAAGGTCACTTCAAGCGCGGGCAAGCCGCCGGCGACCAGCGCCTCGGCCAGAGGGCGGGCCTGTGCGGCGTCATCGACGACCAGCACGGGAACAATGGGCGCCAGGGCACAGATTTCGCGGGTGCGTTGAGTTTTGGACATCTCTTATGCTCCGAATATGCTGGCGCCAGTGTCGGCGGACCCGACATTCTGCCGGAACGCAGCGAAAAGATCGCGCCCGACACCGTGTTGATTGGCGGAAAGGTCGGCGGTGGCGGGGGACCGGTCCAAAACCCCGTTGGTCAGGATTTCCAGTTCGCCGTTGACCGCATCGACACGCAGGATGTCACCGTCTTGCAGGCAGGCGATGGGCCCGCCGTCCAGTGCCTCGGGGCAGACATGGATGGCGGCGGGTACTTTGCCGGATGCACCCGACATGCGGCCATCTGTGACCAGTGCCACTTTCTGTCCACGGCCCTGCAAAATCGACAG
Source organism: Ruegeria sp. YTSC002 (assembly GCF_059609845.1). Classification (NCBI taxonomy): domain Bacteria; kingdom Pseudomonadati; phylum Pseudomonadota; class Alphaproteobacteria; order Rhodobacterales; family Roseobacteraceae; genus Ruegeria; species Ruegeria sp. YTSC002. Next base: position 91,082 of record NZ_JBXWML010000003.1, read on the forward strand.
GATAGGTGTCAGCGAATGCAGCTCGGGCATCCCATTGGCCTTTGGCCCCTGAAAGCGGACCACGACGATGACGTCATCAGTGAACTCTCCGGCCTTGAATGCGGCTTTGACCTCATCCTGACCGTGAAACACGCGCACGGGGGCTTCGACGACCTGATGTTCTGGCGCGACGGCTGATACTTTCATGACCCCGGTGCCCAGATTTCCTGTCAGGCGCGAGAGGCCACCTGTGGGTTGGAACGGGTCTTTGGCCGGGCGCAGGATCTTTTCGTTCAGGCTGTGACCCGCGCCGTCCTGCCAGATCAGCTCACCATCAATCAGCTTGGGTTCCTTGGTATAGTTGTGTAGCCCCTGCCCCGCGACGGTCAGCGTGTCAGGGTGCAGCAGGCCATCTTCAAGCAGCGTTCCGATCGTGTACCCTAGGCCGCCGGCCGCATGGTAATGGTTCACATCCGCCAGACCGTTGGGATAAACCCGCGCGACCAGCGGCACGACTGCGGATATGTCGGAAAAATCCTGCCAGTCCAGCACGATGCCACCGGCGCGCGCCATGGCGATCAGGTGGATCAGAAGATTGGTTGACCCACCGGTCGCCATAAGGCCCACGATGCCGTTGACGAAGGCGCGTTCATCCAGAACCTGATAAACTGGTGTATAGCTGTTGCCCAACGCACTGAGCGACAGGGCACGCCGCGCGCCTTCCTCGGTCAGGGCATCGCGCAACGGGGTATTCGGATTGACGAAGCTGGAGCCCGGCAGGTGCAGGCCCATGAACTCCATCAGCATCTGGTTGGTATTGGCGGTGCCGTAGAAGGTACAGGTGCCGGGGCCGTGATAGGCTGCCATTTCGGCCGCCATCAGTTCTTCGCGGCCCACCTCTCCGGCGGCGAATTTCTGTCGGACCTTGGCTTTTTCGTCGTTCGGCAAGCCGCTGGTCATCGGTCCTGCGGGCAGGAACACGGCTGGCAGATGGCCAAAGGCCTGCGCGCCGATGATCAGGCCGGGGACAATCTTGTCACAAACCCCGAGGAACACGGCCGCGTCGTACGTGTTATGGCTGAGCGCCACACCGGTCGCCAGTGCGATCACATCGCGTGAGAACAGCGACAGCTCCATCCCTGCTTCGCCCTGGGTGACACCATCGCACATGGCTGGCACACCGCCTGCCACCTGTGCCGTTCCTCCGGCGGCGCGGATCGCGTCGCGGATCAGGGCGGGATACCGTTCGAACGGCTGATGGGCCGAAAGCATGTCGTTATAAGCGGTGACGATGCCCAGATTGCCGGCGGTACCGGTGGCCATCGATTGCTGATCTTCGCCTGCGCCCGCATAGGCATGGGCCTGACCGCTACAGGACAGATGCGCACGGGCAGGACCTTTGGATCTGGCCTGTTCCATCCGTTCAAGATGTGGGCCGCGCAGATCGGCGCTGCGGTCGATGATCCGTCTGGTGACATCGGAAATGACTGAGTGAACCATGATTACCCTCCGATCTGACGCCAGCGACGCCCATCGCGATGCATCAGCATCAATGCTTCTTCGGGGCCTGAACTGCCCTGATCATACCGGGATGGGCGGTCTCCGCGCTGCTCCCAGCCCTGAATGATGGGATCGACCCAGGCCCAGGCGGCCTCGGCCTCGTCCCCGCGCATGAACAATGTCTGATCGCCACGGATGACATCCATGATCAGCCGCTCATAAGCGTCGGGGGCTTGCGCTTCGTCCCCAAGCGCATCGGCGAAGCTCATGTCAAGCGCAACGTCCGACAGCCGGAAGCCTCCCGGCCCCGGGTCCTTTATCGTGGTGCGCAAGGTGATGCCTTCATCAGGTTGCAACCGGATCACCAATACGTTTCCGTGCAGCGGGCCGACATTGGGGAAAATCGTATGCGGTGGGTCACGAAAGAACACCGCAATTTCTGATTCGCGGGCCCGCAGGCGCTTGCCAGTGCGCAGATAGAACGGCACACCTGCCCAGCGCCAGTTGCCGATATGAACCTTGAGCGCAATGAAGCTTTCGGTACGGCTGGCGGGGTTGCCGACATGATCGACATAACCGCCCTCGCCCTTTTCGGCCCGGTACTGGCCGCGCGCGATGTCGGATTGGGCGACGGGCTCCAGCGCTTCGATCACTTTGACCTTTTCATCTCGCACCGCGTTGGGCGAGAATTTCGACGGCGGCTCCATCGCGGTCAGACACAGCAACTGCACCAGATGGTTCTGGACCATGTCCCGCATCGCGCCGGACTGATCGTAATAGGCCCCGCGCCCTTCGACGCTTACGGTCTCGGCCACCGTGATCTGCACGTGATCGATATGGGTCGAATTCCAGAGCGGTTCGAACAGCGAGTTTGCAAAGCGCAGCGCCATCAGGTTCTGCACGGTCTCTTTGCCCAGATAGTGGTCGATCCGGTAAATCTGATGTTCTTCGAAACAGGCACGTAAGCCCTCGTTCAGCGCCTTCGCCGAGGCCAGGTCGTGCCCAAATGGTTTTTCGACGACGATGCGGCTGTCCGGTGTCGCAAGACCGGCGTCATGCAGCCGCTGCGCGATACCCGAAAACAGGCTTGGACCAACGGACAAGTAAAAGGCCCGCACGACGTTATCGCGCATCAGCTCTTTCAGGTCGGACCACCCGGCCTCACCCAGAGCGTCCACGGGCACGTATTCGACATGGGCAAGGAACCGATCCAATGTCTCTTGGGAAAAGCCGGGCGCGAACTGTTGCATCGATTTGCGAACCTGATCGCGAAACCCGTCATTGTCGATATCCGAGCGTGCCGTGCCGATGATCCGCGCGTCGTCGGGCATTTGCCCGACCTCGAAGCGATGGTACAGGCCCGGCAGGATTTTGCGCTGCGCCAGATCGCCGGTCGCACCGAAAAGCACCAGATCAAATGGCTCTACCGGAATTACGCGTGAAACCATCACAGGCTCCTTCTGAGGTTGCCGATATCAGCTTAGCACGGCGTGAAAACCCGCAAAACCTGATATGTTATCGCTAACATTGAAAGTCTATTAGAAAGCCGCTCATGAAAAATCAAGCACAGTTTGAAGAAACCGTGCCGTTTTGCGCATCAGGTCTGATGGCGCAGCCAGTCCATGACCGCGGGGCGCACCGATTGTTCTCCGCGGTGGCGCGCGTCAGCGATGATTTTGCGAACCTCCGTCAGATTGGACCGCAACAGAAGGCTTTTGACCGGGCCAATCGAGGCGGGACGCATCGACAGCGTCCGAATCCCCATCGCCGCTAGGCACAACGCCTCGACCGGGCGGCCCGCATCTTCACCACAGAAGCTGAGCGGGGTGTCCGAGATATCGCAGCGTTCGACGATGCGCTCCATCAGGCTCAGGAAGCTGACATTCAGTGTGTCATAACGACGGCGGACCAGTTCGTTTTCACGGTCAGCGGCAAAGAAGAACTGCTTGAGATCGTTCCCACCGATTGAAATGAAGTCCACCTCGTCAAAGAATTTCTGCGGCGCAAAGGCCAGCGACGGGGTTTCCAGCATCGCGCCCACTTCAAGCGTTTCGGGCAGGACATGGCCCAATCGCTTTTCCCGCTCGATGGTTTTGTTCACTTCCCAGCGGGCGTCGCGATATTCCTCGGCCTGTGCGACAAAGGGGAACATGATGGTCAGCGGTCGGCCATTGGCGGCGCGCAGCAGGGCCTGCAACTGCATTCGCATGACGCCGCGCTTGTCCAGACCGACACGAATGGCGCGCCAGCCCAGCGCCGGGTTTGGTTCCGCCACGTGCTTCATATAGGGCAGAACCTTGTCCGACCCGATATCGAGTGTGCGGAATACCACCCTTTTGTCCCCCGCCGCGTCCAGAACGCGCTTATACTGGCTGACCAGTTCCGACCGTTTCGGCATCTGGTTGCGGATCAGGAATTGCAGTTCTGTGCGGAACAGGCCAACGCCTTCGGCGCCCGAGGTGCCAAGTGAAGGCAGGTCGGCCATCAGACCCGCATTCATCACCAGATTTATCCGCGATCCGTCCCGCGTCACGCAGGGAGTTTCGCGGATCGACGCATAACGTTCCTGCGCCTTGGCCTGCATCGCGATCTTGTCGCGGAAGGCACTGACCACGCTGTCTTCCGGGCGCAGATGCACAACACCCTGATCACCATCGACCAAAATGTGATCTCCGTTCAGGGCCTCGGTGGTGATCCGGCCCACATGCACGACCAAAGGAATAGCCAGCGCCCTTGCAACTATGGTGGCATGGCTGCCGACTGAACCTTCTTCAAGCACGATCCCCTTCAGCGCCCGTCCGTATTCCAGCAGGTCGCCGGGGCCGATATTGCGCGCGATCAGGATCGGATCGGGTGGCAGATCGGCACTGTCCGTCTTGCCTTGCCCGGTCAGGATGCGCAGCAGGCGATTGCTGAGATCGTCCAGATCCGCAAGACGTTCACGCAAGTAAGGATCTGTGACCTGCCCCATGCGCGCGCGGGCCTGGGATTGTTCCTTCTCCACCGCGGCTTCGGCGCTGAGCCCCAGGGCTATGTCTTCCTCCATCCGCCGCATCCAGCCTTTGGAATTGGCGAACATACGGTATGCTTCCAGAACCTTCAGCTGTTCCTTGTCGCCGCCCTGCGAAATTTCGAGCATCTTGTCGACACCGACGCGCAGTTCTTCCACCGCTTCGACCAGACGTTCGCGTTCCCGGTGCGGGTCTTCGGCAATTGGATTGGTCACAACCACGCGGGGTTCGTGCAGCCAGACATGCCCTTCGGCGGATCCTTCCTGTGCCGGACCGCCGCGCAGCAGAACCGATTGCTGGTGCAGGGGTGACAGGGCCGCACCCTCGCCGACAAAGGCGCCAAGCTCGGCCATTTCGGCCAGCACCATGGCGACCACTTCCAGCGCATAGACCTCATCGGCGGAAAATTCGCGCGCCTCGCGGGACTGGACGACCAGAACGCCCAGCTTTTCCCCAAGGCGTTGAACCGGCACACCCAGGAAAGAGGAATACCGTTCCTCGCCGGTTTCCGGCATGTAGCGGAAGCCCTTGGCCGACGGCGCGTCGGCGGTGTTGACGACCTTGCCGAACTTGGCAACCCGCCCCACAAGACCTTCGCCCATGCGCATCCGGGTTTTATGGACCGCTTCCGGAGACAGCCCCTCGGTCGCGCAAAGTTCCAGCGTGTCTTCATCGCGAAACAGGTAGATGGAACACACCTCGGCCCTGATACTGTCAGCGATCAGGTGCGTGATCCGGTCAAGACGTTCTTGACCGGCGGCTTCGCTCGCCATTTCTTCGCGCAACCGCCGCAGCAGCTTGCGGGATTCTGTTTCCGTGCCGTCTGACATGGCCCAACCGATTTAGTGTGTCAGGCGATACCTTTGGCCGATAAGCTCAGGCCGCCTTGTCCAGTTCAAAGGCATCATGCAGTGCCTGAACAGCAAGTTCCATGTATTTCCGATCCACAAGGACGGAAATTTTGATCTCGGAAGTTGTAATGACCTTGATGTTGATCCCCTCATCCGAGAGCACCTTGAACATCTTGGCCGCCACGCCCGATTGCGAGCGCATCCCGATTCCCACAACCGAAACCTTGCAGACATCGGTGTCTGCAACCAGTTCGGCATAGTTCAGCTCGCCCTTTTCCTTGATCGCCAGCAGCGCTTTTTCGGCGCGAGCAACCTGATCCGTGGGGCACGAGAACGTCATGTCCGTGCGACCCTCGTCCGAGATGTTCTGGACGATCATGTCGACATTCACGCCCTCTTCGCTGAGCGCCGAGAAGATGGTCGTGGCGATGCCCGGTCGGTCGGCCACGGAAACAACGGTCATCTTGGCTTCGTCGCGGGAATAGGCCACACCGGCCACAACATTGGATTCCATGATATCCTCCTCGTCGCAGACCAGCGTGCCGGCCTCATCGGATTGTTCTTCAAAGCTTGACAGAACGCGCAGTTTGACTTTGTACCGCATCGCAAGTTCGACCGAGCGTGTTTGCAGCACCTTGGCACCAAGCGACGCCAGTTCAAGCATTTCCTCGAACGAAATGCGGTCCAGCTTGCGGGCCTTTTCGCAGATGCGCGGATCGGTGGTATAGACGCCATCAACGTCCGTATAGATGTCGCAGCGTTCGGCGTCGAAGGCTGCCGCAAAGGCAACGGCCGTTGTATCCGACCCACCCCGGCCCAATGTCGTGATCCGGCCTTCCGGGCTGATGCCCTGAAACCCGGCAACCACGGCCACGCGCATGCCTTCGCTGAATTTCTGGTTCAGGTTCTCGGTCGGAATTTCCTCGATCCGCGCCTGACTGTGCGCGCTGGTGGTCAGCAGCGGCACCTGCCAGCCCTGCCAGCTGCGCGCGGGGATGTCCATTTCCTGCAAGGTCAGGGCCATCAGGCCAGCGGTCACGTTCTCGCCCGAGGACACGACGGCATCGTATTCGCGCGCATCGAACAGTGGCGATGTCTCGTTCACCCAGCCCACAAGCTCGTTGGTTTTGCCCGACATGGCCGAGACGATGACGATCACGTCATAGCCCTTGGCGACTTCAACGCCGATCCGTTTGGCGGCGCGGCGGATGCGGTCCAGATTGGCGACCGATGTGCCGCCGAATTTCATTACGAGTACTGGCATGGGGGCAAAAGTCTCCGCGCCTTGGATTAGAAGTTCCGTGCCTCATAAGCGAGGGGCACCGCAAGGGCAAGGGCGCAAAGCGGTCGCCCCTGCGGCGCAGGGCCGCTTTACATTGCACTGGCGCGATGTCAGCCTAAGGACATCAACCAGATCAAGAGGTTCTTCATGTTTCGCCTAGCCCTTGCCTTTGCAGTAATGTCATCGCCGGCACTGGCCCAGGTCGCGAGTGTCGCAGGGACGGACGGCAAGAACGCGCTGGGCACAATTCCCTGCGCGGCAAATGCCGGTGATCCGGTACAAAGCTGCCACGCCGAACTGCGCCGCCATGATGACGGAAACATAACGGTCGCGGTGGCCCTGGGTGGCGGGCAAGTGCGCAATATCTATTTCAAGGATGGCGTGCCGGACTCCAGCAACTCGACCTCGAAAATCTCACATGAAACGCGCGGCGATATGATGGTGGTCTACATTGAGCCCGGTGAGGTCTTTGAAATCCCCAAAGCCGCATTGACCTCTCAATAGGCGTGCGGTTGCCCGTCATAGGTTTCAAAACAGCCCGTTGTGCTTAGCGACAGGGCGTCAAATCGTTCGATCAGGCCGGACACGGCCTGATCCACATCGATATCGGCCGCTGCACCGCCCATATCCGTCTGAACCCAGCCCGGATGATAGATGCCGACGGCAATCCCGTCATCTTTGAGATCCATCGCCAGATTCCGCCCAAGGTTCAGAGCCGCCGCCTTGGACGCGCGGTAGATATAACTGCCACCCGGCGCAAGTGTATGCGACGCCATTTTCGACGAAAGGATCGCGATCTTGCCACCCGCCGCGCGTAGGTTGGGCAACAGTGTCTGTATCGTCAGAAAGACCCCCGTGACATTTACCGCAAAGCTGTGTGCCCACATGTCGGCCGGGTAGCCATCGATCGAATGCCCCTTGTCCAAATACACGCCAGCGTTGCAGACCAGCAGGTCGATGGGCTGGTCTTTCAACTGTTCTGCCATGGCTGATTGCTGCACGGGATCGGACACATCCAGACGCACCTGCATGCTGCCGTCGCGCGCCGTCCCGGTGACCTTGTCCCCCCGGTTGACGTAACGCTGTGCCAGGGCCTGCCCTATGCCGCGATTGGCGCCGGTGATCATGACGTGCATGATCAATTGGTCTTTCTGCTTGGAACAAACGGCAGCGGAGCCACCGGCACGCCATCTTCGATCAGGGATTTCGCCTCATCCAGCTTGGCTTCTCCGTAAATCGCACGTTCCGGAGCCTCGCCCAGATGAATCTTGCGCGCCTCGCTGGCGAAATCTTTCCCTACATAATCCGAGTTTTCTTCGACGTGGCGGCGCATTTCGGCCAAAACCTTCTCGATTTCAGGCGATGGGGTGGCCACGTCGATCTTTTCTTCAGGGGTGGAACGGATTTCACTTTTCTTACGTGCATTCCGCGCCGGGCGGACGCGTGGCGTCATGACCGCTTTCTCGACCTGCGTGCACCCGCAAACCGCGCAGGTGACCATACCCACAGAGGCCAGCTTGTCATAGGCTGCGGCGGATTGGAACCAGCTGTCGAAACTGTGGCCTTCGCTGCATTTCAACGCGTATTGAATCATGTTCAGTCCAAAAAAACGATTGGCGAATAGATACCGATCAAGATGACAATATCAAGCCTATCAGATGCTACTTTAATGTGAGTACGGCTTAAAGTCGCGCAACAATTCAGCAAGCTCATCAGAATCGACCTTTAGCGCCGCTTTTTTCGGCGAAAACCACTTGCGCCGACGCTCGGTCTTTTCCGGGTAGTCTGGCGACACAGCGCTTACATGCACTGGAAAAACATCCACCAGACACAAGGATGGGGGCCGGTTCGAATGGTGCTTGAGATGCAGGAACTGCCCCAGTCGCGCCCCGTTGATCCGTCCAGATACGCCCGCCTCTTCCCAAGCCTCTTGCAAAGCGGTTTCCTGCGGGCTCAGACCGGGGATGAGCCATCCTTTGGGTATGATCCATCGCCGTGACTTGCGTGTCGTGACCAACAAAATCTTGGGACGGCCGCGCTTGATCCGGAAACACAAAGCCGAGGATTGCCGCAAAACTGGCTGCCTTGCAGCTTTTGGAAGGTCATGAAGCAACAATCCTGCATTCATCGAGCGACGCTCCCTTTCGGTCAAACGTCAGCCATCCAAACTCGCAAGCCCACCCGATCTAGAGGCCGACGCCTGCAACCATACCACATGATGTATCACGCGCCAAGTCACTCGCGTCGATCAGGATATCGCCTACATTCGGGCAGAAAGCCGCCGCGCCAGATCGTCATGGGGAATATCAGCGTCAATTGCCAGTCGGCGCAAACCGAAATGCACGCGCGCGATCTGTTGGTAATAGCGCGTGTAGACATAATTCGTGCCACCCCCGGCCAATGCCCCCAGCACAGGAACGGACTGGGCTGCAAGCTTTTGCCCCAGTACAATCGAAAAGCGCGGCGCAACGGCGGCAATCAGGCGTTGCATGGCCGGTCCGGTCAGCGTCAGCCGGACCGAGAAAAAACCCAGATCTGCCCCATCATCATGCGACAATGGTCCTGCCGCCGACAAAACGCGAACGCAATCGAACTTTACGTTTTCGGCAGAGGGATCAAACCCCTCGCGCGCGGCGGCCCCCTGAATGGCGCGTAGCAGCATCGCGGTTGTCGCGGGCAGCTCCATCAGGGCTGTCGAAACGCCGCCCAGCCCCCCGGCCGCACCCATGGCAGTCGTCACCGCGGTGTTGACCCAGGGCTGCTGATCAGGAACCGCGAGCCGCGAGCCCTCGGCCGCATGCATCGCCAGCCATAACGCCTGTTCGGTTGCGCCTGTCAGGCCATTCCGAACGGGTTCGGGCAATTGCTCCAGCAATGACTCGGCTGACCCCCCAAGTTTGTTGAGAAGTTTCACGCCAGCCCCTCCGGCGGATCGGTAGTGGTCCGCCAAACGATCCAGTTCGGCCTCGGTATCCACGTTTTCAACAAGAACAACGTTCTGCATTCACGCCCTCCTGCCTACCAACATCGGCGCTGCGCAGCATGGTTTCAATAGGTCAGCGGCCCCAACGCGTTACCGCACCCTGAACCCCGGACCAGGCGCCGGGCACCAGTTCCAGCCCCAAAACCCGGTCAGGGTTGGTGGGCGGAGGCATCTCGACCGCGTGCAATCGTGTGAAACCGAACCGGCTGTAATAGGGCTCATCCCCCACCAGCATGACCCTTTGCCAACCGCGTGTGCGCCCCGCCTCGACTCCTGCATGTATCAAATATCCGCCCAGGCCTTCACCTTGGTGGGTGGGGTGCACGGCAACCGGCCCCAACAGCAGAGCATCGTGATCACCGACATGAACCGGCCAGAACCGGATCGCACCGGCCAGAATCCCCTGACCGTCGCGCGCGACCATAGACAAGCCCGCAACCGGCGGCACGTCATCACGCAAGCGGTAGGACGACAAGGCCTCGCGACCCGGCGCAAAACACAGGTCATAAAGGGCTTCGACTTCCCACCAGTCGTCCGGCTCTTCCGGCCTGATCCCGAATTGCTGCACCCTGCCCTCTTTTACTTGCTGGCAATCGCCCTAGCACTTCGCTACGCCTTGGGCAAACGCTTGGAGTTCAGATGTTCTATCGCCCCGAAGACGGCCACGGATTGCCGCACAACCCGTTCAACGCCATCATCACGCCACGCCCGATTGGCTGGATTTCGACACGGGATGCGGATGGGATCAACAATCTGGCGCCCTATTCCTTCTTCAACGGCGTCGCCTATACACCACCGCAGGTCATGTTTGCCTCGACCGGCACCAAACAGGATCAGAGCGTCGGCAAGGACAGCATCGCCAATATCGCGGCTACGGGCGTGTTTTGCGTGAATGTCGTGGCCCATGCGCATCGGGACGCGATGAATGCAAGTTCCGCCGGATTGCCGAAAGAGGTTGATGAGTTTTCACATGCCGGGCTTTCGCCCATCGAATGCGAAACCATCCCCTGCGCACGGATTGAAGGGGTCCCGGCTGCGCTGGAATGCAAACTGACCCAGATCGTCACGCTTCCCGGTGAAGACAATCGGGTGGTGTTTGGCGAAGTGACAGGTGTACACCTGCACGACGATCATATTCGGGATGGCATGTTCGACGTGACCTCGTTCCAACCTTTGGCGCGGCTCGGGTATCGCGATTACTCTGTCGTTTCCGAGTTGTTCAGCCTTTCTAGACCGGATGACTGATGCCCCTGCCTGACGCTTCGCGCCGATATCCTGTCACTCTGCCTGACGGCACGGAACACAAAGGAACGGCCTTTCTGTCACGAGTGATCGACCACCCCAGAATTCAGGTGGGAGATTACACTTACGCATCAGATTTTGACGAACCCGAGGATTGGGCCAATCGGCTGGCCCCTTATCTGTTCGAGTTTTCGCGCGAAAAGCTGATTTTGGGGAAGTTTTGCCAAATTGCCCACGGCGTCCGCTTTGTGACAGCCTCGGCAAATCATGCGATGGATGGGATAACCTGCTTTCCCTTTCCAGTTTTCGATCCGGAACAGATGTTGGAATACCAGCCGGACTTTCGGGACACCGTGATAGGCAATGATGTCTGGATCGGCTATGGCGCGTTGATCCTGCCCGGAGCCAATATCGGTGACGGAGCGATAATCGGTGCGGGTTCAGTCGTGCGTGGAACCATCCCGCCTTATGCGATCGTCTCGGGCAATCCTGCCGAGGTACGGCGATACCGGTTTGACGCCGACACAATCGAGCGGCTGCTTTCTTTGAAGTGGTGGGACTGGCCAGTCGAACTGATCGCCGAAGCCGAAAGCGCTCTGCTGACGGGAGATATCGATAAGCTGGAGCGCTTGGGCCCTTGAAAAAGGTGGCCCAATTGGCCGCCTTTCGAAGTCAGTGCCCGCCCAGAATACCGGTGCGGACAGAGTAATCTACCGCCAGTTCGTAATCCGGATCATCATCACTGTCGACCATGAGGTGTCCCGCTTTGTTCAGCAGTTTGTGACAGTCGCGGCTCAGGTGACGCAGCATGACCCGTTTGCCTGCCGCCTCGTATTTTGCGGCGATGTTTTCGATGGCTTGCAGGGCGGACTGGTCCACCACGCGGCTTTCGGCGAAATCGATGATAACGGTTTCGGGATCGTTCGGGACGTCGAAAAGTTCGATAAATCCGTCAGAGGATCCAAAGAACAGCGGCCCCTGAATTTCATAGACCTTCGCGCCTTTCTCAGTCTCGGATTCACGCGTAACCGCATGAATGCGCTTGGCATTGTTCCAGGCATAGGCCAGCGCCGAGACGATGACGCCTACCACGACGGCAACGGCCAAGTCCTCCATCACCGTTACGACGGTGACCAGAACGATGACGAAGGCATCGGTCATTGGCACTTTGCGCAGAATCTTGAACGAGTTCCACGCAAAGGTGCCGATCACAACCATGAACATCACGCCAACCAGCGCGGCCAGCGGGATTTGCTCGATCAGGGGTGACGCGAACAGGATGAAGACCAGCAGGAAAAGCGCTGCCGCGATACCGGCAATACGTGTACGCCCGCCGGATTTCACGTTGATCATCGACTGGCCAATCATCGCGCAACCGCCCATGCCACCGAAAAATCCGGTCACGATATTCGACGCGCCCTGTGCGATGCATTCCTGAGAGGCCCCGCCGCGCTTGCCTGTGATCTCACCCACAAGGTTCAGGGTCAGCAGGGATTCGATCAGGCCAATGGCGGCCAGAATGACCGCGTAAGGCAGAATGATCTCAAAGGTTTCCCAGTTCAAAGGAACCATTGGAACATGGAACGCTGGCAGGCCACCTTCGATCGATGCCAGATCGCCGACGCGCGGCACATCAAGGCCAAAACCGATCACGATTGCCGCGACCACCAGAATACCGGCCAGAGGCGCTGGGATGATGCGCGTGATACGCGGCATGATCCAGATCACTGCCATGGTCAGCCCGACAAGACCCAGCATGGTGTAAAGCTGCATCCCGGACAACCATTCGCCGCCGCTCAGTCCATGACCGGTGTTTTCCATGGTTCCGGGCACTTTGAACTGTCCCATCTGGGCCAGAAAGATCACGATGGCCAGACCGTTCACAAAGCCCAGCATGACCGGATGCGGCACCAGACGAATGAAACGCCCCCAGTGCATGGCCCCGGCAATGACCTGAAGGATTCCCATAAGAACAACGGTCGCGAACAGGTATTCGACCCCGTGTTCGGCCACCAGTGCCACCATGACAACCGCAAGCGCGCCGGTCGCGCCCGAGATCATGCCCGGTCGCCCACCGATCAATGCCGTGATCAGACCCACCAAAAACGCCGCGTAGAGACCGACCAACGGGTGCACGCCCGCCACAAAGGCAAAGGCCACCGCCTCGGGCACCAGTGCAAGGGCAACCGTCAGACCGGACAGCAGCTCAATCCGCAGGCGTGAGAAGGTCAGTCCCTCATCTGGCACCCAGCGCAGATCGGGAATGGCGAGGCGATTGGCAAAGCTTGCCAGCAAGGCTCGGGGCATCAGACAGTCCTATAGGATTATATGTTCGCGCGAAGGCGTTGTTGTAGCTGGCGCGCCGGCATTGAGCTACTGCATTATGTGGGATGCAGCCATGCGCAATGCGCATACCTGGCGCTCACGGCAAGGTGATTTGAGGAGCCACTATGAAGCCACCACATGTGAGGCCATGCGTTGGATCCTCTTCTTACTGTTCTTACTGTTCCCGGCCCTTCCCGTCCTAGCACAGGATTTGGATGGCAATGACACGGCCGGCAACTGGCGGGTAACGCATCACGAAATTTTCGGCATCTGGAATTCGATCTGTGACGAGCGCGAAGAAAGCGGCGCGTTACGGCAGCGGTGCTACATCCGACGGGCAGAGGTGTTTTCCCTTCGGCCAAAACTCGCGGCACAGTTCGTTTTCATTACGCCGGAACCGGAAGGTTTCAAAATTGAATTCGGGATCGAGCCGGGTACTTTCTTCACCCCATCCGGATTTCGCATCGAAAAGGACGAAGAAACCACATGGCGCACCCGGCGCCCCGGATGCCTGACCGGGCTTGGCTGTACCTTCGAAGGCCAACGCGCCAAGGCGCTATTGGACGCCATGCTGACCGGCGATGCGTTCCGCTTCGTGTTCCGAGACCGGCACGGGCAGTCACAGGATCTGACCTGGTCTCTGGGCATGTTCGGCGCGGCCTGGGCCGATTTCACCGGGCAATCACAACAGCGCAACCTGTTGACGATGCGGGAATAGGCCTCTTGTCAAATCCGGGCTGAACCCGCACAAATTCAACATCAGGTATTCAGGCGGAGCAGGACAGTGACCCAAACCAGGATAGCCGTCATCGGCGGATCAGGCATCTATGACATCGATGGGCTGGAGAACCCGGAGTGGGTAGAGGTTGAGACCCCATGGGGAACACCGTCAGACCAGATCCTGACCGGGTCGCTGGACGGTATCGAAATGGCCTTTCTGCCGCGTCATGGGCGCGGTCATGTGCACTCGCCGACAGATGTACCCTATCGCGCCAATATCGACGCGCTGAAACGGTTGGGCGTGACGGACGTGATCTCGGTGTCGGCCTGCGGATCGTTCCGCGAGCATATGGCACCGGGTGACTTCGTGATTGTCGATCAGTTCATCGATCGCACTTTTGCACGGGACAAAAGCTTTTTCGGATCTGGCTGCGTTGCCCATGTCAGCGTCGCCCACCCCACCTGCCCACGCCTGTCGGACGCATGCGAGACGGCGGGCAAGGCCGCTGGCATCACCATCCACCGGGGCGGCACCTATCTGGCGATGGAGGGACCTCAGTTTTCCAGTCTTGCGGAATCCAGGATGTATCGCGAGCAATGGGGCTGTGACGTGATCGGCATGACCAACATGCCCGAAGCGAAACTCGCCCGCGAGGCCGAGCTGTGTTACGCGTCGATCGCGATGGTCACCGACTATGACAGCTGGCACCCGGACCATGGCGAGGTGGACGTGTCCACGATCATCGCCACCCTGACCGGCAATGCCGAAAAAGGTCGCGCACTGGTCAAGGGCCTTCCATCCCTTCTGGGCGCAGAGCGGGCACCTTGCCCGCATGGCTGCGACCGGGCGCTGGAATACGCGATCCTGACCGCACCGGAAAAGCGCGACCCGGCGCTTCTGGCCAAGTTGGACGCGGTGGCCGGGCGTGTGATGTAAACGCCCGGTTTTTCTACAGATGGCTGAGGATCGCTCCGAAATCCGGTGTGGCTCCGAGCACTGGTACGGTTTGTCGTTCTGGCCGCGTGTCCGGGTGGCAAGTTCAACAGCTTTTTCTTTCGGAATATCCTGAAGAAAGCCCTGTCTGCATATTCTTCGGTTATGCGTGCAGTACTGTTCGCCTTTTTTTGAGTCCTGAAACGGGAAATTTGACTCAGGTGCTGTCGACTTGAGCCCAATTCGTAGTATGGCTGAAAACTCGTGTGACTTGAGTTGGAAAAGGAACCGCATCATGCCACTTGAAGTCTGGCTGGCCTTTGTGGCTGCTTCCACGGCATTGCTGCTGATCCCCGGCCCGACGGTGTTGCTGGTGCTCACCTATGCCCTGTCCAAGGGGCGCAGTGTCGCCGTCGCCTCGGCCACGGGGGTTGCAGTGGGCGATCTTGTGGCCATGACCGCATCTTTGTTGGGGCTTGGCGCGCTTGTTCTGGCTTCGGCCACGTTGTTTTCCGTTCTCAAATGGGTGGGCGCGGCCTATCTGATCTGGCTTGGGATCAAACTGTTGCGCAGCGCACCAGCCGGCGGATTGAGCACGGTCGACACCGGGCGGGATGTCACCGCGCGCAGCGTATTCGGTCACGCAGCCGCCGTCACTGCCCTGAACCCGAAATCCATCGCCTTCTTCATTGCCTTTGTGCCGCAGTTCATACGCCCTGCTGAACCGCTTGGACCTCAGTTCGTCATCCTGATTGCCACATTCGTCGGGCTGGCCTGGGTGAATGCGTTGGCCTACGCCCTTTTGGCAGCCAGGTTGCGGCGGCTGATCGGGCGCGCCAGCGTCATTACGGCAATGACACGGTTTGGCGGCTTGACCTTGATCGGCATGGGTATGGCCACGGCGGTCCTGCGCCGACCGGCCTGACACCGCATCAGTCTTCGGCGTGTTCTTTCATGAATCCGCGGATGAACCTGCGGATTTCACGCGCAGCAGACGTGTCCAGCTCTTTGCAAAGCTCGACAAACGAGTCTCGTTCATCCCTGTCGAGGCGCAAGACCAACTGACTGTTTTTCTTGGTCGACCCTTTGCCTTCATTCCCGGCCACGTGCATTTTTTCCCAACGAAGTTATGCTCTATCTGGCGATGCTGTGTATATCCATAGCATAGATTTTGTCGTTATCGGGCACTTAACGGCAAGGATAGGAACTGACAATGAACCGTGCAACCTTCTGGCAGTTCTTGAGCCATTTCCATTCAATTGAAGCCGACGACGCCTGAGACCCGGACATGTCGAATTGCAAACCAGACAGCTTGCTCATCGCGCTCCTGGAAATCCGAGCGCCGGGGCTGTTTGGAACAGGTGGCAGCAAGCAATCAAACGGGTCGGGCAATTGTCGTGGCCGGCGCAAAGGTTGCCCCGGTTTTTGTCCTGCTCAACGCTGCAACCTCGCACCCGTGCTGATCCGGCCGCGGAATTGTTCCTTGCATGGCCAACCCTCTTGGGCCAAACACAATATTGCTGTTTGACGCTAAAAGGTTGGCCCATGTCCAGAAACAAATCTGTCAAAGATTATATCCGAACCATCGTCGATTTCCCCCATGAAGGGATCATGTTTCGGGATGTGACAACCCTGTTTGCCGACCCCCGCGGGTTTCGAATGGCAATTGACCAGATGCTGCACCCCTATGCCGGTGAGCAGATCGACAAAGTAGTCGGGCTTGAAGCACGCGGCTTTATTCTGGGCGGCGCGATTGCACATCAGTTGAGCGTCGGTTTTGTCCCGATCCGCAAAAAAGGCAAACTGCCCGGCACAACAATCAGTCAGGACTACAAGTTGGAATACGGAGAGGCGATCGTCGAGATCCATGACGATGCCATCCAACCCGGCGAAAAGATTCTGGTGGTCGACGATCTGCTGGCTACGGGCGGAACTGCCGCGGCGGGTATCAAGCTGATCGAGCGGCTTGGGGGCGAAATCGTCTCGTGCGCCTTCATTATTGACCTGCCCGATCTTGGTGGCCGTAAAGTGTTGGAAGAGATGGGCATGGACGTGCATGTCCTGTGCGAATTCGAGGGGCTCTGACCAGGAGTTTTTCACAAAAACGTGATTGGAAACCGAAAACCGGGCAGGCTTAGCGCGGTTTTCGCGCCGATCAAGCCGCAAAACGGATCGACTCAAGTGATCTTGTGGTCAGGCTGCCCCGTATATTGGGTGATGCTGCTTGAAGCATTTCAACCCAGGGAGTTAAGCTCATGTTCCGCAAATTCGCCGCCGCCGGTGTCGCCTCGATCCTGTTCAGCACTGCTGCAATCGCCGATGGTCACGGCAAGGACATTGTCGACACGGCTGTCGCCGCTGGCAGCTTTGAAACACTCGTCGCGGCGGTTCAGGCCGCCGAACTGGTGGACACACTCAAGGGCGAAGGTCCTTTCACCGTTTTTGCCCCCACTGATGACGCATTCGCGGCTTTGCCCGAAGGTACGGTCGAAGACTTGCTGAAGCCCGAAAACAAGGATCAACTGGTTGCCATTCTGACCTACCATGTCGTGCCGGGCAAAGTGATGTCAGGTGATCTGAGCGACGACATGACCGCTGCAACCGTTCAAGGC
This sequence comes from Ruegeria sp. YTSC002, assembly GCF_059609845.1. Lineage (NCBI taxonomy): Bacteria > Pseudomonadati > Pseudomonadota > Alphaproteobacteria > Rhodobacterales > Roseobacteraceae > Ruegeria > Ruegeria sp. YTSC002. Next base: position 108,521 of record NZ_JBXWML010000003.1, read on the forward strand.
GGTGATATCACGATCGACCTGGATTCAGGTGTGATGGTGAATGACGCCAACGTTGTTCAGGCCGACATCGAAACCAAGAACGGCGTGATCCATGTGATCGACAAGGTGATCCTGCCTGCATCGTAGGAAAACACCTGGACACGGCCCAAAGCCCGGGGCCGTGTTCACCCTTTCAGGACCGCGCCGGGGTTCATGATGCCCTGCGGATCCAATGCCAGTTTGATGGCCCGCATTGCGCCCAGCTTGGCCGGATCGCCATAGCGTTCCAGATCCTCGGTCTTGAGGCGCCCCACCCCATGTTCAGCACTGACCGAGCCGTCAAAGGCGTCAACCAGATCATGTATGGCCCGCTTGATCATGCCTCTTTGGTCCTCGAAATCCGATCGGCTCTGCCCTTTGGGCGGGAACACGTTGTAATGCAGATTGCCGTCACCAAGATGGCCAAAGCAATTGATCCGAAAGGGCCCGAGACCCGCAATCAAGTCTCTGCCATCGCGAATGAAGTCGGGGATTCTGGAAATCGGGATCGAGATATCATGGCTCGACACTGACCCGATCAGACGATTGGCTTCGGGGATGCGTTCGCGCACCGCCCACAAATCGGCCCGCTGCGCTTCACTTTGGGCGATTACTCCGTCCTGAACCTGACCAAGTTCGTCAGCGCGAACAAAGAGTTCCTCCAACGCGGCAAATGGTGATTGCCCGTCAGCCAGACCCAGCTCGATCAATACGCTCCACTCTGGCGGCGTGCGGAACGGTTGGCGAACATCCGGCAGAACCTCGGCCAGAAAATCAAGCCCCTGCCGGTGGATCAGCTCAAACGTGCTGACCGCCTCACCCACCCTGTCCCGCGCCAAAGCCAGCAGGTCGATCGCCGCTTCGGGAGACGCCACCTGAAACACCGCCGTCCCGATACCGGCGGGTCGCGGGAACAGCTTGAGCGATGCGGCAGTGATGATCCCCAGCGTCCCCTCGGCCCCGATCAGCAGATTGCGCAGGTCATAGCCGGTATTGTCCTTTCGCAGCCGGCTGAGGCCGTGCCAGATCTCGCCACTGGGCAACACCGCCTCAAGCCCCAGGCACAGGTCGCGCGCGTTGCCATACCGCAAAACGTTGACGCCCCCTGCATTGGTCGACAGGTTGCCCCCGATCCGGCAGGATCCCTGTGCCGCCAACGACAGAGGAAACAACCGGTTTACCGCCTCGGCTGCGGCCTGAACGTCTTGAAGAATGGCCCCGGCTTCGGCGACCAGAACGTCCTCGGTCGCAAAGACTGACCGGATGGCGGTCATCCGTTCCAACGAGATCAGCAAAGGCGCCGGATCCTCTGACATCACCTGCCCGCCAACCAGACCGGTGCCGCCGCCATAAGGCACGATCGGGACCCGCGCTTGCGCAGCCAATCCTACCAGCACCGCCACCTCTTCGGTATTGCGCGGCAAGGCCAGCAGGCCGATCTGTCCGGCAAACCGACCGCGCGGTTCTTCCAAATACCGTTCTTCTACGGGGCGCAGCACACCGTCGCCCAGTTTCGAACGGACCAGCGCGGCAAAACGGTCATCAGCGGGGTTCAAACTCATACGCATTCAATGCCCAAGCGATGCGATTGCCGCAAGCCTTATTCAAGATCAATCAGATAGCGCGGCTCAAGCACCACTACCGTGGGTCGGTCCGGAAGGTTCCGCAATGAGACGGTGATTTCCGACACCCCTTCGCGCTCGACCGGAAATGTATCCCTGATATCCGCCAGGAAGCGATCCAGCGAAAACTGCGAGAACCAGTGCATCGGAATGATGACAGAACTTTTCAGCCGTTTCAGAACCGCAATCATCTCGGGCAGAGGCATGGTGGTCCCGCCATCAACGGCAGCCATGACCACATCCAGCCGCCCAAGCGCGGCAAACTGCTCATCCGACGGGACATGATGCAAATGCCCCAGATGACCGATGCACAACCCCTCAACCTCGAACACAAAAATCGAATTGCCGCGCTCTTCGACCCCACCATAAACAGACCGGATATCGGTCGAGACATTGCGCACCAGCATCTCTCCCAGATCCAGATGATGCTCGATACCTTTCCCGAACTCTCCCCATCCCGGCAGAACATGCGGAATGGCCGGGTCCGGATGGGCCGTCCAATGCGTGCCGTGGGCATGGTTCATCGTCACCACGTCCGGGATCAGGTTTGCGCTGCCGATAAACCCGGTAAAGTCCGTCACCGCATTCAGCCCGCCGCGGGTCTGGATCATGAAGGACGCGTGCGCGATATAGCTGATCCTCACCGAGAATTCCGGTACCGGATCCTGCCAGGCCGCCCTGTGCAGATACTCGATTCCGGGCGCCGCATCGGCAATGGCGATACAGTGGCTTGGCCGACGCTCCTGCGCAGCGGCCCCGCCCGAAATCACCATCAATGCCGCAATCAAACAGCGCATTCCCGAAGTGTAGCGCAGAACGCCCACAAGTCATGCCCCTTGTTCATCTGGCCCCAAATATCCCGGGGGAGGCGCGGCTTGCCGCGACGGGGGCAGCGCCCCCTATCCCGCGTCGGTTTTTCCGCGCCGATCGGACCGCAGGCTGGCATACAGAACATGCGTCCGCCACCGTCCGTTGATCTGCAAATAAGACTGCGCCACGCCTTCATACTTGAAGGCCGAGCTTTCCAGCAGCCCGCGCGACGCCCGGTTTTCCGGCAGGCAGGCGGCTTCGATCCGGCTCAGGTCCAAACGGGTAAAGGCATGGTGAACCATCGCGCCGATGGCTTCACGCATATACCCCTGTCGGGCAAAGGCCTGACCGGTCCAGTACCCCAATGTGCCCGCCTGCGCGGGACCGCGCCGTATGTTGTCCAGCGTGATAGCCCCAACCAAGACGTCATCCTCGCGGCGAAACAGAAAAAGCGGAATTGCCGTCCCGGCCGCTACAGAACGTTGTGCCCAATAAACACGGTTGGTAAAGGATTTGCGGCTCAGGTGGTCCTTGGCCCAGATCGGCTCCCAAGGAGTCAGATAGTCTTTCGAGGCCCGCCGCAATGCGGCCCAATCGTTGAAGTCGGAATGTACAGGCGGGCGCAAGCTGAGCCGCGCAGTCTCGAGTTTCAGCTTGCGTCTGCCCAACAGCATCACGCCGCCCGCCTCTCCTGTAGTTCGGCCAATGTCGGCGCCCCCGAAACCGGCCCGTACAGCGCCAAAGCGGCAGGTGCGTTGACGGCCATCTGCTCGGCGAATACGCGCACATCTTCGGTGCTGACCGCATCAATCCGGGCCACCGTATCTTCCAGAGACGGGACCCGCCCCCAAATCTGAACCAGCCGCGCCAAGCGTTCGGCCCGGTTTGACGGGCTTTCAAGCCCCATCAACATCCCGGCTTTCATCTGCGCACGGGCACGGGCAACCTCTTCCGTGGTCATGTCCTCGGCTGCGCGCTTCATTTCGTCAATGGTGATGGTGGCAAGCTCTGCCACCTGATCTGCCGACGTACCGGCGTAGATCGTCGTCGTACCGGTATCGGCATAGGCACCGGTCTGGGCAAAGATCGTATAGCACAGACCGCGCGACTCGCGCACCTCCTGGAACAACCGCGAAGACATGCCACCACCCAAAGCGGTGGAATAGATCTGCGCCGTATAGATCGCATCGTCGCGATAGCCCGGGCTTTCCAGCGCAAGTGCGAAATGGGCCTGCTCCAGCTCTTTCTCCTGCCGTGCTTCACCGCCGGTAAAACGCGCAGGCTCGGCGATCAGCCCGGTGCGTTGTTGCAGATGACCGAACATCTCTTCTGCCATTTTCATCAGCTGATCGTGTTCCACGGCACCGGCCGCGGACAGGATCATCTGATCGGGGCCATAATGCTCGGCCACGAACCCCGACAGATCCTCGCGCGAGAACGCACTGACCCGTTCGGTCGGGCCCAGAATGGTACGGCCCAGAGGCTGGTCGTGATAGCTCTGCTCCTGCAACCAATCAAAGATTACATCGTCCGGCGTGTCATAGGCCTGGCCGATCTCCTGCAAGATCACGCCGCGCTCAACCTCAATTTCGCGCGGGTCGAAAACCGGGTTCAGGACGATGTCGCCGATCACGTCCATCGCCAGCGCCACGTCATCCTTAAGCACCCGGGCATAATAGGCCGTCACCTCACGCGAGGTATAGGCGTTGATATACCCGCCCACATCCTCGATCGCCTCGGCGATTTGCAGCGCCGAACGCCGCTCGGTTCCCTTGAACGCCATGTGCTCAAGGAAATGCGCGATGCCGTTCTGTTCGATCCGCTCATGCCGCCCACCGGCGGTCACCCAGATGCCGATGGCCGCAGATTGCAGCCCCGGCATGTGTTCACTGACGATACGAAAGCCGTTCTTCAGTTGGTCTTGTCTGACAGTCACTCGGCGATGTGCCCTTTGATATGATCCTCGATGGCACCCAGATCGTTGGCAATCCGGGTCACCCGTTCCGGACGTTCATACAGATCAGACATGCGGGATGGAAGAGGCGGATGCACGTCGCTTGCCTTCTCGACTGCGGCCGGAAACTTGGCGGGGTGCGCAGTGGCCAAGGTGATCATCGGGGTGCCGGTGGCACGGTGTTCTTCACCGACCTTGATCCCGACCGCAGTGTGCGGGCAGACCAGTTCCGCGCTGTGGGCAAGCGTATGCCTGATCGTCGCCAGCGTTTCGTCCTCGGACACCCGGCCCGAGTCGAAAGTCTCGCGCAGCGCCTCCATCGCGCCCTGACTGACGTTGAAACCGCCGGACTTGAGCTCATCCATCAACTGCGCCACGGCTCCACCGTCCTCGCCATAGGCGTAATACAGCGCGCGCTCGAAATTCGAGCTGACCTGAATGTCCATCGACGGGCTGATCGATGGGATCGTGTCGCCCTTGAAATATCCCTCGCCCGACAGACACCGGTGCAGGATATCGTTCTGGTTGGTCGCCACGACCAGACGGTCGATCGGCAGGCCCATGCGCTTGGCCAGATAGCCCGCGAAGATGTCGCCGAAATTGCCGGTGGGCACAGTGAAGCTGACCTTGCGGTGCGGCGCGCCGAGGCTGACGGCGGATGAAAAGTAGTAAACGATCTGCGCCAGCACCCGCGCGAAGTTGATCGAGTTCACACCGGCCAGTTTGACACCGTCGCGGAAGTCGAAATCATTGAACATGTCCTTCAGCGCGGCCTGACAATCGTCGAAATCGCCATCCACGGCCAGAGCATGAACATTGCTGTCCGCAGGCGTCGTCATCTGGCGACGCTGCACCTCGGACACGCGGCCATGCGGGAACAGGATGAACACGTCCACCGCGTCCAGCCCCCGGAACGCCTCGATAGCGGCCGAGCCGGTGTCACCACTGGTCGCGCCGACGATGGTCACGCGATCTCCGCGACGCTTCAAGGCCACCTGGAACAGTTGACCGATCAACTGCATGGCGAAATCCTTGAAGGCCAGTGTCGGCCCGTGGAACAGCTCCAGCAGAAAATGGTTTTCGTTCAACTGCTTCAGCGGCGCGCGGGCGTCATGGCCGAAACCTTCATAGGCGCGGCCGATGATCTGCTTGAACTCATCCTCGGCAAAGGACCCGCTGACATAAGGCCACATCACGCGGAATGCGATGTCTTCATAGGACAACCCAGCAAGCGCCGCGATCTCGTCATGGCTCATCACGGGGATCTCGGCGGGCAGATACAGACCACCGTCGCGGGCCAGACCGGTCAGCATCGCCTCTTCAAAGGTCAGTTCTGGCGCTTGGCCACGGGTCGAGATGTATTTCATTGCTCTTCTCTCTCAGAAGGGGCGCGGTTGCGCCACAGGAAATACCCGGTCATCACAGCCCAGACCAGAGCCAAGCCAAACCAGGTGATTGCATATTGCAGGTGATCGTTTGGAATTCCCGCCGTATCCACCGGCAAAGGCGTCACGTTCGGGTCGGTCTGAGACCGCGCGATCAGCAGCACCGGCTCGGCCCCCAAAGCGGCGGCCAGATTTGGCACGTCGCGGGCAAACCAGATGTTTTCATCGATATCGGGTTCAGGCGTGTAACCGTCGACCTCATCCGGCCAGTGCAGGTTGCCGGTGATCTCCATCGGGCCGGTCAGACGCGGCGTTTGCTTGGCCGTTGTCGGTATAAAACCCCGATCCACCAGGATTGTGCGGTCCTCGGTGCTGAACGACTGGATGATCCGATACCCTGCCCCCACCTGTTTGACCGAAACAAGCACATGGATTTCGCCTGGTTCCATCTCGCCCGTAACCGTCACCGGAAGATATTTGTCAGAGTCTTCTGAAACCTGCCGGGGCAAGGCGGTGGGTGCGGCTGAGATTCGGCTTTCGATCTCGGCCAGCACCTCCTGCTTCCAGGCCAGACGCTGAAGCTGCCAGATGCCCAGCGACAGCAGCACGCCCAAACCGGCAAGGCCGAAGATCAGCGGGAACAGAATGCGGCGCATGTCAGGGTCAAACCTCGTTTCAGGAACCGGCGTCTTGTTAAGGGGCGTGCGGGCCAAATTGCAACCACGCAATTGTATGGGGCGCAATCTTGCGCCCGGAATAGAGAAAAAGCCGCCCCAAGGGGCGGCTTTTGCAATTGGATCAGCTGATCGGTCTTACATCAGCGGAGCCTGTCCCCAGATGTAGACCGCGAAGAACAGGAACAGCCAGACAACGTCAACGAAGTGCCAGTACCAGGCGGCCGCCTCGAACCCGACATGTTTTTCAGGTGTGAAGTCGCCCTTGAGGGCCCGGATCAGGCAGACCGACAGGAAGATGGTGCCGATAATGACGTGGAAGCCATGGAAGCCGGTCGCCATGAAGAAGTTCGAATAGAACTGATCATCGCCAAACTTCCAGCCTTCATGGGCCAGCAGCTCATAATACTCGAACGCCTGCAACCCGGTAAAGGCGATGCCCAGAACGATACCGATGGCCAGACCGTTGATCAGCGCCTTGCGGTCATTGTCATGCACCAGCGCGTGGTGCGCCCAGGTAATTGCACAGCCAGACAGCAACAGGACCAGAGTGTTGATCAGCGGCAGGTGGAACGGGTCAACGGCGTGGATGTCCGGCTGGATGTATTCGGTGCCGGCATAGTCGTACATCGGGTACATGCGATGTTTGAAGAACGACCAGAACCAGGCAAAGAAGAACATCACCTCGGACATGACGAACAGGATGAAACCGTAACGCAGGCCGATGCGAACCACAGGAGTGTGGTCCCCCTGGCGGCTCTCGACAACGACTTCGGACCACCATGCGAACATGGTGTAGAGAACTGCGACCAGACCGGCCCAGAACATCCACGGCGTCACGCCGTGCATCCAAAGGACGGCTCCGAACAACATCACAAAGCCGCCGACAGCTCCGATCAGAGGCCAGATCGACGGGGCCAGAATGTGATAATCATGGTTTTTAGCGTGTGCCATCAGCGTCCCTCACCTACAGGCGTTAGTTCGTGTTTGTTTCTGCCTGCGCTTCAAGGGCGGCATAGCCCTCGGGCAGGTCGATTTCGTAGAATGTATACGACAGAGTGATCGTATGAACATACTTTGCTTCAAGATCTTCGACCATTTCAGGATCGACGAAGAAGGTCACCGGCATTTCTACGCGTTCACCGGGTTGCAGCACCTGCTCTTCAAAGCAGAAACAGGCAATCTTTTGAAAATACCCGCCTGCCGAATAGGGTGCCACATTGTATGAGGCCTGCCCCGCGATTGGGCGATCCGTTGGATTGTAGGCCTCATAGAAAGCCAGTCCGGTCTCGCCGATGCGCACTTCCATCTCGCGGACGACGGGCTTGAATTCCCAGGCCATGTCCTTGGCCTTGGATGCATCAAACCGTACGGTGACCGTGCGGTCCAGAATTTCTTCGGGGGCGGCTTCGGCAACACCCGTTGTTCCGCCAAATCCGGTAACGCGGCAGAACCAGTCGTAGAACGGTACCGATGCCCAGGCCAGGCTGCCCATCAGGACAACCACACCCACGGTTTGGGCGACCGTTTTCTGAGGACCAGACAGCGCCATCAGTTCTGCACCTCCTGCGTGGCCATGTTGAAATCAGTACCCGAGACCTTGACGATGGTCAGGCCAAAGATGATCACGATAAAGGCAGCCAGCGTCAGTCCAACGCCCAGATTGCGGCTGAACCGGCGCTGATGCAGTTCATGGCTTTTGCGCAGGCTCATGACCATCCTCCCAAACCATAGGGCTTCAGCAAGGCTTCGGCCAGAACAGCGCCGAAATGCAGGAAGAGATAGAGCAGCGAAAGTTTGAAAAAGCTGCGTTCGACCTTGAAGTTGTCGGCCTCCGAGTCATCCTCGGTCCGACGCGAAATTTGCCAGGCGCCGCGCAGGAACAACGCGTTCAACACCAGAGCCACGGTCAGGTAGATGGGACCACCGATGCCAGAAAACGCGGTTCCCACCGCCAGAATCGCCAGCAGGGCCGTATAGACGAGAATGTGTACACGCGTTGCACGGCGGCCGTGTGTCACGGTCAGCATGGGCACGCCCGCATCGTCATAGTCCGAGCGCATGAACAGGGCCAGAGCCCAGAAATGCGGCGGTGTCCACATGAAGGTCAGGGCAAACATCAGCCACGGCTCAACCGCCATGGACCCGGTTGCAGCCACCCAGCCGATCACCGGAGGGAAAGCGCCCGCCGCACCACCGATCACGATGTTCTGCGGCGTCGAGCGTTTCAGCCACATCGTGTAGACAACGACATAGAAAAAGATTGTGAAGCCCAGAAACGCGCCCGCGAACCAGTTGGTCGCAAGGCCCAGCATGATAACCGACAGGCCCGACAGGGTCAGGCCGATGGCCATCGCCTCACCCTCATCCACCTTGCCGGAGGGGATCGGGCGACCCTTGGTGCGTTTCATCACCTTGTCGATATCCGCATCCCACCACATGTTCAGCGCACCGGATGCGCCGCCGCCGATGGCGATGAACAGAATGGCGCAGAAACCGACAAAGGGGTGGACCGGAACCGGGGCCGCCAGCAGACCGACCAGCGCCGTGAACACGACCAGAGACATCACGCGCGGCTTCAGCAGGGCGAAGTAATCGCCAAAGCTGGCCTCGTCCGCGTGGGCGGTCGCTGTGCTGGCATTGATGCTTGCGTCGGTCATCTCGGGTCCTTTTGGGGCGAAAGCTGCGCGGTCAGCCCGCACAGCCTGCATTTCGTGTCAGGCGGGCTTCATCCCGCCCTCAGCGTGCTCAGTTCGAAGCAACCTGATAGTTTTGCGGCAGACCCGCATATTCTTCGATCGCGCCTTGCAGCCACTGGTCATACGCTTCCTGGCTGACGACTTTGACGGTGATCGGCATATAGGCATGGTCTTTGCCGCAGAGTTCCGAACACTGACCGAAGTAGATGCCTTCTTTCTCGGCCTGGAACCACAGCTCCGCCAGACGACCGGGTACGCCATCCTGCTTCACGCCAAAGGACGGGATGGTCCAGGAGTGGATCACGTCAGATGCGGTAACCTGCATCACGACAACCTTGCCAACCGGAACGACCACGGCGGTATCGGTGGCCAGCAGCCATTCGTCTTCGCTGTAGCCGGCATCCGCCAGCTTGGCACGCATGGCATCATCCAGAACAAACGGGGTCACGTCCGCGTCTGCCGGGCGCGCGCCCTCGTCCAGAGTGGCCGGATGACCCAGCAGGTAGCTGTCGAACGCGAATTCGTGATCGACATATTCATAGGTCCAGTACCACTGGTTGCCCACGACTTTGATGGTGATGTCGCCTTCGGGGATTTCCTGCTGTTTGAACAGAACCGGCAGCGAAAACGCACCGATAAAGACCAGAATCAGGATGGGGCCAAGGGTCCAGGCAATTTCAACCGGGGTGTAGTGCGAAAACCTTGCCGGCTTGGGGTTTACACGTTCGTTGTAGCGCACGATGCAGTAGACCAGCAGACCGGCTACCAGCAGGCAGATTGCGGTGATGATCACCAGAATCATGCCGTCCAGACGCTGAATTCCCGTGGCAAGGCTGGTAGCCGCGGGTTGAAAACCCATACCGCCGTCAACCGGCTTGCCAATAATCTCAAGCTCCTGAGCCATGGCTGGAAGGCTGGAGAGGGCTGTCATAAACCCTGAAAGCATCAAAGCATTCTTCATGTTCTGTCCTGATCGTTTGATCTTTGCGTCCCTGGCGAAAAGGTGTGAATCGGTCGCACCTCTCCCGTTGTCTTTGGCCGCGTTAAAAACCATATTCCGTCGGGTAGATAAAGCAAAATGCTTGCGTCAAACAGACGCTATTTTTGATCTGGATCAAACCCGAAAGGTCCCAACCCATGTCCGACGCCCCGTTTCACCCCTTTGAAAGCGCTCTTCCGCACGATGAAGCGCTTGCCATTTTGCGCTCGGCCACGGACGGTGCCGAGGACGGAGAGCTGTTTGTCGAGCGGCGGAAATCCGAGTCTCTCGTGTTCGATGACGGACGTCTGCGCACCGCGTCTTACGATGCGTCGGAAGGGTTCGGGCTGCGTGCCGTACAAGGTGAAGTGGCTGGATATGCGCATTCGACAGACGTCTCGATTCCTGCCCTGAAGCGGGCGGCGGAAACCGCAAGACTGGCTGTGGGGGATGGCGGCGGGGTCCTGGCGGATGCTCCGCGTTCCACCAATACGCGCCTCTATACGGACGAAGACCCGATTGAATCCGCCGCGTTCCCGGTCAAGATCGAGACATTGCGTGAGATCGACGCCTTCGCGCGCGATCTGGACCCGCGTGTGGTTCAGGTCAGCGCCACGATCGCGGCAGCCGTGCAAGAGGTCGAAATTCTGCGCCCCGATGGTGTGATGGTCCGTGATGTGCGCCCCATGACCCGCGTGAACGTTTCGGTCATTGTCGAACAGAACGGACGCCGCGAAAGCGGATCCGCCGGAGGTGGTGGCCGGGTTGGCCTGAGCGGGTTGATCGACCCCGCCGACTGGCAGGCCAAGGTACGCGAAGCGCTGCGCATTGCGCTGGTCAACCTGGACGCAGTTCCCGCACCGGCCGGTGTCATGGAAGTCGCGCTTGGCCCCGGCTGGCCAGGCATTCTGCTGCACGAGGCCATCGGCCACGGCCTGGAAGGCGACTTCAACCGCAAGGGCAGCTCGGCCTTTGCCGGGTTGATGGGTCAGCAGATTGCTTCCAAAGGTGTAACCGTGGTGGATGACGGCACGATTGCTGATCGTCGCGGCTCGATCACCGTGGATGATGAGGGCACGCCCAGCGCGCGCACGGTGCTGATCGAAGACGGCGTCCTGACCGGCTATATGCAGGACCGCCAGAACGCGCGGCTGATGGGGGTTGCTCCAACCGGCAACGGGCGGCGGCAGAGCTATGCACACAAACCCATGCCGCGCATGACCAACACGATCATGCTGGGCGGCGAAGCCGATCCGCAAGCTCTGGTGGCTGATATCAAGGACGGCATCTGGGCGGTTGGCTTCGGCGGCGGTCAGGTGGACATCACCAATGGCAAGTTCGTTTTCTCGTGCACCGAGGCGTATCGCGTCGAAAACGGCAAAATCGGCGCGCCGGTCAAGGGCGCCACGCTGATCGGTGACGGGCCCTCGGCTTTGAAACGCATCCGCGGGCTGGGCAACGATATGGCGCTGGACCCCGGCATGGGAACCTGTGGCAAGGACGGGCAATGGGTGCCGGTGGGTGTTGGCCAGCCGACCGTCCTGATGGACGGGCTGACTGTCGGCGGATCGGCCGCCTGAGTCGGACGCGGCGCAATCCAAGAGGCGCAGGGTTAACCCAGCGCCTCTTTTTTCGCGAAGATCGCCTTTAGTGTTCAAAGCGCTCCTTCTGACTGAAAGTTTTTTATTTTATTTATTATCAATATCTTACATTCGACAACCCTGACAAGATTGCAAAAAAACACTTCTAATTTTCAACGATTCACAAGCTGTTAACTGCCTGTCCCGTAAACCAGTTCTGCAACAAGGCGGAGCAACGGATGACCGAAGAGCAGCTTTCTTCCAATCACCCCCCACTCCCACCCACCACGGAAGAGGACCGGTTTTCGTGGCTTCGTCTGTTGCGTTCTCGCAAGGTCGGTCCGGCGACATTTCGTCGGCTGCTTCGCGAACATGGCTCAGCGCAGAACGCGCTGGCCGCGCTGCCTGAAATGGCACGCGCCGCCGGTATAACAGGGTATGAAACCTGCCCCCCCGGCGTGATCGAGGCGGAACTCAGGGCCGCAAAAGCCGCCAAAGCGCGGCTTTTGTGCCTTGGGTCCGCTGAATTCCCCGCGACCCTGGCTGAACTGAACGAAGCCCCGCCGCTGCTTTGGGCGATCGGAGACCTTTCGCTGCTGCAAAAACCAGCGATTGCGATGGTCGGTGCGCGAAACTGTTCCTCGCTCGGCGCGCGGATGGCCCGTGGCCTGGCCACCGAACTGGGCAGCAAGGGGCACGTTATAGTCTCTGGCCTGGCGCGTGGCATCGATACAGCCGCGCATATGGCCGCGCTGGAGACCGGCACGGTGGCTGTCATGGCCGGTGGCGTTGATGTGATATATCCCGCCGAAAACACGGAACTGGCCCATGATATCGCGTCCAGCGGCTTGCGGATTTCAGAACAACCGATGGGCGTGACGCCGCAGGCGCGGCACTTCCCGCGTCGTAACCGGATCATTTCGGGCCTCGCGCAGGCGGTTGTCGTCGTCGAGGCTGCTGCCAAGTCCGGCAGTCTGATCACGGCACGGGACGCATTGGATCAGGGGCGCGAGGTTCTGGCCGTTCCCGGCCATCCGTTCGATGCGCGGGCCGCCGGTTGCAATCTGTTGATTCGTGATGGCGCCACACTTGTCCGATCCGCTGAAGACGTCATTGAAGCCTTGCCGCGGCAGGACGACCTGTTTTCCCGGCCAACCGAACCGCCCTCGGAACCAATCGCGCGCCCTGCAAGAAACCTGCACGAGCAGATCATCGCGCGGCTTGGCCCCTCGCCCATCGCCGAAGATCAATTGCTGCGGGATATCGCGGCCTCGGCCGGTGAGCTTGGACCGGCGCTGATCGACCTTGAACTTGATGGGCGAATCCAGCGTCAGCCCGGAGGTCTGCTGTCGCTGGCAAGTTGATCGAACCCTCGTTCCGGCGTGCCCGGTTTCTGAAGATCTGTGGTAGCGCACTGAAATCACGGCGCTTTTCCACCGACGAAAGGAACGCATTGACAATTCCTGCTTGCCCCACACATTTTGCACCACCATAGAAGGCGCCAAATTCGTCGAGCGAGGATTCCCCTTAAATGCCCGTAGTTGTTGTAGAATCTCCGGCCAAAGCAAAAACAATCAATAAATACCTGGGCCCCGACTACACAGTTCTGGCCTCTTACGGCCATGTGCGGGACCTGCCGCCAAAGGATGGATCGGTCGATCCTGAGCATGACTTCTCGATGAAATGGGAGGTCGGCAACGACAGCCGCAAGCATGTAAAGGCCATTGCCGACGCGTTGAAAGAAGACAATGCGCTGATCCTCGCCACCGACCCCGACCGCGAGGGCGAGGCGATCAGCTGGCACCTACAGGAGGCGTTGACCAAACGCCGCTCGATCAAGAAGGATACGCCCGTCAGCCGCGTGACCTTCAACGCCATTACCAAGGACGCCGTGACCGAGGCGATGCAGAACCCGCGTCAGGTCGATATGCCTTTGGTCGAGGCCTATCTGGCCCGCCGCGCGCTGGATTATCTGGTGGGGTTCAACCTGTCTCCGGTTTTGTGGCGCAAACTGCCGGGTGCTAAATCGGCGGGTCGCGTGCAATCCGTCTGTCTGCGCCTGATCGTCGAACGCGAGATGGAAATCGAGGCATTCAAGCCGGTGGAATACTGGTCGGTTCGGGCGCTGTTCGAGACACCGCGCGGGCAGACCTATGAGGCGCGTCTGGTCACGCTGGCCGGCAAGAAGCTGGACAAGCACGATCTGGCCAATGCGACGCAGGCCGAGCTGGCGGTTCAGGCCATCACCAGCCGCGCGCTGAGCGTGACCTCGGTCGAGGCCAAACCCGCCGCCCGCAACCCCAGCGCGCCGTTCATGACCTCGACCCTGCAACAAGAAGCCAGCCGCAAGTTCGGCATGGGTGCGCGCCACGCAATGCAGGTGGCGCAGCGGCTTTATGAGGCCGGGTACATTACCTATATGCGGACCGACGGCATCGACATGGCGCCCGAGGCCGTGGCCGCGACCCGCGAGGCCATCGCTGATCGCTACGGCGCGGAATATGTACCGGACAGCCCGCGTATCTACAAAAACAAGGCCAAGAACGCGCAGGAAGCGCACGAGTGTATCCGCCCGACGGATATGTCGCGCGATGCCAAGGCGCTGAAAGTGACAGACGAGGATCAGCGCAAGCTTTATGATCTGATCTGGAAACGTACCATCGCCTGTCAGATGGCCGCCGCGCGTCTGGAGCGCACCACCGTCGAGATCGGCAGCGATGACGGTCAGGTCGGCCTTCGCGCCACGGGCCAGGTCGTAATGTTCGATGGGTTCATGCGGGTGTACGAAGAAGGCCGGGATGACGTCGCGGACGAGGATGAAAAGCGTCTGCCACAGATCACGCAGGGCGATCCGGCCCGTTTTGCCAAGACCTCTCTGAAGGATCAGTTTGCCAAGGCGACCAGCGACAGCGGCGACAAGGTCGCGAAAGAAGCGATCCTGTCCGAGAACGAATCCGTTCTGGCCCTTCAACACCACACCCAACCGCCCCCGCGCTATACCGAAGCGACACTGGTCAAAAGGATGGAAGAGCTGGGGATCGGGCGCCCATCAACTTATGCCTCGATCGTAACGACGATCCAGGACCGGGAATATGTCCGCAAGGACAAGAACCGGCTGATCCCCGAGGAAAAGGGGCGGATCGTTACGATCTTCTTGCTGAATTTCTTCCGGCAGTACGTTGGCTATGAGTTCACCGCTAATCTGGAAAAAGAACTGGATGACGTCAGCGCCGGGGAACGCGACTACAAGGACCTGCTGGGCAAGTTTTGGCGTGATTTTTCAGCCGCGATTGGCGAGACGTCCGAGCTGCGGATTTCCGAAGTGCTGGACAGGCTCGACGAAGCTCTGGCTCCGCAGCTCTACCCGCCGCGCGAGGATGGGTCCGATCCACATATCTGCCCGAAATGCGGTACCGGTCAGTTGCACCTTAAGACCTCGCGGACCGGTGGGTTTGTCGGATGCGGAAACTATCCGGAATGTACCTATACGCGCCCGATTGCCGGTGAAGGCGCGGAAGGTGACGAAAGGCTGCTGGGTGAAGATGCCGGGGATGAGATCTGGTTGAAATCCGGCCGGTTCGGTCCTTACGTTCAGCGGGGCGAACCCACGCCCGAGAACAAAAAGCCCCCGCGGGCATCCCTTCCGCGCGGGTGGAGCAAGGATGACATGGACCTGGAAAAGGCTCTGACGCTTCTGTCCCTGCCCCGTCAGATCGGCGAACACCCCGAAGGCGGCATGATCAGCGCGAATTTCGGGCGGTTCGGTCCTTACCTGATGCATCAGCTGCCGGAGGAGGCAAAGCCGGTCTATGCCAACCTCAAAGACCCCAATGACGTGTTCGAGATCGGCATGAACCGCGCCGTTGAGTTGCTGGCCGAAAAACGGGCAAACCCCGGTCGGGGACGGCGGGCCGCGGCGAAGCCTCTGAAAGAGTTGGGTGAGCATCCGGATGGCGGCGCGATGCAGGTTCTGGACGGGCGCTATGGGCCCTACGTGAAATGGGAAAAGGTCAACGCGACGATCCCCAAGGACATCAAACCCGAGGACGTGACGCAGGAGATGGCCATCGAGCTTGTCAACGAGCGCGCTGCCAAAAAAGGCACCAAGAAAAAGGCCGCGCCCAAAAAGGCCACGTCCAAAAAGAAAGCAACCACCAAGAAAGCAACAACCTAGGCTGACAGGTGGTCGGGGTTGGAAAAGCCCCCTGCAATCGCCTTTTCGACATTGCGGTGGGCTGTCAGCGAATGACCATGGCTGAGGGTCGCACCGCACTTCGAGCGTCGTCTGCCGGTCTTCCGAACCGCTTGAGCTTGGAGAGGAACCGGGCGCGGCCTGAGTTCTGGGCAGCGGCGGTCAGGACATAGACGATCAGGGCTGTATTCTTGTCCACCCCCTGACAGCCGGTATCGCTGGCCAGAACGAAGGCCTCTTTGCCCTGCTGCGCACACCGTTCATTGGCGGTTGAAATTGCAGATTCAAATGAAGACTTCTCAGAGTATCCGGCACCAACAGCTTTGATCTTGTTATCATCGAGCTGAAGTACCGCCGCCTGCTCAGGCTCATAAGCTGACATAGCCAAAAGCGCAGCACCAGCGGTTGTTTCGGCACAAATTCGCTTCATGTTATCAACCTCCTATAATGGTGCGGCGGACATGTTGAGCCGCCTGATCAATTGCAACAGCTCTTTCCATTGGTAGAAATACGACCCCGCCTCCGGTTTCATTGACTTCCCCGTGACGCGACGGCACAACCAGCCCATCACCATGTCATTGGGGGAGTTTTCCATGAAGAAAGTCTATGCCAATGCCACCGAGGCGCTCGATGGGCTGCTGTCGGATGGCATGCTGATCGCCGCTGGCGGGTTTGGCCTGTGCGGCATTCCGGAATTGTTGCTTGAGGCCATCAGGGAATCGGGCGTCAAAGACCTGACCTTTGCGTCAAACAACGCAGGCGTGGACGATTTCGGCATCGGCATCCTGTTGCAGACCAAGCAGGTCAAAAAGATGATCAGCTCGTATGTCGGTGAAAACGCCGAGTTCATGCGCCAATATCTGAGTGGTGAGCTGGAACTGGAATTCAACCCCCAAGGAACATTGGCCGAACGGATGCGCGCCGGTGGGGCGGGCATTCCCGGTTTTTACACCAAGACCGGCGTCGGCACCGTGATCGCCGAAGGGAAAGAGCACAAGGACTTCAACGGCGAGACCTACATTCTGGAAGAAGGCATTTTTGCCGATCTGGCCATCGTCAAGGCCTGGAAGGCCGACGACACCGGCAATCTGGTTTTCCGCAAGACCGCCCGCAATTTCAACGTTCCTGCCGCGACCTGCGGCAAGATCTGCGTGGCCGAAGTGGAAGAGATCGTACCGCGCGGTTCGCTGGATCCCGACTGCATCCACCTGCCCGGTATCTATGTGCATCGCATCGTTCAGGGCGAACACGAAAAGCGCATTGAACAGCGCACCACCCGCAAGAAGGAGGAAGCATAATGCCCTGGGACCGCAATCAGATGGCCGCACGCGCGGCAGAGGAACTGGAAGACGGCATGTATGTGAACCTCGGCATCGGCATCCCGACGCTGGTGGCAAACTATGTGGGTGACAAGGACATCACGCTGCAATCGGAAAACGGCATGCTGGGCATGGGCCCCTTCCCCTTTGAGGGCGAAGAAGACCCGGACCTGATCAATGCGGGCAAGCAGACGATCACCGAGTTGTCCCGCACGGCCTATTTCGACAGCGCCACGTCGTTTGCCATGATCCGCGGCGGCAAGATCGCGGCGGCGATCCTGGGCGCGATGGAGGTCGATGAGAAAGGCGATCTGGCCAACTGGATGATCCCCGGCAAGCTGGTGAAAGGCATGGGCGGCGCGATGGACCTGGTTGCAGGCGTCGGACGGGTCATCGTGGTGATGGACCACACCAACAAGCACGGCGACAGCAAAGTGCTGAAGGAATGCACCCTGCCGCTGACCGGCAAGGGCGTGGTTGATCGCATCATCACCAATCTGGGTGTGCTGGATGTGGTCGAAGGCGGTCTGAAAATCGTCGAACTGGCGGAAGGTGTCAGCGAAGACGAGCTGCGCGCCGCGACGGAAGCGACAATCGTTTCCTGATCAATTGCAAAGGCCCGCCAGATCGCGGCGGGCCTTTTTAGTTGGAAGTCTGAAAAACACAGCCGTCGGAAATCAGGTCCGGCGGCGTCGTGCACAAGGCCCGCGCGATCTGGAACGCGGCGAGGACTTTTGGCACGTAGTCTCGGGTTTCAGCATAGGGCGGCACGCCGCTGTGTTTGCGTACGGCCCCCTCACCCGCGTTGTATCCAGCCAATACAAGTATTGGATCATTCCCGAACTCTTCCATCAGCCAGTTGAGGTATTTTACACCGCCCGCAATGTTCTCAGAGGGCTGAAGGCTGTCCTTTACCCCGAATCTGGCCGCCGTGGCGGGCATCAACTGCATGAGCCCCTGCGCGCCTGCTGAACTGACCGCGTCTGCGCGCCCGGCCGATTCCACCGAGATGACCGCAAGCACCAGCGCAGGTGAAACATTGGTTCCCACAGTGGAACGAAGGATCTCGATCCCGCGTTCCTTTGCGATATCTTGCAGCGATTGCAGTCGCGGTGATCTCACGTTGGTTGCGGCCAGGGCGTTGATGGCCGCGTCAAGCCGCCCGGCCCCGCCTTCATCAATGTGCGGTGAAATCCGGTTCCAGAAAGCCTTGTACGATCCATTGGGGTCTCGTTTGACCTCCGCACCGGGCGCCGGCAGCGGAGCGACTTTGGTGCGCGCGATGATTTCCGGCACCACCAGTTCAGTGCCCGTGCTGGGCGCTGAAGGCTTGGCTGCGTGTTCTTCCGGTGTGATCTGCACGGTCACACGCGGACGTTCACCGGGTTTTGGGGCTTTGACGCGTTTGTATACGCCGCGCGGCTCTGTCTCGGTCGCATTTACGGATGCGATGCCCGATATCAGAAACGCCAGCACACCGGCGCATTGAAGTGCGTTCCGGAGATTCATTTGCCTGCCTCGTGTTTTCTTTTTAGGCGATTTGAACCCCGAATCTTCCCGCAAGGCCAGAAAAACAAAGCGAAATGGGGCAGTTTCGCCTCATTTGGCGCAATTTTGCATCGCTACAGAGCCTTCGGCTCAATCGTGGTGATTTTTTTACCCTTTATTTTCATATAGTTATCCAATTTATAACCAAAAAGTTAAGCTGCGCGAAAAAAAATCGGTGTTTGGCCCAATTCCTGCCATGCCCAACAGTCAAACATAGTCCCATACCGAGACGGACATGAGCGGACTGAGAGAGAAAGCTCTGAAAGACGCCGAGGTTTGTTAAACTCTTTTTGATCCTTTAGGAGGGACGTAACATGATCAAGTTCATCAAGAACTTCCGCAAAGACGAAGACGGCGCAGTAACAGTTGACTGGGTTGTTCTGACCGCAGCAGTCATCGGCCTGGCCGCCGTTGCATATCAGCAGATCTCGGCTGGCGCCACTGGCCTGGCAACCGGCGTAAACGAAGCGCTGAACGCCGCATCGCTGAGCACCGGCAGCAACACCGCGACAGGTGGTATCACCGGCGAAGGCAAAAGCAACTAAGTTGCTGACCTAGAGAATTCCCAAGGCCGCGCTCAACGGGCGCGGCCTTTTTTTGTGACCTGAAACTGCCCAATCTCAATTTCACTAAATCTTGCAGGCAGGCAAGCTGTGAAGGCAATCGCGACGACCACGGTGCCTTGCTGAAATGGCTGCGTTTCTTCTGCCCCGATCAACCCGACCAACGTGCAAAACTTACCAGGGTTTCAAAATTTCCTTACGAAATCAATATTTAGCCCAAATTTCGCCATCCGCACGAACCAGTTATGGGCCAACCTGTCGGTGGCACTGACGCGACGTATTTGGAGATAAGAACATGTTCAGGTTCCTTAATCAGTTTAAATCCGACGAAGCAGGAGCGGTGACAGTTGACTGGGTGGTATTGACCGCCGTGGTCATCGGATTGTCGGGCGCGACCTACCTTGTCATCAGCTCAAGCGTCAACAGCATGGGTGGCAATATCAACGGGGCCATGAACAACGCCGTCGTCAGCACCGGGTCGAACACTGCACCCTCGGGTATTATCACGGCGGGAACCGCTGGCGGCGGAAACTAAGTCGCGGCAGGTGTACGCATCAGCTGTTTTCCAAAGACGTTACGCTTAATCGTTTCGAAGCAAAGCGCTGCGCCCATGGGGTGCGGCGCTCTTTTGTTGCGCACGATCCGCTGGCAATCGTGAGGAAAGGCAACGCTCACCATGAATAATTGTGCGGAAGATGGCGCAGAATCTGACAATCAGGCATATTTGTCCCACATTTCGACACAATTTGCGGTTAGCAAATAGGCTGTTTCAATGTGGTTCCTTGGCCGCTAAGTATTCGACCAAACAAAAGAATGAGGTACACGCATGCGAGCAGTTTTCGGACTTGTCCTGATTGTCGGCATTGCACTGGCCGGGGGCGCCGTCTACATGGCGCGAAACTATATCGCGGAATACCAAAGCGAGTTGGCACGCCAAAGACTTGCTGCGGAAGAGGCCCTGGCCAATGCCAAAGTTGATGTCGTTCCAACTGTCACTGTCTTTGTGTCGAATCGCGCTCTGAAATACGGCGAGCGGTTGACAGAGGAAGATATCCGCGCTGTTGACTGGCCGGAAAACGCGATCCCCGAAGGTACATTCACCGAGCTCACAGCCCTGTTCCCCGAAAGCGGCGCAAATGAACGTTTCGTTTTGAGGGCAATGGAAAAAGACGAAGCGATCATGGAGGTCAAGATCACTCGTCCGGGCGAAAAAGCCGGGCTGACGTCACGTCTGGAAAAAGGTATGCGCGCCTTCGCAATCAGCGTTGACGTGGCCTCGGGCGTTTCCGGATTCCTGCGGCCCGGAGACACTGTCGACATCTATTGGACCGGTTCCAGTGGAACGATCGAAGGGAGCAGCGGCGGAATCACCCGACTGATCGAAACCAACGTGCAACTCATTGCCGTCGACCAGACCGCTGGTTCGGACGTCACCAACACGACCATTGCACGTACAGTTACGGTTGCGGCCACACCGGAACAGGTCGCCGCGCTGGCACAGGCCCAGAACACGGGGCGTCTTTCCCTGGCTTTGGTTGGCGTACAGGATGAATCCGTTGCGTCCACGATTGAGGTGGACCAAAACAAACTGTTGGGAATTCAGAAAACTGCCCCGGAACCCGAGGCAAAAATCGAAAAGGTATGCACAACACGCATCCGCCGTGGTGGCGAAATCGTAAATGTGCCTATCCCCTGCACAAATTGACGCCAATTCAGAACGTTACAGGTTCAGAGCCGCACCCTTGGTGCGGCTCATTTTTTTGCGATTGTTGCCAATTCCCCACATAAGGAAACTTACGGAAACCATTGATTATTGCAATAAATTCGGAATTCGCGCAGTCTCTCATCCCATAGGGCATAAGACCCAAAAAAACGAGGCGTGATCGGAGAGGCAGGTCACATGACAATACGTTCCTGGATCAGCGCAACCCTGCTGGGGTTGTCGCTTGTTATGGCCCCCATTGGCGACACCGCCTGGGCTGAAACTTTACGCGTGGTGAAAAAAGGGACGGTGGAAACACTTGATGTCCCGATGAACCGCGCAATCGTCGTAGAAAGCGAGCAACCTTTCGCAGAGCTCAGCATTGCCAACGCCGGCATTGCCGATATCTCTTCTTTGTCGGAGCGCACGATCTATGTTCTGGGCAAGGCCCCGGGCCTGACCACGCTGACGCTGTTTGACGGCGCGGGCAATCTTTTGGCCAATGTCCGCGTCCGGGTCGCACCGGATGTTACGGAATTCAAGGAACGTCTGCGTCAGATCCTGCCCAACGAACCCATAGAAGTTCGCACAGCCAATGATGGTATTGTTTTGTCCGGTACGATCTCCAGCTCGGCCAAACTGGCACGCGCGCTGGAACTGGCTGAACGGTATGCCCCCGATCGTGTCTCGAACCTGATGTCGGTCGGTGGTGTCCAGCAGGTCATGCTGAAAGTCCGCTTTGCCGAGATGAACCGCTCGGTCGCCAAAAGCCTGACGGCATCGCTTGGTTTCGGCGGAAGTGACGTTACGGGGGGCATCAATACGCTCAACAACCAGTTCGCGCTGAACAACGCTTTGGCGAACAACATTCCGACTGTTCAAGCCAATACAGGCGCAATCCTGTTTGGGTTCGGCGCGGGTTCGACGCAGGTTCGCCTGTTGCTGGAAGCACTGGAAGCCAAGGGGTTGGCCCGCAGCCTGGCCGAGCCGAATCTGTCCGCTCTGTCCGGCCAGGAGGCATCATTCCTGGCCGGTGGCGAAGTCCCCATTCCGGTACCGCAGGATGACGGCGTTGTGGCCATCGAATACAAGGCCTTCGGCGTCGAGATGGACTTTATTCCACGCGTCGTGGACGGCGATCTGATCAATCTTGAAATGGGCACGGCCGTTTCAAGTATCGATCAAAGCTCGGATTTCACCATCAACGGGGATTCGGTTCCCAGTTTCATCACTCGCCGGGCAAAAACAACGATCGAACTTCGCGATGGTGAAAGCTTTGCCATTGCAGGCCTGATCCAGGACAATTTCGCGGATCTGAGCAACCAGATTCCATGGTTGGGAGATGTGCCGGTTCTGGGCGCGTTGTTCCGCAGCGCCAACTACCAGCGCGAGCAAAGTGAACTCGTCGTTATCATCACGGCGCATCTGGTTTCACCGACTCGGGGCGAAACTCTTGCGCTTCCAACCGATCGGGTCAAACCGCCCAGCGAATTTGACTTGTTCTTGAACGGCCGGGTGGCGCGCACACAGCGTACGGGCGCCGGCGGAGCGTCAGAGGTTGCCAAACAGAACTTCGGCAGCTCCTACGGCTACGTCCTAGATTGATCAGGAGGATAGGACCAATGCATAAGTGGATTATCACACTGGGTCTTTCGGTCGCTGTCGCCGCCTGTACCCGCGAGGCCGGGTACGAGATCGACGCAGGCACTTTCGGAAACGCGACGCTCAACAACGTCCAGGTTCAAAGCGGCGAGTTGACCTATGCGCAAATTCTCAGCCGCAGGTTTGCCGCAGATGTACCCAGCCAGGTGAACTTTGCGTTCAACAGCTCGCAACTGGATGCTTCAGCTCAGCGCATTCTTTTGCAACAGGCTGACTGGATCAAACAGTTCCCCGAGGCCCGGTTCCGCGTTTACGGGCATACGGATGCCGTGGGGTCAACCAGCTACAACAAAAGCCTTGGCCTTCGCCGCGCGCAAGCAGTCGTCGCGTTTCTGGGGCAGCAGGGCATCTCGCGCTCGCGGCTTGAGGCGGTGGTATCATTCGGCAAAACGCAACCGCTGATCGCTACGCAGAACCGCGATCGCAGGAATCGCAGAACGGTTACCGAAGTTTCAGGATTCGTTGATCGCAACCCGCAACTTCTGGACGGCAAATACGCTGAGATCGTTTACCGCGAGTATGTGGAAAGCGCGACCTCTGTAAGCATAATTCAGGAAGTGACCGCGCAGGACGGCGCCGGCGGCGGTGGATAATACGTTTGAAATGGGCGGCATCGTCGCCCATTTCCCTACAATTGGTTCTTTTGCGCCCAATTCTTGCCCAACTTCAAAGCGACATTGTGAACAATAGGGTGACCTGCGGCCAAATTTGACCGTATTGGGGCGACAGCACATCCATCTGGCGGATTTCGTTCATATGACATGCTGAGCCCTCACGACGAGGATAGTGTTTATGACCAGCGCGACGCCGCAAGACGACAATACTGCAATCTTGGCCTGCACCATCAGTCGGGATGTTCAGAATTTCGACCTTCTGATCGAAGACATGGAAGCCATCTTGGGCGAACGCTGGGGAGATCTGGGGTTTGCAGAAGCGTTGGCCTTTTTCAGCCAACCCGAAGCTGAAACGCTGGAATTCGTAGCGCTGGCGATCGACGGAGAAGACGAAGACAACCTGTCTCTGCTGGGTGAAATAATCACTCAAGCCAATGAAAAGAAAGTAAAAGTTGTTCTAATCGCCGAGGATGTCACTCCGGCGTCTTTGCACCAACTGCTGCGCAAAGGTGCCGACGAGTTCGTCCCCTATCCTCTTCCCGAAGGCGAATTGCAGGAAGCCATCGAGCGTATGAAGCAGCCCGACCCGGTTGCCGTGGCACAGGCGACCGCCGTTCCCCTGGCCGGTGGCGCGTCCAAGGAAGGCGCGTTGTTTGTCGTTCAGGGCCTTGCAGGTGGAGTCGGCGCAACGACACTGGCCGTTAACCTGGCCTGGGAGCTGGCCTGTGTCTCGGACAAGGACGCGCCGACCGTGTGCCTGATCGATCTGGATCTGCAATACGGGACCGTTTCCACCTATCTGGATCTGCCGCGACGAGAGACAGTGTTTGAAATGCTGTCGGACACGGACGCGATGGACAGCGAAGTATTCTCGCAAGCCCTTCAAACATATGAAGAAAAGCTTCAGGTTTTGACGGCGCCATCCGACATGGTGCCGCTTGACTTGATCACTCCGGAAGACATTCAGCGCGTGATCGACATGGCGCGCGCGCATTTCGACTATGTCATTGTCGACATGCCAAAGACGCTGGTCCTGTGGTCGGAAACAGTTTTGCAGGCCGCCCATGTGTATTTCGCCATGATCGAGCTGGACATGCGGTCCGCCCAGAATGCCCTGCGCCTGAAACGTGCGTTGCAGGCAGAGGAACTGCCATTCAACAAGCTGCGCTTTGCGTTGAACCGTGCGCCGAAATTTACCGATCTGAACGGGAAAAGCCGCGTGAAACGCATGGGGGAAAGCCTTGGAATCTCTATCGACCTGCTGCTGCCTGATGGTGGCAAACCGGTCATGCAAAGTGGGGATCATGGTCTGCCTCTGGCAAATGCGGCCGCCAAGAACCCGTTGCGCCGGGAAATCTCAAAGCTGGCGAAGTCGCTTCACAGCCTCGGCAGCAGTGCCGAAGAAGCTGCGTAAACATCATCCCAAGGGGGGATAAGCCGTGTTTTCAAGATACAAAAAGCAACCCGCAGCGCAGCCCGTCAAATCGCCGGCACAACCGGCTGAAACAGCGGCACCTTCTGCACAAGCGACACCTGTCGCGACCGCGGTGGCACGCAAACCCGTGAAAAAGAATGCAGGTGAGGTCGCAAGTTCAGACAAAGACCGCAAACGCAAGGAGCGGCTGGGTGAGATCAAGATCGAACTGCACCGCGAACTGCTGGAAAACCTGAACCTGGCCGCGCTTGAAAACGCCGGCGAAGCAGAGTTGCGCGCTGAAATCAGTGCCATCGCCAGTGAAGTTCTGGAAACAAGAAACATTGTTCTGAACCGCGAAGACCGATCCCAGCTGAACAAGGAACTTTATGACGAGGTGACGGGTCTCGGCCCGCTCGAGGCGCTGCTTCAGGACGATACGGTCAACGATATTCTGGTGAACGGTCCACAACAGATCTTTGTGGAACGTGCCGGCAAGCTGGAACTCAGCGACATTACCTTCAAGGATGAAAAGCACCTGATGCGGATCATCGACAAGATCGTGTCCGCCGTGGGCCGCCGTGTCGATGAATCCAACCCGTATGTTGACGCCCGTCTGGCAGATGGCTCGCGTTTCAACGCCATGGTGCCCCCGATTGCGGTGGACGGATCGCTTGTTTCCATTCGTAAGTTCAAGAAAGACAAGCTGGGCATTGACGATCTGGTCAATTTCGGTGCGTTTACCGAAGAAATGGCCGCCTATTTGCAGGCCGCCGTGTCCACCCGGCTGAATATCATCGTTTCCGGGGGTACGGGCTCGGGTAAAACGACCACGCTCAACGCCCTGTCCAGTTTCATCGACGACGCCGAGCGTATTCTGACCATCGAGGATACCGCGGAACTTCAGCTGCAACAGACCCATGTGGGTCGGATGGAAAGCCGCCCACCCAACGTGGAAGGCAAAGGTGAAGTCAGCCCGCGCGACTGTCTGAAAAACGCCCTGCGTATGCGTCCTGACCGTATCATCGTCGGTGAGACGCGCGGCGCCGAAGTCATCGACATGTTGCAGGCCATGAACACCGGTCACGACGGATCTATGACCACGATTCACGCCAACTCGGCCCGGGACGGTATTTCACGTCTGGAAAACATGATCGCGATGGCCGGGATCGAAATGCCGATCAAGGCGGTCCGCAGTCAGATCGCCTCGGCTGTGAACCTGATCGTGCAGGCCAGCCGCCTACAGGACGGGTCGCGCCGGATGACCTCGATCACCGAGATCACCGGGATGGAAGGTGACGTGATTTCCATGCAGGAAATCTTTCGTTTTCAACGCGTTGGCCTGACACCCGACAACAAGATCATCGGGCATTTCACCGCCACCGGCGTCCGCAGCCACTATTCGGAACGGTTCCGTCTATGGGGCTTTGACTTGCCAGCGTCCATCTACGACCCAACCACAATGTAGGAGAACCGGGTATGCAATTGCCTATGGAGGCGATCATTTATGTCGCCATCTTTGTGGGGGTTCTTGCCTTGGTCGAGGGCATCTATCTTGTTGCCTTCGGCAAGTCCATCAGCCTGAACAGCCGGGTCAACCGACGCCTGGACATGCTGGAAAAAGGTGCCGGGCGCGAACAGGTGCTGGAACAGCTGCGCAAAGAAATGCAGCAGCATATGAAATCACAGAGCATTCCTCTGTATTCACTGCTGGCAGACAAGGCGCAAAAGGCGGCAATCGCGTTCTCTCCCCGTCAGTTGATCATGATCATGGGGCTGGTATCAGCCATGGCCTTTGTCGGATTGAGCATCGGAACCGCTACGGACACGGCACTGCGCATCGTTGTTTCCATCGCAATCGGCATTGGCGGCGTTTACGCCTGGGTCAACCACAAGGCCAAGAAACGCATGGGGATGATTGAAGAACAACTGCCCGATGCGGTTGAACTGATGGTGCGCTCGTTGCGTGTCGGCAACCCGTTCGTCTCGACGATTCAGGTGGTTGCAAACGAAGTTCAGGATCCGCTGGGAACCGAATTTGGCGTTATCGCCGATGAATGCGCCTATGGTCGCGATGTGGGCGAGGCGCTAAAGGACATGGCTGAACGTCTGGACATGCAGGATATGCGCTTTCTGGCAGTCGCCGTGGGTATTCAGCAGCAATCCGGCGGTAACCTTGCCGAAATTCTGGCCGGATTGGCAAAGGTGATCCGTGCGCGTTTTCGCCTGTTCCGTCGGGTCAAGGCGATTACGGCCGAGGCACAATGGTCGGGCAAGTTCCTGTCCGGGTTCCCTGTTGCCTGTCTGATTTTCATTCTGGTCAAGGACCCGGGCTATTACGACGAGGTGTTGGATCACCCCTGGTTTATTCCCGCGTGTTTTGTTGTCGCCATCCTGCTGACACTGAACCTGATCGTCATGAAAATCATCACCAACATCAAGGTCTGAGGGCAGCACCATGGAAATCCTGACCGGCATCAATGACCTGTTGACCCAGCACCTGGGCGAATTCGGCCCCCTGATCATTGTCGGCGTACTTGGCCTGCTTATGGTTCTGGTCGCTGTCACATTGATCATGAAGCAGCCCGAAGACCCCTTGAAGAAACTGCAAAGATCGAATGCGGCTCCTCCAAAGCAGAAAAAGGGGAAGAAAGAGCAGCTTCGAAACTCGAACCGAAACGAACAGCTTGAGAAGTTCGCAACTTTCCTTGAGCCCAAGAACGAAGAAGAATATTCGGCCGTCGAGTTGAAGCTGCGTCAGGCGGGCTACAGGTCGAAGGATTCGGTTCGGTTCTTCCACTTTGCGCAGTTTTCTCTGGGTATCCTTGGCATTATCATTGGTGTTCTGCTGGTCACGGTTTTTTCCGGCGGCCAGGAGTTTACCGGAACACAGATGATGATCCGGGTGCTTGTCCCCGGCGCGATCGGCTATTTCGCACCCAAATACTGGATTACGCGCCGGGTTGAAGAACGGAAGGAAGCGATTACCGCCGGCTTTCCCGATACGCTTGATCTGATGCTGGTCTGCGTTGAAGCCGGTCAATCGCTAGATCAGGCCATCGTTCGCGTGGCCAGTGAAATGAGCGCGTCTTATCCGGATATCGCGCAGGAATTCGAAACCGTCGCGTATGAAATGAAGGCCGGCAAGGACAAGGACACCGTCCTGCGTGACTTCGGCGTGCGCTGTGGGGTTCAGGACGTGAACTCTTTTGTCACCGTCATGATCCAATCGGCGACATTTGGTACATCAATTGCCGAGGCATTGCGGGTTTACGCCGGTGAGATGCGCGACAAACGCGTGATGCGCGCCGAAGAGGCCGCGAACAAGTTGCCGACCAAGATGACTCTTGTCACAATGATGCTGACGGTCCCACCGCTGCTGATCATTCTGGTTGGCCCGTCGGCGAATGTTATTTCGAGTTTTGGACGCTAGGTCGGATAGAGCCATATGAAAGCTGAATTCAGGTGCTTCCCTTCCGGGTTTCGCCGAATGCTCTGGGCCACCATGGTTTTTGCCATGGTGGCTTCTTGTACAGAAGGCCTGTCACCTAACGGATTGGATGCACCGGGAATTGACGCCAAAGGTCAGGCCGAGGACAGCATCGAGGTCGGAAACAGATTGATGGCAGCCGGAGAATACGAACTGGCGCTTGAAACCTTTACCCGGGCCGCGCTGGACCAGGGTATGACGCCCCAGGTCCTGACGTCTCTGGGTACTGCGAATATTGGGCTACGCCGCTTGGGACAGGCCGAAAAACTGCTGCGCAGAGCCGTCGAAGACGACACGGACTGGCCGGTGGCCTGGAACAATCTGGGTGTCCTGCTGATGGAGAAACAGGAATACCCCGAGGCCGCGCAAGTGTTTCGGCGGGCCTATGCGCTGGACAATGGCGAAAGTGACGCAATCCGGGACAATCTGCGCTTAGCACTCGCAAAAATGGAAAATTCTGTTAATAATACCCCACAAGAACAACAAGAATACACACTGGAGCAGCTTGGCGACGGGCAATTCACGCTACGCAAGATCCAGTAATTGAGGCGAGAGCAGTAAAGGACGCAAAAAATGCGCCAGCAATTCTTGATTCCGACTGTTGTTATCAGTGGTCTGATCCTGTCGGCCTGTGCAAAGGAAACCGAAGAGGAAAAGGTTGAACGAACGTTTCAGGAAGTGAACGTTATCGACGAAACAAACCTGAACGATGTGCTTCTGAGCGCCGCAGATCCAAATGAAGCGGTGACCTATTTCCACGGTGCAGCGCTCAAAAACCCGGACCGGATCGATCTTCAACGCGGACTGGCAATATCCTTGGGCCGCGCCAAACGCACGACCGAGGCCGTAACCGCGTGGAAGCGCGTCACAACGATGAAGGGCTCGAACGCCGCGGACAAGGTTGAATACGCGGACGCATTGGTCCGAAACGGCGACTGGTCGCAGGCCAAAACGGTTCTGGATTCGGTTCCCCCCACCTTTGAAACCTTCAAACGGTATCGCCTCGAGGCAGTCGTTGCGGATTCCCGGAAAGAGTGGAAACGCGCGGATCATTTCTATGAAACCGCTGTCGGGCTGACGACACGTCCGGGCAGCGTGATGAACAACTGGGGATATTCCAAGCTGAGCCGCGGCGAATATGCCGAAGCCGAGCGGTTGTTCTCGGAAGCGATCCGTCAGGACAACTCGCTGTTTACCGCCAAGAACAACCTGGTTTTGGCCCGGTCGGCACAAGGCAACTACAACCTGCCGGTCGTCCCCATGACACAGGTCGAACGGGCGCGTCTGCTCAATACAATGGGTATTTCAGCGGTCAAACAGGGCGACATAACCACCGCCAAAAACCTGTTCCGCGAAGCCATTTCAACCCACCCGCAGCATTTCGACGAGGCGGTCCGCTCGCTTCGGGCGCTTGAAGGGGCCTGACACATGCAGATACCCGCAGTGGCAGCGGCCTGGTTTCTGCCGTTTGTGCTGCCGATCTGCTTTTACGTGGCCTTCACGGATATGCGTGAGATGCGGATCAAGAACCATGCAGTCCTTGCGCTGACGCTGGTTTACATCGTGATAGGTCTGATCGCCATCCCGCCCTGGTCCACAGGCGGCATCAGCGGCAATCTGGGGCCGTTCACCGTGTCCATGCCGGTCTATTTCTGGCAACTGCTGCATATCGTCGTGGTTTTGGTAATCGGTATCTTGCTGAATGCTGCGGGCACCATGGGCGCTGGCGATGCCAAGTTTCTGGCCGCCGCGTCGGCGTTTGTCTGGCTGGGCGATCTGAGAATTGTGCTGATGATCCTGACCGCCTGCGTTCTGGCTGCCGTGCTCACTCATCGTTTGGCCAAAATCACAAAGCTGCGCACCATTGCACCGCATTGGGAAAGCTGGGATCGGGGCAAACAGTTTCCGATGGGGTTCGCCTTGGGCGGATCATTGGCGATGTACCTGATTCTGGGCACTGTTCTCGGATCGTAAACTATCATCAGCGCGCCTTGCCGCTGCCTTTGTCCCGCCACAAAGCTGGTTCATTTTCTTCAAGACGCCCGTTTTCGGGTTCTTGGCGTGACATTTTGATGGACGAGCACCGCGCATGAATATGCAGACTTCCTCAGTTATGGCCCCCCCTGCCCCCAAGGGTCTGGGCGAAATGAAGCTTCCGCTTGTAATGATGCGGGATATTCTGCTTAAGACGATTTTTCGCAAAAACGCGAGCACAGTGTCAGAAGTGGCCGAAGCCATCTGTCTTCCGGGTTCGGTTACTCAGGAACTGATCGACATCGCGCGCGATCAGAAACTGCTTGAAGCGACCGGAACACTGAACGCCAATAGCGGCAATGAGATGGGGTATCAGCTGACCGATGCGGGCAAGGCCCGTTCGCTGGATGCGCTGAGCCAATCCGAGTATTTTGGTGCGATGCCGGTGCCGCTGGATGTCTATCGCGAGCAGGTCAAGCGCCAGTCGATCCGCAACATTCAGGTCACGCGAGAACAACTCGTGGGTGCAATGGGCCATCTGGTCCTGCCCGACAGCCTGCTGGATCATCTGGGCCCGGCGGTCAGCGCGGGCCGGTCGATTCTGATGTATGGTCCACCGGGCAACGGTAAATCCTCGATCTCGAACGGCATACGGGATGCGCTGGGTGACAACGTCTATGTGCCCTACGCCATCGAATATGCGGGTCAGGTGATCACGGTCTATGACCCGATCGTGCACACGGCGATCGAACAAGAGCCGGACGACCCCAACAGCCTGCGTCGTCGCAGGCGGTTCGATTCCCGATATGTCCAATGTGAACGCCCCACCGTCGTAACCGGTGGTGAGCTTTCGCTCAGCATGTTGGATCTGGTCTACAACCCAACCGCACGAACCTATCAGGCCCCGTTGCAACTGAAATCCACCGGTGGCATTTTCATCGTGGATGACCTTGGCCGGCAAGCCGAGCCGCCGCAGGCGCTGGTCAACCGTTGGATCGTCCCGCTGGAGGAAAACAAGGATATCCTCGGCCTGCAATCGGGTGAAAAATTCGAAGTGCCCTTCGACACGCTGGTCATCTTCTCGACCAACTTCCACCCGAATGAGATCTTCGACCAGGCCGCCCTGCGCCGGATCTTCTTCAAGATCAAGATTGACGGCCCGAACCAGGAGAACTTCCTGAAAATCTTTGCCATGGTGGCCCGCAAACGTGGAATGCCGCTGGACGAGGCGGCATTGGTGCACCTGTTGAAGGTCAAATACCCGACCATCAACAATATCTATGCCAACTACCAACCGATCTTCCTGATCGATCAGATGATCTCGATCTGCGAGTTCGAGGGCATTCCTTATCAGATGAACCCGGACCTGATTGACCGCGCCTGGGCCAACATGTTCGTAAAAGACGAGAAAATCGTCAAATAACGCCGTGCCAATCCCTCCTTCGGGCGGGTAATCTGTGACCATGACGCAGATTCCCGCTCGGATTGATACGTGGTTTTCCACCAAAGGCTGGTCCATCCACCCACATCAGCAAGAGATGTTCGATCGGGCGAAGGACCCGGCAACCCTGCTGATCGCCCCGACCGGTGGCGGCAAGACCATGGCCGGTTTTCTGCCTTCCCTGTCCGAGCTGGCCGGTGGAGGCCACAACGGTTTGCATACACTCTATGTCTCGCCGCTCAAGGCGCTGGCGGCGGATATCAAACGTAACCTGCGCACCCCGGTGGACGAGATCGGCCTGCCCATTCGGATCGAGGATCGCACCGGTGACACCTCGGCCACGCAGAGAAAACGCCAAAGGGCCGATCCACCCCATATCCTGCTGACCACACCGGAAAGCCTGGCACTGCTGACCTCGTACGAGGATGCCCCGCGCATGTTCGATGGGGTGCAGCGGATCATCGTCGACGAAATCCACGCACTGGCGGAAAGCAAGCGCGGTGATCAACTGATGCTGGCCCTGGCGCGTCTTCAGCGTCTCAACCCGGATCTGCGTCGCGTCGGCCTGTCGGCCACGGTCGAAGACCCCACGGCGATTGCCCGCTTTCTGGCGCGCCACCCAGACCCCTGCCGGATCGTGCAGGCCGACCCCGGCCCGGACCCGGACATCCAGATGCTGGAAACAACCGAAATGCCGCCATGGTCCAGCGGAGGCGCGGCCTATTCCATTCCGGCTGTGCTGGACCAGATCCGGCGGCACAAGACCACGCTGATCTTTCACAACACCCGCGCGCAGGCCGAGATCTATTTTCACAATCTGTGGCTGGCGAATGACGACGGCCTGCCCATCGGCATCCATCATGGCAGTCTTGACCGACAGCAGCGCGAGCGGGTCGAAGCCGCGATGGTGCGTGGCGAATTGCGCGCCATCGTCTGCACCGGCAGCCTCGATCTGGGCATTGATTGGGGCGATGTCGATCTGGTGATTCAGATCGGTGCGCCCAAGAACGTCAAACGGCTGGTGCAAAGGATTGGTCGGGCCAACCACCGCTATAACGCGCCTTCCAAGGCGCTGCTGGTTCCTGCCAACCGGTTTGAAGTTGTCGAATGCATCGCTGCGCTCGAGGCGGCCAAGGCCCATGACCTGGACGGGGAACCCCGAGGCCCCGGCCCCCGCGATGTGTTGTGCCAGCACATTCTGATTGCGGCTTGTGCCGGGCCCTTTGACGCCGATGATCTGTATGCCGAGATGACATCCGCCGGACCTTATGCACAGTTGACGCGACCCGAGTTTGACGCCTGTCTGGATTTCTGTGCCACCGGGGGCTACGCCTTGCGCGCCTATGATCGCTGGCAAAGGTTGCAGCAGCGTGCCGACGGGCAATGGCAATTGCGCGATCCTCGCGCTGCGTCACGCATTCGCATGAACTTGGGCACGATTCAGGATACCGACACCCTGAAGGTACGCCTGAAGCGCAGCCGTGGAGGTAAACCGTTGGGCGAAGTCGAAGAAGCCTTTGCTGCTTCGCTGACCCCCGGCGATACCTTCCTGATCGGCGGGCAGATCGTGCGCTATGAGGGCCTGCGCGAAATGGTGGTCGAGGTCAGCCGTCGCGCTGATCGCAAACCAAAGATCGCGACCTTCTCGGGCACGAAATTTGCGACCTCCACGCAACTCAGTGACCGCATTCTGCGCATGTTCACCCAAACTGACTGGCCGCACCTGCCTTCTCATACGGCGGATTGGCTGGACTTGCAGCGCCAAGTGTCCCGCCTGCCTCAACGCGATCGTCTGCTGATCGAAAGCTTTCCAAGTGACGGGCGAGAGCATCTGTGCGTTTACGGATTCGCTGGTCGCAATGCGCAACAGACACTGGGCCTGCTGCTGACCAAACGGATGGAGGAAACCGGTTTGGCCCCGCTGGGGTTTGTCGCCACAGACTATGCCACGCTGATTTGGGGTTTGGATGCGGTCACTGACCCGCGCCCTTTGTTTCAACCCGAAACGCTGCGTGACGGGCTGGACACATGGCTGGCGGGCAACGCGGTTATGAAGCGTACCTTTCGCGCGTCGGCAACAATTGCCGGTCTGATCGAACGCAACACGGGCGGACAGCGTAAAACCGGACGGCAAGCCACGTTTTCGTCGGATATTCTCTATGACACTATGCTGAAATATGATCCCGATCATCTGTTGATGCAGATCACCCGCGAAGAGGCCATGCGCGGGTTGGTTGACTTCGGTCGTATCCAGGAGATGCTGGCGCGCATCGGCGACCGCATGGACCTGCTGCGTCTGGATCGCGTTTCCCCACTGGCCGCGCCGCTTTTTCTTGAGGTCGGAAAGGTGCCCGTCAAAGGGGCAGCCGAAGAAAGGCTGCTTGCCGAAGAAAGCGCGCGCCTGATGGAAGCCGCCGGGTTGGACCAGCTTTGATCCCCTTGCGCAAGACGTGGAATCAGGCCAAGAACGTATCATGAACGTGTGCAGATTTTCCTTTGCAGGCCAGCAACTCGATGCGCTGCCGTCTGGCGCATTATGGTGGCCGGCGCGGCGACTGCTCTGTGTCTCGGATCTGCATCTGGGGAAATCCGAGCGCATGGCCCGTCGGGGCGGGGCTACGCTGCCCCCCTATGACAGTCGCGAAACGCTAGACCGTCTGGCACGCGATCTGGAATACACCAGCGCCGAAACCGTCATCTGCCTTGGCGACAGCTTTGACGATCTCGAAGCGGCCCGGGCCTTGCCCGACGCAGAAGGGTTGAGGATTGCAACTTTGCAGGCCGGGCGTCAGTGGATCTGGATCGAAGGAAATCACGATCCCGGCCCGATCGAGATGGGGGGCTCTCATTTGGTCGAATGGCAGTGCGGCCCGCTTATCTTTCGTCATATCGCCCAGGATCGGCGACAAGGCGAGGTTTCAGGCCATTTTCATCCGAAAGCACAGATTCGGACAAAAGGCCGGCACATTTCCCGGCCCGCCTTTCTGCTGGACAGAAATCGGCTGATCCTGCCTGCCTACGGAGCTTATACCGGGGGTTTGCGCAGTTCGGATCGGGCACTTTCCGATCTTTTGGGCGCGGACGCCATGGCCATTCTGACCGGCCCGCATCCGCGGATGATCCCAATGCCACGTTGAATTCAGATCAACCCGTCTTCTTCCAACTTCGGTTTGTACTTGCGGCTCACTGGAACCAGATCGCCGTTCGCCAGGCGCAAAAAGGTTTTGCCCGCCGTTTTTTCAACCCTAACGATGGACGCGTCCACCACCCAATGTGAACGGTGCGAACAGTGCCCGGGAATCGGCTCCATCTCGGCAATTGCGTCCGTAAAGCGTGAGCGGATCGTGAACGTGCCTTCCGAGGTCACAACATCCACATTGTGATCCCTGACCGTCAGACGATGGATTTGGCCGTCGAAATCAGGCGGCAGACGCCTGATCAGACGCGGCTTCTCGATTTCAGGCGTTGAGTCCATCAATGGATTCAGATCATTGCGCTGCACAAGAACCAGACCCGTTGCAAACAAGACCCCATACACCGCTACGGTCTGGGCGCCTGGTGCCATGTGACCTCCACACGTGAACAGGACCCATGCCAACATCCAAAGGGACGGCGTGAACAGAACCAAGATCAGTGCCGCAAATGCCAGATCACGGGCAGGAACATTCAAAAGAACAGGGTTTTTCTGCATCAGCTTGCGCGCCAGCCCGGTGACCGTCAGGGCAAGAACCATCACCCCGGTCCAGAAAAGAAGACGCAATCCAAAGGTCAGATCAGCAACCAGAAACGGTGGAAACGCGTAGGCAAGCAATGGAAGAAAGACAACGCCCGCCGTCACTCGCTGTGGGGTACAAGCATTCCGGACAACTTTGATCTTGGATGTCATACCGCTTTTGTGCACGATTTATCAGAATTCAACCTTAGCACGACAAGCACTTAGGCACCTTACCTGTAACCAACTGGGAATACGGGGATATCACGATTTTCAAAGCTGTCAAACCCATTCAGGGCAAAATGACCACAGCGTGCAATGATTGTCCCACGAGGTCATGCACAACCGAGCAGTGTGCCGGGCCGACATGATCGACCCGACCAGATTACCTTACGCCGTCAAACCTTCTGGTTCGGGCAGAGCGTTGGCGCGGCAGCACGCAGTCAAAGTGTTGGCCAACAGGCAGGCAATGGTCATCGGACCTACACCGCCCGGAACCGGAGTGATGGAGCCAGCACGCTGGGACGCGCTGGCATAGTCCACGTCACCGACAAGCTTGTTCTTTCCGTCGCGTTCGATGCGGTTGATGCCTACGTCGATCACGGTCGCGCCTTCCTTGATCCAGTCACCCGGTACCATTTCAGGACGACCCACCGCGGCCACGACGATATCGGCCCGGCGCACGACATCCGGCAGATCCTTGGTGCGCGAATGCGCGATGGTCACGGTGCAGCTATCGCCCAGCAGCAGCTGCGCCATCGGTTTACCCACAATGTTCGAGCGACCGATCACAACCGCGTCCATGCCGGAAAGCGAACCGTGGTGGTCACGCAGCATCATCAGGCAACCCAGCGGGGTGCAGGGCACCATCGATTTCTGACCGGTGCCCAGCAGGCCCACGTTCGAGATATGGAACCCGTCGACGTCTTTGGCCGGATCGATGGAATTGATCACCAGGTCTTCATTCAGGTGCTTGGGCAGCGGCAACTGTACCAGAATGCCATGCACGGCCGGGTCGTTGTTCAGCTTGTCGATCAGCGCCAGAAGATCTTCTTCCGAGGTATCGGCATCCAGTTTGTGCTCGTACGAATTCATGCCGACTTCAACAGTCATTTTGCCCTTCGAGCGGACATAGACCTGGCTGGCTGGGTCTTCGCCCACAAGAACCACGGCCAGGCCGGGAGTGATGCCGTTTTCCTCTTTCAGCTTTGCAACCTGATCGGCCACTTGCGCGCGCACTTTTGCGGCAAAGGCCTTACCGTCGATAACCTGAGCTACCATGTTTCGATCCCTTCTTTCAAAAAACGGATCGGGCGCACAAAGCGCCCGGTCAGTCAGTCGGTGCCAATCACGCGCTCTTCGCGTGCAATCGACCAGTCAATCAATATGCGCCATAGCTTCTCGGCCAGATCAGGGTCCATCCCCAGCGCATCCGAGCTTGCACGCACGCGTTGCACCACCTCTTCCACGCGTTCCGGGATACGGGCCGGAAGGCCCTCGCCCGGCTTCAGCTGCGACGCGCGGTCAATGTAACTCGCGCGTGTCACCAACATTTCGATCAGTTGGCGATCCAGCTTGTCGATCTCGGCCCGCAGGTCCTGCATCGTGTTACAGTTCTGGGGCGGTGTCAGAGTGGGCATCGTCATCTCCTCATGGCCCGGGAATGAATCCCCCGGACCACGAGATGTCTTATTCAGCAGCTTAGAACAAGCCCTCGATCTCACCTGCGTCATTGAGGCAGATGGTTTCAGCAGCCGGTTTGCGAGGCAGACCGGGCATGGTCATGATCTCGCCGCAGACGACCACGATGAAACCGGCGCCTGCGGACAGGCGAACTTCACGCACCGGAACCGAATGGCCGGTGGGCGCACCGCGCAGCGATGGGTCGGTCGAGAAGGAATACTGCGTCTTGGCCATGCAGACCGGAAGGTTGCCGTATCCGGCTTCTTCCCATTCACGCAGCTGGTTGCGGATCTTGTTGTCGGCCAGAACTTCGTCAGCGCGGTAGATACGCTTGGCGATGGTTTCGATTTTCTCGAACAGAGGCATTTCGTCGGGGTAGATCGGTGCGAAGTTCGCGGTGCCACCTTCGACGATTTCGACGACTTTCTCGGCCAACGGGGCAGACCCTTCGGAACCCAGCTCCCAGTGACGCGACAGAACCGCCTCGACGCCGTGCTCGCTGCAATAGTCTTTCACCGCCTGAACTTCGGCATCGGTATCGGTGACGAAGTGGTTGATGGCGACGACAACGGGTACACCGAAGGACTTCACGTTCTCGATGTGACGGCCCAGGTTGGCACAGCCTGATTTGACGGCTTCAACGTTTTCGGCACCCAGATCGGCCTTGGCAACGCCGCCGTTCATCTTCATCGCGCGCACGGTGGCGACAAGAACAACTGCCGACGGAGCGATGCCCGCCTTGCGGCATTTGATGTTCATGAACTTCTCGGCCCCCAGATCCGCACCGAAACCGGCTTCGGTCACGACATAGTCGGCGACTTTCAGAGCGGTCTTAGTCGCGATGACCGAGTTACAGCCATGCGCGATGTTCGCGAACGGGCCGCCATGGACGAAGGCCGGGTTGTTTTCCAGCGTCTGCACCAGGTTCGGCTGCATTGCGTCCTTCAGCAGAACAGTCATTGCGCCTTCGGCCTTGATGTCACGGCAATAGACCGGGGTCTTGTCGCGGCGGTAAGCGACGATGATGTCACCCAGACGCTTTTCCAGGTCTTTCAGGTCGTTCGCCAGACAGAGGATCGCCATGACCTCGGACGCCACGGTGATGTCAAAACCTGCCTCACGCGGAAAGCCGTTCGACACACCACCCAGGCTAGCGGTGATCTGACGCAGGGCTCGGTCGTTCATGTCGACCACACGACGCCACGCAACGCGGCGGGTGTCGATCTCCTGCTCGTTGCCCCAATAGATGTGGTTGTCGATCATCGCCGACAGCAGCGAGTGCGCCGAGGTGATGGCGTGGAAGTCACCGGTGAAGTGCAGGTTCATCTCTTCCATCGGAACAACCTGCGCGTAACCGCCACCCGCGGCGCCGCCCTTCATGCCGAAGTTCGGGCCAAGCGAGGCTTCGCGGATACAGATCATCGCGTTCTTGCCGATGCGGTTCAGGCCGTCACCCAGACCCACTGTGGTCGTGGTCTTGCCCTCACCTGCCGGGGTCGGGTTGATTGCAGTCACCAGGATCAGCTTGCCGTCTTCGCGGTCCTGCACCGAGTTGATGAAGTTCTGGCTGACCTTCGCCTTGTCATGGCCATAAGGCAGCAGATCCGCAGAGTCGATGCCGATCTTGGCACCGATTTCCTGAATCGGCTTTTTGTTCGCTTCGCGGGCGATTTCGATATCGGATTTGTAGCTCATTGGCCGGGGTCCTTGATTGAATACCGTGCAAAACCGACGCGGGGCGTCGGCGCTGTGCATTCCATACCCTTGTGTACAATCCCGATAGCCATGGATTCCGACATTCTGGCGTCGCGAAGCGTCGTAAGTTCGTTTCAGGGGTTTCTAATCGGAAACAAGCCTGTTTTCACAAACCCACGCAGGTTGATCCGGAACAAACAGTTTCAGCCGATCCCCCAGTTGAATGCGCCCCGGGCGTTCGACCCATCCGGTGATGCCCCGACGCCCGACCGCCGCAGGTTTGAAAGCCGCGCCATGCCCCGGTTGATCCGCTTCGATCTCGCGCCACGGCAGAACACAAGGGGCGTTTTCCATGTCCACCGTTATCGTCGCCCCGCTCGTTGCCTGAAGACGTGAAGACGGGGGGATATGCGAAAAATCCGGGATCCCGCGCAGCACAATGGAAACCCCAAGATAGGACGGATCAAGCTGATCCAACCCCATGTCCTGCGCAATTTGCTGCAACTCCTCTTCGGACAAAACTGAAAGCTGACGCACGTTTCGAATTTCAGTGCCTTTCGGGTAGAGGTTCGAGACCCTGACACAGGACGCCCGATTAAGGCCTTCGTGGCGCTCACCCTTCGCGCCGTCAAAACCCAAATCCAGCGTGTCAACAGCCTGGGCCCGCAAAGAGGTTCCCGCAGGGACATGGCCAAGCCAGACTGCTTCGGCGGCAAATTCGGTTTCACGCAAAAATGGCATAGCCTTCCCTTTTCGATCTTTTTCTTGCGCGCATATTGCCCGGCAAAACACCGATGAAAAGAAAAAAGACCCGGACTATGCGCCGGGTCTTTTTTTGACTATGCGGAGGGTTCAGGCTCCATTCCGCCATCGGGCGGAGATTTCTTGGCCTTTGTCTTGGGAATGGCCGTGACACTGGGCGCGCTGCCTTCATCCGGCTTGTCGCCTTCGTCATCCTCGCTGGGTGATTCACCATTCATAACGCGCTTGATCTCATCCCCAGTCAGGGTTTCGTATTCAAGCAGACCCTGCGCCAGGCGTTCCCATTCTTCGTGCCGTTCGGTCAGAATCTGGTGCGCGCGCTCATAACCCTGCTGAATCAATCGCTTCACCTCTTCTTCGATCAGCTCTTTCGTATGGGCGGAAACCGAGAACCCTGCGGTGTTGCCCTGATAGCCTTCATGAGCCTCGGCATAATCGATGTTGCCGACCTTGTCCGACATTCCCCAGCGCATCACCATGGCACGCGCCAACTGGCTGGCCTGCATGATGTCCCCGGCCGGGCCGTTCGAAACGTGGTCTTCACCGTATTTGATAACCTCGGCGGCCTTGCCGGCCATGGTCATGGCCAGCTTTTGCTCACACTCATCACGGTGGTAGTTCAGGCGATCCATTTCAGGCAGCGAAACAACCATACCCAGCGCACCACCGCGCGGAATGATCGTGGCTTTGTAGACAGGATCGCACAGCGGCAGGGTCAGACCGACAACGGCATGCCCCGCCTCGTGATAGGCGGTCTTTTCCTTCTGGTCCTGTGTCAGCACCATCGAGCGGCGCTCGGCGCCCATCATCACCTTGTCCTTGGCGTTCTCGAAATCTTCCATGGTGACAAAGCGGCGACCCACGCGGGCGGCCATCAACGCGGCCTCGTTCACGAGGTTTGCCAGATCAGCCCCCGAAAAGCCCGGCGTACCGCGCGCAATGATGCGCAGATCGACATCGGGCCCCAAAGGTGTCTTGCGCGCGTGTACGCCCAAAATCTTCTCGCGGCCTTTGATGTCGGGGTTGCCGACGGTCACCTGGCGGTCGAACCGGCCGGGGCGCAGCAGCGCCGGGTCCAGCACGTCCTTGCGGTTGGTCGCGGCCAGGATGATGACGCCTTCGTTGGCCTCAAAGCCGTCCATCTCGACCAGAAGCTGGTTGAGGGTCTGTTCGCGTTCGTCGTTACCACCGCCGTAACCGGCGCCACGATGGCGGCCCACGGCGTCGATCTCGTCGATGAAAACGATACAGGGCGCATTCTTCTTGGCCTGTTCAAACATGTCCCGGACACGGGATGCACCGACGCCGACGAACATCTCGACAAAGTCGGACCCCGAAATGGTGAAGAACGGCACACCCGCCTCACCCGCGATGGCTCGGGCCAGCAATGTTTTACCGGTACCCGGAGGGCCGACCAGCAGCGCGCCTTTCGGGATCTTGCCGCCAAGGCGGCTGAACTTCTGCGGATTGCGCAGAAACTCGACGATCTCTTCCAGCTCTTCCTTGGCTTCGTCGATGCCTGCGACGTCGTCAAATGTGACGCGGCCATGCTTTTCGGTCAGCATCTTGGCCTTCGACTTGCCAAAGCCCATCGCACCGCCTTTGCCGCCGCCTTGCATCCGGTTCATGAAATAAACCCAGACACCGATCAGCAGCAGGAAGGGCAAGAGCGTGATCAGGAAAGACTGGAAGCCCGACTGCTGTTGCTTGACCGCCTGAACCGGGATGTTCTCATCGATCAAAAGCTTGGTGACCTCGGCGTCGCCGGGTTTGATCGTGACGTAAGTCGCACCGCTTTCGGTGGTATAGCGGATCTGTTCGCCGTCCAGTGTCACGTTCTTGACTTCACCGCTTTGCACGGCGCCGACAAAGTCGGAGTAAGTTCTTTCATTGCTCTGAAGCGTTCCGCCTGGTCCACTGAACAGATTGAACAGTGCAAGGATCAGCAGAAACAGAACGACCCAAAACGCGATATTGCGAGCGTTGCCCAAGGAAATTCTCCCAAAAGTTCCGGCAGGTGAGGAACTGCCAAGTTACCTCTTAAAATAGAGAGGATTGTGGTATGTTCAATGCGATAAAAAAGATGCGTGGAACTCGGGCCATTCCGGCGTCATGTCCGCGCGCCATCCGTTCGCGAATCCCGCAAGCGGAGCGGCCAGCACCGCGCCCCCCTTCCAGACCGCGGGCGTCGCGCTCAAGGCCAGCCTGGGGCGGCCTGTTTCGCGCCATTCGGGCACCTGTCGCAGCCCCTCTTCACCCAAAGCGCGGATCTTGGCACCGGAAATCTCGGGCCCGGCCAAGACCCATTTGCCATCCCAAGCTTCGTCAGGTGCCGAAACCCGAGCCTCCACGGCCTTGAATTCCCTGCAAATCCAAACACTCATCCCTTCTGGCACCAACAGGCAGCCGCTGAGCGAACCCGCCCGCCCGTCGGTTATGGCCTTCATGGCCTGCTCGACCGCCGCCTGACGCGGGGGATATCCCTGCCCTGCGATCCAGGCAATGCATCCTACCAATACGCGGCGTCGGATTTCCTTGGGTAATGCGGTAAAACCGGCCCTGTCCACCCTTACGTCGCCTTGTTCGACCTGGGCGACCTTCCCTGCGGATTCCTGCGCAAAAACACCCAGGGCTGCATGGGCCTGCGCCAGATTGTCGGCCACTCGCGACAGTGAAAGCGCGTCAATTCCCAGAGGTTTGAGGCCGGACAAGGCCTCTCGTGCCTTGATCCGGTCGAAACGAGGGTCCTGATTCGACGGATCTTCGACCCATGTTGCGCCGATACCGGACAGGTAGGTTCGCAGGTCCTTTCGGGTGATCCCCAGCATAGGTCGCAGCAATGTCACACCTTCCCGTTGCCGACTTGCCGACATACCGGACAGTCCCGTGACACCTGATGAACGACCCAGTCGCATCAACAACGTTTCCGCCTGATCATCCGCTGTATGCCCCAACGCGATGGCCTCGATT
Organism: Ruegeria sp. YTSC002; assembly: GCF_059609845.1. Lineage (NCBI taxonomy): Bacteria > Pseudomonadati > Pseudomonadota > Alphaproteobacteria > Rhodobacterales > Roseobacteraceae > Ruegeria > Ruegeria sp. YTSC002. Next base: position 150,983 of record NZ_JBXWML010000003.1, read on the forward strand.
CCGCGCTGTTGCGCCCAACCGGCAAGCAGGCTGTAACGCGCCTTGCGGGCCTCATCCTGAACATTGCCGGCTCCGTCCCAACCCGCCCAATGAAAAATGTCATGCGGCAACCCCAATGCAGCGGCCTGGCGGGACACTGTCACGGCCTCCTGCGCTGCGCCGGGGCGCAAGCCGTGATCGACTGTGGCCACAAAAAGGGTGATCTCTTCGTTTTGGGCGACTTGATGCAAGAGATGCATCAACGCAACGGAATCCCCACCGCCCGAGACCGCCACGCCCAGTTTACGCGGAAGCCTTTCGGGAAGCCGGGCGCGAAGTTCTGCAAGCAGGTTTTCGCCGTGTCGTTTCAAGAACACCCCAGCGCAGACATCTCTTGCGTCGCAGCCGCAAACGCCGGTGCGGATGGAAAGCGCACGCCAACTTCATTGAGCGTGATGCAGGCCTGATCGGTCTGCCCCAGACGCCCCAGCGCCGCGCCCAACTCGAACAGGGCCTCGGGGGCAAATGCTCCTTCGGAATCTCCGGTAAAGCTTGCCAAGAATGCCCGTGCCGCTTCGCGGGTGTCGCCAAGACCTTCAAGCGCATGACCCCGTTTCAGATTCGCTTCGGGCGCCAGAGGGCTGCCGGGATAGTTCGCGTCAAACTGCGCAAACAAATCAGCCGCAGTCTGGTAATCGCCATCGGCCAGTGCTTGCGATGCCGCGTCGAAATCCGCCCGCTCGCCCACGGCCAGTTCACCCTGATCGGTTTGGGATGGTGTCGCAGGCGTGATGACGGCCGTACCTACATCTGCGTCCTCTCCGCCCAGTGTGCTGGTCGGTTCGCCTGAAATCTCACAATTTGCCTCCAGCTCGCACAGGCGGAACTCCAGATCTCCGATGCGATTGGTCCCGTCCGAGACAATGTTCTGCACACGCTGGTTCAGCTGCTCGGTCTGACGGGTCAGGCGTTGCAGTTCCGCTTCAATGGCGTCAACCCGTTCGAGAATCGAACTGCCGGACAGGTTTGGCGCGGGCGATCCTGTGGTGGAAAACTCGCGCTTCAGACGCTGAATTTCCACATGCAGCACCGTCAGCTCCTGACGAATGTCGGCCAGGGTCTGTTGATCCTGTGCCTGTGCAACACCGGCCGTCGCCATGACTGCCGCCAATACCCATCCTGCCATACGCATCGTCTTACCCCAGCGTTGATCCGGTCAGCACCGTCACTGCGCGGCGGTTTTTGGAATAGCACTCCTCGGTGCTGCAAATCTCAATCGGGCGCTCCTTGCCGTAGCTGACGGTTTTGAGACGGTTGCCTGCAACACCGCGCGAAATCAGATACTCCCGAGCGGCATTTGCGCGACGCGCACCCAGCGCAAGGTTGTATTCGCGGGTGCCCTGCTCGTCCGCGTGACCTTCGATCGTGGCAACGAAATCCGGATTGGCCAGAAGCCAGTCTGCTTGCCCTTGCAACACGGTCTGCGCCTGTGGTGTCAGGGTCGACTGGTCCACTGCGAACAGAACACGATCCCCGACGGTCTGCTGGAAATACGCAGGCGAACGCGGGTCACTGGGCGAGCCCGGTACGATCGCGCCAGTGCCACCGGCACCGCCCAATGCGGATGGGTCATTGTTCGTACAGGCGGCGATCACACTCAGCGCGCCCAACGCCAGGACTTTGCTCAATACATTCATTTCAAGTGCCTCGTGTTTTGATTATTGCCGCCTGTCTATCACAGCGACGATTCGTTGTGAACTTTGCTGCGATCAATTCTGTAGTGGGCCCCATGACGGATCACTGCCGCCATCCGGGGTGCGCACAGGGCGCAGGTTGCGACCCGAGATGTCCACCGAGTACAACGAGGCCCGGCCACTGGCACCCTGCGTTTCACGGGTGAACATGATGACGCGGCCATTGGGCGACCAGGTTGGGCCTTCATCCAGAAACGAGGCGGTCAACAAGCGTTCCTCTGATCCGTCCGTGCGCATCACCCCAATGTGGAAGCGGCCCTGATTTTGCTTGGTAAAGGCAATCAGATCGCCGCGCGGCGACCATACCGGCGTGCCGTAACGACCTGCGCCAAAGCTGATCCGCGTTGCCTCGCCGCCATTCGCGGGCATAACGTAAAGCTGCGGCGTACCAGAACGGTCGCTTTCAAACACGATCCGGCTGCCATCCGGCGAATAGCTGGGTGCGGTTTCAATCGCCGGAGTGTTGGTCAGACGGGTGCTTTTCCCCGAGGCCAGATCCATTTTCCACAGATCCGTGTTTCCGCCTTGAATCAGAGAATACACGATCGACCGGCCATCTGGCGAAAAGCGGGGCGAAAAACTCATGGTTCCGTCCTGCGTCTTCAGCTCCTGCCGTTTTACGCGGCCCACGTCCAGAACATAGATGCGCGGGCTGCCGCTTTCATAGCTGGTGTAAAGCAAACGATCGCCGGTAGGCGAAAAACGCGGCGCCAGAACGATTGCGGCACTGTCAGTCATGTACTGCACATTCGCCCCGTCATAATCCATGATCGCCAGTCGCTTCAGGCGCTGGTTTTTCGGCCCGCTTTCCGAAACGAAGGCCACACGGCTGTCGAAATACCCGCCCTCACCTGTGATCCGGCTATAAACTTGGTCCGCCACCTTATGCGCCATACGCCGCCAACCTTCGGTGGTACCCGCCAGTTGCAACCCATTGCCCAGTTCCTGACCCGAAAACACATCCCAGACCCGGAACCGAACCGTAAGGTTCTTGCCCGAAACATTGACCGCCCCCGTGATCAGCGCATCCGCATTGATCGCTTTCCAATCGGCAAACTGAACCGGAGCCTCAAAGCTGCTGACCCGACTGATGAAGGCATCCGAAGAGATCTCGCGGAACAACCCCGTTCCCGTCAGATCAGCTGCCACCACGCGCGAGATGTCCTGTGCATATTGCGACGCTGACGGGCCATCGGGGACAAAGTTCGGTACCGCAAAGGGCAAGGGTTCGATAATGCCTTGGTCCAACTCCAGTCGCAGGGGACCGTTCTGTGCAAGAACCGGCGCAGACATCAGCGTCAGGCCGACAAAGAGGCTGGTCAGAAGTTTCATCATTTGATCCGCATCCTCTCGGGATTGAATGTAATCTCAACATCCTGCCAATGAGCGTATTTGTCAGCAGGCAAGTCATATCCTCTGGCCCCGCAGCGCAAAATCGCGCGCCGGGCGGCCTGATAGGCCTGATTGGCCGCGCCAGCAGACCCACCAGAACTGTCCAGCATCCGAATGCTGCCATCCACAACCGTACCATCACGGTTCAGCGAAAAAGCTACAACGACCACGGTGCTTAGCGCATCCGTAGACAAAGAGCCCACGTTCCAGCATTTGGACACGGCCAATCGCATCGCGTCCTTCTCGCCGCTGGTCAGCGGTGGGCCGGAAGGCTCGGTTCCGCCGCCCAAGGCTTCGGCCAGAGCGTCATTGATCGCGGCCTCGTCGGCTTGCGCGTCAGGTTCAGGCGCCGCTTCCGGCGTCTGCGCCACAACAGGTTCGGGCGGTGGGCTTGGGCGGTTCGGACGCACCCGCGGTCGCGGTGACGTAAGCGGAGACTGCTCTTTGGTTTCCTCTGCCTCGGTCACGATTTCGGGGGCCGCTTCTTCCGGCGCAGTCTGATCCTGTTGTTCCTGCTGAACCTCGGCGCCTTCGTCCAGAGACACCGGCGGCGTTTCGAAATCATCCGGTTTTGCCTCGGGCGGTGGTGGCGCTATGGCCTCGGGGGCGACACGATCCGACGGGCGCGGCTGCGCCTCGGGCCCTGGTGGCACAGGCTGTGCAACAGGTTCGACCTCGGGCTCTATCAATGTTGGCGGTTCATCCGGCACGTCCGGTTCCGGCGGCGCTTCGACGATAACAGGAGCGGGCTCAGGTTCGGGTTCGGCGGGCACGACGGGTTCAGGGCGCGGCTGTTCCTCGACCACAGGTTCTGGCGGCTTGGTCTCAGCCTGTGGTTCGGGCGGCTGTTGCAATGCCGTCGGCACCTCCGGGATCGCAGGCGCATCCCGCTGCGCCGTCATGGCCGCGAATTGTTCAGCGGTGATCACGGTCACATCCTGTACGGCCATCGGCAACGGCTCGGACCGGAAGGTGCCGCCGAACAGCGCCGCTCCGATCAGGCTGACATGCGCAATCGCCGAAATCTTGGTGCCGGTATCCACCGTGCGGCCTCACTCTCCACCTTCATCCAGCGTCGGCCCGCCCGTATCGGTCACAAGCCCAACGTTGGAAAACCCGCCTGCGTTCAGCGCACCCATGACCTGCATGACCTGCGCGTAAGGAATCGCGCCATCGGCGCGCAGGAAAACCCGGTCACTGCTCCGCTCTGCGGCGATGGCCCGCAGTTTGCCGATCAGCTCTTCGCGCAACACGTCAGTTGTTTGAATTTGCACCTGTCCATCTGCCGTCAGGGTCACGGTCAACGGTTCTTCATTGTCACCGGGCAAAGCACTGGCAGCGGTCTTGGGCAGATCCACCGGAACACCGACGGTCAGCAGTGGCGCGGCCACCATGAAGATAATCAGCAAAACCAGCATGACATCCACAAACGGGGTCACGTTGATCTCGGCCATGGGTTGCGCGCGACCGCGACGTCGACCGCGTCTGCGCCCGTTTCCACCCGAGGATTGCTGAACCGCCGCGCCCATTTTCAGCTGTCCAACTGGCGCGACAGGATGGTGGCGAATTCATCGGCAAAGGCTTCGTACCCGCCCACGATGCGGTCACAGTCTGCACTGAGCTTGTTGTAAAAAATTACTGCCGGGATCGCCGCCAGAAGGCCCAGCCCCGTCGCCATGAGGGCCTCGGCAATACCCGGGGCCACGACCGCCAGGTTGGTATTCTGCTGCTCTGCGATTTCGATAAAGGCATTCATGATGCCCCAGACGGTCCCAAACAGGCCGATGAACGGCGCAGTCGATCCAACCGTGGCCAGAATGGGCAGACCTTTCTGCAAGGTCTCTGCCTCTTTCGCAATGGCCACATCCATGGACCGGTCTATCCGCGCGGTCGCTCCGGCAATCAATCCCCCGTCATTTCGGTGCGACCTGCGCCATTCGATCATTCCGGCAGCAAAAATCTTTTCAGAACTGCCATCCGGCTGGGTTCCGATCTGCTCAAACAACTCGTCCAAAGGGTTGCCGGACCAAAAGCTCTCGTCAAATGCCTGCGCCTCGCGACGGGCCGCGCGGTAATTGATCAGCTTCTGGATGATGATGCCCCAGGACCAGATGGATGCGCCGATCAGCATCAACATCACCAATTTGACGATAAAGGTCGCGCGGGCATACAGCCCCCACATGGAGAAATCGATCTCCTGCGCCAGCGCCAGCGTTTCAGCTTCCATGAACCTGCTCTTTGTTTTGCCTGACGGCCGTTTGTTTGGCCTTGTTTTGCCAAACGCTAACGCAGTTGGGGCTGAAATGCCAACAGAACCACCCCTGAGACGCAAATTGTTACATCAATGCGCGAATCTCTGCCGGAAGCCGGATCGGCCTGCCGTCCTTGTTGATGCAAACGGCTGTGACCGAGGCGCGAAAAATCTCGGTCTCGCCACGCCGGACCAGCTGCGCCATGGTCAGCCGCACACCCGAGATTTCCGTGACTTCGGTTTCAACGATCAACTCGTCATCAAACCTGGCGGGCGCAAGGTAATCGGCCTCGACCCGCCGCACGACCCACACAATGCCCTCTTCCCGCATCGCGTTCTGGTCATTGCCCAGATTGCGTACCCAATCCGAACGCGCACGTTCGATATACCGCAGATAGTTCGCGTGATAGACGACGCCGCCCATGTCGGTGTCTTCATAGTATACGCGAACCGGATAGGTATGTTTCATTGCAGTGGCTCCAGCCGGGCAAACAACCTGAGCGCATGAGACGCATCCTGCGCAGAACCCGGCAAAACCGGATCATAGGCCGCCCGAATCAACGCAGCAATATCGGGGCGCAGGATCGTCGTTTCACCTGCCACAGCCAGCGGAGATTGCGTCCGAAACGCAGCATCGGACCAAAGCAGGATGGTCTGCACCACCTGGCTCAGCGCCAGCGTTTCCGCCGGTATCTTGGACAACTGAGTGTCCATGCGCAGAAAAACAAAAGCCGCTCGGATCGCGCCATCTTCTTCGAACCGGAAAACGCGGTACTGGTTTGCATCCGCTTCAACCAAGCGCCCGACCAACGGTGCCAGTTCGGGAATCAGACGATCAAGATCCGGCACGTCCAGCAGCTCTTGCCAATCCCGAAAGAAGAAGATCATGCAGTTGGCACCAAGCTCGGGGTCGGTTTCGGCCATTTTGTGACCGGCCAAGGTGACAACCGCCTCGAAGGCACCCTTCACAGTGGACAGCGTTTGATCTTCAACACCAAACACAATCGGCACGATCGGCCGCCCCCAACGCGCAAACAGAAACTCACCGCTTTCGCGCGTGAACAGCGCCTCAATCTCTTCCGGTGTCACGCCCCGCCCTTCATCTTTTCGAAAATTCTCTCGCCGAAGGCATAAATTTTCCAAGCGCAAGCTTCAACCAAACAGATCGCTCTGCCGCTTGGGCGCAGCCATTCCCAAATGCGTCCAGGCCTTCTGCGCCAACATCCGCCCACGCGGTGTTCGCTGGATCAACCCCTGTTGCAACAGATAGGGCTCGATCACTTCTTCCAGCGAGTCCCGGCTTTCCGATAGCGCCGCCGACAAGGTCTCAATTCCAACCGGCCCGCCGGCATAGTTTTCGGCGATCAGTTTCAGATAACGCCGGTCGGCGCCATCCAGCCCCAGTTTGTCTACACCCAGGCGCGTCAGTGCGCCATCCGCAAGACCGCGCGTGATCCGCCCATCCCCTTCGACAATGGCGAAATCCACCACCCGGCGCAGCAGACGTCCGGCGATGCGCGGTGTCCCGCGTGACCTGCGCGCAATCTCGCGTGCGCCCTCATCATCCGCCGGAGCGCCGAGTTTCCGCGCGTTTCGGGTTACGATCTCATGCAGCTCGTCCACGGTGTAGAACTGCAACCGGGTCGGAATACCAAACCGGTCGCGCAAAGGTGTGGTCAGCAAACCCATGCGCGTCGTGGCCCCGACAAGCGTGAAGGGTTGCAACTCGATCCGTACGGTTCGCGCAGCGGGCCCCTCGCCGATCACCAGATCAAGCTCGAAATCTTCCATCGCGGGGTAAAGCACCTCTTCCACCGCCGGGTTCAGGCGGTGGATTTCGTCGATGAACAGGACATCACGTGCTTCGAGATTGGTCAGGATCGCAGCCAGATCACCCGCTTTCGCCAGAACCGGCCCCGACGTCATACGAAAATTCACCCCCAGTTCACGCGCCATGATCTGCGCCAGCGTCGTCTTGCCCAACCCCGGAGGGCCATGGAACAACGTGTGATCCATCGCCTCGCCCCGCTGGCGGGCAGATTGGATGAAGATGCGCAGATTGGCGCGTGCCTCGGCCTGACCGATGAACTCATCCAAGCCCTGCGGGCGCAATGCGCGGTCATTGTCCTCGGGCAATGGGTCCGGGCGCACAGTGGGATCAGCGTCTACCATTCATTCAGCCTTTCGGAGCCAGCAATTGCAGGGCAGCACGGATCAAACCCGCTTCGTCTGCATCCGGGTTGTTGGCGGCCGCCTCGGCAACCGCGGCTGCTGCATCCGACGGCCCATAACCCAGATTGGACAAGGCTGACAGCGCACCAGCTGATGCCGCAGCGGCCCCGGAGGCCGGTTTTTGCGTTCGCTTCGGAGCAGACGCTGCCTCGACAGGCTCGACAACTTCGATCGAAGGGCCATCCATCGCATCGGTCACCGTGCCGCCCATGGCCATGACGCCCGGCGCCTTGTCCTTGAGATCCAGAACAATCCGCTGCGCCGTTTTCGGCCCGACGCCTTTCGCCGCCTTGACCGCCGCCCAATCTCCCAGTGCGATTGCGCGGCTGACACCGTCCGGCCCCAGCGCGCTGAGGATCGCCAGAGAGACTTTCGCTCCGACCCCCTGAACCGAGCACAAAAGGCGGTGCCATTCCTTCTCGACCAGCGAGAGAAAGCCATAAAGCTGCATCAGGTCCTCGCGCACGACCATGTCCGTATAGATCGAAACCGCCTCGCCCACACCCGGCAGTGCGGCCATGGTCCGATCAGAGCAATAGACGATGTAGCCAACGCCACGCACATCGATCAGCACGTGATCCGCCGCGCGGTAGTCCAAGCGACCTGTCAGTTTGCCAATCATGCCCGCACCTCTTTCACACGCACCTGTTGCGTCTTGCCGTAATAGGCATGGCAGATCGCAATCGCCAGAGCATCTGCCGCATCCGGCCCTTTGGGCTGACATCCGGGCAATTGCAGTTTGACCATGTGCAGCACCTGCTCTTTCTCGGCATGACCCACACCAACCACGGTCTTTTTGACGCGGTTGGGTGCGTATTCCCCCACCGGCAATCCGGCCTGTGCCAGCGTCAGCAGCGCAACACCCCGCGCCTGGCCCAGTTTGAGCGTACCGGCGCCATCCTTGTTCACAAAGGTCTGTTCGATGGCCGCCTGGTCCGGTCGGTGATCGGCGATGACTTCGACAATCTGGTTGTGAAGAGACAACAGCCGCTCACCCAGATCATCCCCATCCGACTTGCACAAACCGTTGGCCACATGGCTCAGGCGGCTGCCATTTGATTCGATGACGCCCCACCCCAGGGTCCTAAGCCCCGGATCAATGCCCAGAATTCGCATGTTTTGCCTCGGCCTGCTCGGGTTCTGTGATCTTTTTCCAACGCCTAGCACGAAGCGTGAACATTTTCCAAGCGAATTGACCCAAGGCCTGAAAACGACACACCTGTCCCATGGGCGACTCAACGCGCCATTTGCGACTTCAAAAAGTCTGAATTCGACACTTTTGTGAACGCGTTTTCACCAATTTTTTAAGGGGATTTCAGCCTTTTCGAGCATTGCAGGAAACGCATAGGACACATGCAAAAACTGAACTTGTGCAGGTGATTTGGCGGCACTAGATGCCGGGCAGATCGCAAGACTGCAAAGTGAACACCAACCAGAAGGAAACAGGATATGGCTGCACTGGACACCACCCGCTTCGCCTCCACTGGCTCGTTCGGCCTCGTTGGCCGTATCGGCGCATTTTTCGTATCGGCCGTGAACGCCGCCGTCGAATGGAATGACGCCCGCGTTACCCGCAACGCGCTGACCGGTCTGAGCGATCGTGAACTGGAAGATATCGGCCTGTGCCGTGGCGACATCGACGCCATCGCTCAAGGTCGCCGGTAATACCGACCACCACTCGCATTCGCCCCTACTTCCTCCCTTGAGAGGCAAACAGAAACACCGCGCGCCCCAGGCACGCGGTGTTTTTTTCCGAAAACCGAGATTCAGTACATAATCTTGTTGAGTTGGGCGGCAATCGCCTGCGACACCGGGTCGATCTGCATCACCCAGGCACCTGCTTTTTCGACCGATGTGCCTTCGTTCAAACTGTCGATCCGGTATTGGTATCCGGTCGGGCCAAGGCTGGACAAAAGAAACGCTTTGAACGCTATGACACCCAACAGCGTAAGCAACAGCACCCTGGCCGGCACTGCCGAGCTTACCCGCTGCGGTTTCATGACGACCAGACCATCCCTGCGCATCGTCGCGCGATAGCCACGGCTCATCTTTTGATGTTTTTTGTTCAGGCGATTAACGCGCTGAGTGAACTCCAGTTGTTTACCCGTCATGGCAGCCTCCAAAAACCGCCCCCCTCGACTTCAGTCAGAAAACGGTAAAAAGAGATTACGACAAAAACGTGGCAAAATTCCACAAAACTCCTGCAAATGGCCTAGTTTGCGCCCTGTTTCATTAAGATTAGGGTCGTCCACTCACCAATCTCATCCCTATGAGCAAGATTGAACTCATTTTGAGAATAAACGGACACCACATCATCGGCCTGTTCGTTGAGGATCCCCGACAGGATTGCATACCCTCCGGGACGCAGATTCGCCGCGATTTCCGGCGAGAGGGCGACCAGAGGACCTTTGAGAATATTGGCAAAGATCAGGTCGTAGGGCGCGTGAGCCCTGAGATCGGGGTGATCGAAACCCGCGGCTTCCACGCACTGCACGGCACCGGACATCCCGTTCGCCTTGAGGTTGGCTTCGGCCACGTCAACGGCCACTTCATCAATGTCGCTGGCAATGATGTCACCGTCCCAGACCCGGGCTGCGGCCATGGCCAGAACGGCGGTGCCGCAGCCGATATCCGCCACTTTCGTCGCGGTGAAGCCTTCGTCCAGCAATCTGTCAAAGGCCTTGAGGCAACCCAACGTCGTACCATGGTGGCCGGTGCCAAAGGCCATTGCGGCCTCGATCAGCAAAGGGATGCGGCCTTCGGGCAGCTTGTCGGCATCATGGCTTCCATAGACAAAGAAACGCCCCGCCTCGACGGGCGCAAGCTCGCGTCGCACATGCGCAACCCAGTCGGTTTCCGGCAGCTCTGAAACAACAAACGGTTTGGCGTCGAATGCCGCGGCCAAAACCGCCAGTGCGGTTTCGTCCGGGGCTTCGGTGAAATATCCGCCGACCTCCCACAGGCCGGATCCGTCTTCGACCTCGAACACACCAACGCCGGTTGGTTCCGGCTCCAGACGTTCCATCGCCTCGCCCAGACCTTCGGCGGCCTTCTTACCTGTCAGCGTCGTCAGTGCGGTGAATGTGGGCATTGGGGCCTCCTGTCTCGATTGACACCGCGCCTAGGACGCCGCGCCGTCAAGGTCAAGCGCCGAGGCCTATTCCGCAGGGGCGGGGGCGTATTTGGTCAGGATGGTTTCGTTGCCCGGCTCGGGGTGACGCGGGATCAACAGGGACAGCAGCAGCGAAACGATCGCCATCGCCGTGGCCAGGCCAAACACGGCGCCCGGCGACACGACCCAAAGCAGGCCAAGCAAAGCGGGCAAAAACACCGCCGCAATATGATTGATCGTGAAGGCCACCGCAGCGGTCGGCGCGATATCGGCAGGGTCGGCGATTTTCTGGAAATAGGTTTTCAACGCCAAAGCCAGCGCAAACAGCACGTGGTCGATCACATAAAGGGTCGCCGCAAGCAGAACACCCCAGCCGAACCAATAGATGCCGCCATAGGCTGCGAACACGATGGCCAGACCGGTGTATTCGAATATCAGCGTGCGCCGCTCACCGAACTTTGCAACCGCCTTTCCCAGCAATGGGGCGGCCATCATGTTGATCATCAGGTTGATCAGGTAAAGGCTGGTGAGCTCATGCACTTCAAAGCCGAATTTCTCGACCATCATGAACCCGGCAAAGACGACAAATATCTGCCGTCGCGCGCCTGCCATGAACTGCAACGCATAATACAGCCAATACCGGCGGCGCAGGATCAGCTTCTTGGTCTGCGGCGTGGGCGCATCGAATTGCGGATAGGCGAACAGACAGAACAGGGCCAGCGCAGCCGTAACACCACCCGACGCCATGAATACAAAGTTGTAGGACAGATCAAAGCGATCCCAGGTCAGTACGATCAGCCCATACACCACCATGGTCGCCGCCGATCCCATCGCAACCAGCCATCCCAGCACCTGCGGAGCACGATCCTTGGGCAGCCACTGCAATTGAAGCGACTGGTTCACGGTCTCGTAGTAATGGAACCCGATCGAGCTGAACAAGGTCACGAAAAGCAACCCGCCCAGGCTGGGGAACCAGGCGGTCACCGCCGTTGCGACACCAAGCATCATCAGAGAGATCATCGCCAGCACCTGCTCGCGAATGAAAATGATGACGGCAATCACGCCAACCGCCAGAAACCCCGGAATCTCGCGCACGGTATGCAGCAGACCGATATCCGCGCCATCAAAATTCGCCACCTCAATAACGAAGTTGTTCAGCAGCGCGCTCCATGCGTTGAACGCAATGGGCATGGTCAGCGCCATCATGAACAACAGCGTGATGGGGCGGCGCCAGAACGGCAGGCTCTTAGCCTCGGCAAGGGGCATGGGTTTCAGCATGAGCCCCCTCTACGCCCATTTCACCGCTTTGGCGAGAGGGAAGCGGTCTGCGCACAATCACCCTGCACAGATGCAGAGGTCAATAAAAATTCTGTGGGTCAATATCGACGGTCAGACGGATATCACCCTTCAGACGCAATGGGGCGATCCAGCGGGCAATGGCATCCTGAATCGGCGCCCCTTTCGGGGCTTTCACCAACAAGCGTACTCTGTGGCGGCCACGTATACGTGCGATGGGTGCCGGCGCCGGGCCAAAGACCTGAGCGCCGATCTGCGTCAAAGGTGTATCGTTGCGCGCCATTGCATTGCCGATATCGAAAACCGGCCCGACCTCGGGGCCCGACAACACGATCCCGGCCATGCGACCATAGGGCGGCACGCCTGCCGCCTGCCGACCCGCTGCCTCGGCTTTCCAGAACCCTTCCTCGTCACCCGACAGGATGGCCCGGATCACCGGGTGTTCCGGTTGAAATGTCTGCAACAACGCCTGCCCCGGCTTGTCCGCCCGTCCCGCGCGCCCGGCCACTTGCCGCATCAATTGAAACGTACGCTCAGCCGCGCGCAGGTCCGCGCCATGCAGGGAAAGGTCAGCGTCGATCACACCGACCAATGTGAGTTTGGGAAAGTTGTGGCCCTTGGCCACCAGCTGCGTACCGATGATAATGTCGGCATCCCCGGCGGCGATCTCTTCAATCTTGGCCTTCAAGGCCCGCGCCGAACCGAACAGATCAGAGCTCAGCATCGCGATGTTTGCCTCTGGGAAGGTCGCCTCGGCTTCTTCCGCCAGCCGTTCTATCCCCGGCCCGACCGGGGCCAGCTTGCCTTCCACACCACAGGAGGGGCAGGCTTCGGGCATCGGCTTGGTTTCACCGCATTGGTGGCACATCAATCGCTTGAGAAACCGATGCTCGACCATGCGTGCATCGCACTGATCACAGGCGATCTGCTCACCGCAGGCCCGGCACAACGTGACCGGCGCATAGCCACGGCGGTTGATGAACAATAGCGATTGTTCGCCTTTTTCGATCCGCTGCTGCACCGCTTGCCGCAAAGACGGAGAAACCCACGTTCCGGGAGTCATCTGTTCGGCCCGCATGTCGATGGGCTTCATCTCGGGCAATACCGCCGCTCCAAAGCGCGAGGTCAGGTCGAGCCGTTCATATTTGCCGGCCTCGGCATTGGCCCAGCTTTCCAGCGAAGGCGTCGCGCTGGCCAGAATCACCCGGGCGCCACAGATCGCCGAGCGCAGAACTGCCATGTCGCGTGCGCTGTAATGCACGCCGTCTTCCTGTTTGTAGGACGTGTCGTGTTCTTCATCGACCACCACCAGCCCCAGATCGCGGAATGGCAGAAACAGCGCCGACCGGGCGCCCACAACCAGTTGCGCATTCCCCTGTCCGACCATCCGCCAGACCCGGCGCCGTTCCGTCATGGTCGCGCCGGAATGCCATTCCGCCGGGCGCGCACCGAACCGCGCCTCGACCCGGGTCAGAAATTCTGCGGTCAGGGCAATCTCGGGAAGCAGAACCAAGGCCTGCCGCCCCATGCGCAACGCCTCGGCCACGGCCTCTAAATAGACCTCGGTCTTGCCGGAACCGGTAACGCCTTTCAGCAGCGTGGTGCCGTAATCGCCTGTCCGCTGCCCGGCCTGAAGCCGTTTGACCGCCGCTGCCTGATCAGCGGTCAGGTCTTTCCCGGGCAGGTCCGGATCAAGATGCGGATAAGGCAGGTCGCGCGGGCTGTCCTCTTCGCGCACGGCGCCTTGTTTGACCAACCCCTTGACAACAGATGACGTTACACCTGCCTGTTCGGCGAGTTCCTTCAAGGTAAAGGCCAGCCCGCCATAATCCCGCAATACCTCCAGAACCCGGTTCCGGGCATCGGTCATTCGGTCAGGTTCAGTATCCCCCAGCCGGTAGACCTTGCGCATAGACGGCGGATCACCCAGGCCCGGTGCCCGCGTCGCCAGACGCAGCATCGCAGGCATTGGCGTCAGAGTGTAATCGGCAACCTTCTCCAGAAACACCCGCATTTCTTCACGCATCGGAGCAACTTCGAGAACCCGGATCACCGACCGCGCCTTGCTCAGATCAAAACCACCCTGCCCTGGCCCCCAGACCACCCCCAGCACCTTGCGCGGGCCCAAAGGAACCTCGACAAACGCGCCCAGAACGCACCCGCCTTCGGGCGCTTTGTAATCCAGCGTCCGGTCAAGCGGCTGCGTTGTCAGCACCGCAACCAGCTCTCCTTGGTCGAAAAATCCGTTAGCGCTCACGGCATGTCCTTCGCAGGGGGTTCCAGCAGGGGTCTCTTTGAGGTAAAGCCATCCGCGACCAAGGCCAACCCATCAAAGGACTGCCCTCATGAAATTCTTCGTAGACACAGCCGAAATCGACGCCATCGCCGAACTGAACGATCTGGGCATGGTGGACGGCGTAACCACCAACCCTTCGCTGATCCTGAAATCGGGTCGCGACATTCTGGAAGTAACCAAAGAAATTTGTGAGCTGGTCGACGGCCCGGTATCGGCAGAGGTTGTCGCTACCGAAGCTGACGACATGATCGCCGAAGGCCGCAAGCTGGCCAAGATCGCGCCGAATATCGCCGTGAAGGTTCCGCTGACATGGGCGGGCCTGAAAACCTGCAAAACGCTCAGCGACGAAGGCCAGATGGTCAACGTGACCCTCTGTTTCTCGACCAATCAGGCGATTCTGGCTGCAAAGGCGGGCGCGACATTCATCTCGCCATTCATCGGACGGCTTGACGATATCAACCTCGACGGCATGGACCTGATCGCAGACATCCGTCAGGTCTATGACAACTACGGGTTCGAGACCGAAATTCTTGCCGCATCGATCCGTACCGTCAACCATGTGACCGACAGCGCCCGCATCGGGGCCGACGTGATCACTGCGCCGCCTGCCGTCATCAAGAAGCTGGCCGACCATCCGTTGACGGACAAAGGTCTGGAAACCTTCCTCGCGGACTGGGCCAAAACCGGCCAGAAGATCCTCTGATCCCAGACCCGACCGCGCGGTGCCGAAAGGCGCCGCGCCCGGCCCAACGGCCAAATGCCTGATCTGTGATCAGGCATGGCGGGCGGGAGCCCCTGCGCCACAGCATGCAAGGAAACCCACCCTTGCGTGCATTTTTTCCGAGGCAAATCCGGACCGGCATGTTATAAGCCGCGACAACAAAAAAGACCGGACGGAACATGAGCAGCAATCCCAAACTCGAGGATAACCTCCGCGCGGCAATTCTGGCCGAGCCGGATGTCGTGCTGGACGACAAAGACCTGATGCAGGCTCTTGTCGCAGCCAACGAGCAAGCACGCGGCGACAACGTGATTGACCTGCGCGGCATTGCGATGCAACGGCTCGAGGCCCGGCTGGATCGTCTGGAAGACACCCACCGTTCCGTCATCGCCGCGGCCTATGAAAACCTTGCGGGCACCAATCAGGTCCACCGCGCCATTCTGCGATTGCTGGAACCTGTCGAGTTCGAAGATTTCCTGCGCACGCTGGGCGCCGATGTGGCGGACATCCTGCGCGTCGACAGCGTTACGCTGGTTCTGGAAACCACCGTGGTTCAGAACGATCCTGCGATTGACACGCTGGGTGGTGTCCTGACGATCGCGGAACCCGGCTTCATCGACCGGTATCTGACCATTGATCGCGGTGGCCCCGCACGGGACGTGATCTTGCGGGAAATCCATCAGCCAAGCCGCCGCATTTTCGGGTCACAGGCCGATCAGCTTCGTTCCGAGGCCTGCCTGAAGCTTGACCTCGGGGCCGGTCGTCTTCCGGGCATGATCGTCATGGCAGCCCGCGACCCGCGGCATTTCACTCCGCAGCTGGGCACCGATCTTCTGGCCTTTTTTGCCGGCGTATTCGAACGCTCGATGCGCCACTGGCTGTCGTGAGCCTGATCTCACCCGCCTGCCGCGACGCGCTTCAGCATTGGCTGGACAGCCTGGGCGCACTTGCCGGACGATCCGAGAACACGCAAAACGCCTATCGAGGCGATGTCGTCGAGTTTCTGTCGTTCATGACCCTGCATCACGCCGAACGGCATGGCCTGAAAGCGCTGGAACGGATCACGGTGTCGGATATGCGCGCCTGGATGGCGGATCAGCGCGGCGCAGATGTCAGCGCGCGGTCTTTGGCGCGCAAACTGTCGGCGGTCAAAAGCTTCTACCGTTGGCTGGCAGAGCGTGAGGGGTTCGAGCCCACCGCCGTTCTGTCCACCCGCGCGCCAAAATTCACCAAGAAACTGCCCCGTCCACTGGCCGAAGACGCAGCCCGCGCCATGATCGATACAGTGGAACTGCAATCCACGTCGGACTGGGTCGCAGCCCGCGACGTCGCGGTTGTCACGCTGCTTTATGGATGCGGACTGCGCATATCCGAGGCACTGTCCCTGACCGGTTCGGACGCACCTTTGCCCGCCACGCTGCGCATCGTCGGCAAAGGCGACAAAGAGCGGGTCGTACCGGTTCTTCCCGCGGCTCGGGAAGCGGTCGACAGATACCTGAAGCTATGTCCCCATCCACAAGCACAGGACAAAGCCCTGTTTCGCGGCGTCCGAGGAGGGGCACTGAACCCGCGCGCGATCCAAGGGGTCATGGCCAAGGCACGTATGCAATTGGGCCTGCCATCTACTGCAACGCCCCACGCCATGCGGCACAGCTTTGCCACCCACCTGCTTACAGCCGGAGGCGACCTGCGTGCCATTCAGGAACTTCTGGGCCACGCCTCCTTGTCGACGACGCAGACCTATACGGCAGTGGACACAGCGCGGTTGATGGAGGTCTACAACCGCGCGCATCCCAAAGCCTGACTTACCCATCATTCGAAAACCCGGGCTTTTGGTTTGCATCTCGGACGCGCATCGGTCATGACGCTTGCATGACACTCAGATTTAAAGCTCTTTCCGTTCATCTCTTCACTGCAACAGGCGCTGTTTTTGCCATGCTGGCCATGCTGGCTGCCGTCGAAGAGAAATGGAGCCTTATGTATCTTTGGCTGGTCGTGTCTTTCATCGTGGACGGTATCGATGGCCCGCTGGCGCGACATTATCACGTCAAGCACAACGCGCCCGAGTTCGACGGCGTTCTGCTGGACCTGATTATCGATTACCTGACCTATGTGTTCATCCCGGCCTTTGCCCTGTTCAAGTCGGGGCTGATGGACGGCTGGACCGGATGGTTCGCGATCATCGTCATCACCTTTGCCAGTGCGATGTATTTCGCGGATACACGCATGAAGACCAAGGACAATTCCTTTTCCGGCTTTCCCGGGTGCTGGAACATGTTCGTCATCGTGATCTTCGCGCTGGAGCCGAATTTCTGGATCATCCTGCTGCTGGTCACGCTGCTGTCGCTGGCCATGTTTCTGCCACTGAAATTCGTTCATCCCGTCCGCACCGAGCGCTGGCGCAGCCTGACCTTGCCGATGGCGCTGGCATGGACGTTCTTCGCGGGTTGGGCCGCCTGGGTCGATTTTCACCCCGAAAGCTGGGCCCATTGGGGGCTGGTCATCACCAGCCTGTACCTGACCTTCGCAGGCATCGCCCAACAGGTTGTTCCGCAGCGCCACGCCTGACGCAGCGCTGCCCGTCCCGTTTTACAGAACGTCCTGAACCTCGAATTCGGTGCCGTTATGGGTAAAGACGTCGCCCTTTTGCAGACCTGCCATCGCCAGATAAATCGGGCTTTGGGTTGAAATGCCCATATAGGTCTTGCCGTCCACCTCGAACCGCGTCGTCGAAACACACACGACAAATCTGCGGTTGTTGAACTTGATCACGGCACCCGGCTTGACCGTGTCGGTCAGACTGAAATCGGTGTTTTCGATGACGTCAATCTTGGCATGATGCGCATGGACCGGGGCGTCAAAGGCAGCCGCCAGATCGGCGTTCTCACGCGATGCGGCAATGTCATCCTTGTCGTGACCTTCCCGGTCGTCCAATTGAGCATCTTTCAAAAACGCGTCGTAATGCGCCTGCGCTGTTGCAAGCTCTTGCGCTTCAAGCGACATCAACCGGTCGATAATGGCCTTCTTGCGGGCTGCACGGTCTTGTTCAGTGGTCATGCAATGCGGTCCTTCAAATTCAGCAACGGTTACAAGTTGTGTCTGCAAAAAGCGGATTGCAACCGAATTTCGACGCTCAGATCAAAAGACCTGCCGCCCGCTCATGCCGCAACAGGGCAACTTTCGTCTCAACACCACCGTCGCCCGAGAAACCACCCAGGCCATTTGCGGCCAGAACCCGGTGGCAGGGAATGATCACGGGAATGGGGTTTGCGCCGCAGGCCTGGCCAACCGGCTGGGCGGGCCGCCCCAGTTCTTTGGCGATATCGCCATAGGTGCGCGTTTCTCCTAGAGGGATGGCATACATCAGGTCACAGACCTGCTTTTGAAACTCTGATCCGTCAATGCGATACGGCAGATCGAAACGGTCAAGCCGCCCTTCATCATAGGCCGTCAACTGGGCGGCGGCTTCGCGCAGCAGCGCGGTCGGCTCTCCTTCGTCCCTGCCGTTCCAGACAAGCCGCGTAAGGGCCCCGTCTGTTTCTTCAACACCAAGTCGCCCGAACCGGGTTTCAACGGAAATCATCGCCATGGACCGACGGTTTCAGATCAAAGCGCCCAGCGCAAGCGCGGGAGCGTGCAAGGCTACGCAAAACGTCATTTTTGGGCATTGGTGCCATTCATGATATGCTTCTGTCGTTACTTAAAGAGATTTTGGAGAACGCAATGGGTCGGCATTTGATCCTCACGGTACATGGAATCGGTGAACAAAAACCCGGCGAAACCGTCGACCAGGTGGTCGGCGCGGCCACAACCTGGCTGGATGGAAACCCCAGACCACCGATCGAAGTCGAACGCGGCATGATCGAACTTGCCGAATCCACCTTCGACGGAAATCCAAGAAATGCAGAGCTGTTCGAAGTCAATCTGCGCACGGTGACCGACCCGGCCGTTCCTCAGGATAAGGCCCTGTTTGCCGAAGTGTATTGGGCTGATCGCTCTCCGGCCCCGAAAGGAGCGATCAAAACCGTGCTGGATCTGATCTGGGTCGTTCTGGCGTTGGGATATCTGGCGATGGACAATGTCGAGCAAACCCACAGCCGCAGGGGCGTTGCCTCGGACCAACCAAATGGCAGGAATACACTGGCGGCACAGCTGGTACATCTTTTCACATGGATCTTCTTCGGTGCGGTTGCGACGCTGAACGTCTTTTTGCTGATCGGTGCCGCAGCGGTCATGACCGACCGGATACCTGTCTCGGTTTTCCAGAACCCTACCCTGTTGTTCTGGCTGCTGTTCGGGCTGTACGCCGGCGGGGCCATCGTCGGGCTGGGGCAAGGCCGATCCGCGCCGACCTATCTCTGGCGGGTTTTCTGGCGCGGAATGCTCGGAATAGGAACAGCACTGACCCTGTGCCTGGTCATTGGACCGCTGGGCCTGAAATTGTGGGCCTGCGTCCCTTCCGACACGGAAAGCTGCCCACCGGCCCTGGAGCAATTCGTGGCTTTTCAGGTTTTTCTGCTGTCCATCTTCTGGGCTGTACTTATCTTCCTGACGATCATCCTTTACGCGCTGTCTCTGGCGAAACTTCAGATCAATGATACGCTAACCGAGCACAGGCGCCTGTACCCCAGCATATGCGCAGGCATGCTGGTTTTCTGGATGTTCTTCATTTCCGGTCTCTGGTTGACCATAGAGCAATTGCTGGAAACTGTTACGGGCCTGTCCGGCGGTCAACTGCAACGTCTTTTTGAAAGCAATTTGAACGAGTCCATCGAAACACTCAGCGTGGCCTTTGTGGCCATCGTTCTGTTGGGGTTCGTTGGCGTCGGGCTTTTTGCAGGCCGCAAGACATACAAGGCCAACCTTCACACCCGCAGCGGTCTGATCAGCCGGGCGATTGTGAACCGGCTGGCACAGTGGGTCTTTCTGTTTGGTACAATCGTGCTGGTTCTGGTCACGATCCGAGAGATCGCGGCCAACCAGAATTTTGAGGCCGCATGCAACGTGGGAATAGGTGAAACCAACCTGATCTCTTGGGCTTTGGACAGGTTGGCCTGTTCGCAGGGCGAAATCGGCCTGGTCGTTCTTGGTGCAACTGCATTGATGTACCGGTTTTCTGATTTTGTTTCCGCCGGGCTGGGCGTGGCACGGGATATCGTCACCTACGCCATTCGCGACAAGTGCTATCTGGGAAAAGACCTGGAAACGCGGCAACGCAACTATCCGGATCGCAAGGCGATAGACGAGCGTTTCTATCGCACCTTGTACTATGTTCTCGATATCTTTCCAGCGGATCATATCACGGTGATATCCCATTCGCAGGGCACCGTGATTGCCACACAGATGCTTACGGACCCACGTGTCCAAAAGCGTATTGGCAACCGACCTCTGACTCTCGTTACGATGGGTTCCCCGGTCACGCATATTTATCAGCGCTATTTTCCCGAAATGTTCACACTTGCGGCCAGTCATCTGAACGCCGCGTGGTTCAACATCTTCCGGCAGGACGATTTTGTTGGAACGGAAATCGAGGGGGGGCTGATTTTTGCGAACCGGAACATCCCGGTCGATCCCGGAGGGCATACCGGCTACTTCACGGATTACCAGGTTTGGAAAGCGCTGACGGACCCTGCCATTGGCTTTGATCTGTTCAATCCTGTCCCGCAGGCAGTGCAGACATAGGCAGGAAAGCCCCCCCGAGTGAACCCGAGGGGGCGAATTGACTCATCCAAGCGCTTCGTCACAGCGCCCGCAGACGCCCGCGTGGGTGTGACGGCCCACATCAGGCAGGATTTTCCAGCAGCGCTGACATTTCTCGCCTTCTGCTTTTTCGAATACGACGGCAACGCCTTCGATTTCCGGCACACGGAACGCCTCGGCCGGGGCGGGATCGCCGGTCACCGTCAGGCCCGAAGTGATGCACATGTCGTCCACGTCGAACGTGGCCAGCAGATCGCGGGTATCGCCATCCTCGACATGCACGATCGGTGCCGCTTCGAGGCTGGAACCGATCACCTTGTCCTGACGCTGAACCTCGAGCGCGGCGGTCACGGCCCGGCGCACACGGCGCACCTTGGCCATGTTGGCCTCAAGCTCGGCATCGCGCCAATCGGCCGGTGTGTCCGGGAAGTCCACCAGATGGACCGAACTGTCATCGCCCGGGAACCGTTCCAGCCAGACCTCTTCCATGGTGAAGACCAGAACCGGGGCCAGCCAGGTGGTCAGACGGTGGAACAGGATATCCAGAACAGTGCGCGCGGCGCGGCGGCGTGTGCTATCCCCGTCGCAGTACAAAACATCCTTGCGAACGTCGAAATAGAAGGACGACAGGTCTACGGTGGCAAAGTTGAACACCGCGCTGAACACGCCCTGGAAGTCGAACGCGGCATAGCCCTTGCGGACCTGTTCGTCCAACTCGGCCAGACGGCTGAGTACCCAGCGTTCAAGGCGCGGCATGTCTGCGGGATCAACCCGATCTGCCTCGGTGAAGTCGGCCAATGATCCCAGCATGAACCGCATGGTATTGCGCAGGCGGCGATAGCTGTCGGCGGTGCCTTTCAGGATCTCCGGCCCGATCCGCTGGTCTGCGGTATAATCGGTCTGGGCCACCCACAGGCGCAGGATATCGGCGCCATATTGCTTGATGACCTCTTCCGGCACGATGGTGTTGCCCAGCGATTTGGACATCTTGTTGCCTTTGGCATCCAGTGTGAAACCGTGAGTCACCACGTTCCGGTACGGTGCGCGGCCCTTGGTGCCGCAGGCTTGCAGCATGGACGAATGGAACCAGCCGCGGTGCTGGTCGGTGCCCTCCATGAAAACATCGGCAATGCCATCCTCGGTCCCGTCCTCGCGATCCCGCAGAACGAACGCGTGGGTGGAACCCGAGTCAAACCACACATCCAGAACGTCAAAGACCTGATCGTAGTCGTCAGGATTGACGATTCCGTCGAGGATCTTTTCCTTGAAGCCGTCCGTGTACCAGACGTCTGCGCCGTCCTTTTCGAACGCCGCCTTGATGCGGGCGTTGAGTTCGGCGTTGCGCAGCAGGTAATCCGCATCGGTGGGCAGAGCGCCCTTCTTGGTGAAGCACGTCAGCGGCACACCCCATGCACGCTGGCGCGACAGAACCCAATCCGGGCGTGCTTCGATCATCGAATACAGACGGTTGCGGCCGGACTGCGGCGTCCACTTCACCAGCTCGTCAATCGACCGCAGGGCACGTTCGCGGATGGTGTCGCCCATCTCTCCCATGCCGTCATCCAGCTTGCGGTCGACGGATGCGAACCACTGAGGCGTGTTGCGGTAGATGATCGGAGCCTTGGAGCGCCACGAATGTGGATAGCTGTGCTTGATCTTGCCGCGCGCCAGCAGCCCGCCGACCTCGGCCAGCTTGTCGATGACCGCCTTGTTGGCGTCACCCTCGCCGCCCTTGCGGGACAGGATGTATTTGCCGCCAAAGAACGGCAGGTCAGCGCGGAACGAGCCGTCATTCATCACGTTATAGGTGATGACCTGCTCCAGCATGCCCAGATCACGGTACAGCTCGAATTCCTCCATCCCGTGGGACGGTGCACAATGGACGAATCCGGTGCCTTCGGTATCGGTCACGAAGTCAGCGGCGCGGAAATCGCGGATGTCGTCCCATTCACCGTTGCCGCCTTCGGCCCCAGCCAACGGGTGAAGCAGTTGAACGCTCTCCAATTCGTCAGCGGTCACGTCGCGCACACGGGTCCACTGATCGTCGTTCAGACGGGCACGGCCCAGTACATCGGCGGCCAGGTTGTCGGCCAACAGGAACCTGTCGCCCACTTTGGCCCAGCATTCCTCGGGCGTGTCAGTAACTTCGTAGAGACCGTAGGAAATGTCCTTGCCATAGACGACGGCCTTGTTCGACGGCATGGTCCATGGGGTCGTCGTCCAGATCACCACATAGGCATCATCAAGATCGCCCGCATTCACGACCTTGAACTTCACCCAGATGGTGAAGCTTTCCTTGTCGTGATACTCGACCTCGGCCTCGGCCAGCGCCGTCTTTTCGATCGGCGACCACATAACGGGTTTCGAGCCCTGATAAAGCGTGCCGTTCATCAGGAACTTCATGAACTCGTCCGCGATCACGGCTTCGGCGTGATAGTCCATTGTGATATAGGGATCGGCCCAGTTGCCGGTGATGCCCAGGCGCTTGAACTCTTCGCGCTGGATGTCGATCCAGCCTTCGGCGAACTTGCGGCATTCCTGACGGAAGTCGACGATGTTCACCTCGTCCTTGTTCTTGCCCTTCTTGCGGTACTGTTCCTCGATCTTCCATTCGATCGGCAGGCCGTGACAGTCCCAGCCGGGGACGTATCGCGCGTCAAAGCCCATCATCTGATGGGAGCGCACGATCATGTCCTTGATAGTCTTGTTCAACGCGTGGCCGATATGCAGATGACCATTCGCGTAAGGGGGGCCATCGTGCAGGGTAAAGGGTGTGCGGCCCTTTTTCTCGCGCAGGCGGTCATAGACGCCGATGGTCTCCCACCGTTCCAGCCATGCGGGTTCGCGTTTCGGCAGGCCGGCGCGCATGGGGAAATCGGTTTTGGGCAGGTTCAACGTGTCTTTGTAGTCAGGTGTCTGGATCGTGTCGGCGCACATTTGGGGCGTCCTTTGGATGATCTGGTCGTCTATTGGATCGAAGCGGTCGGTGCGAAGTCTCAAACACCTTTGCCCGGCGTCTCGCGATATCAGAGCGCCGGGGATATAATTCGAATAATGATGGCCATCCGGTCATGCATGGCCGCGCTTATATGACGCCTGCACCTAATGGTCCAGAGGTTCTGCCCGCTGCGGCGAATGGCGCAGTTTCGCCCACCGGTTCAGCCACGCAAGACCGGCCAGCGCAAGGCCCAGCGCCAACAGCGAAAACACCCGGATCAGCCCCCCCAGACCGGCGATGTCGATCAGGAAGACCTTGGCAACCGCCAACCCGATCACTGCCAGCCCGGCCTTGCGCATAAGGTCGGATCGGCGGGCCAGAGATTGATAGAACAGAGCGGCCCCGATCAGCAGTAGAACGATGGTATAGGTGTAGAGCTCGGGCTGCGTGACGCCGTTGCCTTCATACATACCCGCCGCGCCCTGCCAGACGTGACGGATCGTCAAACCCAACCAAACTGCGGCCAACACCCCTGCAACGGCAAAGCTTGCTTGCATGATCGGTCTCGGCATTTCCCGGATCCTCCAGGCCGAACCGCCGATGGCCAATGCGGGCAACAGATAGGCAACGGCCAGCGTATTCAAAACCGGCGGCCCAAGCACCGGATCTGCATTCGGATCAAACAAGGGGTTCTGGTCCGCCAATGCCAGCAACAGATAGAATAGGCCATGAGCCGCAAAGAACAGAGCAAGCAGGTATCGCAGGTAGTTCAGTTTGCCACCCAGCCCGAACCTCTGCACCTGCGCGAACGCAAGCAAAAGCCAGATGACGGCCAGCAGACCCAGGCCCCAATGGCTGTTGTCAGCGCCGCCCTCTCCGAAGCCTTCGAGCCAACGCAGCAGCAGCAATGAAAGCAGGATACCCGCTGTCGCCCAGGCCGCGCTTTCCAGCAGCAGCGCCGCCAGAGGGCGCTTCAACGGACGCAAAAGCCACCAGCCCACGACAAATCCCAATGTGGCCGCGCCATAGACCATCGCCATCTCAGACACCGGAGCGGAATTGGCCCAGTCCAGCCCGGGATCAAGCACCAGACGCACCGTGACGGTAAAGACACCCGCCCAGATGAACCAGCTCATCGGCGGCAGGATGAACCTGCGGTCCAACGCTGCGGCAACCACGACACTGGCGACCAGAGCAACCGTGAGCGCCGATGAACTGAGCACGATGACGCAAGCGAACACCAGACACGACAGCGCGGACAGAGTGGCCAGAGCCGCTCGCATCCGGTCATCGCCGTCAACACGGGCAAAACGTTCTGCCAGAACCACCATCAGCACCGCCAGTGCGATCGCATGGAGCGCCCAGGGGTAGGCTCCTATCACCGAAGCCGGATGCCAGCCTATTTCCAGCGCGATGGCCAGCACAGGGGCAAAAAGCGCGGCTCCTCCGGCCCAGACGGCGCGATACTGGCTTGTCGTGAATGACCGCCAGGCCATCAGGGCCGACATCAAACCTCCCAAGGCGACCAGAACAGTCACCACCATCGGATAGTCGGCCTCGGGTGTTTCCGCGTAAGTGTCCGCGAACCTGTCCAGAACCGCGCCGTTCTCAAGCCCGTGAGAGGCGACAAAGACCACCAGACCGGCCGCAGGCAGGACAGTCAGGTCCCGGAGGGCCGGTGCATCCTTGGCCCATAGGAGCAACGCCAGAACGAGGGTGGACAACAGGCTGACGCCCAACCAGAATTCGGGTTCCGTATCCGCCCAATGCCAGGACAGGATCACCGTACTTGCCGCGATGGCCCCGGCAGCCAGACGGGTTGGGAATTCGGGCCAGGGGCGAACCTTGGGATGGCGGATCATCTCAGACAGCATGGGGCCCGCGTGATTAGGCCAAATGCGCCGCACCGGGATGGCGGTTGCCAAAAGCGCCAGCACCGTTGCGGCGATCAGGTATCCCGATTCCGTACTCGGCGCCCCGGTCACCAGAAGCAGGTTCGCCGCATAGGCCCCGAACAGCGTCAGGACCGAGATCCATGCCCAGCGCCGTACCGTGTCGATACCCAGCCCCAAGACGGCAACCAGCAGGAAATACGCATAAAGCCAAGAGGGATCATCAGACGCGCCCCCAACCAGGAAAGGAGCGGCAAAGGCTCCGATCAGACCGACCGCAGCCAGCAGCGGACCGTGGAACCACCCCAAAACAAGGCCCACCAGCGCGACAACGACCATCCCTGCCAGTGCCGTTTCGGCACCGATCAGGTTGTACAGCTGGCGCGCGGACAGGATGGCCCCGAACAAAGTGACAAGCCCGGCACCGGAAAAGACCGAGGGCAAATAGGCAGTGGCCGCCGCTTCGTCATCCCCGAATTTACGGCGCAACACCTCGCCTGCAAGGATCAGAACAGCGCCGAAACCCAGGGCCGCTAAAACACGGGCCGCCGGAGGCAGCAAACCGTTTTCGACGCCGTATTGCACAAGGAAAATACCGGCCAGCGCCAGAGACAGGGCCGAAACCACATAAAACCAGTTCTCGCGCAGCCACGCGCCCAAAGCCGCAAACCTGTCATGGCGAAACACGACAGCCGGAGAAGAAACCTCTGCATCCTGAGCGTCGGCACTGTTGTCTTCCTGCCGCTTTGGTGCTGACCAGGGTGCCGGCCTGCGCGGCTTCTCTTCAGCAGCAGGTTGCGGTGCAGGCGTTTCCTGTTCCGGTTGCGGCAGGACGGTCGCATCACCTGAGGCCAAGGCGTCGATTTGCGCTTCCAGCTGCTCTACCCGGCGCCGCAAACGGGAATGCCCGACCAAAAGGGCAATCAATGTCACAGGGATGGCCAGAACAATCAGGCCAACAAGAACAAGCAGCGATTCCAACCGAGTCTCCGATCCTTTTGAAGGTCAGGCTATCTTGAGCCGTCCGAAAGTGACAGTCAGGAAAGCTGTGACCCGATCTAAAACACCGAAATCGTCAGGCGCGCGATCGTTGGCCTGAAAAGGTCCGGGATCTCCGGTAACGCCTGCCGCAAGAACCGTCATCCCAGCGCTGCAAAACTCATGGGTGGAACAGGGACCCGACGAGATACGCGATCAGCGCGGCCAGCCCGCCGATAAAAAACGTCTCGATCCCCGACCGCCACCAGGGGGCCAGTGACCACCGGCTTTTGAGCGCGCCAATCGCAAAGAATACAGCCATGGTCATCCAGGCCGAGATCGCAAATGCGTTTGGCAAGGACGCCAGGAACGGCAGCAAAGGGATCATCCCCGCCACCAGAAACGCAAAGAAGGTAGCCAATGCGGCTTTCATTGGATGCGGGTCGACACTGCCCAGACCATATTCACCTTCGATCATCAGGTTGATCCAGTTTTCGGTGCTCGAGGTGATCTCTGCCGTGGCCTCATTCAGAATGCCGCCAGACAGCCCTTTTTGCGCAAGGATCTCTCGCACTTCTTCGCGCTCGCCATCCGGGTACAACGCAATGTGGCGTTCCTCGACCGCGCGGATGCGGCGAATGTTGTCCAGTTCGGCCTTGGTGCCCGAATAATTGCCCGCAGCCATCGAAAACCCGTCAGCCAGAACATTCGCCAGGCCAAGCGCCACGATAACGAACGGGGAAAGACCTGCCCCTGCAACGCCTGCCACAATGGCAAATGTGGTGACGGACCCGTCGATGCCGCCATAGACGACATCGCGCAACACACCTCGTCCAGGCGGTGCGTTGATCCGTTCGGCGATTTCCTGCGGGCTGTGACCGTGATCCGTCATGGCTGGCTCCTTTGACACTTTCAGTGTGTCGAAGCGCAGGCCGGGGCGCCTTGCTTTGGATCAACCCTTGGAAAACAGGCCCTGCAAGGCGCGTTTGATGATGCCCCGCGTCGAAGGTTTGTGCCTGTCCGAGAAGGGCAGCGGACGGCACACCTCCATCGCGGCCACACCCACACGGGCGCTGAGCGCCCCGTTGACCAGACCCTCTCCGAACCGGCGGGACAGTTTGCTTAAAACGGAACCGCCCAGGACAGGCTCCAGCAGATCATCGCCGACGGCCACGGCCCCTGTCGCCACCAGATGCACAAATACACTGCGGGTCAGACGCCAGCCGCCCAGCGCACCCGCACGCCCGCCATAGATTTCCGCAACCCGGCGGATCATCCGCAACGACGCGGCCAGCGCGGTTATCACATCCGCAAGCGCCAATGGCACCAATGCGGTTACGGTTGCAACTTGCCGGGCCGCGGCCTCGACCTCGCGGCTGGCTGCTTGATCCAGAGGGGCCAGCAGTTCATCTTCGGCAAGTTCCAGCAGAGCTGACGCATCGAACTGGTCCGCCATCCGCTCGGTCAATCGTTCGCGGCCCCAGCGCGTGTCTTCCCGGCCTTTGTAGAATGCGATGATACGGTTGGTGACCGCACGGGCCTGAGCCAGATCGTCCTCGGCCAATGCGGTGTCTGCGGCCCGACGCAGGCCATCTACGCGGGACAATCGCCCCAATGCGGCCAGTTCACGGACAGCGATCATAAGCGCCACAAGAACCAGCGCGGCGATCAATCCGGTTACGATCCAACCCAATACAGGTGTCCGCGCCACCAGCGAGGTTGCAAAATCCCACGCGGCCACCGATACGGCCGCCCCGACCACTGCCAGGGCCAGCCCCCAGAACCAGCGTGCCAGAGCCGATGGTTTGCGCGCCGCCAGCCGTGCCGCGCTTTGCATCGCCTGCCCTTGCGGTTGCGCGATGTCCGGCACCGGCGGGGCCTTGGCGACATCGGCAGGGGGCTCATCCGTTTCAAGATCGATCAAAACCGGGCCTTTAGCCATGGATCACACCCTCACTGCGCCAGACAAACAATATGTCCGGCAGGTTTTCGTCATTATCCGCCCCATCGCTGCGGGCCACCTCGGCAAAGCCGTTACGTTCATAAAACCGGCACGCTCGGGCGTTGTCCTGAAACGCGTACAAGCTCAGCTCTGAGCGGGCCGATTTGGCATGATCCAGCAATTGCCGGCCAATCCCGCGGCCCCGAACCGAAACATCCAGATAAAGCGAATGGATTTCACGACCGTCGAGCGCCAAAAAACCTACAACGCCGGCCTCGGTTTCAGCCACGGTCACCCATTCCTGATCAATCATTCGACCGCAGAAGGCGATGGTCTCGGCGCAGCTGTGCAATTCAGGCATCCAGTCGTTTTCCAGGGCGAAGCCATGCAGGATTGTCCCGATGGTACCTGCATCCGTTGGGCGTGCGGGACGCAGAAGTACCGTCACAACCGATCTCCAATCAAAAACTGGGCGGCACGGTCCAGTCGGATATGCGGCGGGCCGTCACCGGGTTTCATGGTCAGCCGGGCCGGGGCAAAGGCCATGAAGCCGTAGTCTTCGCCCAACCACGTATCAGCCCCATTTCGGGCCGGGCCCAGCAGATGCGCTGGATCCTCGGGCAATTCACCGGGGTAGAAGGCAGCCTGTTTCCCATTATCCAACAAGGTACCCCGAACGCATGGCAATTCTGTCCCGTTGTGATTGCGCAATTCTTCGGTCGTTGCGCGCAGCGATGCCAGAGACAGGGCCTCGGTCCGGGCCCCGGCGAAACTCGCCCGATCGCGCGCCTCGCGCGTCAATGCTTCAATGATCGCGGTCAGGCGGGGATGCTGGGTGTGATGCAAATGGTCGGCTTTTGTCGCCGCAAACAAAATGCGTTCGACCCGCTTGCCCAACAGCAATTGGCTGAGCCACGCATTTCGGCCGGGGCGAAAGGCCGACAGGATATCAGCCATGGCGCGGCGCATATCCTCGACCGCCTGCGGTCCCTTGTGAATTGCGCCCAGCGCGTCAACCAGAACCACCTGCCGGTCGATCCGCGAGAAGTGATCCCGAAAAAACGGTTTCACGACCTGCGCTTTGTAAGCTTCAAATCGCCGTTCCATCTCGCGCTGAAGCGTTCTGCGCCGCGACGGGCCAGACACCACCAACGGCGCAAAGGTCAGAACCGGAGAGCCTGCCAGATCGCCCGGCAACAGGAAACGCCCGGGGGTACAGTCGTAGTACCCCGCTTCACGCGCCTGATTGAGATAGGTCGTGAAAGACGATGCCAGCGCTTGCGCCGTCGGCTCGTCATGTGCGCCGGACGGGTCTGCGGCATTGACCTGGGCCAGATACCCGGCAGCCTCCGAGCGGGCCTCGATACGTGTCAGTGTTTCCCGAGACCAGTCTGCATACGACTTGTCCAGCAAGGCCAGATCCAGAAGCCATTCGCCGGGGTAATCGACAATGTCCAGATGAACGGTGCGCGGTCCCTGCAAGCCAGCAAGCAAGCCGGCTGGGCGGGCTTTGAAGGACAGGCGCAGTTCTGACACCGCGCGCGTGCTGTCCGGCCAGTGCGGTGTCGGACCGGTCAGGGCGGACAGGTGCGTTTCATAATCGAACCGGGGCACGGTGTCATCGGGCTGCGGTTGCAGATAGGCGGCGTTGATCCGTCCTTCCTGCTGCGCAACCAACCCGGTCATACGCCCCCGATCCAGCAGGTTCGCCACCAGCGAGGTGATGAAAACCGTCTTGCCCGACCGCGCCAACCCGGTGACACCCAGGCGGATGACAGGCTCAAAAAACGTCTCGGAGACGCTGTCGCCGATGGTTTCGACGCCGCGCACAAGACTGTCTGCCAGTGATGAGATGACCAATCCGTCGCCCCGCAATTATCGTTTCACCCAAGATAGGTAGAGGGTACCGCACATACCAGCGCTTTCGCCCCCTTGCCCGTTCCCGCGCCGCGCTGTACCAGCGGCACATGCCCAGATACGCGTTGAAAGTCGAATACCAGGGGGAGCCGTTTGCCGGATGGCAGCGGCAAAAGGATCAACCGTCCGTGCAGGGGGCAATCGAACAGGCCCTGTCCCGCATTCAACCGGGTGCGCATACGATTGCTGCCGCAGGGCGCACCGACGCAGGTGTTCATGCATTGGGACAGGTTGCTCATTGCGACATGGCCAAGGACTGGAATCCGTTCCGCCTGTCCGAGGCGCTGAACTATCACCTCAAACCGCAGCCGGTGGCGATTGTTGAGGCAGCACGGGTCGACGCGGATTGGCACGCCCGGTTTTCGGCGGTCGAACGGCAATACCTGTTCCGCATCCTGATGCGGCGCGCGCCTGCAACCCATGACAAAGGGCAGGTTTGGCAGATCAATCATCCGCTGGATGTCGAGGCCATGCAGGAAGGGGCGAACATGCTGCTGGGTCGCCATGATTTCACGACCTTCAGGTCGTCGATTTGTCAGGCGGCCAGCCCGGTCAAAACTCTGGATGAGTTGCGGGTTGAACAGGTTCAGGGATTTTCCGGCCCCGAGGTCCATTTCCACGTTAGGGCACGGTCATTCCTGCACAATCAGGTGCGCAGTTTCGTCGGAACCCTGGAACGTGTGGGCGCCGGCGCGTGGACCCCGGAAGATGTTCGCGAGGCGTTGGAAGCCGCCAACCGTGCGGCCTGCGGGCCAGTGTGCCCGCCGCAAGGGCTGTATCTGGCGCGGGTTGGTTACCCGGAACCGGTATTCGACTGACCTAAATCGCTCGCAGAAGCAAGCCACTTGCGATCACGGCAATGATCAGCCCGGCGACCAGTTCGATGGTTGGGGCCAACACCGATGCGAACCGTGTGGCCGAGGCTGAGGCCAGCAGACCTCCGCGAAGGCCAAAGGACGTCCATCCCACCAAGGTCGTCACCAACGCCGTGCCCAATGCCATGGCAAAGGCCCCGGCGATACCGACCATCGCGATGCCCATCTGCCACGTCAGGATCAGCACGAACAAAGCCCCTGTGCACGGTCGCGCCGCGATGCCCGCAATCAGGATCAGGGCCTCGCGCAGTGAACCCACATTTGCAATTTCCTGCGCGGTGGGGCCATGGCGGTGACCGCAATCTGAGCAGACCTCTCCTTCGTGGTGGTGATGATGCGTGTGATCGTTTTCACGATGATGGTGATCATGGGACGACGCGGTTTTCCGTCTCCTTGCGAAACTGAGCAAGGACCGGACCACCAGCCAAAGACCGATAAGGGCAATTGCACCGTAGCTGATCGGAGCCATGACCTGTTCCGTCGTTCCAACAAGGCTTTCGCGGGACATCTGGAACACCAGCACCCCGGCATAGACCAGTACGACGGCCGTCACCGCCTGCCCGAGGCTGGACAATACACTGATCGCCGATAGCCTCCAGAAAGCAACACGCCGACCCAAACCGTAGCCCCCGATCAGGACCTTTCCGTGGCCGGGGCCGATGGCATGAAAGAACCCGTAGGCGAAACAGACCGTCAGCAGCGTTGCCACCGCCTCGGGCTGCTCGGCGCGCGCGGCACGCAAGGACCGGGCGATCTGGTTCTGGAATTCTCGTTGCTCCCCCGCGGCCCAGGCCGCAAGACTGTCAAAACCACCGCTGCCCCAGAACCAGAGCAGCAAACCGCAGGCAAGAGCAACCGGAACAATCAGGTAGCGGGACATGAAACACGGATCTCGGTCGCGAAGCTTTCACCGACCAGAGGAATATCGTTTTCCTCGAGGTCATAATCTGCGTCCAGTGTCAGCAGGAACGCCTGCATCTGCGCAAGTTGCCCGTCGATGTCCGGGTCAAACCGATCCATCCGGCACGCAACAGGGCCTGTGACGGTCACGGGCCGCGTCACCTCGTAGGCGGTGTAAAACGTCTCATCAAATGCCTTTGCGGACAATGCCGTGGCAGGCACGGCACCGGCTTCCACCGCCCTGAGATGCGTGGTGACAACGCGCCCGTCTTCAACTGTCGCGTGCGCCTCCATCGGACCGGAAAGTGCAACCGGGTTTCCGTCTGCGGTAACGACAAGATCGCCGTTGTATCCTTCCACCCACTGCGTATCGAACCCGGTCAGGAACCGTTCTTCGCTTTGTGTCAGAACGCCGTCGGCATCCTGATCCAGCTTCATGTCTTCCAGAACCAGCAACGAGTAGAATTCGTCATACGCCCAGGTCACGCGGACATGGGTCAGTTGACCAGCGTCATCCACGATGAATTCCAGCCCGGTATCAATGAAGACATGCGGGTGGGCGTTGGTCTGCATCGGCAAGCAAAGGATCAAAGTGGTTATAAGGTAACGCATGAGATCAAGATAGGTCTCCCTCCGTTTGGCGGCAACGACATTTTCAATCCCGATGCGAAATCCGGCCCGACATCAGGTCGGCGGAAACAGAACCAGTGTTTGCAGCGCAGTACCCACTGGACCTTGCGTATCAAAGAGCACGGACTGAGACATGCCGATGCCGGAAGGCTGCCAATGCGAAACCGACTCGGATGCCAGCCAGTCCGAAACCGGTTCACGGTGGATATGCACGGTCAGGTCGGTGTTCATGAACCCCATTTCCGAGGTTGGCGCGTTCCACGAGATACCGTTGCCACAATCCGCCAACGGGCACAGGGCCTGTATGGGCGACTGATCCTCGCCCTGCAAAAGCTGCGGAGTGCGCATCCAAATTGTTTTGGGCCCGGCACCCTGTTTTCCCCCTGTCGGATAGCGAATATCGCTGTAATGGGCGAAACCGGGCAATTCGTGGCGAATTTCACCTATCGGAAAAGGGCCCTCGACAACGTCCTCTATCCTCGGCGCATCTATCTCGACATTCGGCACCTGCCCCAGATCGCGCCGCAAAAGATGCATCGTGGTGGCCGTGGCGCAGAGCGTGTCATCAAGATCGTGTACCGTGACCCGCGTGGTGCCCAGCGTCTTGGTATGGCGCGTGGTCTCTGCCGCGACACGGAGCCCGGCCAATGGAAGTGGCCGCAACAAATCGACAGTCAGTCGGGTCAGCATCTTTTCGGGGCCGATTTCGGTTTCTGCGGCCCGTACGATCAAGCCGCTGACCGGCCCCGCGTGGCAATGTGCGGCAGACCACGGCCCGCGCGCGGCATCGTTGCCAATAAAGGCCCCGTCATCGCGCTGATGAAAATAGGTCTTGTCCGTAAAATCGAGCGCTTCCGCCATGTGTTCCTCGGGTCTATTCTTGTGCAAATCGTTTCAATTCATCTGGGCCCGGGTGTTTAACCACTTTCGCCATTCCGACGGCGGGGGGCGAAAATGTTGGACACACCGGCCTTGCGATCAGTTTCGCTTTCACCTCCCGGGAAACACGTGCCCTCCAGCCGCATGATCTCGAACCCGGTCATATCGGCAACGTCTTGCAGATGATCATGAATTTGCGGGGCCAGGCTGAATGTCATGTTTTCGGAATTGTCCCTGTCAAGCACCGGGTCCGGGCTATACTTTTGCCGCAAGGATGGCTTAACTGCCCGGGCCCTGTCCACCGTAGTGACGGGACGTCACCGCATCAAACCTAAGCAGGAGCCGTACATGGCGTTGTTGATCGAAACCGGGCTGTCCAACTGGATAAGTGATGACGAAATTGCCCGCAGTTTACGGGCGGTGTTGCCGGATGCGGATATTCGCACCGCGGAAACGTTGGGAAACCCGGATGACATAACGATGCTGGCCGTGGTTGATATGCAACGTGACCACCCGACGCGACTGCCCAACCTGAAACTGGTTCAAAAGCTGGGCGCAGGAGTTGAAACCATTGTCAGCCATCCCGGTCTGCCCGGTCATGTTCGCATCGCCCGCCTGAAGCCCGACGCGCCGGCGCAAGGCATTGCCGAGTGGTTTCTGGCCTATATCCTGCGCTCTCAGCGACACATGGCATTTCACGAAGCGGCCCAATCCCGCGCCGAGTGGTCCCCGCGCGCACCGGTTTTTACCCCAGACACCGTGGTCGGCGTTCTGGGTCTTGGCCACATCGGTGCCCGCACCGCGCGGATGCTGCGCGCCGTGGGCTTTCAGGTGATGGGCTGGAGCCGTACGCCCAAGGTCATTGACGGCGTAACTTGTTTGCATGGGCAGGACGCGTTGCCCGCGCTTCTAGGACAATGTGACCACGTTTGCGCGATCCTGCCCTCGACCCCTCAAACCGCTGGCCTGTTTGATGCCCGGATGCTGGCGGCGATGAAACCCGGCAGTCAGTTGCTGAACGCGGGGCGCGGAAATCTGATTGATGAGGTCGCCCTGATCGCGGCACTGGACGCAGGTATTCCGGGGCATGCCGTGTTGGACGTCACCTCGCGGGAACCCCTGCCACAAGACAGCCCGCTGTGGCGCCACCCCGGCGTGACGATCACGCCTCATGTTTCAGGCTGGCATCTGGGCGATGCGTTGTCGGATGTGGCTGAAAACTTCCAACGACTCTGTTCCGGCGCGCCCTTGCTGCATGAAGTCAATCGCGATCAGGGCTACTGAAATCTGACCTGATGATCAGGGCGTAAGGATCCAATTGCCGTTGCCGTCGTTGCAGCGGCGGGTTCGGATTTCCCTGCTTTGATCACCACCGTCCGGCTGAATCACATGCTGAAGGCCAACGCAATTTCCCTGTACCGATTGCACCCGGATTGTACCCTTGGAACCCGTGTCGTCATTCTTCCATGACCGTTCCTGACCTACGGATGGTGTGCCACTGGTCAAAAGCGCGTTCGAGGCTGCGTTTACCACTTCGAAATCTGCCGGAGACAACCCCATCTCGGCTATGATTCGGGACAGAGGCTTGGCCTCGACCACGGTGTTCATCAATAGAATGCCGCATGCGGCGACGGCGGTAAAAAATGTGGCATTCATGGCGGCCTCGCAGAGCTGAAATCATTTGTGGTCAAGGTTATACCCCTAACCCGGCAGGGCCAAGCCCCTGAGGCGAACCTTCAAAACACCCCGGGCAGCCCTGTCTGCGAGACTTCTGTTCGCAAGCCCGCAACGCGGGCGATCCGGGGTGGTTCAGGCATTGGCGGCACAAGGGCTGCAACCGGCATTTGCCATTGCCCACAGCTTGCCGGGAACACCTGGCCGACGGGGTGGCGCCGCATATTTCTGACCTTGGGGCTTCACAGGCGGGCTGGAATTTGCTGAAATCCAAGTAAATTCTGATTTTGAGCACTGGAGATTGTTCCATGAAACTACGCCCTGCCCTGCTGGCCGTCGCAGCACTCGCTTCATCCGCGGCCCTTTTTGCATCCCCCATCTCGGCCAAAGAAGAAACCAAATCCGTCTTCGTCATGAGCCGCACCTGGGCGGTGACACAGGTTTCCGACGCGCCGGTCGTCTATCGCGCCACGCGTGACAACAACAACCTCAACCCCTTCGGCCAGCCGCCGCGCCTGCGCACCGTTCAGGCCATCGCCGCGATTCAGCAGGCCACCGGGTGCAAACCGATCGTGGCCAGCATGTATCAGAACATTTCGGGCCAGTTTTTCTCGCAGGTCAGCTGCAACTGACACGGCGTCAGATCAGGCATTGAGGTCGCCCGACCGGCCTGCCATAGCTTGCGCATGAAACTCGCGATTAACGGATTCGGCCGCATTGGCCGCACGATCCTGCGGCAGGTTCTGGCCCTGCCGGAAGGGGCAGATATCAAGTTGGTGCTGATCAATGACATCGCGCCGCTGGAAACCTGCGCATACCTGTTCAAATACGACAGCACATTCGGCCCCTATCCCGGCGATGTGTCCGGGGGGGACGCTGCGCTGATCGTGGATGGACGCGCGATTCCCATGACCCACAGCGCCGATCTGTCCCGCGTTGATCTGTCGGGCGTTGACGTCATGCTGGATTGTACCGGTATCGCCCGCAGTTCGGACGTTGCGCGTCGCGGGTTGACCGCGGGCGCAGGCAAAGTGCTGATCTCGGGCCCCTCCCCCGCCGCTGATGTCACCATCGTTCTGGGTGCGAACGAAGACCAGCTGGGCAGCGCCCGGATTGTGTCAAACGCATCCTGCACCACCAACGGATTGGTGCCACTGGTCAAGGTCATAGACGAGATCGGCGGCGTCGCATCGGGGCACATGACCACCATCCACTGTTATACCAACAGCCAGCCAATGGTAGATGCCCCGCGCGGCGACCTGGCCCGTTCTCGGGCGGGGGCATTGTCGATGGTGCCGACCACATCGAGTGCGATGCACCTGATCGATGTCGTCCTGCCTCATCTGGCCGGGCGCATTTCGGGCGCGGCTGTCCGCGTTCCCACGGCAAGTGTGTCAGCCGTGGACCTTGTGGTCACATTGCAGCGCGGCATGAGTGCCGAAACCTTCGATCACGCCCTGAAGCAGGCCGTTGCTGCATCGCCTGTGCTTGGCTGGACTGACTTGCCGCTGGTCTCGTCCGACCTGCGGGCCCGCCCTGAATCGCTGGTCATTGCCGGGCCCGAGACCCGTATGGTGGGTGAAAATCAGGTCAGGGTCTTTGGCTGGTACGACAACGAATGGGGGTTTTCGGCGCGAATGCTGGACGTGGCCCGCCTTATGGCAGCCGAATAGCCGGGCGGTGACGTCAACACAATTTGGCCCAAAAAAACGCGTCTCATGCATAATTCCTTTCCCCATCCGCATTCAGATGCTCTAACCTGAATTCAAACGACCGTGCATGACGCGGGCAAGAGAACTGGAATTGGGACAGTTGGGGCAATTCATGCGAAGGAGCAAGCGGCAATGCCGTCTGGGGCGCTGGCTGATGGCCGCAGTCGTGACTTTGGCCCCAACCACATTGGCGGCGCTGGAAACCTCACTTTACGCCCCCGGCGCATCTAAAGAACTGGTTGAGCGCCTCGAAAAGACATCCTCGGTAACCACGGCTGAAGAACGCGGCCTCGACACCCCGCTTGAAATCCTCTCGGGAGCCTTGTCGGATTACCGAACGATTGTGCAAATCCTGTACGACGAAGGGTATTTCAGCCCGGTCGTCAGCATCAAGCTTGATGGACAGGAAGCGGCCGAGCTGAGCTCTCTCACGGTGCCTGCACAAATCAACCGTGCTGCGATTACCGTCGAAACCGGGCCACGCTTCAAATTCGGCACCGCCACAGTTCAGCCCCTGGCCCCTGAAACGGAACTGCCCGAGGACTTTGCCCCAGGGAAACTGGCGACGACCGGTGCCATTCAACAGGCCTCCTCGGCCGGTGTTCAGGGCTGGAGGGACGCGGGTCACGCAAAAGCCGGAATTGCGGGTCAGACAATCATCGCGCGCCACGCCCAGGCCCGCCTGGATGCTCAGATCGATCTTGACCCCGGGCGCAGGCTGACATTTGGCAAAATGTTCATCAAGGGCAATTCAGACGTGCGCCACAGATCCATCGAAAAGATCGCCGGCTTCCCCAGTGGCGAGGTCTATTCGCCCGAGAAAATTCAGAAGGTGGGAACACGGTTGCGCCGGACCGGCACGTTCAACGTGGTCTCGTTGCAGGAACGAGAGACGCCGAATCCGGATGGCACACTGGATTTCGATGCCACGTTCGAAGACCTGCCCAAACGTCGGTTGACCTTTGGTGTCGAACTGGCCTCTCGTGATGGTGTGGATGTGACCGCGACGTGGACCCATCGCAACATGTTCAGGCGCGCAGAACGTCTGCGCTTCGAAGCGGCGGTCCGAAATATTGGCGGTGCAGAGGATATTGATGGCCGGATCGGATTGCGTCTGGATCAACCCGACCGGCTTGGCCCTGATGACAACACCTTCTGGAGCGCCCTGCTGGAACGCCGCAACACGGAAAACTACAATGTGACGGTGGCGTCGCTGGCCTATGGTGCGCGCCGAACGTTCTCGGACAATCTTTACGCCGAGGCATCGGCCGGATTTCAGTGGTCGGATGCAGATGACGCATATGGCAGCGGGCGCAAGTTCAGGTATTTCATCGTGCCGTTCCGATCCGAATGGGATGAGCGTGACAGCAAAGTCAGCGCCACGCGCGGTTTCTATCTGGATTCCCAGATCATGCCTTTTGTCGGCTTTTCCGGCAGCGACACTGGAATTCGTCTGTTTTTCGATGGCCGCGCCTATACCAGCCTTGGCACCGGAGGAAGGATTGTACTGGCGGGGCGGGCGCAATTGGGATCCGTGATTGGCCCACCCGCAGACGGTGTCACACCTGATTTTCTGTTCTTTTCCGGTGGCGCGGGAACCGTGCGCGGGCAGCCGTATGAAAGCCTCGGCATTCCGGTCGGGACCGGCGTCGCAGGCGGCAAGTCATTTATTGGCTTGTCCGGTGAGATCCGAGGCAAGGTTACCGACAGCCTGTCGCTGGTCGGGTTTTATGACTACGGTGTCGTCGATACGTCTTCCTTTGTCGGCAGCGGCGCGGAAGACCACTCGGGCGCCGGTATCGGCGTAAGATATGATCTGGGCGGGTTTGGCCCCCTGCGTCTTGATCTGGCCTATCCTGTCAGCGGCCCCACCGGGGACGGGCTACAGTTCTACATTGGGATCGGACAGGCATTTTGAGACGGTACCTTTCATACCCTCTGCTGATCGGCGCGCTGGCGGTCGTGCCTGTGGCCGGACATCCGCAGGAGGACCAAGGCGGTAGCATGATCGAGCGGTTCCTACAGGATACACTGTCGGGCGACGATCAGAACGTCACCGTCAAAGGCCTGCAAGGTGCGCTGAGTTCACGTGCCACGATTGCCGAGATCACGGTTGCCGATGACGAAGGGGTCTGGCTGACCATAAAGGATGCCGAACTTGACTGGAACCGGCTGGCTTTGATCCGTGGGCGGTTCTCGGTCAATGCCTTGACTGCACAAGAGATCGACGTCGCCCGCGCGCCGGGCACCACCACCAAAGATACGCCGCCGCCAACCGCAGAGGCAAAAGGTTTCCAACTGCCTGAACTGCCCGTTGCCATCGAAATCGGTGAAATTCGTGTCGACGAGCTGGCTTTGGGCGAGCCTCTGATCGGAGTGGCCGCAGAACTGGCGGTCAATGGCAACCTGTCACTTGCCGACGGGACGCTGGACACCGAT
The DNA here is from genome assembly GCF_059609845.1 of Ruegeria sp. YTSC002. Taxonomy (NCBI): domain Bacteria; kingdom Pseudomonadati; phylum Pseudomonadota; class Alphaproteobacteria; order Rhodobacterales; family Roseobacteraceae; genus Ruegeria; species Ruegeria sp. YTSC002. Next base: position 190,492 of record NZ_JBXWML010000003.1, read on the forward strand.
CTGGATATCACCCGGCTGGACCGGGCGGGCGATGAAATCAAGCTGGCAGCGGGCTTCCAGAATTCAACCAGCCAGATCGATCTTGACCTTCAGGTGACAGAGGCAGCGGGCGGCCTGATCTCGGCCGCTCTGAAAATTCCGGACAGTCCACCGATTGGGTTGACCGCGAAAGGGTCCGGACCGGTGACCGACTTCACCGCAGATATCGGCCTCAGCAGCGATGGTCAGCCTCGGGTGACAGGGCAGGTTCGGTTACGCTCGGCCCCGACTGCCGCGGCCAGCGCAGAAGATGGCATTGCGTTTACTGCCGATCTCGGTGGTGATTTGACACCTTTTGTCGCCGAAGAAATGGATACGTTTTTCGGTGCCAAAACACAGCTCTATGTGGATGGGCGAACCCAACCTGAGGGTGCGCTGGAAATTGACGAGCTTGAGATCTCGTCACAAGCACTGAACCTGAAAGGCCAGCTACAATTGGCGGCGGGTGGGCGATTGCAACTCGCGGCCCTGCAAGGACGCATAACGCCACCAGAGGGTGAAAGGGTAACTCTTCCAGCCTCGGGCGGTGACACGTCCGTTGGAGCAGCACAGATTTCGGCGCTGTACGACGAAAAAAATGGCAATCATTGGGACTTGAGTCTGACAGCAGATGCCGTGCAGGCCGAGCAGGTTGAATTGGAGCGCGCGCAAATTACTGCTCACGGGACCCTGGAACAGGGCGCAGCGCTAAAAATCAATGGCAACCTGCAGGCCGCGTTGGACGGTATTAGTCTGGCGGACGAGGCCCTGAATGCAGCAATAGGCGACCTCGTCACTCTGGATGGCACTTTCGAATATGGCAGTGACCAATCCCTGAACCTGACAGGTCTCGAACTGGTCGGTTCGGATTACGAATTGGGCGTCGACGCATTGGTCAGCGGCCTGTCCTCCGGTTTGGCCGTCGACGGCACCGCCACTTTGAAAGCCACGGATCTGTCCCGGTTTTCGGAACTGGCGCAACTGGAGTTGGGAGGCGAGGTCTCGGCCAAGGTGACCGGTCGGGGCTCGCCACTGGAAGGCAGTTTCGACGGCAAGCTGGAGGTCGAAGGAACCGACCTCTCGACCGGGCGTGATGACATCGATCCGGTGATCAAGGGCAATACAACGATAACGCTCGACGCCAGGCGCGGCGCAGATGGCGTAACCATCCGAGATTTCACCCTGATCGGAGATACCATGCGCGCCCAGGCCGACGGCACGGTAACGACCCCTGATGGCAACGTGACGATCGATGGTCAGGCGACGGTCAATTCCCGGGACCTGTCCGTGTTTTCCGGCCTTGCCCAACGCGAACTCGGAGGTGCAGTGCAAGCAAAACTGAACGGAAAAGGAACCGTTCAGACGCTGGAGTTTGACGGCACGGCCAGCGTATCGGGCCGGGGCATCAAAACCGGCCTGACCGAGATTGATCCGCTGTTGGCCGATCGCAACGAGATCACATTCGACGGTGCGCTGAACCAGGAACGGATTGTGATCCGCGACGCGACGGTGGACGGTTCTGCCCTGACCGCCAAGGTCTCTGCCACCATAGACGATCCAAAGAATGCTTTGGCTATTGACGGGCAGGCCAATCTGAACATCCCGGACCTGTCACCGTTTTCAAACCTTGCCAAACGCGATCTGGCTGGGGCGATCCGTGCCGATGTTGCCGGCCAGGGCGCGGTCGGCAGCAAGGCGTTCGACGTAAAAGGCAATTTGGCTGCGGACGATATCAAAACCGGGATCGACGCCGTTGACGACCTGATCCAGGGGCGAACGAACCTGACCGTGGACGCGGTGAACAACGACGAAGGCCTGAACATCCGCACGTTCCAACTGATTGGAACCGCCCTGTCGGCAAATGCATCAGGCAAGTTGGACCGAAACGCTGGCGGCTTGGACTTTTCCGCCAAACTGGATGACCTTGCTCGTCTGTCGCAAACCTTGTCCGGCCCGCTTAACCTGAGCGGGAACGTCGCTCCGACCAGTTCTGGGCTGGAAGGCACTGCCCGCCTGGACGGACCTGACAGCTCATACGCCAGCCTTCAGGGAACGGTTGAGCGGGATGGGTCTGCCGACGTCGACTTTGACGCCAAACTGAACCAGATCGAGCGGTTTGTTCCAGAGTTTCCCGGCACCGTTGCAGCAACAGGGACGGCCCAGCGCGACAATGGAGTCTGGACGATCGACGCCAAGGCGCAAGGGCCCGCCGACATAGACACCACCTTGGCCGGCACCTTTGATGAAACCCGCAGTCAGGCGGATCTGACGGCTCAGGGCGGCATAAACCTTGGAATCGCGAATGTCTTCATCACACCAAACAAGATCGACGGGTCGGCGCGCTTCGATCTGGCACTCAAAGGTGCTCCGGCGCTGGCGTCGCTGAGCGGATCGATCACCACTTCGGGCACATCTCTTGCCGTTCCGGGTGCTGGCCAGACCATTACCGGGATCAGTGGTCAGGTGGATCTGGCGCAAAGCCGCGCAACCATCACACTGAATGGCGGAGTTCGGGCGGGCGGCAACTTTACCGTCGACGGACCTGTTGACCTGACCCCTCCGTTCAACGCCCAGATTACCACCACTCTGAACGACCTCGTGCTGACGGATCGGTTGCTCTATGAAACCACCCTGAACGGTCAGATTGCCATGACCGGGGCGTTGGCCAGAGACAGTTCTTTGGCCGGTCAGATCACGTTTGACGAAACCAACATCAACCTTGCAGCCGCGTCCGGCGCCGTGGGCGCGGCACCTATCCCGGACATCCAGCACATCAACGAAAGCCGTGCCGGTTTCATCACGCGAGAGCGTGCCGGATTGGTCGTGACCGAAGGATCCGAGAAAAGCGCGTCACGTATTGCGCTGGATATCAGCCTGCTTGCACCCAAGGCGGTTTTCGTCAGAGGGCGAGGCGTGAATGCAGAACTGGGCGGTCGGATTCTCATCGGCGGCACCACAGCATCTGTTGTTCCGTCCGGTCAGATCGAACTAATCCGGGGGAATTTCGACATTCTGGGCCGCAGATTGGCGCTGACCAAGGGGATCGTCACGTTGCAGGGCGACCTGACCCCGTACATCGAGTTCGAATCCTCGGCCAGCACGTCTGACGGCACGGCAACAATCGAAATTGCGGGTCCGCTGGATTCACCAGAAGTCGATGTGTTTTCCGACCCCGAACGCCCGGCTGAAGAAGCGCTGGCGATGTTGCTGTTCGGGAACCGGTTTTCAGAAATCTCGCCGTTCCTGATCGCGCAGATGGCGGCATCGCTGGCGCAGCTCAGCGGTGCGGGAGGTGATGCAACCAAAGGCCTGCGGGACTCCACCGGAGTGGATACGGTTGACATAGGTGCTACGGAAAGCGGCGCGGGCCGTTTGGGCGCAGGCGCGTATCTGGGTGAAAACCTTTATACAGACTTCACCGTGAACACCGAAGGTGACACCGAAGTGAACCTGAACCTTGATGTCACGGACAATTTCACGGTGCGCGGTACGGTGGATGGCCGAGGAGAAACCGGCGTGGGTGTGTTCTTCGAGCGTGACTATTGACCAACCGTCAAAAAAGCCGAGGTGAGCCATCCGTTTGTTTCGCACGATCCGGTGACGGGTGTTCAAATTGCCAAATGGACGCCTGGTTCCGATTTCGTTGGTGGTCGCGATGCCATCGCCAGTGCTGAAACTTGCGTGGTGCTGCGGCCAATTGAAAACCCAACGAATTGCCGGGGCAAGTCAGATGGGGCAATCGATTGAACGACGGCGCGGCAAAGAAAAAAGCGGCCCCCTGCCAGAGGCCGCCTTTGCTCAGTCTGGCCGCGATCTTATTCCGCTGCCATCGCATCCTCGATCTTTTCGACACGAATGGCCGAGAATTTGAACTCGGGGATCTTGCCATAAGGGTCGATGGCCGAGTTCGTCAGGATGTTCGCCGCCGCCTCGACATAGGCGAAGGGAATGAACACCATGTCCTCGGCAATGGCCCGGTCAGCGCGCACCATGATTTCAATCGAACCGCGACGCGTGGTCAGGCGGATCATTTCGCCCGGATCAATTCCCATCAGCTTCAGAGTGCGCGGGTTCATCGAGCAGTTGGCCTCGGGCTCGACCGCGTCAAGAACCGTTGCCCGGCGGGTCATTGAACCGGTATGCCAATGTTCCAGCTGACGGCCGGTGGTGGCAATCATCGGGTATTCGTCATCGGGCGCCTCATCGGGCGGGATGACGCTGGCCGGTGTGAACCTTGCTTTGCCGCCCGCGCGGGGGAAACCATCACCGAACACGATTGACTGGCCGGGATCGGTTTCGCTGAGCGAAGGATAGGTGATCGTCTCGGTTTCCAGCCGTTCCCAGGTGATATTGTCCAGCGACTCCATGGTCAGTTTCATCTCGGCAAAGACCTCAGACACATCGGAATAATCCCAGTTCAGACCGATCCGTTGTGCCAGTTCGACTGTGATCTTCCAATCCTCGCGTGCCTCACCCGGAGGTGCCACGGCCGGACGGACACGCTGAACCTGACGGTTGGTGTTCGACACCGTGCCGTTCTTTTCATACAGCGCCGAGGCCGGCAGGATGATGTCCGCATAGTTCGCGGTTTCGGTCAGGAAGATGTCCTGCACGATCATCAGGTCCAGCTTGGCCAGCGCCTCACGTGCGTGGCCGACATCCGGATCGGACATGGCCGGGTTTTCACCCTGAATGTACATGCCCTTGATGTTGCCCGCATAGGCTTGGTCGATGATCTCGGTGACGGTCAGGCCCTTCTCGTTCGAGAAGTCGTCCGAGTTCCAGACACTGGTGAACTGCGCGCGAATGCTGTCATCGGTAACAGTCTTGTAGTCCGGCAGGAACATCGGGATCAGACCTGCGTCCGACGCGCCCTGCACGTTGTTCTGCCCCCGCAGCGGGTGCAGACCCGCGCCCGGCTTGCCCACATTGCCCGTCATCAGGGCAAGGCTGATCAGGCAGCGCGAATTGTCGGTGCCGTGGATATGCTGGCTGACGCCCATGCCCCAGAAGATCAGACCGGCCTTGGCCTGCGCAAAGGTGCGCGCAACGCGGCGCAGCTGATCCGGTTCGATGCCGCAGATCGGTGCCATCGCCTCGGGCGTGAACTGGCGCAGGTGCTCTTTCTCGGCCTCCCAGTTCTCGGTCCAGCGGTGGATGTACTGGCTGTCATATAGCTCTTCCTCGACGATCACGTTCATGATTGCGTTCAGCATCGAGACATCGGCACCGGGCCGGAATTGCAGCATTTCGTCGGCAAACTTGCGCATACCAACGCCGCGCGGGTCCATCACGATCAACTTGCCGCCGCGCTTAGCGAACTGTTTGAAATAGGTCGCCGCGACGGGATGGTTTTCAATCGGGTTGGCGCCGATGATGATAACCACGTCCGAATTTTCGACCTCATTGAACGTCGCGGTCACAGCACCCGAGCCGACATTCTCGATCAGAGCGGCAACAGACGACGCGTGGCACAGACGGGTGCAGTGGTCGACATTGTTGTGCTTGAAACCCTGACGGATGAACTTCTGGAACAGATAGGCCTCTTCGTTGGTGCATTTGGCCGAACCAAAGCCCGCAACGCTGCGCGGGTCTTCGTCGCGCAAGGCCATCAGCCTGGTTGCGGCCAGATCCATCGCCTCTTCCCATGATGCTTCGCGGAAATGGGTCGACAGGTTGCCGGGATCGACGTTCAGCCCCTTCTCGGGCGCGTCCTCGCGCCGGATCAACGGCTTGGTCAGACGATGCGGGTGGTGGATATAGTCGAACCCGAACCGGCCCTTGACGCACAGACGGCCTTCGTTTGCCGGGCCGTTGATACCCTCGACATACTTGACCTTGCCGTCCTTGACCTTCAGCGAAACCTTGCAGCCCACCCCGCAGAACGGGCAGACGCTTTCGGTCTCAGAGTCGTAATCTTTGCTGTCGCCCTGCTGTTGGTCGTCCAGCACGGTTGCAGGCATCAGGGCGCCGGTCGGGCAGGCCTGAACACATTCACCACAAGCGACACAGGTTGAATCGCCCATCGGGTCGTTCTGGTCGAACACCACCTGAGCGGTATGCCCGCGACCAGCCATGCCGATCACGTCATTCACCTGCACGTCGCGACAGGCGCGGACACAGAGGTTGCAGTTGATGCAGGCATCCAGATTGACCCGCATTGCCACATGGCTGTCATCCAGCAGCGGAATCTTCTCGGGCTCTTTCGCCGGGAAACGGCTGTCGCTGACATCGTTCAGCTTGGCCATGTCCCAGAAGTGGCTCGATTTGTCATGCGCCACCTCGGGCTGGTCGGCCACCAACAGTTCCATGACCATGGCGCGCGATTTCTCGGCGCGGTCACTGTCGGTCTTGACCACCATCCCGTCAGCAGCCGGGCGGATGCACGAGGCGACCAGCGTGCGCTCGCCTTCCACCTCGACCATACAGGCGCGGCAGTTGCCATCGGGTTTGTAACCCGGCGCCGGTTTGTGACACAGATGCGGTATCACCAGCCCACGGCCATTGGCCGCTTCCCAGATGGTGGTGCCTTCGGGCACGGTGACGTCATCGCCGTTCAGGTTGAAGGTGACGGTTTTGTTTGGGCTTGCATCAAGCATGGCTCTGTCTCCCTCAGATCTCATTGGCGAAATGTTTCATGACCAGGCGGATCGGGTTCGGGGCCGCCTGCCCCAGGCCGCAGATCGAGGCATCGCCCATCACCTGGCACAGATCTTCCAGCAGATCAGTGTCCCACGTGTCGGCCTGCATCAGCTTCACCGCCTTTTCGCAGCCCGCCCGGCAGGGGGTACATTGGCCACAGCTTTCGTCCTCGAAGAACCGCAGCATGTTCAGCGCCGCATCGCGGGCGGTGTCCTGATCGGACAGAACCACAACCGCAGCAGACCCGATAAACGTGCCCAGCGGCTGTAGAGTGTCAAAATCGAGCGGGACGTCGTCGATGCTGGAGGGGAGAAGACCTGACGACGGCCCGCCCGGTTGATACGCCTTGAACACATGACCTTCGGCCATGCCTCCGGCTGCATCAATCACGTCAAGAATGGTCGACCCTGCCGGCAGCAGGTAGACGCCGGGTTTCGCCACCCGGCCCGAGACCGAATAACTGCGAAGCCCCTTGCGACCATTCTTTTCAACAGAATTGAGGATTTCCGGGCCTTCCCGGCAAATCTTGGATACCCAGTAGAGCGTCTCGACATTGTGCACCAGCGTCGGCCGGCCGAATACGCCGACCTGTGCCACGAAAGGCGGGCGGTGACGCGGCAGGCCCTTCTTGCCCTCGATCGACTCGATCATCGCGGATTCTTCACCGCAGATATAGGCGCCTGCACCACGGCGCAGGTCGATATAGCCAGGCTCAACAATTCCGGCATCTTCCAGCGCGGCGATCTCGCGGCGCAGAATTTCCAGAACCGCAGGGTATTCGTCACGCATGTAGATAAAGCAGGTCTCAGCCTCGACCGCCCAGGCGGCGATCAACATGCCTTCAAGGAAGACATGCGGGGTGCGTTCCAGGTAATAGCGGTCCTTGAACGTGCCGGGTTCGCCCTCGTCCCCGTTCACGGCCAGGTAACGCGGGCCGTCATTCATGCGGACAAAGCCCCATTTCTTGCCCGACGGGAAACCTGCGCCACCCAAACCGCGCAGGCCCGAGGCCAGAACCTGTTCCTGAACCTCTTCCCAATCGCCGCCCTCGCGCAATTCATTCAGCTTGGCGTAACCGCCATTCTCGACATAGGCCGAGAAGGTCTCGTAATCAGGCAAATGGGCATGGGTGTCATCCGCAGCAATCGCGGCCTGCACCTTTTCGAGGGTCGCGTGGTCGATATGGTTGTGACCGATTTCCAGCACCGGCGCGGTGTCGCAGCGCCCCATGCAGGGCGCGCGCAGAACGCGCACTTCGGACGGGTCCAGCCCATCCTCCAGCGCTTTTTTCAGCTGTTGCGCGCCGGCCATTTCGCAGGACAGGGAATCACAGACTCGAATGGTCAGCGCGGGCGGCGGTGTTTCACCTTCTTTCACCACGTCGAAATGGGCATAGAAAGTCGCGGTCTCGTAGATCTCGGCCTGCCCGATCCGCATCTCGACGGCCAGCGCGGCGATATGGTCGGCGCTGATATGACCGTGCGTGTCCTGAATCAGGTGCAAATACTCGATCAGCAGGTCGCGGCGGCGTGGGCGGTCGCCCAGCAAGCGTGCAATTTCAGCCTGCGCCTCATCCGTGAACTGACGACCTTTGGGCGTATGCCGCCCCTTGCCTTTACCTGACTTCCAGACGCCCTTGGGTGCGCCTGATGGCTTGGTGTCTAATGGTGCCATGATGCCCTCCGATTCAGGCCCCGTGTCTCATCAGGCTAGCATATCGTCAAATCGCTTTTTGCAATCACACGATAACGACATCTTATCACCGTAAAGACGTCACCACAGCGCGCAGCGCCTGCACCGTTGGCAGTTCTGGATCGCGGCTTCGTGTCGCCAGACAAATCGGTTTGCTGACAATGGGCTCGATCAGCGGCAGCACCTTTGTCCCTTTCAACTCGCCCAATGCCCGCACAAGGACACGGGGCACAACCGTGGCGGCCAGCCCCTCGCGTGCCATCACCATCGAAGCGGTAAATCCGCTGGTTTCGGCAACCACGTCCGGGTACAAACCCTGATCTTCGAATACATGATCCAGAATACGCCGGTTCTGCATCTGGGGCTCGAGCAGACTTAGCGGGAATTCGGCCACGCGCGCCCAAGGTATCGGACCGGTTTCGTCCGTCATGTGCGACGGGACCAGCAAGACATAGGTTTCCTCGTACAAAGGTTGCACCTGTCGCAGGTCGGTCCCGATGCTGTCGCCATATGTTATCCCGGCATCCAGGCTACCTTCATCCAGCCGGTGTTGAATGGCGGTGGCAGACATGGTTTCGATGCGCGTAACGATGCGCGGATGCGCTTGCCGAAAGCGTTTGGTGAGGCGCCCGGTAAAGGCGATGGCCGTCGGAATCACGCCAAGGATCAGCGTACCGGTGATCTCGCCCCTGGTGGCCAGCACCTGCTGCTCGAGTGCCTTGGTGTCGTCGAGGATGCGCCGCGCCCGCTGGACGATCATCTCGCCCTCTTCTGTCAGGCCCTGAAACCGGTTGGCGCGGCGGACGATGGACACGCCCAGCCGATCCTCGAGGTTGCGTATGCGCATGGAAAAGGCGGGCTGCGAAATCCCGCATTCCTCTGCCGCCTTGGCAAAATGCCGATGCCGTGCCAAGGCACTGAGCAATTGCAGGTCGCGAATTTCGATCATCTCAGGGCGTTCCTGTTGGCAGGTCGTTCGTCAGAGTATCGGATATTCGACGGAGGAGAAAAGAGCACAAATTTTGCACCGGCTGCGACTTGTGATTCCCGAACTCAAATCATTTGCCATGCAGGAACAGTTAAACGCATGATGGCCTCAACCAAGCGAAACAAAGCTGACAAAATCCGGAAATTGTCTTAGCTTCCAGAGGCGGAGGTTCAGGATGACGGAACGAATAACAGGTGGGTGCAAATGTGGTCTGGTTCGCTATGCAGGCACCCGACTGAATGTGCCAATGTTTCGTTGTCACTGTCGCGACTGCCAGCAACTCACAGGTTCGGGGCATTCAGAGATGATGCCACTGGTCCTTGGCTCTTTTGAAGTAAGCAATGCTTGCAAAACGTACGAAATGCTGGGCGGGTCGGGCAAACCAACGTTCAGCGGCTTCTGCCCGAACTGTGGAGCGCAGCTTACAAGGCGCAGCAGTCTTATGAATGATCGTATCTATGTTCACGCATCGTCGTTGGATGATCCGCGAAAATACAATCCAGAAAAATCAATCTATCAGGAGTCTGCGCAATCCTGGGATGCAACCTCAGTCGTCGGACAGACGTAAAAGCACAGGACAGTTCAATTCCTGATTTGAGTTGGCGGGCCTCGATACACCAATGCGATTGCGGGTTGTGACGCAATCTCAGGTATTGAACAGGAAATGCATCACATCGCCATCCTTGACGATGTAGCTTTTTCCTTCGGCCCGCATTTTTCCTGCCTCTTTCGCCCCTTGCTCGCCGTTGCAGGCGATGAAGTCGTCATAGGCGATGGTCTCGGCGCGGATGAAACCCTTTTCGAAATCACCATGAATGACACCAGCCGCCTGCGGTGCGGCAGTGCCGGTGCGGATGGTCCAGGCGCGGGCTTCTTTCGGACCGACCGTGAAATAGGTTTCCAGCTTGAGCAGGTCGTAACCGGCACGGATCAGACGGTCGAGGCCAGGCTCTTCCAGACCCATTTCCTCAAGGAACATCTGCGCCTCGTCCGCTTCAAGCAGGCTGATCTCTTCTTCGATCTTGGCGCTGATGATGACATGAGAGTTGCCTTGGGCGGCAGCCATCTCGGCGACCTTCGCCGAATATTCGTTGCCTTCAGCGGCTTCTTCCTCGGACACGTTGCAGACATAAAGAACCGGCTTGGTGGTCAGCAGCTGCAACATCTTCCAGGCCTTGGTGTCCTCGTCCGAAACCTCGACCAGACGCGCAGGTTTGCCGCTCTCCAGCATCTTTTGCGCTTCGGCAAGCAGGCGGTCCTGCTGTTGTGCCTCTTTGTCGTTGCCTTTCAGCTTGCGCACCAGGTTGGCACGGCGCTTTTCGATGCTTTCCAGATCGGCCAGCATCAGCTCGGTCTCGATGGTCTCGGCGTCGGCCACTGGATCGATGCGGCCTTCTACATGGGTCACGTCGCCATCTTCGAAACAGCGCAACACATGGGCGATGGCATCGACCTCGCGAATATTTGCCAGAAACTGGTTCCCCAGCCCCTCGCCTTTCGAGGCCCCTTTCACCAGACCGGCGATATCCACGAATGTCATGCGCGTCGGGATGATCTGTTTTGACGATGCGATTGCGGCCAACTTGTCGAGCCGCTCATCCGGTACGGCCACATCGCCGACGTTGGGCTCGATCGTGCAGAACGGGAAGTTCGCGGCTTGCGCGGCAGCGGTTTTGGTCAACGCATTGAACAGGGTCGACTTGCCCACGTTCGGCAGACCCACGATTCCCATCTTAAAGCCCATAACGGCCTCCTGCATAGAATACGAACGCAGCTTCTATGCAGGTCCGCATCAATGCGCAAGTGATTGCCGGACTACTTTGTTCGAGTCCCTTCGGCCACATCACGAAATTGTTCTCAAATCGTGTTCTTGTCGGTGCTCAAAAACGAAGGGTAGGATAAACAATTAACATAGCGCGACCAAATAAAATGGCAGAAAGACAATAATGGAAAAGCTCCTTCTTGGGGCCGTATTGACGGTCTCCACATTTGCTGCGGCCCAGGCTCAAACGGTTGTTTTTGGTGCTGGATATGCTGATTATTCCGAAGACACATCCGAGGATCAGGGCCTGATTTCACTTGAATATCAGCACAGCCCGTTTCACCAGGCAGCCCGGTTCAGCGCGGGTTGGGGGGCCGCATTGTCGGTTGATGAAAGCGGGAATACACATGTCGGCGCAGGCCTGATCGGCCTGTATTCGCTGAACGAGCGGTGGTTTGTCGAAGGCAGCGTCATGCCAGGCTATTATCACGCCAGCGATGACAAGAACGACCTGGGCGGAGACTTTCAGATCCGCAGCCTTCTGGGCCTTGGATACAGCCTGAACAACGGCAACAGAATGTCGGTTGCGATCACGCATAAATCCAACGCCAGCACCAATGATGAGAACCCTGGTGTAAACGCGGTTCTGCTGCGGTATCATCTGGGCTTCTGACCTATTCCTGCGTTGGCGGGATTGATTTTCGGTCAAAGTTTCTGCACACGGGTCCAAACCCGAGTGCAAGGACATCCGATGACCCGTATCGACGCTAAGTTTGCCGCCCTGAAAGCCGAAGGAAAGAAGGCTTTTGTTGCCTATGTGATGGCAGGGGACCCAGACTATGACACCTCGCTCGACGTGGTCAAAGGCCTGCCCGGTGCCGGTGTGGACATTATCGAACTGGGTTTGCCCTTCACTGATCCGATGGCGGATGGCCCCACCATTCAGGCGGCGGGCCAACGCGCGCTGGATGGCGGGATGACGTTGCAGCGCACATTGGATCTGGCCCGCGCGTTCAGGGAAACAGACGACACAACGCCAATTGTCCTGATGGGGTACTACAACCCGATTTACAGCCGGGGTGTTGAGGCCTTTCTGGCCGATGCCAAAGATGCCGGTATTGACGGGCTGATCATCGTCGATCTGCCGCCCGAGGAAGACGAAGAGCTTTGCCTGCCTGCTCAGGCGGCCGGGCTGAACTTCATTCGTCTTGCAACACCTACCACGGATGACCAGCGCCTGCCGCGCGTTCTGCAAAACACCTCGGGCTTCGTGTACTACGTCTCGATCACCGGCATCACCGGTGCGGCCGAGGCGCAGGCAACGGATGTGGCCCCCGAGGTTGCCCGCATCAAGGCCGCGACCGAACTGCCGGTGATCGTGGGCTTTGGCATCAACACGCCCGAGAAATCCCGCAATATCGCGTCTGTGGCAGATGGTGCCGTAGTCGGATCGGCAATCGTCAGCCAGATCGGTGCAGGCAAACCGGTCGACGAAGTGCTGGGTTTTGTAAAGTCCCTGTCGGATGGCGCCCACAGCGCCTGATCCGGCGGTTAAAACAACACGCTCGAAAGCCTGCCGCAGAGTGCTCTGCGGCAGGCTTTTTTGACCGCCCGACACAAGGCCAGATCATTGCAGCCTTTGACATGCATTGGTAAGGAAAACGAACCAGTAAGTTCGGAGGTCTGAGTCATGCCTGTGATAACCAATGTTGAAGACCTCAGGCGCATTTACGAGCGTCGCGTGCCGCGGATGTTCTATGATTACGCTGAAAGCGGCAGTTGGACGGAACAGACATTCCGCGAAAACAGTTCCGACTTTGAAAAGATTCGCCTGCGCCAGCGGGTTGCCGTTGACATGTCCGGACGTTCGACTGCCTCGGAAATGATTGGGCAGCAGGTCTCGATGCCGGTTGCGCTGGCTCCGGTTGGTTTGACGGGGATGCAGCATGCGGACGGAGAGATGAAGGCTGCAAAAGCTGCCGAAGAGTTTGGAGTACCCTTCACCCTTTCAACCATGTCGATCAACTCGATCGAAGACGTGGCCGAGCACACCGAAAAACCATTCTGGTTCCAGCTCTATACGATGAAAGACGCTGACTATGTCAGCCGTCTGATACAGCGGGCCAAGGACGCCGGGTGTTCGGCGCTGGTGATCACTCTGGATCTGCAGATTCTGGGCCAACGGCACAAAGACCTGAAGAACGGCCTGTCCGCACCACCCAAGCTGACCGCAAAGACCATCGCGAACCTGATGACCAAATGGGCCTGGGGCATTGAAATGCTGGGGGCCAAGCGGCGCGAGTTCGGCAACATCGTGGGACATGTGCAAGGTATCTCGGACGCGTCTTCACTGGGGGCCTGGACCGCTGAACAGTTCGACCCCACCCTCGACTGGAGCAAAGTCGAAAAACTGATGGAACAGTGGGGCGGAAAGGTGATCCTGAAGGGGATACTCGACGCGGAAGATGCCAAAATGGCGGCCAAGCTTGGGGCCGATGCCATTGTCGTGTCGAACCATGGCGGACGTCAGCTGGACGGCGCGCTCAGCTCGATCCGGGTATTGCCCGAGATCATGGACGCTGTTGGCGATGATGTCGAAGTGCATCTGGACAGTGGTATCCGCTCGGGCCAGGACGTGCTCAAAGCGTTGGCGCTGGGGGCCAGGGGGACGTATATCGGCCGCGCATTTGTTTATGGGCTGGGCGCCATGGGCCAGAAAGGCGTCACCACCGCGCTGGAAGTGATCCAGAAGGAACTCGACACAACAATGGCGCTGTGCGGTGAAAAAACCGTCGGCGCGCTGGGGGCGCACAATCTTCTGGTACCTGAAGATTTCGGTGGTCGTTGGCAAGGTTGATTCCGCGGGAGTTTTGGGGCTCTGCCCCCGCCGCCCGTTCCGGGCGCCTCCCCCGGGATATTTCTGGCCAGATGAAGCAGCGGACCCTTCACTGATCTGGCGAAGAACACTTCGGAACGCGCGGCTGAGCCCCACAATACGGCAAGCTGTGAATTACCCCTTTCCAAACCGGATGAATCGAGATAAGGACGCGGCTTCACGCGGGTATACAGCCTTGGAGGATACCCGCCCTAACATTGGAGAATTATCATGGCTGGAGAGATTCCTGATCTCGTAGCTCTGGAACGGACGGGGACAGGCAAGGGCGCCGCTCGCAAAACACGCCGCGAAGGCATGGTTCCGGGCGTTGTGTTTGGCGGCGACAAAGATCCGCTGCCGATTCAGATTCCGTTCAACGAACTGTTCAAGCGCCTGAAGGCCGGTCGCTTCAAGTCGACCCTGTGGAACCTGAAGGTCGAAGGCCATGAAGACGTTCGCGTCATCTGCCGCGACGTTCAGCGCGATGTCGTCAAAGACCTGCCGACCCACCTGGACCTGATGCGCCTGCGCCGGACCACCAAGATCGCACTGTATATTCCGGTTGAATTCATCAACGAAGATGAAGCCCCCGGCATCAAGAAGGGCGGCGTGCTGACCGTTGTCCGCCCGGAAGTCGAGCTGTTGTGCACCGCAGGTGACATTCCTGAGAAGATCACCGTTGATGTGGCCGGAATGAACATCAACGACGTCGTCACCATTTCGTCGGTTGACCTGCCCGAAGGCACCAAGCCGACCATCGACCGCGACTTCGTAATCGCAAACGTCTCGGCACCGACCGGTCTGTCCACGAGCGACGACGAAGAAGGTGAAGAAGCGGAAGTTGCAGCCGATGAAGTCGAAGTCGTCGGCAAAGAAGAAGAATAAACCCGGATCAAACGTCTGGATTTTGAAACGGGGTTCTGACGAGCCCCGTTTTTTTATGGTCAACACACGCAGCGCTGGCTGGATTTCCATGGCAATTCCGGGCATCACATAGCCTCGAGGCTACAGAGGCGGAGCATGGTCATGAAACTCTTTGTCGGATTGGGAAACCCGGGACAGAAATACGCCCGGAACCGGCACAACATCGGGTTTATGGCCGTGGACCGGATTGCGGAAGATCATGGGTTTGGCCCATGGAAATCCAAGTTTCAGGGCGAAATCTCGGAAGGGCGGTTAGGGTCTGAAAAAATCCTTTTGCTGAAACCGCAGACCTTCATGAACCGGTCCGGTCAATCCGTGGGTGAAGCGATGCGGTTCTACAAGCTCGAGTCCACTGATGTTGTCGTGTTCCACGACGAGTTGGACCTCGCCCCGGGCAAAGTGCGGGTAAAGGCGGGCGGTGGACATGCGGGGCATAATGGCCTGCGTTCGATTCACGACCATATTGGTGCCGCCTATGATCGTGTCCGGCTTGGGATCGGACATCCGGGGCGCAAGGAGATGGTCTCGGCTTATGTCCTGAGCGACTTTGCGAAATCCGAGGCGGACTGGCTGGATGACGTCCTTCGGGGTGTTTCAGACGGAGCGCCCCATCTGGCGCGGGACGATGGTGGAAAATTCATGAACGCGGTGGCCTTGCGCACTGCGCCGCCCCGGTCGTCCAAGACGGCTGCCCCGAAAGCCGAAACCGCGCCTAAGGCACCTCCTGAACCACCGGCCGACGAACGGTCCGCCATGCAAAAGCTGTTGGACAGGTTCAAATAGCGCGGCGCCCTCTTTCCGTTACGTCGGCGTTGCGAAAGCGGGACGTCCGCGTTCCAATACCCGCAAACAAGGGAGGCTATGCGATGCGGTCCATATTGAAGTGGGTTCTGCGCATTGTGCTGGCGTTGGCTCTGGCCGCCGCTGCCGTTGGGCTTTGGAAACGCGAAGAGTTACAGCGCCTGATGGCGGTGAACTCTCTGTTTGCCGAGGACAGGATCGTTCACAACTTTTCCCACATGGATGAAGCATTTCTGACCGTGGATCTGCCACGCGGAAACGCCCCAACATGGGAACTGCCCTACGGCGAAGGTTTCGATCTTCCTGAAGGCACCGACACTTGGATCAATGAACGCTCTGTCACTTCTTTGCTCATCATGCACAACGGCAAGATCCGGTTCGAGGAATACTATCTGGGCACCGGTCCCGATGACCGCCGGATTTCCTGGTCAGTGGCAAAAAGCTATCTGTCGGCGCTTTTCGGCATTCTCCTGCAAGAGGGCGCAATCGAGTCGTTGGATGATCCCGTCGTCAAATACGCCCCCAAACTTGCAGACAGCGCATATAACGCGGCGACAATTCGGAACGTTCTGAACATGGCCAGCGGCGTCATGTTCGACGAGGATTATCTGGACCCGAAGTCTGACATCAACAGGATGGGCCGTGTGATTGCCCTGGGCGGTGAACTGGACGATTTCGCAGCCTCATTGCAGGACAGTTTCGCGCCGCCCGGTGAAACCTGGCAATACGTTTCCATAGACACTCATGTTTTGGGCATGGTGATACGCGGGGCGACCGGTCGCAGTGTTGCGGATCTTTTGACGGAAAAAATCCTTCAGCCCCTGGGCCTTGAGCGCGACGGATACTATGTCACCGACGGCGCTGGTGTCGCCTTCGTTCTGGGTGGTTTGAACTTCACGACACGTGACTTTGCGCGGTTTGGACAAATGATCCTGCAAGATGGGGTACTGAACGGTCGGCAAGTGGTGCCCGCCGACTGGATATTCGAGGCAACTCAACCCAGCGCCCCGACCGCTCAGGGGAAGATTGGGTATGGGTATCAGTGGTGGATTCCACGCGGCGCGCACGAGGGAGAGTTTCTGGCCCGGGGCGTGTATGGGCAATACATCTATTTCAATCAACCTCGCGGCGTTCTGATTGTGTCTACCGGCGCTGATCGGAAATTCCGCGACACTGGCGTAAATGACCAGAATATCGAAATGTTCCGCAAGATCGCAGAAAGCCTGTAAGGTGCCTTCATGCAAAAGCAAGACAGTATCAATGTACTTGGCGGTGTTCTGGCGCCCTGCTCACGCGACCCTCTGACCGGGTTCTTTCGGGATGGTGCATGCAATACCTGCCCCGAGGATCAGGGCAGCCATACCGTTTGTGCCGTGATGACGGCCGAGTTTCTGGCATTTTCTAAATACGTCGGCAATGATCTGAGCACCGCTCGGCCCGAATTCGATTTCCCGGGCCTCAAGCCCGGTGACAGCTGGTGTCTGTGTGCCGGCCGGTTCCTACAGGCCCATGACGAAGGATGCGCCCCAAAGGTTCACCTGGAGGCGACGCATCAACGCGCGCTTGAGATTGTGCCGCTTGAGATCTTGCTTCAGAACAAGGCGAATGCCTGACGGCCATTGCGCCCGGGCGAGACCTGATCCGCGATCCAGTCTCGCCCCAAGATCAGAACGCCATTTGCCAGATCAGGCTGATGCTGTAGTTTTCGAAACCGCTTTCACCGATGCCATCGTAGAACACGTTTGCTGCAAGCAAACTGTTGTTTTCCAGCCGGTAATCCAGGCCCAGATCCGCGCGGGCGCGGGCGGTGTCGCCAATCGGTGTCACGCCCGGGGCGGTGCCGGTACCGGAAGTCGTGCTCCAAATCCCTGAAAGCCCGCCCGTCAGCATCATCTCTCCGCGTGACACTTGCAGCGGGTGGCTGAAATCCATACCCAGCCGCGCCGTCGTCAAACTGAAATCCTGCTGTGGGATCAGATTGCCCAGACTATCGGTATAAGCTTTCTGATCGTCACTGGCATAGCTTACATCCAGCAATGGCATCAATGTCAGGGCACCACGCTTTATCTCACCGGTCACGCGCGACTGGACCAGCCAGCGATCACTGTCGAAACTGTCCTCGTAGGTGCCAAACGGTGAGATGTTGTTGTCGGCTTGTCCATAAAGAACACGCCCCTCGAAAAACACGGCATGATTGGGTATTTTTGCCACCACATAGGGACCAACCAGCCAGCCCGTACCATCCACGCTGGCCGGGCCGTTTTCCGTTTCGGCATAGTCGAACTGAAGCATGGCTCCGATCAACAGGTTCGAACTGACCTGACGATGCGCCCCGACAACAGCCAGTGCATAGGAGCTATCAAAATCATCCTGCGAGCTCCAGTTGCCGGTCACACTGAACCAGACGGGACGCGACGGATCACTGGCGAAATTCAGATACCCTGAGCCCTGCGTGACAGACGTGTCCAGAACACCCGACCCGGAACGTTGCAGAAACTGGGTCAGTTTCGGCTGGTTCGTCACAAGGCTGTTGGCCCGGGCGTTCTGAAACGCCTGAATCTGACGTTGAGCATTTGTCACGGCCTGAAGCGTGCTGACCCTGTTTGATTCCAGGTTCAGATTTCCAGCCGCGTCCGAGAACACCCCTGCGGGAATGAATAGCTCGATGGTGCCGTTGTTCTGGGGCGTCAAAGTGGCGACATAGCTGGTGCCGGACCCGGTCAGAGTGGCCGTTGCATTGGTGACGGACAGGTCGCCCACGGTGAAATCGGTGCTTGGTTCGCTCAGCGTAATGGTTGCTTGAAACGTTCCGCTGCCGGTCGGCGTCAAGGCTCCGATCGCTGCGGTCGGCTGCGTGGTATCCACCAGAACGCGCGTGTTGACGATTTGGGTGTTTGTTACACCGGACAACGCGATCTCATAGCGATAAAGCGGCCCGCCGACGGATTCGCGTGCGGTGAACGTAACTCCCAGATACCCGTCAGCCGCATAGGTGGAATCCGCGCCATCCTGGCTGAGAATGGTCGCGCCGATATAGCCCAGAGAAGCAAGGCCGGCAGGCGTGATTGCAGTCAGGTTCAGAATGCTGTTGTTGAAATAGAAACTGCCGCCGGGAACCTGCCCCGATCCCCCCAGGGACACAAAGGCAGTGCCTGAAGGCGGGATATTGTTGAAAAAGATACTTCCGCCGTTCGGTGTCGGAATCGAGGTTATGATGAAGCCGCCCCCAAGGGCCGCGCCCTGTTTCGCACTTCCGATCATGAGTGCTGAAATCAGAAAACAGAGGCACAACAGCCTCGAAATAACGGACCTAACCATTTTACCTCCTACAACACCGCGAGGGTGCTAAACACCAGGGTGTCCGGGCAGTTTTACTGTGCCCCGAACCGCGTCATCCATTGTCCCATCCATTGCAGAGACGCCCCTGAACCGGCCGCAACACCGCCAGTTACCCAATAGTTAATTCAATTTGGAGACGCTGTATAGAATTGGAAACGACTCAACTTTGGCGTGCGGGCCACATGGCCGTGCACAAACCGCAAGGCAAAGGTCAAAAAAATTCCGTAAAACACTTCGGACCCCGGTGTTTTCAGGGTGTCTTCACGGCGAAAGGTCACGACAAGCCGTGACTGTGCAAGTCACAAGCTCAAAATGTGCCGGTGACAAATTCTCGGCTTCTGCCGGGGTATTCGCAACAATCTCAGGTAGAGATAGCAACTGGCAGCCGTCGGGAAACAAAATGCGCGCACAATGAATGATCCAGGTTTCACGGCAGGCGGCGATTCCTCCGGCTTCTGACGTGTCTTCACATGCATCTTGGCGGCGATCTTTGTTGCAGGGCAACCTGCTTTCGGCGGACATGTCACATGTTTGACTACCCTGCCCGTCCTGCTTTGGACATTCAGGACGTTTCGCCTTAAAAAAAATTGTTTTCAAGGCTGCTTGAGCCATCGATCCCAAGACAGAGCAACCGGGACATGCCGCCCCGGTTTCCAATCAATCTGCCGAACGGCCTTCGGTATCGGACATGTCGAAGTTCAGATATTTGGCCACGGTCTGAACGTCCTTGTCTCCGCGACCACACATGTTCATGCAGATCAGATGATCTTTGGGCAATTCCGGTGCGATCTTCATCACATGGGCCAATGCGTGGCTTGGCTCGAGCGCCGGGATGATCCCCTCGGTTGCACAGCACAGCTGGAACGCCTCAAGCGCTTCCTTGTCGGTGATCGAGACGTAATTCGCACGGCCAATTTCGTGCAGCCAGGAATGCTCGGGCCCGATGCCCGGATAGTCCAGCCCGGCCGAGATCGAATAACCTTCGAGAATCTGGCCATCGTCATCCTGCAACAGATAGGTCCGATTGCCATGCAGCACGCCCGGCCGACCGCCGGTCAGGGAAGCACAGTGTTCCATTTTCTCGTTCACACCTTTTCCGCCCGCCTCGACGCCTATGATATTGACGTCCTTGTCGTCGAGGAACGGGTAGAACAGGCCCATCGCGTTCGAACCGCCGCCGATGGCCGCAATGATCGTATCGGGCAACCGGCCCTCGGCCTTCATCATCTGCTCTTTCGCTTCCTTGCCGATGATTGACTGGAAATCGCGGACCATTGCCGGATAGGGGTGCGGGCCAGCCACGGTGCCGATGCAGTAGAACGTGTCACGCACATTTGTCACCCAATCGCGCAATGCATCGTTCATCGCGTCCTTGAGCGTGCCGCGACCCGAGGTCACAGGGATCACCTCGGCCCCCAGAAGACGCATGCGGAATACGTTCGGGGCCTGACGCTGTACGTCATGTGCGCCCATGTAGACGATGCATTTCAAGCCAAACTTGGCACATACGGTGGCAGTGGCCACGCCGTGTTGCCCTGCCCCGGTTTCAGCAATGATCCGGGTCTTGCCCATGCGCCGCGCCAGAATGATCTGGCCCAGCACGTTGTTGATCTTGTGTGCGCCGGTGTGGTTCAACTCGTCACGTTTCAGATAGATCTTGGCGCCGCCCAGATGCTCGGTCAGGCGCTCGGCATGATACAGGGGCGACGGACGCCCCACATAGTTTGCCCACAAGTCATCCATCTCTGCCCAGAAGGTCGGATCATCCTTGGCCTTGTTGTATTCCTCTTCCAGCGACAGGATCAGCGGCATCAGTGTTTCACTGACAAAACGCCCGCCGAAGATGCCGAAACGTCCCTGTTCGTCAGGGCCGGACATGAAGGAATTGAAAAGATCGTTGGCCATGGGTGTCTCCCTCGTCGTATCTGTTGTTCATAGGTGGTGGCTGCGGGATTTGCCATGGGCAAAACGCATCATTCTGCCGCCTGCGTGCATTGACGCCAGACCTGTATCGCCTGCTCAGAGCTGGCGATATCGTTCCATGGGTAGTAGTGAAAACTGTGCATATCGGCCAAGCGGTCTGTTGCCAGCATACCCCATCCCTCCGTTTCGAGAGATACGCAGCAAGTTGTGTATCAGATCACCCAAGAGCGGTTGCAAAGTCGCGGATCAAGTCCGCGTCTTTCACACCCGGCGCACTTTCAACACCGGATGACACATCCACCTGACGGGCACCTGTCATCCGGACAGCTTCGGCAACATTCAGGGGTGTCAGGCCACCGGCCAGCAACCAAGGGCGCCGCCAGTATTTCCGCCCGGCCAGCAGCCGCCAGTCAAAGGCCAACCCATTGCCGCCCGGCAATTCGGATTCTCTGGGCGGTTTTGCATCGATCAGCAGTTGATCGGCCACTTCCGAGTAAAGATCGATGGCCGCCAGATCCTCGGCCTCGGCCACACCGATGGCTTTCATCACCGGCAAACCAAATCGCTCGCGAATTTCGGAAACCCGTTCGGGCGATTCCCTGCCATGCAGTTGAAGCATATCAAGCGGTACAGTCGAAACGATCCCGTCCAATTCTTCGTCAGTGGCATTCACGACCAAAGCCACCTTGGCAACGCCAACTGGGACCAGATGCGCCAGCTCTACGGCACGGGAAACATCCAGATTGCGCGGCGATTTCGGGAAGAAAACAAACCCGACATAGCCTGCCCCGGCTTCGGCCGCTGCGCGCACGTGATCAGGTGCGGTCAGGCCGCAGATTTTGAACCGAACATCAGGCATAGCGATCAGGCTCAGCTCGCCTCATCCAGAAGGGCAAGAACGTCGTCCTTGCCTTCGTTTTGCTTTTTCTTGAGTTTCTTGACTTCGCGCTCAAGCTTGCGCACTTCGGTCTTCTTCACGGTCGCATCGCGGCGGTGCTTGTGTTCCCGCAGCCATTCCCACAGGAAGCCAATAACCAATCCTGCTGCCACACCGCCCAAAACCACCAGAAACAGCGGCAGTGACGCGCTGAGGTTAAAACCCAGAAGCTCGGCCAGAGCATCCGGCATCAGTTTCAGTTCAACAGACTGAACATTGGCAAGAGACACGGAAATCAGAACGATCCCGAGGGCCGCCAGTAAAGCATATCGAAGGTAACGCATCATGGTGTCAGGCTTTACCGTTCAATCGATCCCTGAGCAACTTCCCAGTTTTGAAAAACGGTACACATTTTTCTTCGACCTGCACCGTTTCACCCGTGCGCGGGTTGCGCCCAACACGTGCGTCGCGTTTTTTCACGGAAAAGGCACCAAAGCCCCGCAGTTCGACACGGTCACCGCGCGCCATGGCGTCCGTGACTTCTTCGAATACGGTGTTCACGATCCGCTCCACATCACGCTGATAGAGATGCGGGTTTTCGTCAGCGATTTTCTGAATCAATTCTGAACGGATCATGCGTGATACCCTCCCAGGCAGCCGGTGTGACAGGTCTACTGTTTTGACAGTATAGGAAAAAACCCGGAAGGGGGGAACGGATACTCTGAGTTTTGAGGCTTTATTTTGCCACATTCTCGCGCGAAATTTTACCTGTCAGGCCAATTTCCACACTTAATGCGCGAGCAATACCACGAACAAGCCGATGAATTGGAACATATTGATTCGCAACAAAAACGGCCCCGCGCGGGTGCGCGAGGCCGTAATTCTTGTTCGGGATTGCACCCGAGCTTAGTCGCCGGATTTCAGCGCTGCACCCAGGATATCGCCCAGCGATGCGCCCGAATCGGAGGAGCCGTACTGTTCCACGGCCTCTTTCTCTTCGGCGATCTCGCGCGCCTTGATCGACAGGCCCAGACGACGGGTCTTGCTGTCGACGTTGGTGACGCGGACGTCGACCTTGTCACCGACCGAGAAACGCTCGGGGCGCTGTTCGGCACGGTCACGCGACAGGTCCGAACGACGGATGAACGACTTCATGCCTTCGTATTCGACCTCGATGCCGCCATCTTCGATCGCGGTGACTTCGACGGTGATGACCGAGCCACGCTTCACGCCGCCCACGGCTTCGGCGAACTTGTCACCGCCCAGGGCTTTGATCGACAGCGAGATACGCTCTTTTTCAACGTCAACTTCCGAGACGACCGCCTGAACGACGTCGCCCTTGCGGTAGTTCTGGATGGCATCCTCGCCACGCTCGTCCCAGGACAGGTCGGACAGGTGAACCATGCCGTCGATGTCGCCTTCGAGGCCGATGAACAGACCGAATTCGGTGATGTTCTTGACTTCGCCTTCGACCTCGGTGCCCTCGGGGTGTGTTTCTGCAAACACTTCCCATGGGTTGCGCTGAGTCTGCTTCAGGCCCAGAGACACGCGACGCTTGGCGCCGTCGATTTCCAGAACCATGACGTCGACTTCCTGGCTGGTCGAAACGATCTTGCCGGGGTGGACGTTTTTCTTGGTCCAGGACATCTCGGACACGTGCACCAGACCTTCGACACCGGCTTCCAGCTCGACGAACGCGCCGTAGTCGGTGATGTTGGTGACGCGACCCTGATGGACCGAGCCCAGCGGGTACTTGGCCGCAACCAGATCCCACGGATCTTCCTGCAACTGCTTCATGCCCAGGCTGATGCGGTGGGTCTCTTTGTTGATCTTGATGACCTGAACCTTGATGGTTTCGCCGATCGACAGGATCTCGGATGGGTGGTTCACACGGCGCCATGCCATGTCGGTGACGTGCAGCAGGCCGTCAACGCCGCCCAGGTCAACAAATGCGCCGTATTCGGTGATGTTCTTGACGACACCCTCGACGGTCTGACCTTCGGACAGGTTGCCGATGACTTCCGCACGCTGTTCGGCACGCGATTCTTCCAGGATTGCGCGACGCGACACAACGATGTTGCCACGGCGACGGTCCATTTTCAGAATCTGGAACGGCTGCTTCAGACCCATCAGCGGGCCGGCGTCGCGCACGGGGCGCACGTCAACCTGGCTGCCGGGCAGGAATGCAACTGCGCCACCCAGATCAACGGTGAAACCACCTTTGACGCGACCAAAGATTGCACCTTCGACGCGCTGGTCGTCGGCATATGCTTTTTCCAGACGGTCCCATGCCTCTTCACGGCGGGCCATCTCGCGCGAGATGACGGCTTCGCCACGGGCGTTTTCTGCGGCGCGCAGGTATACTTCGACCTCGTCGCCAACAGCGATTTCAGGGGCTTCGCCGGGATTTGCGAATTCTTTCAGATCAACGCGGCCTTCCATTTTGTAGCCGACGTCGATGATGGCCTGGCCGGCTTCGATCGCCAGAACCTTGCCTTTGACAACAGAACCCTCTTCGGGCGTGTCCATTTCGAAGCTTTCATTCAGGAGGGCTTCGAATTCCTCCATGGATGCGTTAGCCATGTGGCGTTGTTTTCCTTTACAATACGTTTTTGCTGGCCGAGCGGTTGTCTCCGCCGGTCTTGTTTCATGATGTCTTCAGGCGTGATCCGGTGCGCCCCTGAGCAAACAAACACAAAGGGCCGAGGTAACCCGGCCCTGCTCAGAAACGTCATCCGGACGTTGACCGCCCGTGTATCGACAGCGCGTCGTATAGGCGGATTCCCCGGTATGTGCAAGGGCAAAGCCCATATTTTCAAGGTTTGGCGGCCCTGTGCCCAGGCGCGTTGCCGGTTTTGAAACTCCAAACCCCGGCATCGCGCCGCAGCATGGCCTGTTCGATTGCGTCCAATCGCATCAACGCTGCGGAAGGATTGCACGCACCTCCAGCCCGGTTCCAGATTTTCTGCGCAGAAACGGGGCTCCACGGCAAGCTTGCCGAGGCCAACCACTGGCGCAGCCCTGACGGCAGAGAGTCGTAAACCTGCATAGGCGATGCCTTTCGTCTCCGACGTTTGAGGGTGCTCCGCAAGTTCCGCCCCCTTGTTTGCCCTTGTTTCTTCTGTTGTCGCAATACGGCCGCCTTTCGTAGTTTATATGTAATTACATTACATATCGACAAAGCAGGCGGAAGCAAAAAGGACGGGGAGTTTACGCCCCGCCTTTCCTGCAAACACTCCCTGCGCAACGGGCAGGAAGCATTCAGAACAGTTGCAGATCCTTTTTGCCGCTTTGAATTTCAGCAAAGTTCGGCATGTTCTCGATGACAACAGGGGCTGGTGCCGTGCCCGGCATCGCCACTGTCGGTTTCATTGCCGCGGCCATTCCAAAGGCAGGTTGCTCAAGCTCCCCCCGGATATCGCGCAACAGTGTTTTGTGATCCGGCATCGACTTGATGATTTTCGCCAGATCCATTTTCGCGTTCTTCATGCCCTGGAACCAGATCGGTTTCTTCAACGGTCGAAGTCGATCACGGATGCCTGAACCATAGCCGGTATCATAGACCTGTTTGCCCAACAGAACGGTTTGATAAACGCGGCTGTCAAACAATGTGGCGAACTCGATATCGTGGTCCATCGGCAGGCGATACTGCCACAATTCAAGATTTTCGGCCAACCGATCCGGTATCTTCATCTCGGTGCGCGCATCGATCCAGTATTGGTCATCGGTACGGTTGCCCAACCGATAGTGCAAACAGATGAATTCCAGAACCTCGTTATAGAGCTTGTCCATCTGCCGATTGTATCTGTCCCTCAGCGAAGGCTCGATGTCTCGCGTAGGCAAATGCTCGGCGAACCAGCGTATCGCATGGTCAATCATATGGATCGCCGTGCTTTCCAGCGGTTCAATGAACCCGCCGGACAGGCCTATGGCCACGCAATTCTTGACCCAGGCATTGCGCACGCGACCGACCCGCATCGGGATCACGCGCGGTGTCAAACCTTTGCCGCTGTCACCCAGCCATTCAAGGTATTCGTCCGCGGCCTGATCATCCGTGCGGTGTGCCGACGAATAGACATATCCTGTGCCCACGCGGTTAAAAAGCGGCACGCGCCATGTCCAACCTGCGCCCAAGGCAGTGGATCTTGTGGCGCTTTCGATCTTGTCAGGATCCGGATGTTCGATCTGCAACGCCATGGCCCGATCATTGGGCAAGTAGTCAGAGTAATCCAAAAATGGCTCACCGAGTGCCTTGTTGATGATCAGCCCGCGAAACCCGGTGCAATCCACGACCATCTCAATGTCATGGCGGCCTTTTGCCTCGAGCATGAGATGACTGACATTGCCCTGTTCATCCAACTCGACCGTTTGCACCTCATCCCGGATATGCTCCACTCCGCGCTTCGTGCAGACCCTGGTCAGCATGCCTGCAAACTTTACGGCATCCAGGTGATAGGCATACCCAAACCGTTGCTCGAATTCCGGCTGGCCCAACGGACGCGCGCCTTTGCACAAACGGGCCAGATCATCATGCGGTGATATGGACTGCGTGAAATCCCTGTCGCCATTGCCGAAGCGCAGGTAATACTCGGCGGCCTCCAGCCCCTCAAGCATCTGGCCGTGCGCAAAGGGATTCATGTAATCGATGCGATTGCCCTTGGCGTCATTGTTCCAGTTGCAGAATTTCACGCCCAGCTTGAAGGACGCGTTGGTCTCGCGGAAGAAACTCCGCTCTGAAATGCCCGCCTGACGCAGCGTGACAGGCATGCGCGGAACCGTAGCTTCACCCACCCCCACGGTCGAGATATTCGGGCTTTCGATCAGGCATATTTTCGGTCGATCCTTGGGCGCTGACGTACGGGAAAATACCATGTCCAGGATCAGCGCGGTCATCCATCCAGCCGTACCGCCACCCACGATGGTGATTTTGTTCAAACGATTGTTCATGTAGTTTTGTCCCTGTTGGCTTGGGAGTTTTTTGCTGCGCCCCCGTTTTATGTGCGGGTTGTGTCGCAGCTTTCCCTTTTCGCTGGGAAGAAACTATAACAGCTTTCCCGAATCCATCTAGGGCCTATGACGAACCGGACTGAAGACCCGGCCGTGCAACGACGGCCAGTCCGCTGGCGTCACGCCAATCCCAAATTCACGGTGCCGCTCAGATCTCTTCGCCTTTCTTCAGCAGCTCTTCAATCAGCTCTCGTTGCAGATCGGTGCTGTCGCCGCCTCCGAACTCTGCCGCGCCGCCGGAATACAGGGTGCCATATGTCCTGGCGATGTTCACAGTCTGGGCCAGCCCCGAGATCAACTGGTCTTTTTCCAACAGGGACAACGGATGGATAAACGCAGCCCACAAGGTGCCATTGGCGATCGCGTACCGGGCATCCAGCGTACTGTCGAAATTGGCCTGCATCATTCGGATCAAGTCTTCCTCCGACAGGGCCTCGGCGCTGCGGATCGGGACCATGGCCCGCATCCGATCCGCATTGGTGTCGGTGATGACCAAGACCTGCACCCCTGCAATCGTCAATTGAAACCCGGGACCGCTCGGCTCCGCTTCGGGGTCAAGTGCAAAAAGAATGTTGCCCAGCCGTTCATACGTCATCGGCGGTTCAGCTTCGGGTGGGCTTTGCACTGTCTCTTGCGCGGCAAGGCTTCGGGCAATGAAAACAAGAATGAGGGCTAATCGGATCATGATGACACTCCTGCGGGCATTCTATCAGCATAGGTGCGAAAACCCGCACTGACCAAACAAAGCTTGGTGAATGCGCCTTCCCTCAATTCAGATACTTGTACGATCTGCAATATCTGATGGCCTATCTGCGATTACACGTCCAACTTTCATCCCCTAACTATGTTTCACCGGTCGACGATCCGATCGACCCGAACCCAGAACCAAAAGGAAACGTGTAATGAAAACCATCGTCTTCACCGCCCTGGCAGCTGCTATCGCCCTGTCCACTCCGGCTTTTGCCGCCGACGAAATCAACGTGTCGAACGGCATCTCGGCCGCAGGCGCCCCGCTTGCCGCACATGGGGTCGATCTGGTTGCATTGGTCAATGATGGCAACCCGGTCGAAGGCTTCGCCACCCACTCGGCGACCTATGATGGCGCATCCTATTACTTCACCACCGCCGCCAACCTCGAAGCGTTCGAGGCGAACCCGGCGGCCTACCTGCCGCAGCATGGTGGGTTCTGCTCGTTCGGGGTGTCAGTCGGCAAGAAGTTTGACGGAGACCCGGATCAGTACCTGGTAGCAGATGGAAAACTGTACCTGTTCCTGAACGCCGAAACCCGCGCGGCCTTCCTGAAGGACGTTCCCGCCACCGCAAAAACGGCGGATGAACAGTGGGCAAACATCAAAAGCATCGCCGTAGGCGAGCTGTAAACTCCGCCCCCCTGCCTGCGACGTCAGCGCGTCGCGGGCAGTTTCGCGCTGATGATTTCAAGCGCTTTGGCCAATGCAGCCTCGATGCTGAGGTCTGTTGTATCCAGTTGCACTGCATCCTCAGCTGGCTTCATCGGCGCAGCGCTGCGCTCTGCGTCCCGCGCATCCCGCTCTTTGACATCTGCCAGAACCTGTTCGCGCGTCACGTCAGCCCCTTTTGCGCTAAGCTCCAGAAACCGGCGTTCGGCTCTTACCTCCGGGCTGGCCGTTACAAACAGCTTCACCTCGGCATTGGGACAAATCACCGTCCCGATGTCGCGCCCATCCAAGACCGCCCCGCCTGACCTTCGGGCAAAGGCGCGCTGAAAATCCACCAAGGCAGCGCGAACCTCGGGGATCACCGCCACTTTGGAGGCGGCCTGCGCGATTTCAGCCGTGCGCAGATCACCCTGCTCAAGCTCTTCGGCGGTCAGGGCCTGCGCAGCTTCAAGCGCACCAAACCCTTCGAGGGTACGCCGCCCGACGGCGCGATACAGCAAGCCGGTGTCCAGATGTGCGAACCCGAAATGCGCCGCAACGGCCTTGGAGATCGTGCCCTTGCCCGCAGCCGCAGGTCCGTCAATCGCGACAGTGAAGCTCACCTGCGCTCTACCTTTGCACCAAGCGACGCCATCAACGGCTCAAAAATCGGGAAGGAGGTCGCGATCGGGCCACCATCATCCACGCTTACCGGGTTCATCGCGCCCATGCCCATCACCATGAAGGACATGGCAATACGGTGATCCAGGAAGCTTTCGCACGTTCCGCCACCCGGAACCTTGCCGATGCCCAACCCTTCGACCGACCACCAGTCGTCACCCTCGTTGACCGTGACGCCGTTGGCGCGCAGACCGCGCGCCATGGCATCGATGCGGTCGCTTTCCTTCACCCGGAGTTCCTTCACTCCGCCCATCATCGTGGTGCCCATGGCGTTTGCGGCAACCACGGACAAAACGGGGTATTCGTCGATCATCGAGGCCGCGCGTTCAGGCGGCACGTCAATGCCCTTCATGTTTGGCGAGTATTTCGCGCGCAGATCGGCAACTGGCTCGCCGCCCTCTTCGCGTTCGTTTTCATAGGTCAGGTCGGCACCCATCTCGCGCAGCGTCGTGAACAGGCCCGCGCGCGTGGGGTTCAGGCCGATACCCGGCACCAGAACGTCCGAACCGGGCGTGATCAGCGCCGCGCAAACCGGGAAGGCCGCGCTGGACGGGTCGCGCGGTACGGCGATGACCTGCGGCTTCAATTCGGGGCGCCCCGTCAAAGTGATGACCCGGCCTTCATCGGTGTCTTCCACCGTGATTTCGGCACCGAACCCGGACAACATCCGCTCGGAATGATCGCGGGTTGCCTCTTTCTCGATAACCACGGTTTTGCCGGGGGCATTCAGCCCCGCCAGCAGGACGGCGGATTTCACCTGGGCCGAGGGCACCGGAACTTCGTACCGGACCGGAGTCGGGTCCGCCGCACCGACGATCGTCATTGGCAAACGCCCCCCCGAGCGGCCCACGGCCTGCGCACCAAACAACGCAAGCGGATCCGTTACCCGCGCCATGGGACGCTTGTTCAGGCTGGCATCCCCGGTAAACGTTGCCACAATCGGCGAGGTCGCCATGGCACCCATGATCAGTCGCACCCCGGTGCCGGAATTGCCGCAGTCAATCACCTGATCCGGTTCGGCAAACCCGCCGACACCCACGCCATGCACGGTCCATTCGCCGCCGCCATGATCTGTGACTTCTGCCCCGAATGCCCGCATTGCCTTTGCGGTGTCCAAGACGTCCTCACCTTCGAGCAATCCCGAGATCCTGGTCTCGCCCACGGCCATCGCACCAAGGATCAACGACCGGTGCGAAATCGACTTGTCGCCCGGCACCTCTGCCGTGCCGGTCAGCGGGCCGCAGGGATGCGAGGTCATCGGGATGGGCGTTCCGTGTCCGGACATGGGGGCTCCTTTTGCGCTATCAGTGCTCAAGCCGATTAGCGAATTGGCACCGGTTGGTCCAGCGGCAATCAGTCTTTGCGGCGGAAGGTCAGGTAATGGGGCGTGCGACCTTCACGCAAGGCCTTCTGCTCGTAGCGTGTGGAAATCCAGTCTTCCCACGGCTCGCGCCAATCTGCGGGGCGTTCGGCCAGCCACTCGAACCCGGCGCGGGGGACTTCCTCCAGCGTCTGCCGCACATAGTCGGGGATGTCCGTGGCGACCCGGAAGATCGATCCGGGCTTCAGGACCTTCGCCAACGGTTCAAGATGTTCCGGTGTCACGAAACGGCGACGGTGATGCCGGGTTTTGGGCCACGGGTCAGGATACAGAAGGAAGGCGCGCGATATACTGGCCTCTGGCAGCACGTCGAACAGGTCTCGGGCATCGCCGGGATGCACAGCAAGGTTATCAACCCCCGCCTGCCGAATTTTGCCCAACAGCATGGCAACGCCGTTGATATAGGGCTCGGCCCCGATGATGCCGATGTCGGGGTTGCTTTGCGCCTGATGAACCAGGTGTTCGCCGCCGCCAAAGCCGACTTCCAGCCAGACCGGCTTGCCGCCGAACAACGTGTTCAGGTCCAACGGCCTGCGGTCGGGGTTTGTGTCCCAATCCACCGCACCGGGCGACAAAGCCGCCAGATCTTCGTTCAGATAGGTCTTTTGGCTGGGCTTCAGGGTCTTGCCCTTGAAGCGGCCATAGAAGTTTCTGCGCGGGCGTTGTGGGGTCTCGGTGCTCATGGCGGTCGCCATACTGCGCGCCAGAGAACGTTGCAAGGGCGCGCGGTACGCACAAGGAAAAAGCGCGCCCTGAAAGGCGCGCTTTGTGTTGTTCAGATCAGACTGCGGCTTTCAACGCATCGACCAGATCGGTGCGCTCCCAGCTGAAACCACCATCATCGCTCGGCTGGCGACCAAAGTGGCCGTAAGCAGCTGTGCGCTGATAGATCGGTTTGTTCAGTTGCAGATGCTGGCGAATGCCGCGCGGTGTCAGATCCATGACCTCACCCACAGCTTTTTCGATAACCGCATCCGCCAATTGGCCGGTTCCATGGGTGTCGGCGTAGATCGACAGCGGCTTGGACACGCCAATCGCATAGCTCAGCTGAATCGTGCAGCGTTCGGCCATGCCCGCCGCCACGACGTTTTTGGCCAGATAGCGTGCTGCGTATGCTGCCGAGCGGTCAACCTTGGTCGGGTCTTTGCCCGAGAACGCGCCGCCGCCATGCGGGGCCGCGCCGCCATAGGTATCCACGATGATCTTGCGCCCGGTCAGGCCCGCGTCACCATCCGGTCCGCCAATAACGAACTTGCCGGTCGGGTTGACGTGCCATTCGGTTTCTGCCGACAGCCAGCCGTCGGGCAGGGTTTCACGGATGTAAGGTTCTACGATGGCGCGGATATCATCAGAAGACAGCGCTTCATCCAGATGCTGCGTAGAAAGAACGATCGAGCTGACACCAACCGGTTTGCCATCCTGATAAACGACCGACAACTGCGACTTTGCATCGGGGCCCAAAGCAGGTTCGGTGCCGTTCTTGCGTACTTCCGCCAGACGCCGCAGGATAGCGTGCGAGTACTGGATCGGTGCAGGCATCAGCGCCGGAGTTTCAGTCGTGGCATAACCAAACATGATGCCCTGGTCGCCGGCGCCTTCGTCCTTGTCATCCGCCGCATCAACGCCCTGAGCGATATGGGCGGATTGTTCGTGCAGCAGGTTGGTTACTTCGACGGTTTCGTGGTGAAACTTGTCCTGCTCGTAACCGATGTCTTTCACACAATCACGAGCGATCTGTTCGATGCGCCCCATGTAGTCGTGCAGCTTGTCTTGATCAGACAGGCCTACTTCGCCACCGATCACAACCCGGTTGGTTGTTGCAAAGGTTTCGCAGGCCACACGGGCTTCTGGTTCTTCGTTGAGAAATGCATCAAGGACAGCATCCGAGATACGGTCGCAGACCTTGTCAGGATGCCCTTCGGAAACGGATTCCGAAGTAAATGTATAGTTCTGTCGGGACATAAATGCGCTCCATTAGGGGTTTCTCCGCCACGCCAGGAAGCCGTTGTGACAGGTCACAGACGCATACGCGCGCTTCAAGATGGGGTCAATCTCTAATTATTTGGTCAGGCGGCTGATGTTGAACCACGCCAATGCAGCAAGAAACAATAGCGCGGCAAGAACGGGGCTGTCCCCGATGCGGGAATAAACTGTTGGCCGTTGTGGCTGCGGCAGGATCGCATCCACGTATCCCGCCTTGCCCAAAGCCAATGAGGCCGTGATCTGACCCAGCGGGTCAATCATGGCCGATATGCCGGTATTGGCCGAACGGATCATCGGCAGACCCTGCTCAATCGCCCTCATCCGGGCCTGCGCCAGATGCTGAAACGGTCCGGAACGCGTTCCGAACCATGCGTCATTGGTGATCTGCAACAGAAAGTCTGCCCGGCCCGGCGCACCGTTCACATCCTGCGGGAACACGGCTTCGTAACAGATCAGAGGCAACGCCTTTCCCAATTCGCCAAGGTCCAAAAGATCAGGCCCCGGCCCCGCGCTGAATCCATGCCCCGTCGTGGCCGCCATCCCATAAATCCCAAAACGGCCCATCAACTCGCCAAAAGGCACATATTCCCCAAAAGGGGCCAGATGGTGTTTGTCATACAGACCGCCCTGCTGCCCGGCTTCATCCAGATAGACCATCGAGTTGAAGATCCTCGGGCCGTCTCCGCGCTGGATCCCCAAAACCACGGGCGTCCCCTGAGCGGCATCCGCGATGGCCGTCAAATACGGTTGTGCGCTGCCCAGCCAGGCTGGAACTGAGGTCTCGGGCCAGACGATCAGGTCCGGTCCGGGCAAAGCGGCTGAATACTCAATCTGGCGGGCGAAAAACAAGGGCGCAAAAGCCGGGTCCCACTTTTGATGCTGCGGCGCGTTGGGCTGAACAACACGAACTGTGTGCGGGCTGTCCTGAACCGTTGGCCGCATCGACCCATAGCCAATCGCCAGCACCGCCGCCGCAACCGCAAATCCCAGCGGCCGGACCAGTGCACGCACGCGTCTTTCCTGAACCAGTGCCGCCCCTATCGGAAACGCCACGGCAAATGTCAGCGCATTCAAGCCATATGGCCCCACCAGAGACAGCACTTGCGCCACGGGCGTATTCACCCAGATTTGCGCCACTCCGCCCCAGGGGAATCCGGTCAGCACATATCCCCGTGCCAGTTCGGCCAGCGACAGCGTTGCGATCAGCAAAACGCCTTGCTGCATGGCGGTCGCGCCAACATGCCGCGCCAGTCGAAACGCAACCGCCCAGAACAGGGCGAGCCCGCCGGCCATGAACACCAGCGCGAACGGTGCCATCCAGGCGTGGCGCTCTGCGTCCACCTGAAAGGGCTCGATGATCCAGCTGAGTGCATGTGCAAAATAGCCGGTGGCGAAGAACCAGCCGATCAACCCCGCGCGAGCGCGGGTTTCACTGGCAAGGAAAACCGGAACGATCAAAATCAGCGCAAGAACCGTAGCGCCCCAATACCCATGCGGCGCCTGGCCAAAAGCGCCGACGGCGCCCAGTGCGGCGGCGGCAAAAAATCTCAACGATGACGGCCAGCCCCGGACAGGCGTCATGCAGCCACGTCCGGCAGCATGACGCGCAACCGTTTGATGCGCCGCGGGTCGGCTTCGATCACTTCGAATTCCGGTCCTTCCGGATGGATCACGACCTCACCCCGCGCCGGAACACGCCCGGACAGCATGAACACAAGCCCGCCAAGCGTGTCGATGTCTTCTTCATCCACATCCTCGTGGCTGGTCAGGGATCTGCCGATCTCGGCCTCGAAGTCCTCAAGCGGCACACGTGCCTGCACAACGTAACAGCCCGGCTTTTCCTGCACCCAGAGCTGATCTTCGTCTGCATCGTGTTCGTCCGCGATTTCACCCACGACCTGTTCTATCAGGTCTTCGATCGTCAGCAGCCCGTCGACTCCGCCATACTCATCAATCACCAACGCCATATGGCGACGTTCGGTCTGCATCTTGGTCAGCAGGACCCCGATCGGCATTGAAGGCGGCACGAACAAAAGCGTGCGCAACATGGATTTCAGGTCAAATTTGTCCGCACCGCCATTGAAACCATGGGTCAGTGCGAAATCCTTGAGGTGAACGAAGCCCAACGGCGTATCCAGCGTTCCTTCATAGACCGGGATTCTGGACAACCCACTGTCCCGGAACACGTCGGCCAGTTCATCCTTGGTGATGGTAGAAGGAACCGCGATGATCTCGGCCGTGGGAATGGCCACGTCTTCGACGCGCATCCGGCGCAAGTTCATCATCCCATGAGGCGGAGCTGCCGCTGCGCTCTGCCCATTCATCACCGGGTTTTGCTGAGTCTCATGACCCGAAAACGCATCGAAAATTCGGGAAATAAACCCGCTTTTCTCTTCTGTATCATTGCCGCTGTCCTGAGGTTGCGCGCTTTGCGCTGCCCCAGAACTGCCGTCTGTTTCGCCCATTACCTTGTTCCAACTGATCGGGTCACATGACCCACTTTATACCTTATATGGGTCATCTATACCCAACTTGCCAAGTATCTCGACCTCAATCCCTTCCATCAAAGCGGCATCGGGGTCACGAATGTGATCATATCCCAGCAAATGCAACGTTCCGTGAACAAGCAAATGAATGACGTGATCGTCAATGTCCTTGCCTGCCTCATCGGCCTCTCGCGCACATGTGTCGAAGGAAATCGCAATATCGCCCAAAGGAATTTCACCGGTGAAATCCGGCTTTGGCGGATGCGGCGCTTGCCCGGCTTCGTCCGGGGCCAAATCTTCTGCCGGCCAGCTCAGAACATTGGTGGCGGTAGGTTTGCCGCGAAACTCGGCGTTCAGTTCCGAAATGCGCGCGTCATCACATCCCAGAACGCTGACCTCGCAACACTCCGGGTCCAGTTCCGCATGGGACAGGACGGCGGATATCACCTGCCGCGACAAAGCTTCAAGCCCTTGCCACCGGTCGTCTTCGACAGTGAGTTCCAGATTCATCTTATCGCACAACAGCCCTGTGAATGAGCCTTGCAATCAACTGGTTTCGCGGCCCGCATCCGCCTCATACGCCTCGATGATCGCGGCCACAAGCGGGTGGCGAACCACGTCTTTGGACGTGAAATAGTTGAAGCTGATATTGGGAATCGTTTTCAACAGTCTTTCCGCATCCTGAAGCCCGGACTGGACGCCGCGTGGCAAATCCACCTGAGACCTGTCGCCGGTGATTACCATGCGGCTGCCCTCGCCCAGACGTGTCAGGAACATCTTCATCTGCATGGTCGTGGCGTTCTGTGCTTCGTCCAGCACCACGAACGCATTGGCCAATGTGCGTCCACGCATGAACGCCAGCGGCGCTATTTCGATTCGCTTTTCCTCGATCAGCTTGGCCAGTTGCTTGCCGGGCAGAAAATCATTCAGCGCGTCGTACAGCGGCTGCATGTAGGGATCGACCTTGTCTTTCATGTCACCGGGCAGATAGCCCAGTTTTTCACCCGCCTCGACCGCCGGGCGGCTGAGGATGATTCGATCCACATGTCCGCCAATGAACATCGACACGCCCACGGCGACAGCCAGATAGGTTTTCCCCGTGCCGGCAGGTCCGATGCCAAATGCAAGCTCGTTTTGAAACAGTGACTGCACATAAGCCTTCTGGGCGTCCGTGCGCGGTTCCACCAGTTTCTTGCGGGTTTTGATCTCGACTGAACCGCCCTTGAACATTTCCAGCTGATCGCCGTCTCGGCTGCCGGTCCCCTGTTCCGAACCACCCATCCGCAGTTCCCGGTCCACGTCCGCGGCCTCGACCTCACGCCCGCCTTCCAGCCGCGTGTAAAGCGATTGCAGCACCTCGATAGCCTGCTTCTGAGCGTCCTCATCGCCCATCACGACAAGCTGATTGCCGCGGCGTACGATCTGGACGGAAAGCTTGCTTTCGATGTCGGTCAGATTGCGGTCGTATTCGCCACACAGGTCAATCAACAATCGGTTGTCGGGAAACTCTACAAACGCCTCGCGTTGGGGCATTTCATCTTGCGGTGGGGTCAGGGCACCGATGGCCAATCCGTTCTCCTGTCTTGGCGGTTCACCCCGAGCGTAGCCAACAAATCTCGGTGGGCGCAAGCCACAGTTTCAAAAATAAGCCCACGGATGACAAAAGCGCAGATCACAGTAAAGAAAAATGCATGTCAGACGGACATCAGAAAGTATAGTTCAGCCCGAATCTCAAACCGCCGTATTTCGGTGTCGACTTCGTGGAAAAGCCCGAACCGAATTGAACGTCCTCGGATTTGAACTGGACGTATTCGTATTCGCCGGTGACTGACCAATTGTCGGTCAGCTTGTGTTCGGCACCGATGCTTGCGGTGTATCCGCCCCGCCTGTCCGACGCCGAAAAGCTCTGTACCGAAGTTCCCGATGTGATGCTGTTGGTCGTTTCAACATCGCCCCACAGGTACCCGACGCTGAAAAAGTAAAGAACCCGACCGTTTCGGCTTGTCAGGCCGCTTCGATATTTGAGGGACAAAACGTCAGATATCTCGGCCCCACCCTCGACGTTAGACCCGCCGATCTGGGCCCGTACACTGTCATCCAAGGATCCGAAATCATAACTGACTTCAAAACCATAGACGAAATCACGCCCCCACCTGGAAGGCAGAACACCGCGCCAACCACCGCGAAAGCCACCATAAGTTCCGGACACTTTGAGGTCGCCGACATCAAACAACCCGGCGGGCGTTCTCAGACCAAATCGATCGTCCCTGCCCGAACCGTAGCCACCAGAAATCCCCAGGTAAAATGCACTGACGTCACTGCTGAATTTCTTGGGGCTAATTACAACTGGATCGGTTGTTTTGCCTTTCAAATCCCCGGCAATCGTCGCGCTGGCAAGTAGAGTGACCGCGGAAGCCACGGGCAAGGTTTTCACCAGGCTCAAGGCCCTGAAGCTCTTCAAGATTGACACTCATACCTCCATCACTCCGACCTTCGGATCGGCGTATAATCGTTTTTTAGACGCAAAAACTGGCGCCCGAAAAAACATGGCTCCTCTCGGAGCATAGTTCCAAGCAATAAATCAAGGGTAAATTTTGGAAACAAACACCAACTATGGTGCCTGAACGGCGGAATCTCACCGACTCAGAGCAGTTCACCCGCCAAAGAGTTGGCGCCTGACTCGGTGATCCGGACCTCTTTCAGATCACCAACGGCAATCTCGGGGCCTTTTACGTGAACCGAGTGAAGATACTCGGATTTTCCGACCATTTGACCAGGCAGACGGCCCGGTTTTTCGAACAAGACGCGGACTGTACGGCCAACCATACCGTCCTGAATTTCCCTTTGATGACGGGTGATAAGGGCCTGAAGACGCTGCAACCGATCATCCGCCGCAGCCGGATCAACCTGAGCCCGCTCGGCCGCAGGTGTTCCCGGGCGTGTGGAGTATTTGAAGGAATAGGCGTAGCCGTATTTGACCTCTTCAACCAAATCCATCGTTGCCTGAAAATCCTCTTCGGTTTCTTCGGGGAAGCCGACGATGAAATCCCCCGACATCACGATATCCGGGCGTGCCGCACGAATGCGCTCGATCAGGCGCAGATAACTTTCTGCCGTGTGGCTGCGATTCATTCGCTTGAGGATACGGTCCGAGCCCGACTGAACCGGCAGGTGCAGATACGGCATCAGCTTGTCACAGGTGCCATGCGCCTCGATCAGGTCATCGGCCATGTCATTGGGGTGGGACGTGGTGAAACGGATACGTTCCAGCCCGTCAACCCTGTTCAGTTCCCAGATCAACCCGGCCAGGGTCATATCTCCGTCGGGTCCGGCCCCGTGATAGGCGTTGACGTTCTGACCCAACAGCGTGATCTCGCGCACGCCGCGTTCAACCAGATCATGGGCTTCGCGGATGATGCGATCCGCGGGGCGGCTGACTTCGGCCCCACGTGTATAAGGCACGACACAGAAGGCGCAGAACTTGTCGCAGCCTTCCTGAACCGTCAGAAACGCCGTCGGGCCGCGTTTGGCCTTGGGACGGTTCTTCAGCTTTTCGAACTTGTCTTCTTCCGGGAAATCAGTGTCCAGCGCCTTTTCGCCCGCTCGGGTCTTGGCCTCCATCTCGGGCAGACGGTGATAGCTTTGCGGGCCAACGACCAGATCAACCAGCGGTTGGCGGCGCATGATTTCTTCACCTTCGGCCTGTGCAACACATCCCGCCACACCGATTTTCAGGTCAGGCTTTTCGGCCTTCAGCCCCTTGAAGCGACCGAGTTCCGAATACACTTTCTCAGCCGCTTTTTCGCGGATGTGACAGGTGTTCAGCAGAATCATGTCGGCATCGTCAGGCGTTTTGGTTTCGACATAGCCCTGCCCGCCCAGCGCCTCGGACATGCGTTCGCTGTCATAGACATTCATCTGACAGCCATAAGTCTTGATAAACAGCTTTTTCGGTTCGGACATGGGACGGGCCTTTGCATTCGCTGGATCGGCGTCATCTATACGCTTCGAACGCCGCTTGCAATGCGGGCGCAATTACCCGAATTTGGCAGGACTTTCCAGAAAGGCCGGACCAAAAAGCACCCGATGACGTACGATTCCCTCGACCATTTCCTGAAATCGGGACAGGCCGCACTGGCCAAAGGCCCCGTAGCATTGATTTTTGCCGAGGACGAAGTGGAGCTGGCCAGCACGCTGCACCATCATCTGAGGCTGGGCTTCAAATCCGTCATCGTCTTTGCACCGGACGAGTTTCACCTGACAGAAGACCTGTCCGCCAAGGTGCATCGGGTCCGTTTGAAGTGTTTTCCCCGGCTGGTCGTCTTCGAAACCATAAACAGGATCATTCAGGCCGCACCCGGTATCTGGATGTATTATTGTTACAACGCCGAATACCTGTTTTTTCCCTACTGCGAAACGCGCAGCGTGGGCGAGATGCTTGTCTTTCACGGTGAAGAGCGTCGCAATGCGATGCTCAGCTATGTCATCGACCTGTACGCAGAGGATCTGATCGCACATCCCAACGGCGTGGCCCCCGATCAGGCCATGTTCGACAGCGCTGGGTATTATGCCCATACCCGCCACGACCCAAGCGGCCAACCGCTGGACCGTCAGGTGGATCTTTCAGGCGGGTTGCGGTGGCGGTTCGAGGACCACATTCCCTACGAACGTCGCAGGATTGACCGTATCGCAGTGTTCAAGGCGCAAAAGCACCTGGTGCTGAGGTCCGACCACACCTTCAACGAACCGGAGTACAATACCTATTCCTGTCCCTGGCATCACAACCTGACGGCCGCCATTTGTTCCTTCCGGGCCGCGAAAGCGCTGAAATCCAATGCAGGGTCAACATTTGACATCCGAAGCTTTCGCTGGCGCAACTCGGTACCGTTTGAATGGCAGTCCCGCCAGTTGCTGGATCTCGGACTGATCGAATCAGGACAGTGGTTCTGAGCCGGCCTGGCGCTGCAACAAAATCGGAAACCAATCCTCGCGCAGGCGCTGCCCCGGCGTCATGTCATGACCGGGAAACGGGGGCGAGGTTCGGCCGGGGCGCTCTACATACCGGGCATCGTCGCCAACCAGCCGCAAGGAAAAGGCGCGGCGACGGCTGTCTGACTGGTTTCCGCGCGCGCCGTGCAGCGTGCGATAGTTGAATGCAACGGCATCGCCGGGCTCCATCTCGAATTCGATGACCTTCATACCTTCGGCATCCGGATCCGGCACGGGGATGTACTGACCTTCATCCGGGAAAAAGCCGTCCTCGGAAACCCAGCGGGTCGGCAGAACCTCTTTCTTCCAACGGTGTGACCCGGCAACACAACGCAGCGTGGCCTGCCTGACCGGATCAAGCGGAGACCAGAAGCTGATCGTCTGCTGACCCTCGACGAAATAATAGGGACCGTCCTGATGCCATGGTGTCGCCATCGACGTACCGGGTTCCTTGACCAGCACGTGATCGTGAAACATCTGAACGCGTTTCGATTGCATCAGATCCGCGGCGACCTCGGCTGCGGGAGATGTCTCAATCACTTCGCGGAACTGTGGAATCCGGGTCCAGTTGCAATAATCATCAAAGAAACGACCTGTTTCACCGGCCTTCTTGTTTTCGGACGCATACGGACCGGGATCGGCCATATTCGCAGCCACCCCGTCCTGCAACTGATCCACGTGATCGGCAAACAGCCCTTTGACCAGTACGACGCCATCCGCCTGATAAGTGTCGATCATCTGCTGAGAAACAAGAGGGTGTGGCATCGGAAGCTCCTGAAGTTTTTTTTGTTTTTGCCCGCAACAGTGTATTCTGTTCAAATCATATCTTTCGAAGTTATTATTAATCTCATGTTATATATTTCGCTGCGCCAATATGAATATGTCTGTGCAGTCGGGCGTCACGGCAGTTTGTCGGCGGCGGCCCAACATCTCAACGTTTCACAACCGGCCTTGTCTACTGCGCTGACGCGCGTTGAAGCCCATTTGGGGTATCCGCTGTTCGTCCGCCGGCGTGGGGCGGCCATGGCACTGACACCTCAGGGGCGTACGTTCATAGATCATGCCGAGGTCCTGCTGAAAAATGCCGCCCGAATCGAGGCGTCCGATACCTCCGTACCGGAAACAACCAAACTGAGATTGGGCTGCTTTACGGACCTGGCCCCCTTCCTGTTGGCTCCGGCCCTGCAACTTCTTCGCGACACATTCGCCGATATCAACCTTACGTATGTGGCCGGGTCCTTCGAAGGGCTGCTGAATGGATTGATGGATGGCCAGATTGACATCGCAATCACATACGACCTGACCATGGATGCGGGGTTCGCCCGTACAAAGCTGTTCGACAGCAGACCAAAGGCCTTGATGTCCCCGGATCATCCGTTGGCGGCAACCACAGAAGTCACCCTTGCAGCGCTGGAAGGTTATCCGCTGATTCTGTCTTCGGAAGGATTGTCCGCTCAACACATTCTCGGCCTGTTCCGCCAACACGGGCTGCGCCCTACCGTCGCGCACCGGGCCGCATCCCTTGAGATTCAACGCAGCCTTGCGGCTCATGGTGAGGGAATCGGGATCAGCTATGCCAGCCCACCCAGCAGCTTCAGTTATGACAACAAGCATCTGGTCAGCGTGCCGATTGCCAATCCGGACACAGCAGAATCCGTCGTTCTGGCACGGCACGGAACGGGACCCTCTGACACGGTCATAGAAAAGACAGAACGTGTTTTGGTGGCCGGGCTGACAGGCGTTTAAGGTCTTTTACTTCTTGCGCAAGCGAATGACGACATCGACAGACGCGATTTCGACACCTTCCGGCGCCTCGGGAAGACGCTGAATGACCAGCTGATCCGATGGCGCATCACTTAGCCTTGCGTCGTCTTCCCAATAAAAATGGGGATGATCATGCGTGTTCGTGTCGAAATAGCTTTTGGATCCGTCCACTGTGATTTCTTGCAGCACACCTGCATCGCAAAAAGCACGCAGAGTGTTGTAGACCGTTGCCAGAGACACGGCATCACCATTCGCCTTTGCCGATTCAAAAAGGCTTTCTGCGGTGACATGGCGATGGCGGCCGTCGCCCACCAGAAGCTCGGCCAGCGCCACGCGCTGACGCGTCGGTCGCAAGCCGGCATTCACCAGCCAACCCGTTGCGATTTCGCGGCTCTGAGGTGTCATCGATCCGATACCCATTATTGCTGCCTTTATATATAGGGGCGCATCACCGGCAATTACAAATGAAATTCATTCGCAGGATAAGAACCAACACAACATGATGTGGCGCACCGCTCTTGCAGGACCTTGCAAACGGGTGCTAGACGAGGCCAGATATAAAGACAGACCCCCGGCAGGAAAGGCGGCAGAATGGCCCAGTTCCCAAGCAGTTTTGACAAAGATGATCTGCTGAAATGCGCTCGCGGCGAGTTATTTGGCCCCGGCAACGCACAATTGCCCGCCCCACCGATGCTGATGATGGACCGGATCACCGACATCTCTGCCGATGGCGGCCTGCACGGCAAAGGCCATGTGCTGGCCGAATTCGACATCACACCCGACCTTTGGTTCTTTGAATGCCACTTCCCGGGCAACCCGATCATGCCGGGCTGTCTGGGGCTGGACGGGCTTTGGCAGCTGACCGGTTTCAACCTTGGCTGGCGTGGATGGCAGGGGCGCGGCATGGCCGTCGGCGTCGGCGAAGTAAAGCTGACCGGCATGGTGCGCCCGGACCGCAAGATGCTGACGTACAAAATCGATTTCAAAAAAGCGATTCAAACGCGTCGCCTGACAATGGGTGTGGCAGATGGCATTGTCGAAGCCGATGGCGAGATGATTTATGATGTCAAGGACATGAAGGTCGTTCTTTCCGAGGCCTGAGCCCGAACGGTCTGAAACAAGGAGTGCGCACATGCGTCGAGTAGTCGTCACCGGTCTGGGGGTTGTATCCTCGATCGGGAACAATGCCGAAGAAGTTCTGACCTCGCTCAAAGCAGGTAAATCCGGGATCGTGGCAAGCGAGCAGATGGCGGAACATGGTTTTCGCAGCCAGATCGCGGGTACGCTCAAGATCGACGTGGCCCAGCATGTGGACAAGCGTACACTGCGCTTCATGGGT
This sequence comes from Ruegeria sp. YTSC002, assembly GCF_059609845.1. Lineage (NCBI taxonomy): Bacteria > Pseudomonadati > Pseudomonadota > Alphaproteobacteria > Rhodobacterales > Roseobacteraceae > Ruegeria > Ruegeria sp. YTSC002. Next base: position 233,360 of record NZ_JBXWML010000003.1, read on the forward strand.
CCCGGGGCCGCCTATGCACATATCGCCATGAGCCAGGCGATTGCCGATTCCGGGCTGACCGAAGACCAGATCGTCAATCCCCGCACCGGACTGGTTGCGGGCTCTGGCGGACCATCGACCAGCGCCATGCTGACGGCGCATCAGACCGTTCTGAAGACGGGCGCGACCAAACGGATCGGGCCATTTGCCGTGCCGAAATGCATGTGCTCGACGATTTCGGCAAATCTCGCGACGGCATTCAAGATCAAGGGCATCAACTATTCGATCACGTCCGCCTGCTCGACTTCGCTGCATTGCATCGGCAACGCGGCCGAACAGATCATGCTGGGCAAGCAGGATGTGATGTTCGCCGGTGGCGGCGAGGAACTGGACTGGACCCTGTCCTGCCTGTTCGACGCAATGGGCGCGATGTCGTCGAAATACAATGACACACCCGACAAAGCCTCGCGCGCGTTCGACGAAAACCGCGACGGTTTCGTGATCTCGGGCGGCGGCGGAATCGTTGTTCTGGAAGAGCTGGACCACGCCCTGGCCCGCGGCGCCAAAATTTATGCTGAAGTTACGGGTTATGCCGCAACTTCAGACGGCCACGACATGGTTGCCCCTTCAGGTGAGGGCGGCGAGCGCGCGATGCGTCTTGCGCTGGATACCGTGCCCGAGGGGCGCAAGGTTGGCTATATCAATGCCCACGGCACCTCGACCCCCGTCGGCGATGTGGGTGAGGTCGAGGCCGTGCGCCGCATCTTTGGCGAAGGCAATGTGCCCCCCATCTCGTCGACCAAGTCTATGACAGGCCACGCTCAGGGCGCAGCTGGCGCGCTCGAGACGATTTTCTGCCTGCTGATGCTGGACAATGATTTCATTGCGCCATCCATCAATGTCGAAACGCTTGCCGAAGGCATTCAGCCCGGTGAAATTGCAACTCAAGTGGTTGAAAATGCAGGACTGGACAGTGTCATGACCAACAGCTTCGGCTTTGGCGGCACGAACGGATCCATGGTTCTGTCAAGGTATAACGGGTGAAAGTAATGTCGGATCTTCTCAAAGGTAAACGCGGCCTGATCATGGGCGTGGCCAATGACCGCTCGATTGCGTGGGGCATTGCCAAGGCCATGCACGAGGCTGGCGCCGAACTGGCATTCACCTACCAGGGCGAGGCATTCGGAAAGCGGCTGGAGCCGCTGGCTCAGAGCCTGGGCAGCGATTTCATGGTCGATGCGGATGTCACCGACGACGAGTCGCTGGATCGCGCTTTTGGCGAGCTGGCCGAACGCTGGCCAACGATAGACTTCCTGGTCCATGCGATCGCCTATTCGGACAAGTCCGAGCTGACAGGTCGGTTCCTGAATACCACACGAGCAAATTTCAAGCATTCGATGGATGTCTCGGCCTATTCCTTCATCGAGGTCGCGCGCCGCGCCTATCCGTTGATGAAAGACAATGGCGGGTCTCTGCTGACCCTGACTTATCAGGGCTCCAACCGGGTTGTACCCAACTACAACGTGATGGGTGTCGCAAAGGCTGCGCTGGAATCAGCAACGCGTTATCTGGCCAACGATCTTGGCCCCGATGGCATCCGCGTGAACGCGATTTCCCCGGGGCCGATGAGAACCCTCGCCGGTGCAGCCATCGGCGGCGCCCGCAAGACCTACAAATTCTGCGATCAGAATGCACCGATGCGCTCTAACGCCACACTTGAAGCTGTCGGCGGTACGGCTGTGTACCTGACGTCAGATGCAGGTGCCTGCACGTCGGGTGAGATCATCCGCGTTGACGGTGGTTTCCACGTACTGGGCATGCCACAGCCCGAAGCCATGTGACCATATCTTTCCCTGCCGCTGCCCAGATTTTACCATCATTGCGCGGCAGGTAATCGATATGAGCAAACTTGACCAAATCATTGCAAACAATGCACGCGCGACGCAAAGCCGGCGAAAGCCCGGCTTTCTCAGCCAACGGGCCAGGGTGCTATTGCTTACGTTGACTTCACTGTTGCTGGTGTTTGTCTTCTTTACGCAGCCACAGGTGCGGGCCGCGATTCACGCTCTGATAGGGTGATATCCGGGCCGGACGTCCGGCCCGAAACATGTCTCAGTTGACTGAAACGACTTCGATCTCGAAAATCAGATCCTGCCCTGCCAGCGGGTGATTTGCATCCAGGGTAACGGTGGCTTCGTTTGCATCCACGACCGTTACAGGCACGGCCTGACCTTCTGGCGTTTGCATCTGCAATTGTGTCCCGGGATCCAGGGGAATGTCGTCTGGAATGCCTTCGCGGGGAATTTCCTGACGCATCGCAGGGTTGATCGGGCCGTAGGCGTCCGTGCAGGCAATCTCGACCCGCGTCTTGTCCCCGGTGGACAGACCCGGCATGGCACTGTCCAAACCTGGGATGATCTGGCCCGACCCGACCACGAATTCCAGCGGATCACGCCCGTCCGAGCTGTCAAAGACTTTGCCGTCCAGCAACGTCCCGGTGTAGTGGATGCGAACCGTGTCGCCCTGTTTTATTTCAGTCATCGTGGCCTCCGGCCGTTCTAAGGGGTTAAGCAGCCAACCCTAGAGGTTGACACAATGTTGTAAAGCCTCGGCCCTTTCACCCCATTCCCCGATGTGCCAACCTGCGCGCAATCAGAGGAGGATCATATGGCGATCACGACCTGTGTGTTCGACGCCTACGGAACACTGTTCGACGTTGCTGCCGCTGCCCGACAGGCGGCAGACGAGCCGGGTTTCGAAGCCCTGAAAGACAAGTGGACCACAGTTGCGGCGCATTGGCGTCTGAAACAGCTGCAATACACATGGCTGCGCGCCGTGGCGGATGCACATGCGGATTTCTGGGACGTCACCCAGGACGGGCTGGATTGGGCTCTGGAGGCCGCAGGCCTGCAAGGCGACCCGGACCTGCGCCAACGTCTGCTTGATCTCTATTGGGAATTGCAGGCCTATCCCGAAGTTCCGGCCATGTTGAAAGCCCTCAAGGAAGCCGGGCTGCAAACGGCGATCCTGTCCAACGGGTCACCCCCCATGCTGGATGGAGCCGTGAAATCCGCCGGAATCGGGGATGTATTGGATGATGTGCTGTCGGTCGAAAGCGTCGGCGTCTTCAAACCCCATGCACGCGTCTATGATCTGGTGCAAGACAGGTTTGGCTGCGCACGCGGTGACGTGTTGTTCGTCAGTTCGAATGGCTGGGATGCTGCCGGGGCCAGCGGGTACGGTTTTGTGACCGCATGGGTCAATCGGATTGGTGAACCCATGGACCGCCTTCCCTGGACACCTGCGCATGTGCTGTCTGATCTGACCTCGATTCCCAAGCTGGCCGGTCTCTGATGTCAGAGTTCATGACAACGGACGGCAGGCGCATCTATTTCGAAGAGACCGGCACCGGCACGCCGCTTTTGTGTCTGGCTGGTCTGACCCGAAACAGCCGCGACTTTTCGTTTTTTGCGCCACATGCCTCGGGCCTGCGCATGATCGCCATGGATTACAGGGGGCGCGGGCGTTCGGAATACGACCCCGAATACATGAACTACAATATCTTTCGCGAATCCCATGACGCGATTGAACTGCTCGATCATCTGGGGATCGCGAAAGCAGTCATTCTGGGAACATCGCGCGGCGGGCTGATCGCCATGGCGCTGGCCGCAAGCCATCCTGAACGTCTGGCCGCCGTAATTCTGAATGACGTGGGGCCGGTAATCGAGCCGTCAGGTATCGCCAAGATCATGGCCTACGTGGGGGCGCAACCCACGGCCAGAACCTATGATGAAGCCGCCGCCGCATTGAAACACGTAATGGAGCCGCAATTTCCCGGTGTTCCACTGGAAACCTGGCGCAAACAGGCAGAATTTCAGTATGAAATGTGCAAAGACGGGCTGAAGCTGCGATACGATCCAGCCCTGCGCAAGGCGCTTCTTGAACAAGCTGCAAGCGGGGCAGCCCCTGATCTATGGATGTTCTTCGAAGCCTTGCGCGACATTCCCACCGGTGTGATCCGGGGCGCGAATTCCGATGTTCTGGGCGTGGCCACTCTGGCCGAAATGCACAGTCGCCATCCTGGCCTGATCTCGGTCGAGGTACCGGATCGCGGGCATGTTCCGTTCCTGAACGAACCCCAATCACTGGACCTGATACAGAAGGTATTGAAGAACGCCGCATGAGCACACTTGAGATGATCGAAGCCGCCGCAGATCGGCTGAAAGGACACGTCCGCGAAACACCGATCCTGTCGTCGCCCTTTCTCGACACCCTCGCGGGCCGCCGGATCTGGGTCAAACCGGAATGTCTACAACATACCGGCAGTTTCAAGTTTCGCGGCGCGTGGTCGGCCATTTCGGCGCTGGATGAGGGCATACGCAAGCGCGGCGTGATCGCATATTCATCGGGCAACCACGCGCAGGGCGTTGCGATGGCCGCTTCGAAACATGGTATTGCCTCGGTCATCGTCATGCCGTCGGACGCGCCGCAACTCAAGATCGACAATACCCGCGCGCTGGGCGGAGAAGTCGTTTTGTACGATCGCGCGAATGAAAGCCGGGAGGAGATTGGCGAAGCCATCGCGGCAGAACGTGGTCTGACCCTGATCCGCCCCTATGACGAACCGCAAGTCATCGCGGGGCAAGGCACGACCGGGCTGGAAATCGCCAGGCAGGCAGCGGAACTTGGGGTTTCGCAGGCGGATGTTCTGATCTGCTGCGGCGGCGGAGGTTTGACCTCGGGCATTGCGCTGGCGCTGGAGAAACACGCGCCGAACTTGCGGGCGTGCCCCTGTGAGCCGGAAGGGTTCGACGACGTCAAACGATCATTGGCGTCAGGTCGCATTCAAAACAACACTGCGGCGTCGGGTAACATATGCGATGCGATCCTGACACCGCAGCCTGGCGATATCACCTTTCCGATCCTCCATCGTCTTTGTGGGCCCGGACTCTCTGTCACCGAAGACGAGGCGTTGCAGGCCATGGCCCATGCCTTTCTGCGCCTCAAAATCGTATTGGAACCCGGCGGCGCCGTAGCCCTGGCCGCGGCCCTTTTCCGGGGTGACGAGATCGAAGGCGACGACGTGATCGTCGTCACATCGGGTGGGAATGTCGATCCGGGAATATTTGCTAAGGCGTTGGAATTCCTGACCTGACATGGGTGCGAAAGCTGTGCAAATTGCATCAGGACCGCCGTGACGACAAGGACCTTTGTCATGATGATCGCTGATCTGGGCGACGTGAAACTGAACTATCGCATCGACGGCCCCCCGGACGGTGCACCCATTGTGTTTGCCAATTCCCTGGGAACCGACCTGCATCTTTGGGACGCGGTGCTGCCATACATGCCCGACGGGCTGCGCATCATCCGATATGACAAGCGCGGGCACGGGCAATCCTCGGTGCCCCATGCACCCTACGCGATGGGCGCTTTGGTGCGGGATGCCGAGGCGCTGCTGGATCATCTTCAGGTTCGCGATTGCGTCTTTGTCGGCCTCTCGATTGGCGGGATGATCGCACAAGGGCTGGCAGTCAAACGCATGGACCAGATACGTGTGCTGGTGCTGTCGAACACCGCTGCCAAGATCGCCACGCCTTCGATCTGGCAAGAGCGCATTCAGGCGGTGCGAGAGGGCGGGATCGAGGCTCTGGCCGATGCCACGATGGAGCGCTGGTTCTCGCGCGAATTCCGCCGCGCGCAAAACCACCTGCCCTGGCGCGATATGATGGTCAGCCAACCAGTCGAAGGGTATCTGGGCTGCTGTGCCGCCATTGCCGGTACCGATTTTTATACGCCCACAAGCGGCCTGCGCCTGCCCACGCTTGGGATTGCGGGCAGCGAAGACGGATCGACCCCACCCGATCTGGTGCGGGAAACGATTGATCTGGTTCCCGGATCCCGGTTCCAGCTGATGCGCCGCGCAGGGCATTTGCCTTGTGTTGAGAAACCCGCGGAATACGCAGAAATCCTGACCGGATTTCTGACCGAAATCGGACATGTCTGAAGGAGAATGACAATGGCATCCTTCCTGTTGGTCCATGGCTCGTGTCACGGTGCCTGGTGCTGGCGCGACCTGATCCCCGCTTTGGAAGCCCTGGGCCATACCGCCCGCGCCATCGACATGCCCAGCCATGGTGCAGATCCCACACCGGTGGCCGACGTCACGCTGGACAGTTGCCGCGATGCCATATTGAACGCCTGTACACCCGATACGATTGTCGTGGGCCATTCGTGGGCCGGCTTTCCGATCAGCGCCGCGGCCGAGGCGCGCCCAAATGCAATGCGCGCCTTGGTTTACCTGTGTGCCTATGTCCCTCGGGATGGTCTTTCGATGGCAGAAATGCGCAGGCGCGGGCCACGGCAAACCATTGCGCACGCAGTGGAAAAATCTGCGGACGGGCTTTCCTACACCGTATCCGTCGATGCCATCCCACAGCTGTTTTATCACGATTGCCCGGACGACATCCTGCCATACGCATACGCGCGCCTGTGTCCGCAAGCCATCCATCCACAAGAAACACCGCTGCCGGTTGGTCCGCGCTTTGCCAAAGTCCCCAAGGCCTATATCCGAACAACCGATGACCGCACGATTCCAACCGAGTACCAGGCAGACATGAGTGCCTGCGTTCCCGAAGATCTTCGGCGCGCAATCGACAGCTCACATTCACCTTTTTTTTCACATCCTCAGGAATTGGCCAAGCTTTTGACCGAACTGGCAAACGAACTTTAGTAACCTGTCGCGACGACATGGGGCATGAGGGCGAACTCTCTCTTCCCTCATTCGTCGAGCGCGCCTAGGGTGCCGCACACAACTCACTTGTTCAGGTCCTATGCGTCTGCCGTTTTTCTTCATCCTCAGCATCGTCATGATCGATGCCATGGGCATTGGCCTTGTGATGCCGATCATGCCGCAACTGATTGTCGAGGTTCAGGGCGGCACCCTGGCCAATGCCGCAATCTGGGGCGGTGTGCTGAGTACTGCGTTTGCGGCAATGCAATTCATCTTCGGACCCATTCTGGGAAACCTGTCCGATGCTTACGGACGCAGAACGGTATTGCTGGTGTCCCTGTTCGTCATGGCGCTGGACTACATGGTCATGGCCGTGGCGGGCAGCATCTGGCTTTTGCTGGTCGGACGCATCATTGGAGGCATCACGGCGGCCACCCATTCTACAGCGGCGGCTTTCATGGCGGATGTGTCCGACCCAAAAGACAAGGCCGCAAATTTCGGCCTTCTGGGTGCCGCTTTTGGCGTAGGTTTTGTCCTGGGTCCGGTGATCGGCGGATTGCTTGGCGAATTTGGAACCCGGGCGCCATTCTGGGCTGCGGCAGGGTTGGCGGCGCTGACCTTTTGCATCGGCTGTTTCGTGATGCCCGAAACAGTGACCGCCGAGAACCGGCGTGAATTCAACCTGCGGCGTGGAAATCCGGTGAACTCGCTTCGCGCCATTGCAGCATTGCCGGGAATCCGGCCGATGCTGTGGGTCTATTTCCTGTATTCGGTTTCAATCTACGTCTATCCCGCCATCTGGTCTTACTTCACGACCGAGCGCTTCGGTTGGTCCGCGCAGATGATCGGCCTGTCGCTTGGTGTCTATGGTATCGGCATGGCCGTCGTGCAAGGCGGCCTGATCCGCCCGGCCATCCGGCTTTTGGGCGAGCGGGGTACAATCATCTATGGCATGGTTTTCGAAATCATAAGCTTCGCCATTCTGGCCTTTCTGACCAACGGCCTGATCGCACTGCTTCTCATCCCAATTACCGCCATTGGGGCGGTCATCACGCCCGCCCTTCAGGCCATGATGTCAAGGGCCACACCAGATTCGCAGCAAGGCGAATTGCAAGGTGTCCTGACTGCGTTGCATGCGCTTTCCATGGTGATCTCACCGTTGGTGATGACCAGCGTATTCGCGCAGTTCATTCGACCCGACACCCCGCTCTACCTGCCCGGCGCCCCTTTTCTGTTGGCACTCTTGTTGATGCTGGCAGGATTTCTTCTGTTTAGACGGTCCCGGCCTGTCGTAGCGTAACAACGACATGCAAATGGCGGTTTCTGCCTTGCGAGCCGCCTTTTCCCGCGCCACCGTGAACCCAACGGGAATGAGGGAAAACATGCAAAAAATCAAAGCCGCAGTCTGCCGGGCATTTGGCGAACCACTGGTGATCGAAGACGTTCATCTGGCCCCCCCCGGCACGGGCGAGGTCGAGGTGACACTGGAGGCCGTGGCCATCTGCCATTCGGACATTTCCTATGCCGACGGCGCATGGGGAGGGTTCCTGCCAGCCGTTTACGGGCACGAAGCCGCAGGCGTGATCAGCGCGGTCGGAGAGGCGGCCGGGGACTTCAAGGTCGGCGACCCAGTGGTGGTGACCCTGATCCGCGCCTGCGGGTCTTGCCCTGCCTGCGCAGGCGGGCAACCGACTATTTGCGAAACGCCCTACGATACTGTCAAAGGTCCGTTGAAAACAGGCGATGGCGGCCCGCTCGAACAGGCGATGGCATGCGGGGCCTTTGCCGAAAAGGTCGTGGTAAGCCACCGCCAGATCGTCAAAATCCCGGATGACCTGCCCAAGGAACTGGCCAGCCTGCTGTCCTGCGGTGTAATTACTGGGGTCGGCGCTGCGGTGAATGCGGCGGGCGTGCGCCCCGGTCAGGACGTGGTGATCATTGGGGCGGGTGGTGTCGGCCTGAACGCAATTCAAGGCGCGCGGATTGCAGGCGCGCGGCGGATCGTGGCCGTGGACATGACTGAAGAAAAGCTTGAGATCGCCAAGGAGTTCGGCGCAACCCACGGCGTCCTCGCCAGCTTGGATCAACCATGGAAAGCCGCATACAGGGCGCTGGGGGGACGCGGCGCCGATGCCGTTCTGATCACTGTCGGCGCGATTCCCGCCTATGATCAGGCCCCGCGCTATCTTGGGCGCGGCGGCAAGGCGATCATGATCGGGATGCCACATTCCGGTGACATGGCCAGCTATGAACCCGTTGTATTGGCAGCCCTGGGTCAGGGCGTTGTCGGGTCGAAAATGGGCGACGTGGTCATTCAGCGCGACATACCCTGGATGGTGGACCTGTATGAGCAGGGGCGGCTGAAACTGGATGAGCTGATCTCGGGCCGCTGGTCACTGGATCAGATCAACGAGGCCATCGCCGACACCAAAACCGGATCGGCCAAGCGAAACGTGATCCTGTTCGACAGGACCTGACCCGCCGAAAGGATTTGGGATGAAACTGCAGGATCTCGACATCATCGTCACCGCCCCGCCCGCTCCGGGCTGGGGCGGGCGCTACTGGATACTTGTCAAAGTGACGACTGATACCGGCATCACGGGCTGGGGTGAGTGTTATGCCTCGTCCGTGGGGCCCGAGGCGATGCGTCATGTCATTCAGGACGTGTTCGACCGGCATATGCTGGGCGAGAACCCCGAAAACATCGAGCTCATGTTCCGTCGCGCCTATTCCAGCGGCTTTACGCAGCGCCCGGACCTGACGGTGATGGGCGCATTCTCGGGGTTGGAGATCGCCTGCTGGGATATTCTGGGCAAAGATCGGGACAGGCCGGTTCATGCGCTGCTGGGTGGCAGGGTGAATGACCGGATCCGGGCCTATACTTACCTGTATCCCCTGCCCCGGCACAACCTGAACGATTTCTGGACCTCTGCCGAACAGGCCGGTGAAACGGCGGCTGAAATGGTAAAACGTGGCTACACCGCCGTGAAATTCGACCCGGCCGGCCCCTATACGATCCGCGGCGGGCACATGCCCGCGATGAGCGACATTTCCATGTCCGTCGCCTTCTGCAAGGCGATCCGCGAGGCCGTGGGCGACAGGGCCGATCTGCTGTTCGGCACCCATGGCCAGTTCAACACGGCCGGGGCAATTCGGCTGGGACAGGCGTTGGAACCATATCAGCCCCTTTGGTTCGAGGAACCTACACCGCCTGACAATATCGAAGACATGGCCCGCGTCGCCCGCAACGTACGCATTCCGGTTGCAACCGGAGAACGGATGACCACAAAGGCCGAATTCGGAGCCGTCCTGCGCGCCGGAGCCGCCGAGATTCTGCAACCGGCGCTGGGACGTGCAGGCGGAATCTGGGAGATGAAGAAAGTCGCAGCTATGGCCGAGGTCTTCAACGCGCAGATGGCACCGCATCTGTATGCCGGTCCGGTCGAATGGGCCGCCAACATCCATCTGGCAGCTTCCATTCCCAATCTGCTGCTTTTAGAAACCATCGAAACACCGTTCCACGATCAACTGATCAAGGGCTCGATCCGGGTCGAGAATGGGTTCGTCGCCGCCCCGGATGCTCCGGGCCTTGGGATCGATGTCGACGAAGACCTGGCCCGCGCGCACCCATATGACGGCGACGGGTTGCATCTGCAAATGCAGGAGGACCCATGCAATTACGTTGAAGGCAACGCTTTTCAGGGGGGTGCGCCGGCAACCGAGGGGTGACAATACCAGTCGCCTTGATGCATATTGCCATCACAAATCGCGATATGACGGTCAGAAAGTGGCACTTAACGAAACCGAAGCTCAGGCACGCCCAACGGACGCTCTGCCGGACATGAAAGACAATGCTGCACGCGCGGCTGCATTTCTCAAAACACTGGCGCATGAGGGGCGCCTGATGATCTTGTGCCATCTTGGCGGTGGTGAAAAATCCGTCGGCCAGCTTGAGGAGCTGCTTCAGTTGCGGCAGGCCGCAGTCAGCCAGATGCTGGCGCGCCTGCGCGAGGAAGAGTTGGTCTCGACGCGTCGGGAAGGCAAAACGATCTATTATTCATTGCGCGACGGAGCCACGGAAAAAGTGATCCGTCTGCTTTACGATTTGTTCTGCGGCACGGACTGCTGATCGCTAATTGGACACATAACCGGCGATAACCTGCAACAGCTTGAATGCGGTCGCTGCATCGTTTTCCACAACGGCAAGGAATTCTTCTTCACCGATCCGCAAGCAGGAAAGCTGGGTTTCCGCCACCATGCTCAGCGCACGTGGTTCTTTTCTGATCAGGCCCAGCTCTCCGACCAATGCGCCGGGCCCGACTTTGGTGATCAGTTGGTCAGGCCCCTGTTCTTGTGGCAGGTACAGACCTGCTTCGCCCTCCAGCACCACATAGGCACCGTCGGTGGGCTGGTCATCTTTCAAGAACACCACCTGCCCCGGCTCGGCATCAAACCAGCGCGCGCCAAAGGCCAGCAGGCGCAGCTGACGCCGATCCAGACCCGAAAACAAGGGGGTTTGCTCCAAGGCGCGTAGTTTCCGCGTCAAATCCGCCGATGCCGCACTGTCTTCCTCCACCTCCACAGGCCCTCCGTCCGAGACCACACGACCTTGCCGGATTTCCACATACATGTCGAATGCACCGGGGTTTTCGAACTGATCATTCAGATAGACAACAGTGGTGTCCGGCAGCAGTTCACGGAGCCGTTTATAGACCGCCACCTGCGTTTTCATGTCGTAGCTGGCCAGCGCATTTTCCAGAATCAGGATGTCAGGTTTCTTGATCGTCGCACGGGTAAAGGCCAAGGGCTCGGCAAATACCGCCGGAAGATTCTGACCGCCCAAAGCAACCTGGACATCATATATCAACTCTGTGACCAATGGGCGCGCGCCGTTTTCAGCCAACACATCGACAATCAGCTTGCGGGCTTCGTCTGAACGGGAACCGCCAATCTGGCTGACTTTTCCGAATAGCGCATTTTCCATGACCGTCAGTCCGGGCGCAAAGACATTTGGATCCAATGGAACGAAGACGTCTTGCAAACGCTCCATCAGTTTCTCGGAATGGCTGTGCCGCAGTTCGAGGATGCGATCCTTGAGTTCATCGGTGAACGCAGGTCCGATCTGTTCGGCAGAGATCACAAATGGCACCGCCAACATGTTTGCAAGCTGCTCGTCATCCAGCCCGTCCGAACCATCTTTGCGAGTCTGGTCCACCAGATCCACGGCAATTTCATAGGTTTTTGCATCAAGACCAAGTTTTTGAAACAGCGGGTGGTCCGTTCCATCGATCCCGAAGATCTGGCGCAGCATTTCGATCACGTCGCGAGTCAACGCGATCAGTGTCTCGTCCAGCCCCAATTCGCGCAACTGTCCCAGAAAAACCTTCTGTTGCGCAAGCAAAGCTTGTGTCACGGGAACACGTGGCGTTGCGAAAAGCAGGTTTTCAGCCACAGGCAGGGCCGCGTTATACGCGTTCCGGTCAAAGACAAGCGCCTGTTGTTCCAGCCCGGCATCACGAACAGCCTGCTGAACAACCGGGCGCAGCTCGATCAGTTTCTTTGCCAGTTCACAATGCTCGGCCGCATCGAAACTCTGTTCGGCGCCCCGTTGGAACAGCGCTGCGCCAAAACCCATTCCGTCAATCAGCTGCAACCACCAGGCACGCAGTTCCGCGGCGTCCTGAAAACCGGCCAAAGTTGGGTCCAGCCATTCCGCTCTGAACGGATCGGCACTGTTTCCCGCCCTCAGGGTTTCAAGAAAGTCCGGATCGTCCGGCGGGTCAGTCAGCGGTTTGAACCGCATCGGCATCATCACGTTGTCGCCCAGCGTACCCTGAAACATGACAGGGCGTGATGTGACATACCCGATACGCGCGGCGACAACCGCCTGATGCAGCTCGGCCAGTTTCAGGTCCCCGATCCGCACCTGGCCAGCACTGGGGCGTATTTCCCGTGTCAGCAATTCGCCGATGGCGCGTCGATCTTCCTCGCTGGGGGCGGCGATCCCGATTGTCTTTCCAGCAGGAAAGCTGAGGTCCAGATCATCGAGCACCTGATTGCCATCCATGTCACGCACCGAAACGTGGTCCAGCACGATGTTGCCGTTCAGGTGCGGCCACTCGGCAGGTTCACCTTCAAACAAGGCTTCATCGAGCATTCCGGCCGGAGCAAACCGGTCAATGACCACATCCCAACGCAGCGACATGTCCTGGGTCTGGTTGTAATAGGTCAGCAGCTCTTTCCATGGTGAGCTGAGATCCTTGTACGCGGCCAATGCGGCAACCAGCGCCCCCAGCGAAACCGAACCCTGAAGCACCAACAGACCGCCAACCAGATAGAACATGAACGGTGTAAGTTGCGAGATGAAGTTGTTCAGGAACTTCATGAAGAACTTCTTTTGATAGATCTGGAAACGGATGCCGAACAGGCGGCCCAATTGCTCCGAGACCATCGACCGGCGATAACGCCAGCCGCCATTGGTCCGCAGGGTGGACGCGCCCACCGCGTTCTCGCCGATCTGCGCCGCCAGAACGCGAACCTCCTGAATGCGTTTTTTGTTCAGCAGGTTGATCTGGCGTTGCAGCTTGGGGATCAACCAGGCCTGCAAGGGTATCAGCGCCACGGCGGCCAGCCCGAACCAGACGCTTTGCAGGAACAGGAAGGAAAGTATGGTGATCATTTGGCCGGCCTGAAGAACCGGCTGGCTGATCGCGTCGCCCATCAGGCCGCCCATCGGCTCGCTTTCGGCGGTGATCATTGACACCATTTCACCCTGGCTGACACGCTCGAAATAGGGTTGAGGAAAGCGCAGCGCCCGGCTGATCAACTGATACCGAAAGCGCCGCAGCATCCGTTCGCTCAGCACGCCTTTCATGGTGTTGATGCGCATTTTCATCAGGCCGTGGCACAGCACAGCCGCCAGAAAGGCAAAGCACAGAACAATCAGAAAATTGGTCTGCGACATGGAATAGCCCCAGACCGTTACCTCAGTGGTGGACGACCCGATCGCGTCATTGATTATTCGTTTTGGCAGCTCAAGTGTGAGGTACAGCAAAGGAAACAACGTCGCCGTCACGGCCAGCAGGATCAGCTGTTCGCGTTTGGAGTATTTCCAGATAAAGCGGAAAATCGTGCGTTCTATGGAACCTGCCCCTGCTGCTGACCGACGACGCGGATTGAACGTAATGCATGCAATTTCAACAGCATGAATCAAATACCATCCAGACAGGATAAGCAAATTTTTCCCTTTTGGAAAATTTCTTGACCGTATGTGAACTAGTTCATTTACGCGCGCCCGTTTTATTGCCTAATGTTGGCTTGAGAACGATATCGGGAGGGTTCTTTTGACTGCCAGTATTGGCGCAGTGTTTCTTATGCTTTGTCTTTTGCTGATCAAGCATATGTTCGCTGACTATTACCTCCAGACACCGAAGATGCTTTCCGGCCGGGGTGAGTATTTTCATTTGGGACGCGCGCAACATGCCGCTGTGCATGTTGTGGGTTCTGTCGTCGTTTTTTTGGTGTTCGGCGCGCCGCTGCTTTTTATTCTGATCGTCGCGGCGCTGGAATGGTTCATCCATTTCAATATCGATTTCGTCAAGGCCAGCTATTCAGACAAAAAGCGGCTTGAGCCAACGCAACCCGCGTTTTGGCGCGCCGCCGGTTTGGATCAGTTGATGCACAACCTGACTTATGTGGCGATGGTTTGGGCCTGGGTTACCTTCGCCGCCGCCTGACCCTGCCAGGCCGCGTTTTCCGATACGGCTAGCTGGAAGGCCCTTAGCCACATCCGATCCAATACATCAATCTCATCAGGATCGAACCGGTGTTCAACTTCCCAATACCGGCCCGAAGCAACATAGTATCCAAGTTCATCTTCAATTTGCCGCACATTGTGCATGGCAGTTACATCGGGAAGCGGTACGGTCGTCAGGTCAGATATGTTGACGGACGGAAATACAAGCCGGCTTGGCGCGCTGGACAACCGCACGGTTCTGCACCCCTGTGCGGCTGCGTAGAGCCCCAGGCGGGCGGATTTCGCTTCAAGCGAACGCAGTGTCACGTCCTCTCGCAAAGGGTCCGCAGTGCCATTTCCGTAAAAATGTGTTCGTCCCGATCCTGAATACATCATGTCGCAGCCGGAAAAAGCCAGAACATCCGGCTTCAGGGCTGACAAAGCCCAATAGCCTGCCGTGAAAGCCATCGTTCCGCCGGCATAGACGAACCCACCATAGTCATTTTGTCTTGGGACGTATTCGTCGGCAGTGACTATGTGTTGAGTACCAAGAACTTTATCAGGGCGGCGCTCTGCCGGGAAGTCTTCGGGATGGATCAGGTAATCCCAGTCTTCTCGGATGCGCCATGCGTTGTTGATGGCGACGATATGTGTGAAAGGCGCGCGCGACCATGCCCGCGCCGCCAGCGCCGATGGGGCGCTGCCAAGGATCAATACGGTGGTCTTTGGGTCGGTCATAGTGGGGCCACGCTTGTTGACAGCCCCACATGACATAGACCTATTGCGAACCGCGGCTAGCCCAGAACCGAGAAACTGCTTTCCTCATTGATCGGGCGTTTGCGTGAGTAGAAACCCACGTCGATTGCCCGCTTGATGTATGGCAATTCGAACTGCAACGGGTTCGCGTCGTGATCGGCGCCGTTTTCACAGTAATCGATCAGTGCCGCCATCATCTTGCCCGCAATCGGCGCATTCTTGTACTGGTTTCCGCTGGAACCACAGGCCATGTAGAACCCCGGCAGGCTGGATTTGTCATAGATCGGAATCCAGTCGGTAGACGCATCATACAGGTCAACCACGCCCCGCGTTTTTGAAGGAATGCCAAGGCTGGGCACACGCTGCGCGTACCGCATGGCCTGTGTGGTCCATTGGTCGGTGAATTCCCGATTGTAGTTCACATCGTCCTCGCACCACTGATGCGGATCACATTCCGGGTCTTCCGATCCGACAAGGATGTGATTGCCGTGTTCCGGGCGGCAATAGCAGGCGATGTCACTGTCCGAAACGATGGTTCCGTCGTGTTCAAAATCGAACCCTTCGGGGGCGGGAACATGCACGACCTCCTGCCGCAAGGGCCGGGTTTTGATGGTCATATCGTCCAGAACGCCGGCCATCTTGTTGATGATCGACGAACCAGGTCCCGCAACATTGACAACGACCTTGGCGTGGATTTCCTCGCCCGAAGCCAGCTTGACGCCGGAAACGCGCCCGCCCTCGGTCAGGATCTCCGTGACTTCAGCGCCGGTACGCACCTCGGCCCCGTGCAGCTTCGCAGCATCCATCAGGTTCTGCGCCGACAGGGCCGGGTCGGTGACATAGCCCGCCTGAGGCCAGTACACCCCGCCCGTCATTTTGCGCCCGTTGGGCTGGCCGAATTCCGGATCGTCCATGCGCCGCGCCGGGGCAAAGCTGTCCAGCGAATAGACCGGCAAGCGGTCCAGCACTTTTTCACCTGACCATTCCTCGAACGGGCAATCCAGCTCGGACGAATTGCGCATGTGCTTCTCCAGCATCCCGTTCGCCTCGGTCTTCATGACCAGACAGCCGGTTTCGCGGAACTGCGCAAGGTTGGCGTCTTGCGGCAAGCCAAGATACTCGGCCCAGTCGCGCCAGTAGTGGTAGCCTTCCCAGGCAAACGCGGTTCCATCGAATGTGGAATAATGCATCCGGATAATTGCGCAGGACCCCGCGGTAGAACCGTGCCCGACCTGAGAATTCCGGTCCAATGACAGGGTTTTCCAACCTGCCTTGGACATCTCGAACGCAATGGCCGCGCCGATCACGCCAGTACCGATGATGATTGCGTCTGGTTGGCTCATGTCTGGTTTCCTTTCCAAAAGCGCAGAGAATACGCGCTGAATTCTTCAACTTCTTCAGGCTTCGGCTCGACACCTGTGAAGGCGTAAAGGTAATGCGGCACCATCGACAGCCGCATCTCGATAGGTTCGTTCAATTGCGCCAGATCATAACCGATCTGCATGTAATACAGCACGCGTGCCCGGGTTTCGGCTTCGATCTCGGAATAGCCGTAGCGGGCGAACATGGCGTGTAGGGCTTCCAGCCTGCGGGCGTCCGACTGGTCCAGCATACGCCGCACCTTGCCTGACTTTCGCGCCCAGTCACGTACGGCAAAATCCAGCGCAGTATCGAACAGATCGGTGTTCACCACGCACCGATGAACGTTGCAGACGGCCGCTGTGATCGTCTTGGCCGGAGCTTCGGCCTGCGCGATCAAAGCGGCTGTGTTGGTGGCCTGCCAGCGGGCCAGCAGCGCATCCAGCAACTCTTGTCGGGATTTGAAGTACCAATAGAACGACGACCGCGATACTGCCATCCGTTCGGCCAGGTTCAGAACCTTGATCTGATCCACCCCGTCCGAAATCAGCACATCCATCGCCACGTTCAGCCAGTCGTCACGCGTGACCTTGATGTTGCCGATCAAGGGTTCGGCCTCGGGGTCATCGCGATGAAGGATCGGTTTCGGGCTCATTCAACTCTCCGGCGGTGCCCCGCCCTCGGCGGTACGACGGGCAATGAAGTCACGTAAATCACCTATCCGATCATTGTCGACAGCGGGCGCCTGAAAGTCATTCAGAATGCCCTTCCAAACGTCCGTTGCCCGATGGTTTGCGTCCACCGACCCGCGCTCGGCCCATGTGCCGAAATTGGCGTAGTCATGGACATGCGGTTGATAGAATTCAGTGTTGTAGCGCTCCATCGTCTGGCTTGATGCAAAGAAATGGCCACTGGGTTCAACCTCACTCAATGCAGATTCAAACCCAATCTCGGACGGCCCCGCCTGCGCACCTGCGCACAGTTCGGCGACCATGTTCAGCACTTCCGCATCGCAGACCAGCTTTTCGAAGGAAACCGTCAACCCTCCTTCCAACCAGCCTGCGGAGTGGATGATCACCGTTGCCCCGGCCATCAGGCATCCCCAAAGGCCAAACTGGTTCTCGTTCGCGGCCTGCACGTCGTTGATGTTTGACGCCGATCCGGCAGCCGAACGCCAGGGCAAACCAAGATGCCGCGCCAGTTGACCGGCAGCCAGCGATGCCTGAAAGTGCGACGGCGTCCCAAAGGCGGGCGCGCCGGACTTCATGTCCACGTTACTGGTGAACGTGCCATAGCAGACCGGAGCACCAGGATTGGCAAGTTGGGTCAAAGTCAGCGCGGCAAGGGCCTCGGCATGAGACAAGGTGATCGCCCCGGCCACGGTGATCGGTGCCATCGCGCCCATCAGGGTAAAGGGTGTGATGATCGACATCTGACCGTGGCGGGCAAAGTCGATCAGACCTTGCGCCATGGGGATATCCAACGTGCGCGGGCTGTTGGTGTTGATGATGGTGTAGCAGTGGGCATGGCCCCGGAACGCATCATCCGAAAGACCGCGGGCCGTGGTCAGCATCTCAAAGCAGTCCATCACCTGCGGGGTTCCACGCGAAAAGAAGAACGGAAACTTGTCCGTCAGTTCCATCTGCGCCCGAGTCGTGAAGTAATGACGCAGATGGGTCGGCACATCCTGCGGCTCGACCTGTGGCGAGATCATCTGGAACACGTCGAAATGATGCGTGAGCTTCAGAAATTCCAGATAATCCTGACCCGTTGCCGGGCGCCGACCGCGTTCAAGATCGGTGGCATTCGGGGCGCCGGCTCCGGGCTGGAAAACCAAAGAACCCAATTCCAGCGTGAAATCGCGACGCCGGGCACCGGCGCGACAGCCGATGGATTTGGGCGCTGACGCGACTGCGGCTTCAACCATCTCGCGCCCGATAAAGACCATCTCACTGTCTTCATCCACCCGCGCGCCACCTTGTTTGAACAGTTTCCGCGCCTCGGGAAGCAGGGTCTTTACCCCCAACTGTTCCAGAGTCCGCAACGCGGTGTCATGCATGTCCGCGATTTGGTCGGCCGGGAACACTTCCATCAATGGAAAAGGATTCCTGAGCTGGCGATAGTTCACATCGCGACCGGGCTGCGGGGCGGCTTCAGCCCCCCGCCCCCGCCGTCGGCGTCCGCGCTCCGCAGCAGTCATGATCAGCCTCGCATCGCTTTGCCCTGAGGATCATAAGGCGACGGCGCAATCACGCGCGCCGGACGTTCAACGCCCACCACATGGACGGACAGTTCCGTGCCCGGTTCCGCCTTGTCCCGATCGATCAGGGCCATCGCCAAAGACTTGCCGGTATAGTGCCCGTAGCCGCCCGAGGTTACGAAGCCAACGCGCTCGCCATTGGCCCAGACCGGTTCGTATCCGCTGGCATCTGCATCCAGTGCATCAATTTCCAGTGTCGCCTGAATTTGCGCGGGGCCGTTGCCGTCACGTTCGGCAAGCGCGCCCGCCTTTCCAACAAAGTCCTTGTCCCAGTCGATCCAGCGATCCATTCCGGTCATGCCCGGTGTATAGGCCTGCGTGAACTCTGCCGACCAGATGCCAAAGCTCTTCTCGAGCCGTGTTGACAGCATCGCGTTGAAGCCGCATTCGCGGATACCTTCCCCGGCCCCCGCTTCCAGCAGGATGCGGCGCAGCTTGATGTGGTCGCCATAGCGGCAGTTGATCTCGTACCCTTTCTCTCCGGTCACCGACATGCGGGCGACGCGGGCGCGCACGAGGCCGATATCGAAATCGCCGCAGCCCATGAATTTCAAGCCCGAAATATCCTGTTCCGCCAGTTTTTCGACAACCGCCTGTGACTTCGGCCCGACCACGGCAAAGCCACAGTATTCCTCGCCCAGATCACGGATATTGACCCCATCCATCATGTGATCGTCGAACCAGCGCATATGCCAGGCCCGCAGGTAATAGCTGCCCATGATCCACCAGGTCCCGTCGCCCCAGTTGAGCACCGTCAGATCGCCCTTCAGGCGTCCGTCTTCACCCAGCATCGGGGCCAGTTTCGCACGACCCGGAGCGGGGAGCGTGGAGGCCATTACTTTATCCAGCCAGGCTTCCGCATTCGGACCGGAAACCTCGAACCGCGAAAAGCCCGAAATATCCAGCAAAGCCGCACCTTCGCGGATCACTTTGCATTCCTCGGCCACGATGTAATGCGCGTTCGAACGCTTGAGCGTCGGCGTTTCCTCGAACCCTTTCGGCGCGAAATAAAGCGGTACTTCAAGGTCCCAGCTCACGCCCCATTTGCACCCTGCTTCGGTCATCGCGTCATGCGCCGGTGCCATTTTCAGCGGGCGTCCGGCGGGCAGTTGCTCGTTCGGATAGGTCATCACGAAGCGGCGGGAATAGAACTGCCCCGTCGTCTCGCGGATATAGCGCTTGTTCTGGGCAAAATCGCCATAGCGCGCCACGTCCATCGGCCAGGCGTCGGCCTCGGGCTCGCCATGGATCATCCATTCGGCCAGCGTCTTGCCGACACCGCCACCCTGCAAGAATCCGGCCATCACCGCGCAGGCGGTCCAATAACCGCGCTTGCCCGGCACCGGACCGACCAGAGGGTTGCCGTCGGGCGAGAAGGTGAACGCACCGTTCACCCATGTCTTGATGCCAACGTTCTGGATCGCCGGATAGCGTTCGAAGCCCAGCGTCAGCTCGTTCTCGATGCGGTCCAGCTGTTCCTGGAACAGCTCTTCGCCATAGTTCCATGGCGCGCCGTCCATGGCCCAGTGTTCGTGATCGACCTCGTAGATGCCGACCAGAACACCCTTCTGGTCCTGCCGCATATAGGTGAAGCCCTCAAGATCCACGGTCATCGGCATCTCGAAATCGGCCGCTGCGACCTCGGGCACCGTGTCGGTGATCAGGTAATGGTGTTTCAGCGGAGAAACCGGCAGTTCGACCCCTGCCATGCGCCCCACCTGCTTGGCCCACAGGCCGGCAGCGTTGACCACATGTTCGCAGGTGATCGTGCCCCTGTCGGTCACCACCTGCCAGCCATCCGCCGTCTGGATCAGTTCCTCGACCTTGGTTTCCTCGTAGTATTCCGCCCCGCGCTTTTTCGCGGCGGTGGCATAGGCCTGCACGGTGCCCGTGGTGTCGATATACCCTTCGCGGTCGGCCCACATCGCGCCCAGAATGCCGTCGGTGGACATGATCGGGCAGCGCTTCTGCGCCTCTTCCGGGGACAGCAATTCACAATCGTCAATGCCGATGGACTGGAAGATGCGGTAATTGGCTTGCAACCACTCCCACCGCTCGGGGGTTCCGGCCAGCGTCAGACCACCAGTCATGTGCAGGCCGATATTCTGGCCCGATTCCTTTTCGATCTCGCTGAGCAGATCAATGGTATAGGCCTGCAAAGACGCCATGTTCGGATCGGCATTCAAAGCATGAATGCCCCCCGCCGCGTGCCAGGACGACCCAGACGCCAGCCGCCGGCGTTCCAACATGACCACATCCGACCAGCCGAACTTGGCCAGGTGATACAGAACCGAGGCCCCGACAACGCCTCCTCCGATGACCACGACGCGATATTGGGATTTCATCCCGACCTCCCCTGAACAGAATCTGAGGAGACGCTAGTGGCACTGTTCACATCTGTCTAGACATTTCTGTACAGTACAAACCACAACGCAACCCGGCTCGGCTTGGCAGGTTTACAGGCTTGCGCTTGGTCGAGATTGGATGGCTTGAAACCACGCCAGGGTGGCGGCGTTGTCTTCCGGGATACGCATCTTGATGACGCGGGCGAAATCGACAAAAACAAAGGCCGAGATATCCGCCAAGGAAAATACATCACCGGCCACAAACGGGCTTTCCGTCAGACGTGATTCCAGCATTTCAAAGAAGGATGCCACACGCTCGCGCCCGCGCTGCGCAAGTTCGGGGATCTGCGCATGATTGGAGGGGCCCGGAATGGCGCGATCCTTGAAGGCGGGATGGCCGTTGCGCAAAGCCTCGGCAATCGGCGCCCCGCCCTGCTGTTCGACAATCGCGTTCCACATCAGGACCAGACCCTTTTCCTCGGGGGTTCGGCCCATCAAAGGCGGTTCAGGAAACTGCGCCTCAAGAAAAGCGGCAATGCCCAAGTTTTCCGTCAGAACGGTTCCGTCATCCGTTACCAGAACCGGTATCGTGGCCCGTGGGTTCACGGCGCGAAAGGCTTCGCTCAATTGTTCACCTTTCGCAATCGAGACCTCACGGGTTTCGATATCCAACCCTTTTTCGGCAATGTACATCCGCGCGCGGCGCGGACTCGGAGCAGTGGAGCAGTCGTAAAAAATCATGCCGTTACCCCTTTTCGGTCAGCGGCGATAGATGAAACAGCGCCCTTCAACGGCGCCTTCGGGCAACGGCATCTCGGTCAGCCCCTCGAAATACATCCGATCACTCGAGACCATCAGCCCGCCCGGAGCAAGCAAAGGCTCGATGAGCGGAGATACAAACCGCGCGAATTTGTCATTCTTTTCGCGATTGTGCCCACCAAGATCCGCGTGGATCAGGCTGGCTGACGCGCCGAACCGTTCAACCGATGCAGGCAGGGTGTCCCGCACATCGCCCAGAATCACG
Organism: Ruegeria sp. YTSC002; assembly: GCF_059609845.1. NCBI lineage: Bacteria > Pseudomonadati > Pseudomonadota > Alphaproteobacteria > Rhodobacterales > Roseobacteraceae > Ruegeria > Ruegeria sp. YTSC002. Next base: position 255,548 of record NZ_JBXWML010000003.1, read on the forward strand.
CGATCTTCGGGCGGGGTCGAGTCGGGGTGCGAGGCCACCGCGCGTTCGAACACATAGACCGGGCGGCCATCCATGTGCTGCACAAGATGGTGATATGTACGCCCGTTGCCCAAACCCAATTCGAACACCGGACCCGCCATGCCCGCAGTGAGCCGGATTGCGTGATCCAGACAAGCGCGCTGTGACACCATGCGATCGATGAACAGATCCAGACGGCTTTGATTCTCGGACACCGGAAAATATCTCCTTGATACCAATCGAGAGCATAAATGCGCCCGATGCCGCCCTTGATGACAAAATCTCAAGACTTTGTGTAGCGACGAAGCCCATAGTTTCACGATTTCGCGACATTTCGGCCCAAGAACGGGTTTGACTAGACGGGCGGAACCGCGCGACACTGAACAAAAAATCACGGGGAGTTGAAGTAACCGATGTCATCGAACGGTCAAACGGGTGGAAAACCCGCATGAGCGCGTTGTTGTCCGTAAGAGACCTCAGTATCGGCTTTGGTACGGGCAATTCCGTGGTCACGAATGTGAACTTCGATGTCGAAGCGGGACAGACGCTGGCCCTGGTCGGTGAATCGGGATCGGGGAAAACAATCACCTGCCGCGCCGCCTTGCGCATTCTGCCCCGCACGGCGCAGATTCGAAGCGGAACGATTACCCTGAACGATTCCAAGGGCATGTGCGAGCTCACCACAGTGTCCGAACGTGCGTTGCGCGACATCCGCGGCAATCGGGTTTCAATGATCTTTCAGGAGCCCATGAGATCGCTGTCCCCGCTGCACAAGATCGGCAATCAGGTCAGCGAGGTTTTGTGGCTGCATCGCGGGCTGTCCGAGTCCGCGGCACGCAAAAAGGTCCTGACGCAGTTCGAACGCGTCGGTTTCCCAGATCCGCAACGGGCCTATGACTCGTACCCTTTCGAGTTGTCCGGCGGTATGCGCCAACGTGCCATGATCGCCATGGCCATGGTGTCCAAACCCGAATTGCTGATCGCGGATGAGCCAACCACCGCTCTGGACGTGACCACCCAGGCGCAGGTTCTTGGCCTGATCAAGGAATTGCAGCGCGAAACTGGCATGGCGCTCATTCTGGTGACTCATGATCTGGGTGTCGTCGCCAACATGGCCGAGCAGGTCGTCGTCATGCACAAGGGACGTATCATGGAGGCCGGCCCCGCCGCCCCGATCCTGACCGCGCCCGCACACCCGTATACCAAGCAGCTGTTTGATGCCGCGCCGGAAATACCGGATCAGGATGCGGTGGGCATACCGATGCCCGACACGGATCTGATCCTTCAGATGAAGGATGTGTCCAAGACCTACACCATGCGATCCAGCAAAGGCTGGCAGTCCGACAAAGCAATCTATGCCTGCCGAGGTGTCGACCTGAATCTGGCGCGCGGAAAGACATTGGCAATTGTCGGTGAAAGCGGATCGGGAAAGACGACGGCGGCCCGCATCGCGTTGGGGGCTGAATTGCCCGACCCCGGTGGTGAAGTCCTGTTTCGTACCGCCCCCGATGCCGACCCGATCACGGTGCACAACATGACCCGAGCCCAGCGCACGGCGTTTCAGCGCAAGGCACAGATGGTGTTTCAGGACCCCTATAGTTCGCTCAGCCCCCGGATGCGCATTCAGGACGCCATGACCGAACCACTGGAAATCCACCGCATCGGCACAACAGCCGAACAGCGCGACAAAGCCGCCGAGATGTTGCAGCGCGTCGGCCTGACGGGTGATATGCTCAAACGCTATCCGCACGCGTTTTCCGGCGGGCAGCGACAGCGCCTTTCCGTGGCCCGCGCCATGATGCTGGACCCGCAGTTGATCGTGTGCGACGAACCCACCTCGGCATTGGATGTATCTGTTCAGGAACAAATCCTGACCTTGCTGGAAAACCTGCAGGACAGCCTGAATCTGTCCTACCTGTTCATCTCACATGATCTGGCCGTTGTCGCACGGATCGCTGACGAAGTTGCCGTCATGCGGCGGGGTCTGATCGTCGAACAGGCACCGCCTGAAACTCTTTTCTACAATCCGCGCCACCCATACACCAAGGCGCTGATTGCCGCTCAACCCGAACCCGACATCAATCGCCCGATTGACCTGCAATTGGTTTCTCAGGGTGCCGGCGCGCCGGACAGTTGGGATGAAGCCTTTCGTTTCTCGGACACCGTGATACCCTCATTGGTGGAATTGGAACCGGGCCATAAGGTACGTTGCCATGTTTGATACCATTCGCCCTCTGCTGCTGGCTGCAATGCTGGCGTTTTCCGGGACCCTGTCCGCGGCGGCAGAGACAATCCCGACACCTCAGGAAAGCGCCTTCTGGAGCGCCGAGGTTGAAAGCGGCAATCTTCCGCCGGTGCAGGAGCGTTTGCCCAAGGACCCTCTGATCGTGGATCTGGCCGCAAAAGGAAGAGAATTCGGGAAACCGGGCGGTACTCTGCGCACCATGGTCACGCGATCCAAAGATATCCGGCAGATGGTTGTCTATGGTTATGCAAGGCTGGTCGGGTTCAACCAGGATTACGAACTGGTACCCGACCTGCTGGCCTCGTATGAAAACGAGGGCAATCGCAAATTCACCCTGAAACTGCGCGAAGGGCACAAGTGGTCGGACGGCTCACCCTTTACCTCGGAAGACTTCCGCTATTGGTGGGAAGACGTCGCCAACAACGAGTTGCTCAGCCCGTCTGGCCCACCTGATTTTCTGATCGTCGAAGGCAAAGCCCCCAAGGTCACGTTTCCTGATGAGACCACAGTGATCTTCGAATGGGATGACCCCAACCCGGACTTCCTGCAATCTCTGGCACAAGCACGACCACCGTTTATCTACCGACCGGCCGCGTTTCTGAAACAGTATCACGAGAAATACGCGGACGCGGAAGAGCTTGCCTTTCAGGTTGAAGATGCCCGGGTCAAAAGCTGGGCGGCGCTGCACAACAAGCTGGATAATCTTTACAAATTCGACAACCACGAACTTCCCACGTTGCAGCCGTGGCTGAACGCCAGCTCGGGCAAGAAAATCCGTCACAACTTTGTGCGCAACCCCTATTATCACCGCATCGACAGCAAGGGGGTGCAGCTTCCCTATATTGACGTGGTCGAGATGGAGATCGTCGCCCCCGGTCTTGTTGCCGCCAAGACCAACGCCGGTGAAAGCGATCTGCAAGGCCGTGGCCTTGCCTTCCGAGACGCGTCGATCCTGAAGAAAGGCGAAGCACAAGGCGGATACAAAACGCTGCTGTGGAAAACCGGCGTGGCCTCGCAGATCGCGATCTACCCGAACCTGAACTTCTCTGATGACGTCTGGCGCGATGTACTGAGGGACGTTCGCGTGCGGCGCGCCTTGTCGCTGGCCATCGACCGGCAGACCATCAATCAGGCCCTATACTTCAAACTCGCACACCCTGCCGCGAACTCGGTTCTTCCCGCCTCGCCCTTCTACAGTGAAGAAAACGCCGCGGCCTGGGCGCAATACGATATCGATCAGGCCAATGCGCTTTTGGATGAGGCTGGTCTGGATCAGCGCGACAAAAACGGCATTCGCCTGTTGCCTGACGGCCGTCCGATGGAGCTGGTGATCGAAACCGCAGGCGAGCGGCAGGAGGTCGAAAACGCCCTTCAGATCGTAACCGACACCTGGCGCGATATTGGGGTCAAACTGATCATGCGCCCGCTGGACAGGGACATCCTGCGCAACCGCGTGTTCGCGGGCAACTCAATGGCATCCGTCTGGTACGGTTGGGATGACGGCATTCCGCAGGCGCACACCTCCCCGGCTTATCTGGCCCCGACTGACCAGGTGTTCCTGGCCTGGCCAAAATGGGGGCAATACTACCAGACCGGTGGCGAAGCGGGTGAGGCCCCCGACATGCCAGAGGCGCAGCGCCTGATGGAATTGGCGCATGAATGGCAAATCGCCACGACCGATGAAGAACGCGCAGCTGTCTGGAGCGAAATGTTGAACATCCACGCCGATCAGGTCTATGCCATAGGCATCCTGAACGGTGCTCCCCAGCCCATTGTGGTGTCAAACCGTCTGCGCAATGTTCCGGAACAAGCTATGTGGGCCTGGGAACCCGGTGCACATTTCGGCATTCACCGGCCGGACGAATTCTTTTTCGCCGACTGAGCAGGAGCAGCTAAATGATCATGCTGCGCTACGTGGTGTATCGCTTTTTCACGATGCTGCTGACTTTGTTGGTGGTCTCGGTTCTGGTTTTCGTAATCATCAACCTTCCGCCCGGTGACTATCTGAGCAACCAGATCGCCGAACTTCAGGCCTCGGGCCAGTCGGCAGGTGTCGCAAAGGCAGAGTTCCTGCGCGCTGAATATGCGCTGGATCGCCCCATGTGGGAACAATACCTGATCTGGATGGGTTTCTGGCCCGGACCGCACGGGTTTTCGGGGTTGATCCAGGGCAATTATGGCTGGTCTTTTGAATTCGACCGCCCCGTTTCCGAAATCGTCGGTGACACGCTTTGGTTGACGGTTGTGGTCAATCTGGCTGCGATCCTGTTTGTCTATGCCGTGGCACTACCATTGGGCGTTATCGCCGCCGCGCGGTCCCGGACATGGATCGATTATACCTCGGCCTTCGTGGGGTATCTGGGGCTGGCAACGCCGAACTTTTTGCTGGCGCTCATCCTGTTCTACTATGGCCACCAGTATTTCAATCTGCCGATCGGGGGCTTGATGGATCCGAGTTTCGAAGGCCAGCCGATGAGTTGGGAGAAACTGAAATCCATCCTCATCCACCTGATCGTACCGACCTTTGTCATCGGCACTTCAGGCGCGTCGGCGATGATGCAGCGTCTGCGCGCGAACATGCTGGACGAGTTGGGCAAACCCTATGTGGAAACCGCCATCGCGAAGGGCATGGCCCCGTCACGGATGCTGACCAAGTATCCGCTGCGGGTGGCCTTCAACCCCTTTGTCGCCGATATCGGCAACCTGCTGCCATCGATGGTGTCCGGCTCGGTTCTGGTATCGGTCGTTCTGGGGTTGCAAACCATCGGCCCTACATTGCTGACTGCTTTGAAGACGCAGGATCAGTTCCTGTCAGCGTTCATCCTGATGTTCGTCGCCCTGCTGACGCTGATCGGCACGATGATTTCGGATATCCTGCTGGTGATGCTGGATCCGCGCATTCGGTATGAGGGGCGCGAAGCATGACTAACCGTCCTGACAACCGCTACGTCGATGATGCGCCGTTTGATCCGCAGGCCTCGATTCAGCAACTGGAACGCGCCGATCTGGATGCCCCCAACTGGGTTCTGGTCTGGCGCAAGTTCAAAACCCACAAGCTGGGCCTGATCTCGGGTATCTTCCTGCTGTTTTGTTATCTTATGCTGCCCTTTGCGGGGTTTGTTGCGCCTTACGGGCCAAATGACCGAAACGGAGAGCACCTGTACGCGCCGCCACAATCGGTAAACTGGTTTCACGAGGGTGAGTTCATCGGCCCCCACGTTTACCCGATCGTCGCCGAAGCGGACCTTGAAACCTTCCAATGGAAGTTCGTCCCCGACACGGAAGACCCGCGCCCGATCCGGTTCTTCTGCGAAGGCTCTGAATACAAGCTGGCCGGTTTCATACCGTCCGACACACACCTGTTCTGCCCGCCGGAAGGAACCACGCTGTTCCTGTGGGGATCCGACCGGCTGGGCCGAGACATCTTCAGCCGTATTCTCTATGGCGCGCAGTTGTCTCTGACGGTGGGTCTGATCGGTATCTCGGTGTCCTTCTTTCTTGGCATCCTGTTCGGTTCGATGGCCGGCTATTTCGGCGGGCGTATCGACTGGACCATCAACCGTGTCATCGAAATCCTGCGTTCGTTGCCGGAACTGCCGCTGTGGCTGGCCCTTTCTGCCGCCGTACCTTCGAACTGGAGCCCGGTCGCGGTGTTCTTCATCATTTCGATCATTCTGGGTATCCTTGACTGGCCGGGCCTGGCGCGCTCGGTTCGCGCGAAATTCCTGTCTTTGCGGGAAGAGGAATATGTCAGAGCCGCCGAGATGATGGGCGCAAGTTCGGGCCGTGTGATCCGCAAGCACCTGCTGCCCAACTTCATGTCGCACCTGATTGCATCGGCCACATTGTCGATCCCGGCCATGATTCTGGGGGAAACGGCGCTCAGCTTTCTTGGCCTCGGCCTGCGCGCACCTGCGGTCAGTTGGGGCGTGATGCTGAATGACGCGCAGAACCTCGCTTCGATCGAGATCTATCCCTGGACGGCAATCCCGATGCTGCCGATCATTGTCGTGGTGTTGGCGTTCAACTTCCTTGGTGACGGGCTGCGCGACAGTCTCGACCCCTATCAGCAATGAGTCTTCTGGCCACTCTTCCCGCTGCTGACAGCTATCACAGGGTCGGTGCCGGTGTTCTGCCAAGCGCCTTCGCCGTTTCCGAACTGGCCACCGCCAGTTTCGCAGCCTTGGGGCGGGAAATGGCCCGGTTGATCCAGGCTCTCAACCTGTCTCCGAAGACACCTGAGGTCACAATCGATCACCGGCTGGCATCTCTGTGGTTCGGCTATTCCTTCAAGCCGGATGGTTGGGACATGCCCAGTTTGTGGGACGCGGTCGCGGGCGATTACAAAGCCGCGGATGGCTGGATCAGGCTGCACACAAACCTGCCCCGCCATCGCTCTGCCGCGTTGAAAGTCCTTGGTACCCGGCCAGAGCGTGAAGCCGTGGTAAAAGCCGTCAGGTCTTGGGCAATATCGGATCTGGAAACGGCGGTTGTTGCCGAAGGTGGGGTGGCCGCTGCCATGCGCAGCCGAGTGGAATGGCTTGATCATCCGCAAGGCCGCGCCGTGTCGCGTGACCCCTTGATCGGATGGCAGGGACCGCGCTATGTCAATTTGCGCGACAGACCTCGGGCTACCGCTGATCGGCCTCTGGCAGGGTTGCGGGTGCTGGATCTGACGCGCGTTCTGGCCGGTCCGGTTTCCACGCGAACACTTGCAGGGTTCGGAGCCGAGGTTTTGCGCATCGACCCACCTGGCTGGGATGAACCTGGGGTGATCCCTGACATCTCGCTGGGGAAACACTGCGCCTATCTTGACCTGAAATCCGAAACCGGCCTTGAACGTCTGCACGGGCTGTTGTCTCAGGCCGATGTGTTCGTACACGGGTATCGGCCCGGCGCGCTGGATGCACTGGGATTGACACGGGCCAAACGTGACGAGCTGGCTCCGAACCGGATCGAAGTCACGCTGGATGCCTATGGTTGGCAAGGTCCATGGTCGACCCGGCGCGGGTTTGACAGCCTTGTCCAGATGAGCGCAGGTATCGCCCATGCCGGGATGGGTTGGGCGAACGCGGACAAGCCGACCCCGTTGCCGGTTCAGGCTCTGGACCACGCAACGGGCTACCTGATGGCTGCTGCCGTCCTGTCCGCACTGGCCGAGGCCGCATCGGGCAATTCCATCATGCACGCACATCTCTCTCTGGCGCGTACCGCCGAACTTCTGGCCGTGCTCGGCAAGGACGACGCAGAATCCGCGCCCATCAGCCCGGCAACAACAGACTACGGCACGGCAACAGAGACTTCCGGCTGGGGCCCCGGCCATCGCCTCAAACCTGCGCTGAGGGTCGGCGAAGCGACGATGCGCTGGGATTTGCCTGCGTCGAAACTGGGCGCTTCGGACCCTGTCTGGCCCTTCACCGCCAACTGACCATCCGCCGCGTGGGACGCGCGGCCGGGCCCAACGCTTTGGGTGGCGTCTCGTCAGAGACGCAGTCCAAAGCGACGGGAGCGCCCCTAACGATCATCGCCGCCTGGCCCGATATCGTCCAGATAATCCTCATCAATCGCCGCCTGCACCGCACCTGTCACGGCCTCACGTTGTTTGGGCGTCAGGTCATCGGCCTCTTTGCCATCCGCCAACCTCACGGTGACTTCGCGATGCGCGAATTTGATGCCTTCCCGCGCGAACAGCTCGCGAATCTCCTGATAGACCCTCTTTCGTACCAGCCACTGATCGCCCGGTTTGGTCATGAACTTGACCCGGATGATCATCGCTGAATCCTGCATTTCGATCACACCCTGAGACTTCAGCGGCTGTATGAAGTTTTCGCCGATCACAGGATCGCTCAGCAATTCCTGCCCCAGCTTCTTGATCAGCTTTCGCACCTTTTCCACGTCGGTGTCATAGGTCACGCGCAGCGGCAGTTTCATGATCACCCAGTCACGGGAATAGTTCGTCAGAACCTTGATTTCGCCAAAAGGAATCGTGTTCAGCGCGCCAAGATGGTGACGCAGCTGGAAGGACCGGACCGAGATTTTCTCGACCGTTCCCTTGACGTCTCCGATATCAATGTACTCACCCTTCCGAAAGGCATCATCCATCAGGAAAAACGCCCCTGAAAAGATGTCTCGCACCAGTGTTTGAGACCCGAAGCCAACGGCCAGACCAACCACACCAGCACCTGCAAACAACGGGCTGACATTGATACCAAGTTCCATGAGAACGATCAGCATGATCGTCACGACCACAACGGCCAGAATAGCGCCGCGGAACAATGGCAGCAGTGTCGCCAGACGGCTTTGGCCGCCTTCTCCGCCCTCATCGCCCAGTTCGGCCTCGGTGCCATCATCGACTTCTTCCGCTATTTTGCTGTCGATCCAGATCCGAAAGAAATGAAACAGAATATAGCCGATGAAGATGATGACCATCACGTCCAGCATGCGTGCAATCGGCAGGTCCTCGCTCCAGTCCGCATCGGGATACCAAATCACCACAAGGGCATAGGCACCGATCACAAAGGCCAGAATTCCAGCCACCCGGCGGGCCAGATCTTCATAGGTCAGAAGATACTGTTTGCGCTGTTCTGCCTCGGGCGTTTCCACGGGCTCGGCATCTGCTTCGGCAGCGGCGGTTTCTTCGTTTATCTCGTTGATCTTGCGTGAACGGTCAAAATACCGCTCCAGCACGTAGTTCATTGCACCATAGGCAACGACGACGGACATGAAGATCATATAGCTGCTTGCGATCAGCGGCAGCGGCGTGGGGTTCTCCAGTGCAAGATCAACCGCCAGACGGAACCAGCTGAACACGACATAGACGATCAGTGCAGGCGCCCAGCCGAAGGATACGAACCGCAACAACCAGGACACCTGATCCGGCGCTCTACCGCCACGGATTGCATTTGAAATGGCCCGGGCATTGAACAGGATCATCAGAATATTGCCCAAAGCGCCCACCATTGTCAGGCAGCCATAGACCATGGCGTAGACGTTGTAGTTCAGCCCGAAATCCGCAACCCAGGTCGAAAACAGAACAACCGTGATGTCATAGGTCGCGAGTGCCGAAGCCCACAGATACAGCCGCTTGGCGTCCCGGTCCGAGAACGGTGGCAACCTGTATTGACTCAGGTAGGGTGACAAAACCATCCGCCACAGATCCGACACCGTGCGCGACAGGAAGAACGCCGTAAAGATCGCCGTAACCGTGAACTGGATCGAGATATCGTCTGCTTCGCCAAAAAACAGATATCCGACGATCAGGGCCATGAGCATGGCAAATATCGTCGCTCCGATACCCATCAGGAATCGGAACAGAAGGAAGGGCATCTTTTCACGGTAGCCCTGCGGTTCATCCTTGATCCGCGCAACAACCCAGCGGCGCGCGATGCGTTTTCCGTAAATCTCGATAGACAGCCAGCGCCCCAACAACAGGAACAGGATGTTCCAGCCCAGAACTTCCACATAGGTCTGAATGCGACCGTCCGGACTGGTCTGGCGCAGGACATACTTCACTTCGAACACCGAATACGGTAACGCCTCGAGCCGGGACTGCATGGACTCACGGAATTTCGAGAACCGCTCCTGCGCCTTCATCAGCTGCGATCCCTCACCCATGGGATTGTTCGAATCGCCCGCTGCATCATCCGCGCCCGCATCCGTGCTGCCGGCTGTTGTCACAACCTGCCCGGCGCTGTCGATGACGATCACACTTGCCCCGGCTTCACTGGCCGCGCGAATTGCCGCCGCCAAATCACTTTCTTGCGTGGCTTCAGACGAACTGCCCGAGCTATACCCCGGAATCAAGGACGACTGCGCTGAGACGCTGACCGGAAGTGCCAGAACAAAAGCCCAAAAAGCCAGAAATACTGCGGCCGGAAAGGTGTGTTTCATAGGGTTTTGTATCCAGTTTTTCCGATAGCGGTCAGATTACAGAAGGGTTTCAGGCAGTTCAAACACTCGGGCGCGCCCTGCTCAATAACGTGTTCCGGCGTGTTCTTGGCGCACCGCCTGATTCCAGATGTTTTCAATCTGGCCAAAATTGAATATGAACGGAGTTTGAAGGCCCTGCCCCTTTGCCAGTTCACCGGTTCTTTTGCGATCCCTCTCAAGCCTTGGTGCGACATGACGCGAAACCGTCAATATGCTGTTGCCAAATCGCAATGCTTGGAACATTTGCGGAAGAGCATTTCCTCCTTTGGCAAGCGTGACGGGGATATATACAGTAACGCTTGCAAACGCGCGGATTTCGAACCGGGATCAAGAAGACAGGCAACACGATGAGCCTAGGCAAAACTAATTCCAAACCGGGCCGCGCGCCGCGTATCCTGTTTTACAGTCACGACACGTTCGGACTGGGCCATCTTCGTCGGTCTCGGGCCTTGGCGGCCGCGATCACGCAGGCGGACCAAAGCGCGTCGGCGCTGATCCTGACGGGATCACCCGTGGCAGGACGGTTTACCTTTCCCCGTCGCGTTGATCACGTGCGCCTGCCCGGTGTCACCAAACGCGCAGACGGGTCTTATGCTGCACGCACGATCGGAATGGGCATCGAAGAAGTGACCGAATTGCGGTCGGGTCTGATTCAAACCGCTGTTCAGCAGTTCGACCCCGATGTTCTGATCGTCGACAAGGAACCGACGGGGTTCCGGGGTGAGCTGCTGCCGACACTGAAATACCTGCAAAAGAACTGCGGAACCAAAATGGTGCTTGGCCTGCGCGATGTTCTGGATGAACCCGAAGTCCTGGCCGCCGAGTGGGCGCGCAAGGAAGCCGTTGAAGCCACCGAACGGTTTTATCACGAAATCTGGGTTTACGGCTTGCAGTCGATTCATGACCCCACACAGGGGTTGCCGCTGAGCGCTGCGGCGCAGTCCCGCATCCACTGGACAGGATATCTGCGCCGCGATCTTGGTCCGGTCGGCGAGCCTCCGCAACAACCCTATATCCTGATCACGCCCGGCGGTGGCGGCGACGGCAAGGCGATGGTCAATCTTGTCTTGTCTGCATATGAAAAAGATCCGGATCTGTCGCCGCGCGCGGTTTTGGTCTACGGCCCCTTCCTGTCTGGCGAGTTGCGCGAAGATTTCGAAACCCGCGTTGCCGCATTGAACGGTCGCGTCACCGCCGTTGGTTTCGAATCCCAGATCGAAACACTGTTTGCAGGCGCCGAAGGCGTCGTCTGCATGGGCGGCTACAACACGTTCTGCGAGGTTCTGTCCTTTGACAAACGCGCCGTCATCGTCCCGCGCACCACGCCCCGTCTGGAACAGTGGATACGGGCCTCGCGTGCAGAAGGGCTGGGCCTTGTCCGAATGCTGGATGAAAACCGGGATGGCCTGACGCCCGAGGCGATGATCCGCGCCATTCGGGAACTGCCGCACCAGTCCCTGCCGTCCCAAGCCATCCAGAGCGGATTGCTGGACGGGCTGGACTATGTCACCGACCGCATCGAGAGCCTGCTGACCTGGGAACAGGAACGAGCCACCGGATGACCTCAGATTTTCCTAGATTGGCGGTTGTGGTCAAAGGCTGGCCACGACTGTCTGAAACGTTCATTGCGCAGGAACTTGTCGCCTTGCAGGATGTCGGGCATCATTTTGACATCTGGTCTTTGCGGCACCCGACCGACACGAAACGCCATCCCTTGCATGACCGTTTCACAGGGCAGGTCCGATACCTTCCCGAGTATCTTCATGACGAACCCAAACGGGTCTGGGCGGCACGGGCTTTGGCCCAAACGCTTCCCGGTTACAACAGGGCCTATCGGATCTGGCGTCAGGACTTGAAGCGCGACCCGACACCCAATCGCATCCGCCGGTTTGGGCAAGCCTGTGTTCTGGCCGCTGAATTGCCTGCCCGGACGCAAGGGTTGTACGCTCATTTCATGCACACGCCGTCTTCCGTTGCCCGTTACGCCGCCATCATGCGCGGATTGCCGTGGAGTTTTTCGGCTCATGCCAAGGATATCTGGACGTCGCCGGATTGGGAAAAACGTGAAAAGCTGCAAGCCGCATCCTGCGGGGCCACGTTCGGCGCCACCTGCACGGCCATCGGAGCCGAGCATCTGCGCAGCCTGGCCGATGACCCCAAGCGCGTGGACCTGATCTATCACGGTTTGGACCTGTCTCGCTTTCCCAAGCCCCCAACGCGAAACCTGCGGGCTGCGGGCAGTCCTTTTCACATGATTTCCGTCGGGCGGCTGGTCGAGAAAAAAGGCTTCGATCGTCTGATCGCGGCCTTTGCATTGCTGCCCGATGACCTGAACTGGCACTGGACCCATATCGGCGGTGGCGTGTTGGGTGACGCTTTGCGGGCACAGGCGAACGCAGCCGGCATCGCGAACCGGATCACCTGGAAAGGGGCCTGCGACCAGCCCGAAGTCATCGAAGCGATGCGTGATGCCGACCTGTTCGTTCTGCCCAGCCGCATCGCGAAGGACGGAGACCGCGACGGGTTGCCGAATGTGTTGATGGAGGCCGCGTCTCAGCTGTTGCCAATCCTGTCGACTCCGGTCTCGGCGATCCCCGAGTTTATTGAAACCGGAACGCATGGGGTTTTGTCCGATGACGACCCCTCTGCACTTGCAGAAGCCATGGAACGTTTGTCAGCCAATCCGCAGCAAGCGTCAAAGATGGCGCATGCGGCCTATGATCGCCTGATCGCCGAGTTCCGGATGGCCCCCGGCATCGCACGGCTGTCTGAACGCCTCAATTCCATGTGCATGGAAAACGCGTAATGGCGCGGGTCGCGTTTTATGCCCCGATGAAATCTCCTGACAGCCCGAAACCTTCGGGCGACCGTGAAATGGCCCGGAATCTTATGCAGGCGCTGACCGCCGAGGGTGATACGGTCGATCTGGCGTCCGACTTGCGCATCTATGACAAAAGCGGCGACGAAGACCTGCAACATGCCCTGAGGCGCGCGGCAGAAGAAGAAGCGAAACGACTTGTCGCTGACATGCCATCAGATACCGGTCTGTGGGTGACCTACCACAACTATTACAAGGCACCTGACCTGCTGGGCCCTCGGGTTTGCAAGGCGCGTGGCATTCCCTATGTGCAGCTGGAAAGCACCCGCGCATCAAGCCGGTTAAGCGGGCCGTGGGCTGAGTTTGCCAGGGCTGCGCATCAGGCCTGCGATGCAGCGGATGTGATCTTTTATCACACGGCCAACGACCTGATCACTTTGCAGCGGGATCGTTTTGGCGATCAGGCTTTGGTCGAATTGCCTCCGTTCCTGCCAATGGCCGAATTGCCCCCCGCCGCCATCGGGGGCAAACCCATGCTGACCGTCGGCATGATGCGGCATGGGGACAAGCTGGCATCCTATCAGATATTGTCCGAAGCCCTGGCGCATTTGACCGGGGACTGGCACCTGAACATCGCAGGAGACGGCCCGGCGCGCAGGCAGGTTGAAGCCCTGATGGCACCATTCGGACAGCGGGTGCGTTTTCTGGGTCAGCTTGACCGAGAAGAACTGCAACGCGCCTATCAACAGTCATCTCTGCTTGCATGGCCCGGAGTGAATGAGGCTTACGGGATGATTTACCTTGAGGCGCAGGCCGCGGGATTGCCTGTCGTCGCGCAGGATCGGCCCGGTGTACGCGATGTTTTGTCCCCTGCGGCCTATCCGTCTGTCGAAAGCGGTGCCAGGGGATTTGCGGAAGGCATGCAGGCCCTTCTTTCGGATTCCATGCTGCGCCACTCTCTCGGCGCTGCGGCACGCAACTACGTGGCAGAGCGCCACCTGATGCCACAGGCGACCGAGCGCTTGTGGGCAACCCTCCGACCCCTGCTGAAGGACGCATCATGACCCGGCTTGCACTGCTCCGCCACGGGCACACCCATTGGAACCGCGCGGGACGGATCCAGGGGCGCAGCGACATACCGCTGGACGATGACGCCCGAGCCGAATTGGCGGGCTTTGGATTGCCGCAGGACTGGGCCAGGGCTGACATCTGGTCCAGCCCCCTGCACCGCGCCAGTGAGACGGCGCGGATTGTGACAGGTCGCGACCCGAACACCTCGGACGCGTTGACCGAGATGAACTGGGGCGATTGGGAAGGTCAGCGCGGGGTTGACCTGATCGCGGACACATCCAGCGGATATCGTCACATCGAGAGTTGGAGCTGGGACTTCCGCCCACCAAACGGGGAAAGCCCGGCCGAGGTTCGGGACAGGCTTGACCCGTGGCTGTCCGAGTTGCGGCAAGATACGGTCGCGGTCTGCCATATCGGTATCATGCGGGTCATTCTGGCTCAGGCCTGGGGTTGGAATTTTGAAGGGCCTGCCCCCTTTAAGATCAAACGCAATCGGCTGTATATCGTCGACATGAAAACCATGACCGCCGCCGCCGACCCCGTTCGCCTGATCAAACGCGAGGCCCCGCAATGAAGGTGATGATCATCGTCACGCACCTGTTGGGCACCGGGCACCTCAGCCGGGCGCTGACATTGGGGCGGGCCTTTCGGGATGATGGTCACGACGTCATGGTCGTGACCGGTGGCATGCCCGCGCCGCAGTTGGATAGCGCGGGCATGACCCTGTTCGGCTTGCCGCCGCTCAGGTCAGACGGAACCAACTTCACCCGTTTGCTGACCGAAAGCGGCGAAGAGGCTGACGCGGCCTATCACGCCGCGCGTGAGGCCGCCCTGGTGCAGGCGGTGAACAGCTTCCAGCCTCAGATCCTGATCACCGAGCTTTACCCCTTTGGCCGCCGATCACTGTCGGCCGAGTTCGATGCGGCCCTGAATGCGGCGATCGCGTTGCCTGAGCGTCCCGTCATTCTCGGATCGATCCGGGACATTCTGGCTCCGCCCTCCAAACCTGCCAAAGTCGAGCGCGCGGATGAAATCGTGTCCCGGTATTATGACGGCATTCTGGTTCATTCCACCGAAAGCGTTACGCCCCTGTCGGTCAGCTGGCCGGTGTCGGAGCGACTGGCCAAGCGACTTCACTACACTGGCTTTGTGGCGCCTGCATTGCCCCGACCGCACCCCGACGCGGCGGGTCAGAATGAAATCCTGGTCAGCGCTGGCGGCGGATCCGTCGGGCAACCGATCTTTCGCGCGGCCATCGAGGCCGCCCGAAAGATGCCCAACAGGCGCTGGCGCCTGCTGGTCGGTGGAACGGATGCGAAGGCACGGATCGCGGAATTGTCCCGGATGGCCGAAGGAGCTTCGGTTGTTCTGGAACCTGTGCGGCCGGATTTCCGCCAGATGCTGCCCCTTGCAGCGGCATCGGTAAGCATGTGCGGCTACAACACTGCCATGGATATCCTTCAAAGTGGTACCGCCGCCGTGTTTGTGCCTTTCGACGACGGCAAAGAGGTGGAACAGGGGCTGCGCGGGCAGAGCCTGTCCGATCTGCCCGCAATCGAAGTTCTGGAAAGCAGAGCGTTGAGCGGGGCGGCATTGGCGCAGGCGGTGGAGCGTGTCCTGGCCGACGGCCCCCGTGTACAACAGGGTTTCGGTTTTGACGGGGCCATCCAATCCGTTCACATCGCCAAGCGCCTGCTGGAGCAGCGTACATGAACCCCGACTGGCGCCCACTTGATGTCGAGTTGAACCATTGGCGTGCCGAAAGCTTGCCCTTGCCTCTGTGGTGGCGCGATGATGATGCCATTGCGCCAGCACCGCAATTGGACCGCCTTTCCGTGCTGGCCGACAAACTGGGCCTGCCCGTGCATCTGGCCGTCATCCCACGCGACGCGACGCCCGCGCTGGCGGAATACGTCGCCGCGCGCACGTCACTTGTACCGGTCGTGCACGGGTGGGCGCATACAAACCATGCGCCCCGTGGTGAGAAGAAGGCCGAGTTTCGGCTCGACCGTCCGCTGGACGTGATGGTGACGGATGCGCAGGCCGGGATGGCGCGTCTTCGGTCCCTGTTTGGTGACAATGTGCGACAGATGTTCGTGCCCCCCTGGAATCGCATTGCGCCCGAGATGGCCAAACAGTTGCCAAAGCTGGGATACCGCATCCTGTCCACCGCAACGCCCCGCAAATCGCGTCTGGCCGCACCGGGGCTTGAGCAGATCAACACCCACCTTGACCCGATCGACTGGCGTGGGTCGCGTGGCTTGATCTCACCCGACGCCCTGATCGCACAGACTGCTGGTCTTCTGCGAGACCGACGCGAAGGCCGTTCAGACAACACCGAGCCCTTTGGCATATTGACCCATCATCTGGTCCATGACCGGGGTATCTGGGCCTTTACCGAGGCCCTGCTGAACAAATTGCTGAGCGGGCCTGCCACTGCTTGGATCGCGCCAAAGAACGAATGAGGACATCACCATGAGCCGATTGGATTCCATGCTGCGCCGACTGACGGCCCAACGTGACGGACTGAACTGGGCAGCCGAGCGGATCAGCGGTCAGCCGGGCGATGTGCTGGACATGGGGTTGGGCAATGGCCGCACCTATGATCACCTGCGTGAAATCCTGCCAGAACGCCGGATCTGGGTGATGGACCGGGTCCTGCAATGCCATCCGGACAGCACCCCCCCGGCCGAGGATTTCCTGATGGGTGAAGCCGAACCAATGCTGCACAGACTGGCAGCCGGCGGGCATCGGATCGCGCTGGCGCATTACGATTTCGGACGCGGCATCAAGCACGAGGACGTCGCCGAAGCAGAGCGGCTCAGCCCGCTGATCGCGAAAGTCATGCAGCCCGGAGGGTTGTTGATATCAGGTCAGCCCCTGGTCGGCTTTACCCAGATCCAGGGGCCCAGGACAATCGCCCCGGACCGTTACCTGTTCTACACGGCCTGATTACGCCACGCGTCGACCGCGCACCCAGACCGAACTCGGGACGGGTACACCCGCGCGCATCCGGAAGCGGATGACATCAGCGCGGGCGCCGGCGCGCAATTCACCCCGTTCCTCCAACCCTGCCGCCCGAGCCGGAGCCAGCGTTACCGCCTTCATCCCGCGTGCCATGTCGCCCCAGATCTCGCCCAGCCTAACCGCCGACAGCAACAAGGCCGACGGCACATAATCCGAAGACAGGATGTCCAGATACCCAAGCTGGGCCAGCTCACAGGCCGCAACATTGCCAGAATGCGATCCCCCACGGATTATGTTCGGGGCACCCATCATGATCTGAATGTCGTTTTCGTGGCAGGCGCGTGCCGCCTCGACGGTCGTGGGGAACTCGGCCAGACGGATGCCGTGACCTGCGGACACTTTCACCTGATCTTCCGTCGTGTCGTCATGGCTGGCCAATACTGCTCCGAAACGGCAGGCCGCCTTGACAGCTTCGACCTCGTGCAGATCGCCATTGCGATCTCGAAGCCCTTTCAGTTGCGCCACGTGCTGAAAGTACATGTCATCGTCCATGGCATATTTGGCTTTCAGATAGGTCTCCAGCTTGTTCATATCTCGAAACTGACGCTGTCCGGGTGTGTGATCCATTATGGACACAAGCCCAACCCTGTCTTCCGGTCCAAATTCGTTCAGCTCTTCGACCAGAGTTTCCGAACACACCTCGGCCCGCAAGTGCAGAAAGTGGCTGATCCTGAGCGCGTCCTGTTCGCGCAGGTCCCACAACTCCTGCGACAGGCCACGGGCGTACTTCCCGTACCGCCGCGCGCCCGACGGGATCGATCCAACCCGCATGGCATCGAACACTGTCGTGATACCGGTGCTGGCCAATTCCGCATCATGCGCAAGAATGGCGGCGGCATGGGGCCAGTTCACCTGTGGACGCGGTTGAATGTGACGTTCAAGGTTGTCCGTGTGCAACTCGACAAGGCCGGGGCTGACATAGTCGCCCTCGCAGTCTATCGCACCCGCGGGAACCCCGTTTCCGGTGTCGATTTCAGCGATGGTCCCACCCACGATCCGGACACTGCCGGTTACGGTTTCATGCGGCAATACAAGCGTGGCATTGGCAAGGATCAAGTCTTCTGTCATCTGAACTTCACGCATGTTGAGACCGAGGCAGGCCAAGCAAAAGGAGGCCGATATGACATTCACGCGATACGCGATCTATTTTGCGCCACCGGCGGGCGCGGAATGGGCGAAATTTGCAACCAGCTGGCTGGGTTGGGACATGGAGGCGGGAAAGCCGGTTGCCCATCCGATTGTCGAAGGCATCGACGTTGCCGCTGTCACGGAGGTGCCGCGCAAGTACGGGCTGCACGCGACGCTGAAGCCACCGTTCAGACTGCGCGACGGCAAAACGTTCGAAGCCCTGCAAGAGGCGTGCATATCGCTCGCCTCCCGCCAACCGACTGTGTCGCTGGGTGGCCTCGAGATCGCTCGGTTTGGCCGCTTTCTGGCCTTGCGCCCGCTGGGTGAGACGCGGGCGCTGAATGCGCTTGCCGCGGCCTGTGTTCGGGAACTGGACAGTTTTCGTGCGCCTACCTCCGAGGCCGAACTGGCCCGCCGCCGCGCCGCCGGGTTGACCCCAGAGCAAGACGCCAACCTGGTTCAGTGGGGCTATCCTTACGTACTGGACGCGTTCCGCTTTCACATCACGCTGAGCGGCAAGCTGGACAAACCAACCCTGAGAGCAACTCGAAACGCGCTGCAAACCCATCTGGCCCCATTGCTGCCGCAGCCCTTCCAGATCACGGATCTGGCCCTTGCGGGCGAGGCTGAGGACGGGCGGTTTCACCTGATCCATCGCTACGCGCTCTCCGGTTGAAGCTGCGAAAGGATTTCGGCAACCGTATCTTCCATCGCACCAGAGTTGTCGATTTCCAAGACCCGGTTCAAACCGTTGGGCAAAGACGTTTGGGCCCGGTCCAGACGCCGCGTCTGTTCCGCCTTGCTTTCCCGTCCTCTTAAGGACAGGCGTTCGGACAGAACCTCGGGCTTTGCCGTCAGGGAAATCACGATCAGATCACCAAACACTTCCTGCGCCTGAAGCAACACCGTTCGTGACAGGTTGACCAGAACGGCCTCGGCCACCTGCCGCTGCCGCGTGATCGTCTTCGGTACGCCGTAACAAAGCCCATGCGCATGCCAACTCAGCGCAAACGCACCATCCCGTTCCATCCGCTGAAATGTTTGGACCGAGACCCGGTCGAAATCTTCGCCGTCTTCGCCTTCGGGGCGGGTAATCACCCTCCGCAGCTGCTGAACACCCGACGCCCGGGCCACCAACGCGTTCATTACACTGTCCTTTCCGACACCCGAAGGGCCGACGACCGCTATGACCGGAGCAAGCGTCATGCAGCCTTCCCCGGCGTGAAGTCCGAGACATCGACCTCGCGGTCACAGACCCGTTCGCGTGCGTCGAGATCATGAAAAATCCCGACAATCGTCACGCCCTTGTTCTTGGCCTCTTCGATCAGGGACAAAACGGTTTCCCGGTTCTGTGCATCCAGGCTTGCCGTCGGTTCATCCAACAGCATTGCCGGATATTCGGGCGCAAAGCCCCGCGCGATGTTCACTCTTTGCTTTTCGCCGCCCGAGAAGGTCGTTGGGCTGAGGGTCCACAGGCGTTCGGGAATATTCAGCCGTTTCAGCAACCCGGCTGCCCTGTCCATAGCCACTTGTCTGTCACAGCCCACGGCCAGCAGCGGCTCGGCCACAACGTCCAGCGTCGGCACCCGGGGCACGACCCGCAGGAACTGGCTGACATAGCCCAGAGTGTCACGACGCAGCAACAGGATCTGTCGCGGTTCAGCCCTGGCCACGTCCAACCCAGCAACCAGCACCTGACCAGAGGCCGCCAGATAGTTGCCGTAGATCACCCGCATCAGCGTGGATTTGCCTGCACCCGACGGCCCGGTCAGGGCGACGCACTCACCCGGCTCCGCTTTCAGAGACGCGCCTTTCACCACCGGGATCGTGGCGCCGCCCTGATTGTGCAGGGTGAAGCTTTTGCTGACATCAACAAGTTCAATCATCGCTTCATCTTTCCCCAAAGCCTCAAACCTGCAAAACGCTGGATACCAGCAACTGCGTATAGGCATGTTGCGGGTCGTCCAGTACCTGATCCGTCAGCCCGGCCTCGACCACGCGGCCGCTTTTCATCACCATCAACCGGTCCGCCAGCAGACGCACCACGGCAAGATCATGGGTGACGATGATCGCACTCAACCTCATTTCACGTACAAGTCCGCGCAACAAATCCAGTAAACGCGCCTGCACCGACACATCCAGACCACCAGTCGGTTCGTCCATGAACACCAGCCGAGGACCTGTCTCCAGATTGCGCGCGATCTGCAAACGCTGCTGCATCCCGCCCGAAAACGCGCTGGGGCGGTCATCGACGCGGCTCTCGTCAATCTCGACCCGGCCCAGCCAGTCAATGGCCTTGCCCCGAATGCTGCCATAGTGGCGACCGCCGACGGCCATCAGCCGCTCGCCTATGTTGCCTCCTGCGCTGACAGACATCCGCAACCCGTCGCGCGCGTGTTGATGGACAAAGGCCCAGTCGGTGCGGCTCAGCATCCGGCGCTCTGGCTCGGACATTGTGACCGTATCGACCGGGCCGTCTGCACGGGTATCAAAAATCACCTGCCCGGCGTCAGGCTTCAGAAGACCGGCCATACAGTTGAGCAAGGTCGACTTGCCGGACCCACTTTCACCAACGATTCCCATCACTTCTCCGGGGAAGAGATCAAAATTCACATCCGCGCATCCGATCCGGCGACCATAGCGTTTTTCAACGCCCTTGACTTGCAACAAAGGAGTCATTGCGCGTTCTTTCCGGCCAATCGGCCTGCATGCCCCGCCTCACGGAGTGACCGGCAGTAATCCGTGTCGGAACAGACAAACATCCGGTTGCCCGCGTCATCCATGATGACCTCATCCAGATAGCTGTCTTCGGCCCCGCACAGGTCGCAGGGATGATCGGCCTTGGTGGCCTCGAACGGATAGTCCTCGAAATCGAGGCTCACGACCCTGGTATGCGGTGGTACCGCATAAATGCGCTGCTCGCGCCCGGCGCCAAACAGCTGGATCGCGTCCATCTCAAGCTTTGGATTATCGAATTTCGGAATTGGGGACGGGTCCATCACATAGCGCCCCGACACCTTCACCGGATAGGCATAAGCGGTCGAAATCGCCCCGTGCTGGCTGATATCCTCGTACAGTTTCACATGCATCAGCCCGTATTCCTCAAGACTGTGCATCTTGCGCGTCTCGGTCTCGCGCGGTTCCAGAAAGCGCAGAGGTTCCGGAATCGGCACCTGATAAACGATGATCTGGTCTTCGCGCAACTTCGCCTCGGGGATGCGGTGGCGGGTCTGAATGATTGTGGCCTTTTCCGTCTTTTCCGTGGTGGCGACCCCTGCGGTGTTTTCAAAGAACTTGCGGATGGATACGGCGTTGGTCGTGTCGTCTGCGCCCTGATCGATCACCTTGAACGTATCCTCGGGCGTCAACACCGCGGCTGAAACCTGTACGCCCCCGGTACCCCAGCCATAGGGCATCGGCATCTCGCGACTGGCAAACGGCACCTGATACCCCGGGATGGCCAGACCTTTGAGGATCGCCCGGCGGATCATCCGCTTGGTTTGCTCGTCCAGATAGGCGAAATTGTATGCGCTCATAAGCAGCCTCTTTCTGCAAGAGCACGTTCCAGCGCGCGCGGCGCGGAGAAGTGGATCCCATCCATGCCCACAGCACGCGCGCCTTCGACATTGTGCAGCCCGTCATCGATGAAAATGCAGTTCTCAGGTGAAAGCCCGGCCCGCTTGCACAGCAGATTGAAAATCTCTGGCTGAGGCTTCAAAAGCTTCTCCTGCCCCGACACGACGGTGACACCAAACACTTCGCCCAATTCAGGATGTGCCCCCACCCCGACAGGCCAGGTTTCCGCTGACCAATTGGTGATCGCGTGAACCGGAGTGCCCTTTTCTTTCAACCGATAGAGCACCTGCCAGGTCCCCTCGATCTTTTGCGGAACGGTTCTGGCATAACGTTCAACGTAAACACTGAGGCGCTGCCGATCTTCCGCATTATCCAGTTCAGCGGCCAGATCGGCGAACATCTCTCCTCCATCGGCCCTCAGGTTGCGCTCGGGGAAATTGATGCGCGTCAGGAATTCTGCCACCGCCTCGCGGCTGCCCATCTCCTCCAGCCATGCCAGATGCGGATCCCACTGGACCAGCACGTTTCCGATATCAAAAACGACGGCTTTCATTCCACGGCCTCCTCTGACATGCGCTCTTGGGCCTTTCGGCGCAGTTTGCGGAGCAGTTCCAGCTCGGACTGGAAATCGACGTAATGCGGCAGTTTGATATGTTCGAGAAAGCCGGTAGCCTGAATGTTGTCCGCATGGCTCAGGACAAATTCTTCATCCTGCGCGGGCGCGCCCACGTTGTCTTCACCCAACTCTTCCCACCGCAAGGCCCGATCGACCAGTGCCATCGCGATGGATTTTCGTTCAGACTGGCCAAAGACCAGCCCATAGCCGCGCGTGAACTGTGGCGGTTCCGTTTTCGAACCGGTGAACTGGTTCACCGTTTCACATTCGGTCAGCTCGACCTCGCCGATATCGATGGCAAAGCCCAGCTCGGGGATGTCCAGCTCAACCACGACCTTGCCGATACGCAATTCTCCGACAAAGGCGTGGTTGCGGGCGTAACCGCGCTGGGTCGAATAAGCCATGCCCAGCACAAAACCCTCGTCCCCACGGGTCAACGACTGAAGGCGCACCGGGCGGGTGGACGGGAACTCCATCGGTTCACGGGTCAGATCGCCCGGAACGTCATCCCGGGCCGGTTCATCCTGAATGATACCCTCATCCTTCAGGAATGCGGTAATATGTGGCGTCGGTTCCAGCCGCACGGGGCCTTCAGGCGCCTTTGGAATTTCGCCCTCGGCCGCCAGCTTGAAATCCAGCAGTCGGTGGGTGTAGTCGAAGGTTGGCCCCAGAACCTGACCACCGGGAACATCTTTGAACGTGGCCGAGACCCGGCGATCACAGGCCATGTCGCCGGTTTTGACGGGATTGGAATGGCCGAAACGAGGCAGGGTCGTGCGGTAAGCGCGGACGAGGAAAATCGCTTCGATCAGATCGCCGCGTGCCTGTTTGATCGCCAGCGCAGCAAGGTCGGGATCGTACAGCGACCCCTCGGCCATGACCCGGTTCACCGCAAGGCTCAACTGTTCACGTATCTGCGCGAGGCTCAGTTCCGCGACATCTGTCGCTCCGCGGCGTTCTTCGGCAAGCCACGCATGGGCATTTTCGATGGCTTTTTCGCCTCCTTTGACAGCGACATACATGGCTCACCCCCTGGACCTGATTTGCGTGCTACGCGGCAGAGCCGCGACCGCCTCACCGCAGGTAAAGAAAAAATCACACCCCAAAGGGTAAAGCAGCGCATTGTTCTGAAGAGCCTGAACATCCGGCAGAGAAAGCCGCGCCGTGTCCCGGATGCCAGGGCCGCTCAGAACCGCACCATTCTGCTCCAGCCGCCTGCATTCCACAACAAGCGTCGCGGACCGGTCCGGGTATTCCGGCGTCCCGATACGATAGGTTTTGAGCGGCGCCAATGCATCCCACGTGCCAAGGACAAAATCAGCCTCTTCCGCCGCCACTATCGGTGCACCCGTGTGAAAGGTCAGCCATTCGCGCACCGAACCGGTATCGGCTTCACCCGCCAGGTGAACATTTGTCTCGGCGTCGCAAAGCGTCACGAGCAGCGTGCCAGCCGCGACGGACAAGGGCGCAGGTGGTTCACAGCCAGCCAGCGCGCGGATTTCACCCGGACGCGCCATGACGGTCATGGCCGCGCGGAATGCATGTGCCGCATCGACAGCTGCGTCTTGAAAGCCCCCCGAGAACCGCATGTGATCAGGCATCAGTCTTCCCCCCGAGCCAGCGTGAAAAACTCGACCCTGGTGGCCGCTGCCTTTGCGGCGCGCGCTGTCTTGATCGACTGCATTTGCAGCCTCAGCGGATCAAGCAGCCGTGTCTGCAAATCATCAGCAGCGGCCGTCTGCATCATCGCATCAATCAATGCCGCGGCTTCTGCCTTGGATTTCGACCTGCCCTGAACATAGCCGTGACCGACCGTACCATCCTGCAAAACGACCGAGCAGCGCGTAACGGTCATTTCACCCAGGTTGAACAAAGCGCCGGTTCCTCCGATGCGGCCACGCACCATGACACCACCCACTTCGGGCCTGCGCAGCCATTCGAAACTCGGGCAGTCCTGAATGCCGTCCCACAGCGTCATCAGGGCGACGTCCGGCGCGCGCGCCAGCAGACCCATCCAATCCTTCCGTGCCTTGATCCCGATTTCCGCCTGATTTGCCATCAAAGCCTCTTGGACAGGTTGTCTAGGTGAACTATACAACTAGACAAATACTAACTGACAGGTTGTCAAAACGCAATCTGCGACCGTTTGAAGGTTTGGTGAAATGAGCAAAACGCCGATCTGGAAAAGTATTGCCCTGCGCCTGACGTCGGACATCGCCGAGGGACGATATCAAACCGGAGATCGCCTGCCGACCGAAGCCCAGCTGGCCGCCACCTATGGCGTCAACCGCCACACGGTACGGCGCGCTTTGGCTGACATGTCTGATCAGGGTCTGGTACACGCTCGGCGCGGTGCAGGCGTTTTTGTTGCGGCACGGCCAACGGATTATCCGATCGGCAAAAGGGTGCGCTATCACAAGAACATCTCGGCCAGCGGCAAGATACCGGGCAAGAAAATCCTGGCTTTGACCACGCGCGTCGCCGATGAAGCCGAAGCCAAAGCCCTGGGCCTGAACAAGGGCGATCCAGTGCACGTCTATGACGGATTGTCCCTGGCGGACGGGCAACCCATAGCCCTGTTTCAGAGCGTTTTCCCCGCGGAACGGTTTCCGGATATCTTGCAGACTTTGACCGAAACCCAGTCGGTGACCAAAGCGCTGCACGCCTGCGGCGTCAGGGATTACGTCCGCGTGTCGACTCGCCTGACCGCGCGCGGGGCGACCGCCACGCAGGCTCTGCAACTTCGATTGTCTGAAGGTGCTCCTGTTCTCTTCTCGATCGGCGTCAATGCCGACCCAGATGGACGACCAGTCGAGTACGGCCGTACAGTTTTCGCGGGTGAGCGTGTAACGCTGACCCTGAGCGAGACATAAGCCAACAAGGCTTCTCAGCCGCTTCCGACCGCCGGTCCGAGGCCTTACTCCATTGGGTCAGATGCCACGCGGTGAGAGTTTTGTGCCGGCACAGCGTTTGCGGGGGCTATCCATCCCGCCGGCTCACAGGTATACGCATCCGCGACTCTTCAGCTGATACGAGGCCACCATGAGCTTTGACCGCACCATCAAGATCGCGCCGTCTATCCTGTCCGCCGATTTCGCCAATTTCGGGCAGGAAATTCAGGCCATCGAAGCACAGGGCGCAGACTGGGTTCATGTGGACGTGATGGACGGCCATTTCGTTCCAAACCTGACCTTTGGCCCTCCAGCCGTGAAAGCCTTTCGCCCGCATGTCAAAACCGTCATGGATGTGCATCTGATGATCACGCCGGTCGATCCCTACATCCAGGCCTATGCCGATGCCGGAGCGGACATTCTGACCGCACATGTCGAAGCTGGCCCCCACACCCATCGCACCTTGCAGGCCATTCGCGGTGCCGGAATGAAAGCCGGCGTTGCCCTGAACCCCGGCACCCCCGCCGAAGCGGTCGAGCATCTGCTGGACCTCACGGATCTGGTTTGCGTGATGACCGTGAACCCCGGCTTTGGGGGCCAGAAATTCATCGACATGACCGGCAAGGTCAAAAAACTGCGTCAGATGATCGGTGATCGTCCGGTGCATATCGAGATTGACGGTGGCGTCGACCCGAATACCGCCCCGCTGGTGGCCGCGGCGGGTGCGGATGTGCTGGTGGCCGGTTCCGCGGTGTTCAAGGGCGGATCGGTAGACACGCCTGATGTCTACGGTGAAAACATCCGTGCCGTTCGGGCGGCGGCTGAATCAGCACTGTCCTGATTTGCAATCACCAGCGGCTGTCGGCAAGACCGTCAGCCGCCGGTATGGATCACAGCCCTTGCCAAATAGGGGCTTCAATCCGCGCGGACCGCGCCCACATGAGACGCTCTGCCCGTTTCCTTGACGTTGCGGTAAGAGGGGGACAGGCGCGCATCGCCATCCCACGTCGCGCCCAAAAAGCGGATATCACCCCGCCTTGATGTTCTTGTTTGAGAACGCGCGCGTGTTGGTGGGGTTTTGGCGAGGGGGTTTTCTTTAGGAATGCTCCGCCACCGCCAGCCGTTACGATTGTTACAATTATTGATTGAATATCGATTGCCATCACTGTCTCTAAATCACTGTCTCTAAATAGCGTTTGAGATTCCTACAAAATGCAAAACTCGGTCTACTTTAAGACTTTTTCTCAAATCGTTTTCAATGTGCTAACGCGGACGGGCTTGAAGCCTTAGGCGAACTTCAAAGCTTTCAAACGAAAAAGGGCGCCCCGCGGGACGCCCTTTCCGTCTGATCATTCGCTTGCGCGAATTATTCAATAATTTTGGAAACAACGCCGGCGCCGACGGTGCGGCCGCCTTCGCGGATGGCGAAACGCAGGCCGTTTTCCATCGCGATGGGCGCGATCAGCTCAACGCCGAACGACACGTTGTCGCCGGGCATGACCATCTCGGTGCCTTCGGCCAGGGTCACGGTGCCGGTCACGTCCGTCGTACGGAAGTAGAACTGCGGACGGTAGTTCGCGAAGAACGGAGTGTGACGGCCGCCTTCTTCTTTGGTCAGGATATAGGCTTCGGCTTCGAACTTGGTGTGCGGGGTCACCGAGCCCGGCTTACACAGAACCTGGCCACGCTCAACGCCGTCACGGTCAACACCACGCAGCAGCGCGCCGATGTTGTCGCCCGCTTCGCCGCGGTCCAGCAGCTTGCGGAACATTTCAACGCCGGTGCAGGTGGTCTTGGTGGTGTCGCGGATGCCGACGATTTCGATCTCGTCGCCAACGTTGATCACGCCACGCTCGACACGGCCCGTAACAACGGTACCACGGCCCGAGATCGAGAACACGTCTTCGATCGGCATCAGGAACGGCTGGTCAACGGCACGCTCAGGGGTGTCGATATATTCATCAACAGCCGCCATCAGTTCGCGGATCTTGTTCTCGCCGATTTCCGGGTTGTTGCCTTCCATCGCCGCCAGAGCCGAACCTGCGATGATCGGAATATCGTCGCCGGGGTAGTCGTAGCTGGACAGCAGTTCGCGTACTTCCATCTCAACCAGTTCCAGCAGCTCTTCGTCATCAACCTGGTCAACTTTGTTCAGGAACACGACCATCTTCGGGATGCCAACCTGGCGGCCCAGCAGGATGTGCTCGCGCGTTTGCGGCATCGGGCCGTCAGCGGCGTTCACAACCAGGATCGCGCCGTCCATCTGCGCCGCACCGGTGATCATGTTCTTGACGTAGTCGGCGTGGCCGGGGCAGTCGACATGTGCATAGTGGCGGTTGTCGGTCTCGTATTCCACGTGGGCGGTCGAGATGGTGATGCCGCGCGCTTTCTCTTCCGGCGCACCGTCAATCTGGTCATACGCTTTGAAGTCACCGAAATACTTGGTGATTGCTGCGGTCAGCGTGGTCTTGCCGTGGTCAACGTGGCCAATCGTGCCGATGTTGACGTGCGGTTTTGTACGCTCAAACTTTTCCTTTGCCATTCCTCAGGCGCCCTTTTGCGATTTGGGGGACCCTTGGTCCCGTGGTTACATCTGCGCGCGCGAGATATTTGGTTCAAAGGGGAAAATCAAGCACATCCTGAGGGAAATGCGCCGATCACGTTGGATTTTGCGTAACCTCGACAGATTCCAACGGCTGGATCAGGTCCGGCCTTTTGTCAAACCAGCCATTTTCTTCATGTTCTTCAGCCAGCCATTCCTCGACACGGTCGGCTATTTTGAGGGCCAGGCCGCTCATCTGTTCTTCTTTAGTGCGCTCGTGCCCTGACCCTTTAAATGCACTTCCGCCGGTGGTGTCTTCCAGCACCTGGAATTGCTTCCCCTTGGCCAGAAACTCTTTCTTCTTCACGTCATAGACGTTGACCAGCACAATCGCAGTGCTTCTGGGATTGTAAATCACAGGGATCCCCGGCGGAGCCAGCATGTAGCCCTCCAGACTAATGCCGACGTCATATTCCTGCGAGCCGTCGTAACGCCCCAAGCGAATATCAACCGCGTTCTGGATCGCTTTTGTCCATTCTTCAGGGGTGGCGTCCCGCGATACAGGTCCCTGAACGGCCTTGTCCGCAAAGGCATAATTCACACGAAGCTTGAATTCTCCGAGGGATTCAGGCGGCTCATACACCTGTGTCTGTGTGCAAGCGGCCATCAGGGCCAGTCCGGTGATCAGCGTCAGAATGCGCAACATGTCTCGTCTCGATAGGCCTGTTTTTTGTTGATCTAGCGCACCGATACGGGTTGTGCCAAGCCGTATCGGCGGAAATTCACCCGCGCTGCTGCGCAATCACGAAAACTTATAGTCACGCGGGAAGCCATAGGGCGGTTTTTTCCCGACGCTGGCCCGTTTTGCCAGCCATTGCGTCATATCCGCCTCATGTCGGGTCTTGTCGCCGCCCATGGACCATTTCAGGCCCTCTTCCCAGTTGAAGGTCGTTACATCCGACAAACCGCCATCCAGCTCGAGCGTTCCCTGCCGGCCACGCGCCATATTGTACTTTTGCAAACGCACGCCTTTTCCGCGCGTCATCTCGGGCAGTTCCTGGGTTGGGAAAACCAGGAACTTTCCGTTTTGCGACACCACGGCGACGTGGTCTCCGTCAACCGGCTTGCAGATCATCGCGGTCTCGTCACCCTTGACGTTCAACACTTGTTTGCCGTTGCGCGTCTGCGCCAGCACATCATCTTCGGGCACAACAAAGCCGTTGCCCGCGTCCGAAGCCACCAAAAGCTTGCGCCCCGGCTTGTGGATCAGAATGTCGATGATCTGCGCCTCGTTGGGCAGATCCACCATCAGGCGCAAAGGCTCGCCCATGCCGCGCCCGCCGGGCAGGTTGGCTGCGCTGACAGTATAGAATCGGCCATTCGAGGCAAAGACCAGCAACCGGTCGGTCGTTTCCGCGTGGAAGATGAAACGCGGGCCGTCGCCGTCCTTGAACTTCAACTCGCGCTTCAGGTCGATATGGCCTGTCATGGCGCGAATCCAGCCCATCTGAGAGCAGACGACCGTGATCGGTTCCTTGTCGATCATCGCCTCAAGCGGCACTTCCTCGATCTGTCCGGCCTCGGCGAACTGCGTCCGACGCGCACCGCCTTCGTAGTCTTTGCCAAAGGTCTTCTTCGTCTCTTTCAACTGCTCGGCAATCTTGGCCCATTGCAGGCCTTCGTCCGCCAGAAGGTCTTCGAGATTGGCGCGTTCTTCCATCAGCCCGTCGCGCTCGCGAACCAGTTCCATCTCTTCCAGACGGCGCAAGCTGCGCAGGCGCATGTTCAGGATGGCGTCGACCTGCACTTCCGACAGTTCGCCCTCGCCCGGCTTGGGCGAGACATAGTCGGCCTCGCTGGTGGCGCGGACATGGGTAATGCCCCAATCCTCGCGCATCAGCGCGGCTTTGGGGTCGTCGTCGTAACGAATGATATCGATCACGCGGTCGAGGTTCAGGAAGGCGACGATGAAGCCTTCGAGCACTTCCAGCCGGTGGTCGATCTTGGCCATGCGATGACGCGAGCGGCGCAGCAGCACCTCTTGCCGGTGATCGAGGAAGGCGCGCAGCACCTCTTTCATCGAGCAGACCTTGGGCGTCACCCCGTCGATCAGCACGTTCATGTTCAGGCTAAACCGCACCTCGAGGTCCGAGTTGCGATAGAGCATGCCCATCAGCACCTC
Source organism: Ruegeria sp. YTSC002 (assembly GCF_059609845.1). Classification (NCBI taxonomy): domain Bacteria; kingdom Pseudomonadati; phylum Pseudomonadota; class Alphaproteobacteria; order Rhodobacterales; family Roseobacteraceae; genus Ruegeria; species Ruegeria sp. YTSC002. Next base: position 285,591 of record NZ_JBXWML010000003.1, read on the forward strand.
GGGGTCCACGTTCTTGGAGCGCGGTTCGAGGATCAGACGGATGTCATCGGCGGATTCGTCGCGCACATCCGCGAGGATCGGGATTTTCTTGCTCTGGATCAGTTCCGCGATCTTTTCGATCAGCTTGGACTTCTGAACCTGATAGGGAATTTCGGTAACGACGATCTGCCACTGACCGCGGCCCAGATCCTCGACCTCGAACTTGCAGCGCAGCCGGAACGAGCCGCGCCCGGTACGATAGGCCTGGGCGATGTTCTCGGGCGGTTCGACGATCACGCCACCGGTCGGAAAATCCGGTCCGGGGACGTAGTTCAGCAGCGTGTCGTCGCGCGCGTCCGGCGTCTTGATCAGGTGCAGGCAGGCGTCGCAAAGTTCCGAGATGTTGTGCGGCGGGATGTTCGTGGCCATGCCGACGGCGATACCGCTGGCGCCGTTGGCCAGCAGGTTCGGAAACTGCGCAGGCAACACCACCGGTTCGGTCAGCGTGCCATCATAGTTGTCGCGGAAATCTACGGCGTCTTCGTTCAGACCCTCAAGCAGCGCCTCGGCCACGATGGTCATCCGCGCCTCGGTATACCGCGAGGCCGCCGGGTTGTCGCCGTCGATATTGCCGAAATTCCCCTGCCCGTCGACCAGCGGGTAACGCACGTTGAAGTCCTGCGCCAGGCGCGCCATTGCATCGTAAATCGCGGCGTCGCCATGCGGATGGTAATTGCCCATCACGTCGCCGGAAATCTTGGCGGACTTGCGAAAACCTCCGGTTGCACTGAGTCGCAGCTCTCTCATCGCATAGAGGATTCGCCGGTGCACCGGCTTCAATCCGTCCCGCGCATCCGGCAGGGCACGATGCATGATAGTGGACAGCGCATAGGTCAGGTAACGCTCGCCTATCGCGCGGCGCAGCGGTTCTGCCACCTCACCCCCGTGGTCGGGGGCCTCCATGTTGGGGTCGTCGATCGTATCGTTCATATATGATGTGATACGACGCAAGGACGCCTTGGTAAAGCAAGCAACGCGTATTTTACTGGGGACAAGTCGGGCTTTTTGCAACAGGGGGAGGCAAGTCGGTGTTTTCCCCGAATTTTCGACTCTGCCCTTCTATTATGCTACCATTCCAACAATTGAATGATTGCTGCCTGTTTTGTTGTTACGATTGAATTGGGGGATGCGCCATGACGCGCCTTGTACTTGTTACCTTCGCCGCACTCGGCTGGACTTTTTACGTGTTGAGCGGAGGCCCCAACTTTGAGCCGCGCGGGGTCCGCAGCGCAGAGCCCGAGCGTGTTGCCAATGCCCCGAGACCTTCAAAGCCAGCTATCGAACCCGCGCCCGCGGAAACGTTGGTCGCGCGTGCTGCGGTGAAGCCCTCGGTGCCGGTCGCACCGGTCACTGAACCCGTCGCCGAGCTGGATGAAGCAGAAACCAAAGCGCTGTTGTCGCAAGTTGCGGCTGGCCTGAAGGCAAACCCCTCGTTGTTCGCTGACGAAAACGTCACTCTGACCCTTGCGTCGCTGGAACAGGGTCTGGCCTCTCTCGAGCAGGTCACCACCGACGCCGATCTGCCAACGGTTGAACTGCCCGCGCCTGTCGAGGCCGCCAAGGATATCCGCGAAATATCGGGAACCCGCGTGAACCTGCGCGATGGGCCGGGGACGATCTATCCGATCATCGGCAAGGCCAGGATCGGTCAGCAGGTTGAAGTCTTTGGGGATTCAGGTACCGGCTGGTTGCGCCTGCGCGTGTTGCCGGGGCAACAGGTTGGGTGGATTTCGGCATCACTCGTCCGGAAAACAACGAACTGACATCGAAGTGTCATTGCCCTGCCGCAAACCCCGCCATAGCTATGGGCGGGGATCAGGCTCGGAAGGCATATGCAGAAATCGATTCTTATCACGGGATGCTCGTCAGGCATCGGTCTGGACGCGGCACACGGCATGCGTGCACGAGGCTGGCGTGTTTTTGCATCCTGCCGCCAGCAACGCGACTGTGATCGCCTACGCGCACAAGGCTTTGAAAGCCCCAGAATCGACTACACCGATACAGACAGCATCACGTCGGGTTTGTCTTATGTTCTTGAGGCTACAGGCGGCTCGCTGGATGCCCTGTTCAACAATGGCGCACATGGCCTGCCCGGCGCGGTAGAGGATGTTCCGACGGATGGCCTGCGCCATATATTTGAGACCAATGTCTTTGGCTGGCACGAGCTGACCCGACAGGTCATTCCCGTCATGCGGGAACAGGGTCATGGCCGGATCGTGCAGTGTTCCTCGGTTCTGGGTCTTGTCGCCTTCCCGTGGCGCGGCGCATATGTCGCCACGAAATACGCGATCGAAGGGCTGACCGACACGCTGCGGCTGGAGCTTCGGGATACCGACATCCACGTCTCCCTGATCGAGCCCGGCCCCATCACCTCGAAACTCCGGGAAAAGGCGATCCCCATGTTCGAGAAATACATCGACTGGGAAAACTCGGCCATTCGGGAAAAGTATGAAGGATCACTGCTGAAGCGTCTTTACGAAAGCAGTGGGCCAGACCGGTTTGAACTGCCCGCCTCTGCCGTCACGGACAAGCTGGCCCATGCGGTCGAGGCCCGACGCCCCAGACCACGTTACTATGTGACCACTCCGACATACATCGCCGGAATCCTGCGCCGGATTCTGCCTACAAACGCCACTGATCGAATCCTTTCGGATATCTGAGACGATATTTCCCGTTCGCTTTTCGACCTCCGGACGCTAGATGGATGGTAATCGAAAAAACCGGACGGTGACTTCAAATGGACCTTGTAATGGTCATTCTTCTTCTGGCCATGGCGGCAGTTGTCGTCGTGCTGGCCTTGGGCATCGCGAATTTCGGCAAAGGCGGCATGGAGGCGGCGAAGAGAAGCAACAAGATGATGCGCCTGCGCATTCTCTTTCAGTTCATCGCCGTGTTGCTGATCGTGCTTTTCGTGTATCTGCGCGGACAGGGAGTTCAATAAATGGTCGTACTCAACAAAATCTACACGCGCACCGGCGATGACGGGAAAACCGCCCTGGGCAACGGAGAGCGCGTGGCAAAATATTCGGGCCGCGTCGCAGCCTATGGCACAGTGGACGAGCTGAACGCTTTTGTCGGCGTGGCACGGACCGAGGCCGAAGGCGATGTCGAAATCGCGCTGTCGCGCATTCAGAATGACCTGTTCGATCTGGGTGCCGACCTCTGCCGACCCGACATGGAAAAAGATGCCGAGGCCGACTATCCCCCCCTGCGCATCGTGTCCGCCCAGATCGACCGGCTGGAAGCCGAGATCGACGTAATGAACGAGACGCTGGAACCTCTGCGCAGCTTCATCCTGCCTGGTGGCTCGCGTCTGGCTGCACATCTGCATGTGTGCCGCACCGTTTCGCGCCGGGCCGAACGGCTTGCGGTCGAACTGACGAATATGGAACCTGTCAACGACGTGGCGGTCAAATACCTCAACCGCCTCAGCGACTGGTTCTTTGTTGCTGCGCGCTGCGCAAACGCAAACGGCAAAGACGACGTGTTGTGGGTTCCCGGCGCGAACCGCTGATCGCGAAATACAGAGTCGCGGGTAATATTCTTTCGCCTATCTGCAAAAAAATTGCAAAACGCGACGTCCCGACGCCATGACGTGACGATTTTGCTCTGTTGTGCCACTGCGGCAGGCGCTATCTAGTCGGTCGAGAGCATTGGTGGAGTCGCCTTCGCGGCTTACCGTTTTTTTGAGGAGAAAGCGCTACAATGAAGGTACTGGTGCCTGTCAAACGCGTGATTGACTACAATGTGAAGGTCCGCGTGAAAGCGGACGGTAGCGGTGTTGATCTCGCCAATGTCAAAATGTCGATGAACCCGTTCGACGAGATTGCGGTGGAAGAGGCGATCCGCCTGAAAGAAGCCGGCAAGGCCGACGAGGTCGTTGCGGTTTCGATCGGCGTGAAGCAGGCGCAGGAAACCCTGCGCACCGCGCTGGCCATGGGTGCGGACCGCGCCATTCTTGTGGTCGCGGCGGATGACGTCCACCAGGACATCGAGCCTCTGGCCGTTGCCAAGATCCTGGCCAAGGTGGTCGAGGAAGAGCAGCCGGGCATCGTGCTGTGCGGCAAGCAGGCGATCGACAACGACATGAACGCCACCGGCCAGATGCTGTCGGCGCTGCTGGGCTGGTCCCAGGGCACCTTCGCATCCGATCTGGACATCGAAGGCGACACCGCCAAGGTCACCCGCGAGGTCGATGGCGGGTTGCAGACCATCAGCGTCAAGATGCCCGCCATCATCACCGTTGACCTGCGCCTGAACGAGCCGCGCTATGCCTCGCTGCCCAACATCATGAAGGCGAAGAAAAAGCCGCTGGACGAAAAAACTGCCGCCGACTACGGCGTCGACGTCACCCCGCGTCTGGAAATCGTCAAGACCGAAGAGCCGCCGGCGCGCGCGGCAGGCATCATCGTGGGCTCGGTGGACGAGCTGGTCGAGAAACTCAAAGAAGCGGGGGCTGTGTAATGGCTGTACTTCTGCTTGCCGAAGTGAACAACGGCGAACTGGCGATGGATGCGACCGCAAAGGCCGTGACCGCCGCGAAAGTGCTGGGCGACGTGACCGTTCTGGCCGCGGGTGGCTCGGCCGCTGCTGCCGGTGAGGCTGCGGCCAAGATAGACGGCGTGTCGAAGGTTCTGGTCGCCGAAGACCCGTCGCTGGGCCACCGCCTGGCGGAATCAACCGCGGCCCTGATCGTGGGCCTGGCCGATGGCTACGAGCACATCGTGGCGCCGGCCACCACCGACGCCAAGAACGTGATGCCTCGCGTTGCAGCCCTGCTGGACGTGATGGTGATCTCGGATGCCTCCGGCGTTGTTGATGGCTCGACCTTCGAGCGCCCGATCTACGCGGGCAACGCGATCCAGACCGTCAAGTCGAACGACGCCAAAAAGGTCGTCACCATCCGGACCGCCAGCTTTGACGCGGCCGGCGAAGGCGGTTCGGCCACGGTCGAGACCGTGTCAGTCGGCGAAAACCCCGGCCTGTCGGAATGGGTCGAAGACAAGGTGGCCGAAAGCGACCGTCCCGAGCTGACCTCGGCCGGCGTCGTTGTTTCGGGCGGCCGTGGTGTCGGCTCGGAAGAAGACTTCAAACTGATCGAAAACCTGGCCGACAAGCTGGGCGCCGCGGTTGGTGCGTCGCGCGCGGCCGTTGACTCGGGCTATGCGCCGAACGACTGGCAGGTGGGTCAGACCGGCAAGGTTGTTGCCCCGGATCTGTATGTTGCCGTCGGCATCTCGGGCGCGATTCAGCACCTGGCCGGCATGAAGGACTCGAAGGTCATCGTGGCGATAAACAAGGACGAAGAGGCGCCGATCTTCCAGGTCGCCGATTTCGGCCTGGTCGCAGACCTGTTCCAGGCGGTGCCGGAACTGACCGAAAAGCTCGGCTGAACCGGATATCCGGATTGATCTGCAAAGGCCCGCCAACAGGCGGGCCTTTTTCAGTTCAGGTTCCGCAAAGCGATCAGCAGATGCTCGGCAATTTCTCGATGCGCGGACGGGCCGATCATATGTTCCGCAATCGGCTGCTGAAGCGTTCCGAACATGACATCTTCGAGAGCATCCGATCGAGCGGATACAGCTACCGAAACCTCTACGACATCGGCGCAGAGCGGGCGCAGTTGTTCGATCATGGCGGCGTCGGGCACGATATGGTCGACATGCGATCCGGTTTGCCGCTGCACATGCAACCAAAGCAGCACAACGCCGGGTTCGATCCGTTCTATCAATTCCCCGGTGGCGCGTATCCAGACCTCTCGCAGTTCCTGCGCTACGACTTCGAAACGTGCGTCTTCTGTTGCGCTCAGCTGCTCCAACAGATGGCGCACAAAATGGATTTCCGTGAAGTCAACATCCGGGTACAGCACCAGCAAGTCCGCGGTGGGTTCAAGGAACCGATCGTTGCGACGCGGGTGCACGCGGTAAAACCGGTTCGATTGGCGCAGAAGATCGGGCACCTGCAACACGCATAGGTCTGACTGATTGACCAGATTCAGCACTCCCGGATCAGTGGACAACGCTTCGACTCCGCAAAACAGGCTGCCAAAGTTGACGCATGGCTTTCCCAATCGCTTCTCGAGCACGGCAGGAAACGGGCAATCGACGAATCTGCCGAAAGTTTCCTCTCCTCCCAGACAGGCCACATAGGGTTGGTCCAACCTGCCGGGTGGACCCCGGAACCAAAGTTTCGAATTGGCATACTGGCAGGCGGACTCCTTGCCGCTGTTTGTCTGATGAAAGCTCATATCAAGCCCCCCGTTTTCTCACCCGGTGCCATCTTGCGGCCATAGATATTGAGATTTTCCTAATGCGCGCATTTGAAGCAAAATTGATCGCCGCGATCCTCTTGCCGCCCGCCCCGGTCTGCCGATACTGTCGCGGTATCCTCCAGGGCAAAGGCAGCTGAACATGGAAGTCAAATCGGTCGGTGTGATTGGCGCGGGACAAATGGGCAACGGCATTGCCCATGTTATGGCGTTGGCGGAATACGACGTCTTGCTGAACGATGTCAGCCAGGATGCTCTGGACAGCGCCATTGCCGCAATCGAAGGCAACATGGCGCGGCAGGCGTCACGTGGCAAAATCACCGACGAGGCGATGAAGGCAGCGCTGAAACGGATTACGACCACGCTTGAGCTGCCGAAACTGGGCCAAACCGATCTGGTTATCGAGGCGGCAACCGAGCGGGAAACGATCAAACAGGCGATATTCGAGGACCTGCAACCGCACCTGCTGCCGCATACGATTCTGACGTCAAATACATCCTCGATTTCCATCACCCGGCTGGCAAGCCGCACGGATCGGCCTGAACGGTTCATGGGTTTTCATTTCATGAACCCTGTCCCTGTTATGCAGCTGGTGGAATTGATCCGCGGCATCGCCACGGATGAAGAAACCTTCAACGCCTGCAAAGCGGTGGTGGACCGGTTGGGCAAAACGGCCGCCAGCGCCGAGGACTTTCCGGCCTTTATCGTGAACCGGATCCTGATGCCCATGATCAACGAGGCGGTCTACACACTCTATGAAGGTGTGGGGAACGTACAATCCATCGACCAGTCAATGAAGCTTGGGGCGAATCATCCCATGGGCCCGCTTGAATTGGCGGACTTCATCGGGTTGGATACCTGTCTGGCGATCATGAACGTGCTGCATGACGGGTTGGCCGATACCAAATACCGTCCCTGCCCTCTGCTGACGAAATATGTCGAGGCCGGGTGGCTGGGGCGCAAGACTGAGCGTGGCTTTTATGACTACCGAGGCGAAGTTCCGGTACCGACACGCTGAAGGGGGCCAGCCCCCTCGCCCGGACTTTGTCCGGGCTCACCCCCGGGATATTTTGGGCCAGATGAAGACGCAAATCAGGTCTGTTCCGACTTGCCCAGAGACATGGTGTGGTTTCTGAGCCAGGCCATGAATCCGCGCGGATCGCGCTCCAACAGCTCCATGTCGCGGTCCGAAATCGGTTCGCCGATCACCGGCGACTGGGGTTTGTTGCAGGATCGGACGATCTCGTGCAGCAACAATCCCTGCCGCAGAATTGCAGAGACACGGTTGGCGATCTGATACCAGCGCGAATTGCTGCCCGGAAAGAAAATCGGCACCACGCGCGCGCCCGAACGGCGGATCATCTTGGCGGTGAACACGTTCCATTCCCGCTCGATCGCAGGCCCGAACCAATCATCCGAGGACATCACAACACCGGATGGGAACAGCGCCACAACGCCACCGTTCTTGAGATGTTCCATGGCTTTGCCGCGCATTTCCAGCATCTTGGCCTGCGCCTCGGGGTCATGTGGAAACGGAACCGGAATCATGAATGACGTGGCCGCTTCGTCCAGCCCTGTCAGGACCGAACGGGTCAGAATGCGGTAATCACTGCGCACCCGACCGATCAGTTCTGCCAAAATCATGCCATCGACCATACCGTGCGGATGGTTGGCGACGACGACAACCGGGCCGGTCTTGGGGATGCGGTCAATCTGTTCCTGCGGTGTGGTCAGATCGATTCCCATAGTCTTGAGGGCACCCCCCCAGAACCGCTGGCCGCGATAGTATTCGTTCTTTTTTTCGAACTTGTTGACCATGCGCAAAATGGTCAGCTTGCCTGTGCACCACTCGATGGCCCGAATGGCAGTCGCAGTCCAGGCATCATCGAATGAATTCGCGTAGGTCAGCGTTCTACGGTCGTAGATCTCACCCTGATCTGCGGTTCCATCCACCACCGGGCTTGTCTTGGTCTCGTGCGTTGTTTCCGCCAATTCCTGGTCTTCCCGTTCTTCCTGTCCCGGCGGGGCGGCTTAGAACCCCTCTCCGAACTTGTCGTTCACAAGCGTTTCCAGAGCTTCTGCCAATGCCTCAGCATCCGGCCCGGACGTCTCGACGTCAATAGTTGTTCCGCGCGATGCTGCCAACATCAAAAGGCCCATGATACTGTCGCCTGATGCAGAAAGTCCGTCTTTTGACACCTCAGCATGCGCATCGAACCCCTCTACAACCTCAACCAGCTTTGCCGAGGCCCGTGCGTGCAGGCCCTTTTCATTGATGATTTTCAGGCTTCGGCTCGTCATATTCAATAATCCGCTTTCAATCCAATGTCACATTCTGCGCATTGATGTACTTCCGTCCAGCCTCCATTGCCTGACGGACCGCATCACCAATGGGCAAGTGGCGGCTTTTGGCCAATTTGATCAGCATCGGCAGGTTTGCCCCGTACAGAATACGCCGGTCCTGAGGCGCGCAAGCACGCAGGCTGAGATTCGAGGGGCTGCCGCCAAAGAGGTCGGTGACGACAACGACACCATCGCCGGTGTCCACTTCGTCCGCGGCACGGCAGATTTCGGCCTGTTTTTCGTCCCGGTCATGGTCAGCCTCTATCGCGACCGCCACGAGGCTGGCCTGTGGTCCGACCACGTGTTGCGTGGCGGCCAGGTATTCCTGAGCCAACCCCCCATGTGCAACGATCACAATTCCGATCAATCCGACCTCACATTCAACGACCGACGTTCCATCTCGCGATGCCTAATTGCCACCTGCTGCCCGTCTTCCGCAAGAGCCTTTGCAACGGCTTCTGCCAGGGCAACTGATCTGTGCTGGCCCCCCGTGCACCCAAACGCCACGGAAAGATGCGCTTTGCCCTCGGCCCGAAAGGCCGGCAACAGCAGGGTCAGCAAGCCCAGCACACGTTCAAAAAACGGTAAGTAGTTTGCGTCTGACTGCACATAGTGCGCAACGTCAGGGTGTCGACCATCCGCTGCGCGAAATTCCGGGCGCCAGTACGGATTCGCCAGAAACCTGCAATCGAACACCATGTCCAATCCGCGCGGCAGGCCGCGTTTGTAAGAAAAGGATTCGATGGAAACCGCCAGATGCCGCCCGCCTTGCGGGGCGAACCAGTTCTCGACCTCTTCCCGCAGCTGATGCACGTTCAGAAGGCTAGTGTCGATCAGCGTATCCGCAATCTCTCGTATCGGCGCCAGCAGCTCTTTTTCACGCTGAACGCCGGTTTCCGGGCTGGCATTCTTGGCGACGGGATGCCGCCTTCGGGTTTCTGAAAACCTGCGCACCAGAACATCATCCGTGCAATCCAGATACAAAACCGTCAGATCGACCTGCGCCAACCGGCCCAGCTTTTCAGCCAGTTCTATGAAACCGATCGTCGAGAAATCGCGATTGCGGGCATCTATACCCAAAGCCATCGGACGGTCGCTGTCCGCGCTGTCGAGCAAGCGCAGCAAAAGCCCCATCGGCAGGTTGTCGATGGCTTCAAAGCCCAGATCTTCCAGCACATGAATGGCCGTGGATCTTCCTGCCCCGGAGGGCCCGGTGACAAGTACGATCCGCCTTTGCGATGTCATGTGTTCGGCCATTCCGGGTTTACGCGCCCATTTCCTAGAAGCTGCATCATCGCTACAGCCAAGTTGGGCACGCCCGCACCCCGAAGCAAGGGAACAGTTTGCCTCAGCACGGAAACCGTCAAAGGGTCGGGCAGACGCTGAGGCTCAGGCTGATCCAGATCCACCACGTAATCCAGCGGGACAGGCCCCCCAGGTTCGGCTTTGATCAAGCCAATCTGGCGCGCCTCGATCAAACCGCGTATCTGCGAAACTGCCGAGGCGATCACCCGGTTCTGCTGCATCTCCAAATTGACGCGGTCATCGGCGACCAGTTCCGCACCGAACGCCATCATTTGCAACGCCAGTCCGGACTTCCCTGTGCCGGACGCACCGATGATCAAAAGCCCGCGTCCGGCAACCGATACGCAGGAGGCATGAACACAAGCGCTGTCCTGATCTTTCGCGAGTGACAACGAATCAATATGCATGGACTTAGACGGGCAACCCCACGACAAAGCGGGCACCCAGAGGATCCGATGTGATATCGGCCTCGGTCGGGCGGATGTTTTCAGCCCAGATCACTCCGCCATGGGCTTCGACAATCTGCTTGGAGATCGCCAGCCCCAGGCCCGAATTATTGCCGAAATGTTCCGCCGGACGCTGCGAGTAGAAACGCTTGAACACTTTGGTAAGCGCCTGTTCGGGAATTCCAGGGCCGGTGTCTTCAACAACGACCAACACACGGTTGTCCCGCTGCCGGACCCAGACGCGAATGGCGTCGTTTTCTTCGCAGAAGGAAATCGCGTTGGTGATCAGGTTGACGAAGACCTGCGCCAGACGCGCTTCCAGCCCGTTGATCACAATCGGCTCAGAGGGCAGATCCGTAATGTAATCGATGCCCTTGGAGCGCGCATCCTCGCCCAGATACTGGCCGAGATTGCCCAGCAGCTTGAGCAGGTCAAAGGGCTGCTCTTCTTCCTTGACCAGTTCCGCATCCAGACGCGACGCATTTGATATGTCGCTGACCAGCCGATCCAGACGCCGTACGTCATGCTCGATCACGTCCAGCAGCTTGTCGCGCTGATCCTCGCGCTTGACCATCCGCAGGGTTCCCACGGCGGATTGCAGGCTGGCCAGCGGGTTTTTGATTTCATGGGCGACATCGGCAGCAAACTGTTCGTTTGCGTCGATCCGATTGTACAGCGCGGTCACCATACCCCGCAAAGCGCGACTGAGACGTCCGATCTCATCAGGACGGGCGCTGAGGTCGGGAATGCGGATGCGCCCGGGATTGACACCCGTGCCCCGGTCTTTGCCCATCTCTGCCGCGGATGCCAGATCGGCCAGCGGGTTGGCAATGGTCGAGGCCAAAACAAGGCTGAGGCCCACGGAAACCAGCAGCGCCACCACGAACATCTGAAGAATGCGCTCCTGCTCGCGGCGGGCAAGCGCGTCGATTTCACCGGCCGGGCCGGTAATGGCCACCGCTCCGGCGGGAACATCCGCATAAAGGATCGGTGCGGCAGCCACGATGACCGTCTCACCCGCGCTGTCCTGTACCGCCTGTACCTGGCTGTTACCGGCAATCGCTTGCGGAATGATGGTCTGAACACGCTGCGCCAACGTCGGTGCCTCGGTTTCAGTTGACCAGTTGAGCAGGTTCGACAAACCTGTCCAGACGGCATTCAGCGTGTCGCTGATCACCGTGCTGCCGGTCTGCATCTCGGCCTCGGATTGCAGAAGAACCGGCATGTCGGAGGCTTGCGGGGCACCACGTGTCCAGCCGATCAACGTGCCGCTGGCGTCATATACAAAAACCTCGCCCCCTTCGGGCAGGGTGAGGCCAGACAAGGTATCCTTGACGTCCAGGTTCCCGGCATTCTGCCCGGATTGCTGTGCGCTCTGACGCAGCTGGGTTTCAAACACGTTGCTGACAAGCTGCGCATCGCCCAGCAGATTGCGGGCGGTCTGCTGAACCTTTTCTTTTCGCGAGTCGTCCAGATACAGCAACCCAGTGACCAGAATCACCAGAGCGATCAAGTTGAACGTGATGATTTTGCGCGCCAGAGGTGAACCACGCAGAGAAAACAGGTTCCTCCGGGATCGCTTTTCCCTCAGCTCCGCTGACTCGGGGTCCTGAGGAATGACCCAGTCATCCCCTAGAACGACGTCACCGTCGCGCATTTCGCTGGCTTGTTCGGTGTCGCGCACGAGACCCCATTACCTCTTGCAGGCGGCCGCGCCTATTCTTCGTTGTACCGGTAACCGATACCATACAAGGTCTCAATCGCCGAGAACTCGGGGTCAGCCGCGCGCATTTTTTTCCGCAGGCGCTTGATGTGGCTGTCGATCGTGCGGTCATCCACATAGACCTGATCATCATAGGCGACATCCATCAACTGGTCGCGGCTTTTGACGAATCCCGGACGTTGGGCCAGCGCCTGAAGCAACAGGAACTCGGTCACGGTCAGGGACACATCATTCCCTTTCCAGCTGACCGCATGGCGCAGCGGGTCCATTCTCAGGTCGCCGCGTTCCATGACTTTGGTGTCATTGCTGTTGGTTGCGACCGCGTCGCCGCTGGTCGCCTCTTGGCGGCGCAGCAAAGCCCGAATGCGTTCGACCAGCAAACGCTGCGAAAATGGCTTCTTTACATAGTCATCCGCGCCCATACGCAGGCCCAGCACTTCGTCGATCTCATCGTCCTTCGAGGTCAGGAAGATCACCGGCATCTGCGTCTTCTGACGCAGCCGTTGCAGCAGATCCATGCCGTCCATTCGCGGCATCTTGATATCCAGAACAGCCATGTCCGGCAGTTTCTTGTTGAACGCATCCAACGCGGCCTGGCCATCATTATAAGTTTCAACCTCGAAACCTTCGGCTTCGAGGGTCATGGATACAGACGTCAGAATGTTTCTATCGTCATCCACAAGTGCAATTTTTGACATCGGGCTCACCCCTATTCCTGCTCACTCGCGCAATAATTCGCTTATTTGTAAGGCATTGTTGGCGGTTTTAAGACGCCGAATCAATCCGTAACTGCGAATCATGCCTTTGTTGCGGCAGGTCTGCGGCAAATTTGCCTTGATGCCCGCAAAAATCTGCCCGCTTTTCCGACATTGAATTTCTGATGGCGCTAAACCCGGACTTGGTTGCGCTAACTGCGTCAAACCCGCCTGTTCATGCCCTGAATGACCGTGATAAGACGCGCTCAGCCGCCGGTTTTCCCGGCTCACTGCCCCAAAGGCGCAACGGCCAACGACCTTCGCGCCGCCACAGGAGAAGACACACATGACATCTGGACGGGTTAACCCGCAATTCCGCCTCGAAGATCAGGGCATCGAGGGTCTGGGCAATGTCTATTACAACTTCATGGAACCGGCGCTGATCGAAGAGGCGCTGAAGCGCGGCGAAGGCACTCTTGGCAATGGTGGCGCGTTCCTCGTTACCACTGGCAAGTTCACCGGCCGGTCCCCCAAGGACAAACACGTCGTCAAGACCGACAGCGTTGCCGACTCCATCTGGTGGGAAAACAATGCCGAAATGAGCCCCGAAGGCTTTGACGCACTGTACAATGATATGCTGGCCCATATGAAAGGCCGTGACTATTTCGTGCAGGACCTCGTCGGTGGCGCGGACCCGGCTTACGCAATCAATGTACGAATGGTTACCGAACTGGCGTGGCACAACCTGTTCATCCGCCACCTGCTGCGTCGCCCGGACCGCGAAGATCTGGATGAGTTCACGGCCGATTTTACCGTCATCAACTGCCCCAGCTTTCAGGCCGACCCGGCAAAGCATGGCTGCCGCGGCGAGACCGTGATTGCAATGAACTTCGACCGCAAGCTGATCCTGATCGGCGGCACCGAATATGCCGGTGAAAACAAGAAGTCCGTTTTCACCCTGCTGAACTACATGCTGCCCGAAAAAGGCGTGATGCCGATGCACTGCTCGGCCAACCATGCCGTTGGCAACCCGGTCGACACCGCCGTGTTCTTTGGCCTGTCGGGCACCGGCAAGACCACTCTGTCGGCCGATCCGGCGCGCACTCTGATCGGTGACGACGAACACGGCTGGTCCGATCGCGGCACCTTCAACTTCGAAGGCGGTTGCTATGCCAAGACCATCAACCTGAATGCCGAGGCAGAGCCGGAAATCTACGCGACCACCTCGAAATTCGGTACCGTGATCGAAAACATGGTCTTCGACCCCGAAACCAAGGAACTGGATTTCGACGACGACTCGCTGACCGCCAACATGCGCTGCGCCTATCCGCTCGAGTATATCTCGAACGCATCCAAAAGCGCACTGGGTGGCCACCCGAAGAACATCATCATGCTGACCTGCGATGCCTTCGGCGTTCTGCCTCCGATCGCGCGGCTGACGCCGGCACAGGCCATGTATCACTTCCTGTCGGGTTTCACGTCAAAAGTGGCTGGTACCGAACGTGGCATCACCGAGCCGCAGCCGACTTTCTCGACCTGCTTTGGCGCGCCGTTCATGCCCCGTCGCCCAGAGGAATACGGCAACCTGTTGCGGGACAAGATCGCTCAGCATGGCGCGACCTGCTGGCTTGTCAACACCGGCTGGACCGGCGGCGCCTACGGCGTGGGCAGCCGGATGCCGATCCGCGCGACACGCGCCTTGCTGACCGCCGCTCTGGACGGCTCGCTGCGCGACGCCGAGTTCCGCAAGGATGCCAATTTCGGCTTTGACGTTCCGGTCTCGGTGCCGGGAGTTGCCGAAGTTCTGCTGGACCCGCGCCGTACCTGGGACGATCAGGCCGCATTCGACAAACAGGCCGAAAAACTGGTGCAGATGTTCGCCGAGAACTTCGAACAGTATCTGCCCTTCATCGACGACGACATCAAAGCCGTCGCAATTGGGTAAATTGGGGAAAGGGGCCACCGCGCCCCTTTTTCACTGCACCTGCCGCGTTTCTATCTATGGTTGTTTGCCGCAAAAAGCACCTACAATTGCGTTGTTTCAAAATGCAATTTGCGCTAGCTCTGTTAACCGCTGAGACGAAAAAACCCGGCACTTTTGCGCCGGGCATTGGCTGAAATAAGATTGGGGGTCGCTCATGTGCGCACACTCACAACGCGGGATTGAGCAACCTAATCAGTCACCTAGTCTAAGTGAAAGGGGATGAGTGTCAATACGATACATGCTGAATAACGCATCATTCAGCATGGCTCAACTGGTCGCAATTGCGCGCCAATTGGCACAGTAAAAGATGGGTAAATCTATGACTGAGATCTCGAAACTCGCCGAACTGCGCAAATTGATGCAAAGTATGGAGCGTACTTTAGGCCTGGAAAAACTATCTCCGGTTGAACGTGACATCTACTATGCCGCCGAAGAGCTTTCAAAGTCCGATCAGGAAGTTCGCACATTCGGCTTGATCGAGCACACGTTGGTTCAAAGTGTTTCGCGCCCAACATTCTTTCGCGCGCTGAAATCGCTGGTCGAAAAAGGCTATCTTTCTCAAAGCGGCAGCGCCAACCGGGGACGGTACATCGTTCATGCACCCAAATGACGCGATCCACACGCGCAAGAGGCCGTGACTACGTTGCGCGGGTGGGCTACTGAAACACTTCTGGCCTCTTTGGCCTATGTGCTGGCGTCGTTCCTTACATTCGCCGTCCTCATGCCATTGCAGAACGTGTTTTTCCCGGAATACCCAAGCAGGGCGAGCCTGTTGTTTCTGCCGCATGGCGTACGGGTTCTGTCGGCGTGGCTGTTGGGGTGGCGCGCCATTTTCGCATTGTTGCCTGGCGTGTTCATCGTTTTCGCCTATTTGGGTGGAACGGACGTGTTCCTGCCCAGCCGCCTGATGGCCATGGCGATTGCAGTTCTGACTGTCCCGGCCGTTTTCTATCTTCTCAAAGCGATCGGGTGGGATCTGTTTCCCCGTCCGGAACGCAAACCCTGTTGGATATGTGTGATGGGCGTCGGTTTCGTAACGTCCATCCTTGTCTCCGGGTTGACCAACCTGGCTTTTGGCAGTGCGACGGTCGAATACATCGCGTTCCTGATCGGCGATATCTCGGGTTTATTCTTCCTGATGCTGGGTCTGTACTTTGCTTTCCGGTTTGCCGACAAGCGCACGGGCTGACCTGTCACCCCACCAAACCACGTCGCAGCAGGTTCAGGCCGGCGATCAGCAATACCAACAAGGTCGCCTTGCGAAAACTTGCCTGATCGATACGGTCCTGCAATTTCATGCCGATCCACATCCCGGCCACGGCCGGAACGATCAGGGCTGCGGAAAACTGAAGTGTATCTGCATGCAGGATGCCTGAGCCAAGATGTGCGGCCAGCAGCAAGACCGCTCCCAAACCGTAGATAACGCCCTGAATTCGAATCTGTTCGGTCTTGGGGGTGTTCAGCGCCGTCAGATAGGCAACTGTCGGAGGCCCCCAAACTCCTGACATGCCGCCGACAAACCCCGCCAGGCCACCTACAACGGCCTCGACTGCGGTCGACGGTTGGCTCAGCGCCATTCTGAACCCAAGAACCTGCAACAGCGCGAAGACCGACACGAAACCGCCCATCAGAACCAGAAAGACAGACCCCGGGATCAAAGCGACCAACTGTGCGCTCAGCAGCAGAAAGAGACCGCCGACAATAAGGAAAACCCGAAACCGCCGAACCGAGGCAACCGCCGCAGCGCGACCGCCGCGAAGGGCTTGCTGCCCATTGGCCACCAGCGTCGGCAGGATAAGTCCCGCCAAGGCCAGATCCGGCGGCAGAAATGAATTCAACCCCGATACCAAAATCATGGGCATCGCGAAACCAACCATACCCTTGACCCATCCTGAGGCAAAAGCGATTGCCATGGCCAACAGCAGTTCCTGCGGGGAAAGAATGGAAAACAGGGTCATGTCCCCTAGATAACATCTGGATTTTCTTCTGCATTGCAAAAATGATGGGGTAATATTTGAACTTTTTCGCAGCGTAATAAGTATTTTTGTTGCGCTGCACGTGCAGCATGATATGACCAGACGACCGAGGAAAGGACGCGATTCATGGCCCACGACGGACAGGATATGACCGAGATGACAACTGCTTCAGTTTTGCCCGATCTTCTGAACATGACCCGGGCTGCCCTACCCGCGGTAGAAGCCGTTTTTGAAAAAGCCCGTGAATCCGTGCGCGGCATGGTCTCGGCGGATGGCCGTATCTCTGGAGCTCTGATCGAGGCCAACCAGACCGCCGCACATGGTCTGGCATGGCTGGCCACATATAATCAGTCGCTGCAACAGATGCAGCGCTGGGCCGAAACACTTCAGGCCGAAGGCAAATTCGGCGAAGTCGAGCAGTTGCTTCACCAGATAGCCTTTGGCGAGTACCTGCATCAGGTCGCAGGTGGCATCCCGATGAACCAGGGCGAGGTCGTGCGCCTTCAGGATATGGGCCTCGGCTGGGATGCGCTGTCGGGCTTTCAGTCGACCGAAGTACAGACCTTGATGGCGCAGGCAAATTCACAAGCCGCACGCAGCCGTTTGGTCGAGCTGATGCAGGATCAGGCCGGCGCCACCATGTTCGGCGCGTCGGGCCTGGACGAAGAACTTGAGATGATCCGCGACCAGTTCCGCCGCTATGCGCAGGAAAAGGTCGAACCGTATGCCCATGAATGGCACCTCAAGGATGAGCTGATCCCGCTGGAAATCATCGAAGAGTTGGCGGAAATGGGCGTTTTCGGGCTGACCATCCCGGAGGAGTTTGGCGGTTTCGGCCTGTCCAAAGCCTCGATGTGCGTTGTGTCCGAAGAACTGTCTCGTGGCTATATCGGCGTCGGCTCGCTGGGCACCCGTTCGGAAATCGCAGCCGAATTGATCATCGCCGGCGGCACGGAAGAGCAAAAGGCCAACTGGCTGCCGAAACTGGCCAGCGCCGAAATTCTGCCGACCGCTGTCTTTACTGAACCCAATACCGGCTCGGATCTTGGCAGCCTGCGCACCCGTGCCGTGAAGGACGAGAACGGTGATTACCGGATCACCGGCAACAAGACCTGGATCACCCACGCCGCGCGCACCCATGTCATGACTTTGCTGGCGCGGACCGATCCCGACAGCACCGATCACCGCGGCCTGTCCATGTTCCTGGCCGAAAAGACACCGGGCACGGACGAGAACCCCTTCCCCACACCCGGCATGACCGGTGGTGAGATCGAGGTTCTGGGATACCGCGGCATGAAGGAATACGAGCTGGGCTTTGACGGCTTCCACGTCAAGGGTGAAAACCTGCTGGGGGGTGAAGAAGGCAAGGGCTTCAAACAGCTGATGGAAACCTTTGAAAGCGCCCGCATCCAGACTGCTGCGCGCGCCATCGGCGTGGCGCAAAGCGCGCTGGATATCGCCATGCAATATGCCATCGACCGCAAGCAATTCGGCAAATCTCTGATCAACTTCCCGCGTGTGTCCGGCAAACTGGCAATGATGGCTGTCGAGATCATGATCGCACGCCAGCTGACCTATTTCAGCGCGTGGGAGAAAGACCACGGCCAGCGCTGTGATCTTGAGGCAGGCATGGCCAAGCTGCTGGGCGCCCGTGTGGCCTGGGCAGCCGCCGATAACGGGCTGCAAATCCACGGCGGAAACGGTTTTGCGCTGGAATACAAGATCAGCCGCGTTCTGTGTGACGCGCGCATTCTCAACATTTTCGAAGGGGCGGCCGAGATTCAGGCACAGGTCATCGCACGACGTCTGCTCGGGTGACCGGAACCGGCGCCCCGTTTCCCCAACTGACCCGGCCATTGCGCCGGGTCTTTTTCTTGATTTTTGAGGTTTTGTACACCACCTACCTGCGGACCTTCCGTTTTGTACGAACCATTTCCGCATCTCTGACCGGCTGAACAACGACCAGCTGTGTCCGCACCAATCCAAACTTCCCCCTTTGATCCCGACCCATTCGCCGCTAGAGCATCAGTTTGACCCGACCCAAACCCGATCAGCACCTGGTACACCGCATGACCCGATCCATCTTTGCACTTTGCGCCACTCTGGCGGTGCTCGTTCTTGCGGGCTGCACCACCCCTACGCCAACGGCCGATCAGAGCGATGTCGAAGCGCTTGCCCAGTCGATCCGAATGCTCGGGCCGGATGTCGATCCGGTCGAGGCACAGAGGGCGGCCACAATCGCCTATTCCTATTCGCAGCAATTGGCGCGGGATTGGAACGTCACCGACCCGGCCATCATCCACAACGCCAAGGTTATCAACGGGTTCCGCGAAAAGGGGTTGTGCAATGACTGGGCCGAAGCCATGACCAGGCGGCTGCGGCAGGAGAACTTCCGAACACTGGATCTGCACTGGGCCACGTCGCCGCCGACATCCTTTCGAATTATCCACCATTCGGCGTCTATCAGCGCCAAGGGGGATTCGATGTATGACGGCATCATCCTTGATCCCTGGCGCAACAGTGGCGCATTGTTCTGGGCGCCGGTGCGTGAAGATACGCGCTATAACTGGAAACCCAGGCAGGAAGTGCGTGCGCAACTGCTGAACGGGTCTCTTCCCTACTGATCCGGTTCCAACGACATCCCCTATGCGCTAAGACCCAGCTATGACTCGCCTGATCCTGACCCTGCCCTTGATGGCATTGTTCCAATGCGACATGGACGAAACCGTTGCCGCCTATGGTGCGGCGGACCAGACCTGGGTTTTGCAGGAAATAGATGGTCAGCCCTATGAGGCGAGCGCTCTGCTGCGGTTTCCCGAAGAAGGCAGGATTGCCGGGAACGCTCCGTGCAACAGCTATGACGGAACACTCAACGCGCCCTACCCGTGGTTTGAGGTTCAGAACCTCAACGCGACGCGCGCCGCCTGCGCGGGGCTCGAAGCGGAAGGCGTCTACTTTGCCGCCCTCATGGCCATGACCCAATCCGAAGTGTCAGGCAATGTGCTGATCCTGCGCAATGAGGACGGGCACGAGATGGTGTTCACAGCCGCCGAGTGACCTGATCCACGAACCGGGCCCGCGCTTCGGGCAGCGGATTATGCCCCAAAGACGGCGCGACGCGGTGCTCCAGGAAATACCCGGTCGTGCGCAGGGCCTCTGCGATCTCGGCATCGGGCGCAGTGCCTTCCCCGCGCAGACAGGGCGGAAGGGGCAACAGCTTGTCCGCCCAATCCCCGGCGCCCTTCGCACTGACGGAACGGCCTGTTTTGGGCGATACATAGATCAATCCTTCGGTCACACCGGTCACGGCGCAGGCTGTCAGATCAAGGCCAAAGCCAAGCTCGTCAAGCAGCGCGAGTTCCCATCGCAGATAAGCCAGAGGCCAGACCTCGTCCTGCCCCAGCAGGTCCATCAACTGCTCCGTCCGCGTATAGAGCGAGGCGTGTGGTTCCCGTTCGGGCAGGCAGAAGGACAGCAGAGATACGACGGCGTTCAGCCCGGACAGTGCCAGCCGCCCTGAAAACGCGGCGGCCGCGCGGGAGCGCAGGGGTTCGACCTGAAAGGTTCCGATATGTTCTTCCAGTCGCGCGCGCCACAGCACGTCCAGTTGCGCGCCGGGTTGCAGGATCGGCGCGATCTTGCGGCTGGTCCCACCGCGCACCACACCGGCATGACGCCCATGGCCTTCGGTAAAGACTTCGATGATCGCCGCTGTTTCACCATGGCGGCGTAAAGTCAGGAGTATTCCGTGATCGCGCCAGTCCAAAACTCGGCCCTGCTGTTGGTTGGGTTGGATCGCAGAAAATCCCAAGCGACGTCAGCGCGCAAGAGCGGAACTTCTTTTCCCCCTTTCAACGAGAGTTCTTTTTCCGAAAGCGCCATAGTTTTGTGACTTCGTGCCACCCGTCTTGTGCGCGTTCTCGCAACCCCCACCTGCGCTTCAAACAGAAGGGGCCGCACCATGATCGATGACGAACCGCAACCTGCCGCGTATTACGACGAACACGAAATCTGGACGCCGGATCCGACAGCCGCGGACATGCAGGTCTATGAGACGTTCGCTTCGGCCGTCGTTGAACTTGTGCAGGTGCTGGATGACAACAAGCCGATGTTGTCGCGGGATGTCTACGCCCGCTTTTTTGCGTCTCTGCTGCACCTGTCCAGGGTGTTGGGCGAGTACGAAGACGGATGGAACGGCGGACGTGGCGCGTGATCGAAAGCCGTGCGAAGACCGTGGGGAAGACTATCAGCCTTTCATTCCAAAGGCCCGGTAGAACGCGTCAGCTGACCCACAGACCGATGGAAACCCCATCAGTTGCCCTGTTCGGGTAGGTCGGGGGTCGCCAAAACTATTCCGAAAAACGCGTTGCTTGAAACCAGTTCAGGTATTAATGTTCTGCTTATGTTCTTAAAGTGGGATTCCAAAAATGTCTCTTAATTATGTCATGATCGGTTCCAACGACGTTGCCAAGGCACGCGGCTATTACGACGCGGTTGTGCCCCGGATCGGCGGAAAGGTCATCGCCGAGTATATGCCGCATGCTGTCTGCTATGAGCTGCGTGGCGGCGGATGCATATGGGTCGCGACACCATTCGACAAAAAAGACGCGACGATCGGAAACGGGAACATGGTTGGCCTGCTGTGCCAAAGCGAAGCGGAAGTTCGCGATGCGCATGCAACCGCGCTTGCAAATGGTGGAACAAACGAAGGTGATCCGGGCGACCGGCCCCAATATGGCCCAAGCTTTTTTGGTGCCTACGCACGCGACCCGGATGGGAACAAGATGAGCTTTGTCTATTTTGGCGACGCAGGTTGATGGCGCTGAAAACCACTGCAAGCTTGGTAGTGAGAAAAACCCAAGGCAACAGGAGGTTCAGAACGTCACACCTGCGTGAATTAGGATGCCGATGACCATCAATAAGTTCAGCACCATCGAGAGTCCGTTGCCCACATAAATGGGCAGCTTGCCCACCACCACACCATAGGCAAACCACAGGAAGGACAGCCCGGCATAAAGCGACCAGGACAGAAGCGACTGACCGGTCGCGTGTTCGGAATGGGTAAAGTAGAGCTTGATCAGTTGTGGAAGCGTGGCAAAAGGGCCGACAACGCCGACAAAGACCATGAAGCCCTCGAACCGCTGCATCCAGTGGCCGAGTTCCGATTTTTCCAGTTTCTCTGCAAGCGTTTCAGTCACGAAAGCACCTCTTGGTTGCGCTCGGTCCGTAGGACACGTCAGTGCTGACAGGCCATTTGCAGCACCAAAATAGTCGCTTTGATCTCGGCGTCAAAGACCCTTCAGTACCGTGGTCACTCCAGCCCCTCTTCGCCCAGCAGGTGCCGCCCCTGCCGGTCTTCGACCTCGATCACCCAGAGGTCGGGGTCAAAGCTGCGTTGGCGCTGGATGGCCTGGTCCACGTCGACCTCGGGGCCAGACGAGAGTTCGACCCATTTTCGTTCACCACTCATCAGATCAAAGCTGCGTTGGAACGCAACGGCCTGCCCGTCCAGCGTGTTCAGCTTGACCAGAACTGCGCCTGCCGTGTCATCGCCATGGGCCACCACATAGGCCGGGATATCCTGGAATCGCAGCCGCGCCAGATAGGCGTGGACCCAGAATTCGGCGGTCAGGCGGGTCATGCGTTTCCGTCTTTGAAATCCAGACCCATTTCCGAATACCGCTCGGATTCTTCCAGCCAATTGGGCCGGACCTTCACTTGCAGGAACAGGTGAATTTTGCGGTCGAGGAATTCTTCCAGTTCTGCCCGCGCAGCCTGGCTGACGGCCTTGATGGTCTCACCCTTCTTGCCCAACACGATGCCTTTGTGGCCGTCACGCATGACATAGATGACCTGATCGATCTTGGCAGAGCCGTCTTTGCGTTCTTCCCAGTTCTCGGTCTCGACGGTCAACTGATAGGGCAATTCCTGATGCAGGCGCAGGGTGAGCTTCTCGCGGGTCATTTCCGCGGCGATCATGCGCAGGGGCAGGTCGGCGATCTGGTCTTCGGGATAGAGCCAGGGGCCTTCAGGCAGTTCAGAGGCCAGCCACTTGCGCAGGTCTTCGACACCGTGGCCCTTTTCAGCAGAGATCATGAAGGTTTCGGCAAACGGGTAACGTGCGTTCAGGTCACTGGTCAGCGCCAGCAGCTTTTCGGACGGCACCTTGTCGATCTTGTTGATCGCCAACGCGATGGTGCGGCCCTGTCCGATTTCTTCCAGACCTTCGAGGATGCGCTCGACCCCTTCGGTGATACCGCGATGCGCTTCCACCATCAGGACAACGATGTCCGCATCTGCGGCCCCGCCCCATGCAGCAGCGACCATGGCGCGATCCAGGCGGCGGCGGGGTTTGAACAGGCCGGGCGTGTCGACGAAGACCAGCTGCGCGTCGCCTTCCATCGCCACGCCACGGATACGCGCGCGGGTGGTCTGCACCTTATGCGTCACGATGGAAACCTTGGCCCCGACCATGCGGTTCAGCAGGGTTGACTTGCCCGCATTGGGCTCTCCGATCAGGGCGATAAATCCGGCGCGTGTGGTCATGAGTCTGGCGATCCTGTTTGCAAGTGCGCACCCCTATAGCAGAAAGCAACGACGGGCCAGAGGGATTTGTCGCATTGCGGCCATGCGGTTTCGATGTCAGATGAACGCAGACGCCCAGCCAATCCCAGCCCGGCATCAAATCCGTTCAGTGAGGTTTTCATGAAACGTCGCGAGTTTCTTCTTGGAAGCAGCGCCGCTGCAAGTGTTTTGGGATTGGGAGCGTTGCCTCTGACGGCCAGCGATGCTGCGCAGGAGCTGGTGTTGCAACCTGCCAGCTATCGGTTGCGCGATCAGCCGACCATGGGGATGGTCAGCCTGTCACCGGATGCGCCGCCACCGGTTCTTTACGGCCGTCAGGGCGAGGTACTGCGTCTGACGGTGCGCAATACCCTGCCCGACTATACTGCGATGCATTGGCACGGTCTGCGCATCCGCAACGAGATGGACGGGGTACCCTACCTGACCCAGATGCCCATCGGCGAAAACGAAAGCTTTACCTATGAATTCACACCGCCGGATGCGGGCACGTATTGGTATCACCCTCATTGCATGACGATGGACCAGATGGCCCGAGGGCTGACCGGTGTGATGGTGGTTGCCGAACCGGAAGACCTAGGGTTCGACAGCGAGCAGGTGATCAATCTGCGGGATTTCCGGCTGGACGAAGATGGCGCGTTTCTGCCCGCTTATACCGCCCGCGGCGCGGCGCGGACCGGCACGTTCGGCAACGTGCAGACCGCCAATTGGCAGAGCGAGGCAGTATATGACCACGCCGCAGGCAGCCTGGTGCGCGTACGGGTGGTCAACACGGACACGACCCGTATCTACAGGTTGCATCCCGAAGGGGCCGAGACCCGGATCATCGCATGGGACGGACATCCGGTAGAAACAGACGTGACACGGCCCACAGCAGCCCAGCCGCTCTTGCTGGCCCCGGGTCAAAGGGTGGACCTGGCGGTTCGGATGCCGGACGACGAGGGGCAGTCAGCCCAGCTGATGGCAAAGTTTCCCGGGCAGAAACACCGCGCCATGGTCCGGTTGAGGGCCACGGGACAGTCCATTGCGCGTGATCTGCGAGAGCTGCGCCCATTGCGCCCGAACCCTGTCGCGCGCCCTGATCTGGGTCAGGCCGAGTTGCATGAGTTCGTGTTCGGCTGGACCCCGGAAGGCGGCGCCCCGAATGACGGGTTCTGCGGGTCTTTGGGCTATAGTTTCTGGTCGATCAACCGAACGCCCTGGCCGGGCGATGCGGCGCAGGGAACCGGGCCACTGGCCGTGCTGCAACGGGGCAAGAGCTATGTTCTGCGACTGCGCAATGAATCGCCCAACCTGCACCCGATCCATCTGCACGGGCTGGCCTTTGTTCCGCTGACCTCGAACCTGCGCAAACTGCCACCGTTGCTGTCCGATACGATGCTATTGCTAAAAGACGAGACCGTAGACATCGCGCTGGTCGCGGACAATCCCGGCGACTGGGCGTTTCATTGCCACGTGATCGAACACCAGAAAACCGGACTGGCCGGGTTCATCCGGGTAATCTGACCCTAGCCCGGTGGTGACATGTTCAACGCCAGAACGTGGTTCGGATAGGCTTGGTCCGCGATACGGAAATCCGTGACGCCGACCTGACGGAAGCCTTTGGACAGGTAGAAATCAATGGCCGGAGCGTTCTGGGAATTGGTCGTCAGCCAGATTTCGGGGCGGCCTTTGTTCCGGCAATGGTCAATGGCCACCTGCAACAACGCTGACCCGATGCCCTTTCCGTGGTGGCGCGGCTGCACGTAAAAGGTCACGATCTCAAGATCGGAAAGCCCGTCGATGGGGGCGGGACGGCCCTCTGCCAACCGAATGTAGCCATCGATTCCATCGCGGTTTTCAGACACCACCAGAAGATCACTCTCTTCCTCAAGCAGCGCTTCGAACCGTGCGGTTGTGAACTCGGACAATGCAAACTCGGCGAAGAAAGAACTTACGCCATGGCGCAGGTAGGTGCCGATCCAGACTTCGATCGACAACGCGGCCAGGCTGGCCGCGTCCGATTTCCGGGCTGGTCTGAGCTTCATGCCCCTAGGACGAGCTGGCCGGACTCAACCGCTCCAGCAAAGCTTTCGCCGCGGCCTGTTCGGCCTGACGTTTGGATCCTGCGGTGGCCTGTGCCTCGGTGCCGTCCTGAAGGCGGGCGGCGATGGTGAAGATCGGGGCGTGGTCCGGGCCGCTGCGTTTGATTTCGACGTATGAGGGCGGCTTTTGCCCACGCGCCTGCGCCCATTCCTGCAACGAGGTCTTGGCGTCACGCGCATCTGCCTCGACCTTGTGGATGCGGTCCCCCCAAAGCGCCAGGATGACATCGCGGGCAGCCTCGAACCCCGCATCCCGATAGATGGCGGCGATCACGGCCTCCATCGCATCGCCCAGCAGCGCTTGCTTGCGACGGCCACCAGACAGCATCTCGGACCGGCCGAGTTTCAACACCGCGCCCAGATCGATCTGGCGGGCCACATCTGCACAGGCCTCTTTGCGGACCAATGCGTTGAACCGGGGGGCCAACTGGCCTTCGGAGGCTTTTTTGTCAGCTTCAAGCAACGCGGTGGCCATGACCAGGCCCAGAACGCGGTCACCCAGAAACTCCAGCCGCTGGTTGTCGGGTCGGGTGGACGAAGACACCGAGCCATGGGTCAGCGCGCGCACCAGCAGTTCGGGGTTTTTGAACTCATACCCCAATCGCCGCTGGAACGCCTTTATCTCAGACGAAAGCTTCAATTGACCGCCTTGAAGAACCGATTACCGCGCCATGTCCAGAAGAACAGCATCGAACGGCCCGCGGACGAGAACATGATCCGGTCGGCGCGACCGATCAGGTTTTCGTAAGGCACGTATCCGACACCGCCGGCAGATTGCGGCAGACGGCTGTCGCTGGAATTGTCACGGTTGTCCCCCATGAAGAAATAATGGCCCTCGGGCACGGTGTAGATGCCGGTATTGTCCGATGCCTGGTTGCCGATGTTCAGCACGTCGTAGGACACGCCATTGGGCAGGGTTTCGATCAGGCGCGATTTTTCACAGGTGCCGCCAATACCGACAGGGCCGTTTTCACAGCGCGGGCGTAGGCGCTGTGGGCCTTGCGGTTCCGCGACTTCGGTGAACACGCCATCGAGCTGCTGAGGAACCGGAGTGCCATTGAGGATGATCTGGCCATTGCGGACCTGGATCCGGTCGCCCGGCAAGCCAATCAGGCGTTTGATATAATCACGCCCGGTGACCGGATGGCGAAAGACGATGACATCGCCACGTTCCGGATCACCGCCCCAGATACGGGTATTGTCTTCGCCCTGCATCCAGCCACAGATATCTTCGGCATCCATGTTCAGGCCGACGCTGGGGATGATCAGGCTGGGGCAGGATGCGTAGGAATAGCCATAAGCCATCTTGTTGACGAAGAGGAAATCACCGATCAGCAGCGTCTGCTTCATCGAGCCCGAGGGGATCCAGAACGGCTGAAAGAAGAGGGTACGGAACACGCCGGCAATCAGCAGCGCATAGACGATGGTCTTGATCGTCTCCCAGACGGGATTTCCGGTCTTGGCTTCCTCGGCCATACTGCTCTCTCCAGTTCTTTGCTTGGCTTCGCTGCTACATGCGGGGGCGATGGGGGCAAGTCAAGGCTGCGTGGTGTGATCTTGAAGCGGACGCGCTTCGATCACCACGAAAGCCTGCGCCCAAGGATGGTCATCGGTCAGGGTGACATGGATGATCGCCTCGTGCCCTTCGGGGGTCATTTCATTCAGGCGTTCGGCGGCCCAGCCTGTCACATGCATCACGGGCTGGCCGGTGCGCAGATTGGTGACGGCCATGTCCTTCCACGCGATGCCCATGCGCAGACCGGTGCCCAACGCCTTGGAACAGGCCTCTTTCGCGGCCCAGCGCTTGGCATACGTACCCGCGGTGTCGGCGCGGCGTTCGGCTTTGCGCTGTTCGGTCTCGGTGAAGACACGGCTGCGGAACCGGTCGCCGAACCGGTCGAGCGTGCCCTGAATGCGGTCAATATTTGCGAGGTCCGTGCCGATGCCAAGGATCATGACAACCGCACCGTCAGGATCTTGTAACTCGCCACACCAAAGAACCCGGCGAAGGCGAAATCGAACCAGCGGCGGGCGCGACGGTAGGTTCGGACCATGCGTTCGGATGAAAACAGGAAGGCATAGCCGATGAAGATCAGCAGCGATCCGGTATAGAGCATGGCGAAATAGCCCAGCAGCATCGACAGGCTGGCATCATTGGGCGCGACGATGGCATAGATCGAGCCCCAGCTGAGGATCGCCTTGGGGTTGGTCAGGTGAATGGCCGCGCCTTTGGCGAAGATCGTCGGCAGCGCGCCTGTGACCGGTTTGCCCAAAGCGACCTCGTCCGCGGTCATCGCACGGCGCAAGGCCTTCAGCGCCAGCCAACCCAGATAGGCCACACCGACATAGCGGATCACCTCGAACACCCAGACATTGGCCAGCATGATCGCCGACAGGCCAAGTGCTGCGGCAATGCCCCAGGCGGCGGACCCGGCACAGATGCCCAGTGCAAAGACCAGCCCAGCGGTGCGGCCTTCGTTCATGGCGGTTCCCGCAATGCCCATCGTGGCGGGGCCCGGAGAGCCTCCGGCCATCAGCCAGGCCAGCCAGATGGCGACAAAGCCGGGGGTGATCACGCCCGCGCCTCGTCCATCAGGCGACGCATTTCCTGAATGGCCGGGGTCAGGCCCAGAAAGATCGCCTCGCCAATCAGGAAATGACCGATATTCAGTTCCTTGACCTCAGGGAAGGCGGCAACCGGTTTTACGGTGTCATAGGTCAGGCCATGACCCGCATGAACCTCAAGCCCCAGCGAATGGGCGAAAGAGGACATCTGGCGCAGCGATTCAAGCTCGCGTTCGGCATCTTCCATGCGGCCTTCGGCATGGGCGTCGCAATAGGCGCCGGTGTGCAGCTCGATCACTTCGGCACCGATGCGATGCGCGGCCTCGATCTGACGCTGATCGGCGGCGATGAAGATCGAAACGCGACAGCCGACATCGCGCAGAGGGGCGATGAAATGCGCCAGCTTGTTTTCCTCGCGCGCGACTTCAAGACCGCCCTCGGTGGTGCGCTCCTCGCGCTTTTCGGGAACGATGCAGACCGCATGCGGTTTGTGGCGCAAGGCGATCTGCTGCATCTCGGGCGTCGCGGCCATCTCAAAGTTCAGCGGCACCGACAGAACCTCCATCAGCCCGTCGATATCGGCGTCCGAGATATGGCGTCGATCTTCGCGCAGATGCGCGGTGATGCCATCCGCGCCCGCTTCTTCCGCCAGTTTGGCAGCGCGCAGCGGATCCGGATAGTCCCCGCCCCGCGCATTGCGCACCGTGGCCACGTGATCGATGTTCACACCCAGACGCAGATGGTTCTCAGACATCCCTCGATTCCTTTTGCATGCTTTGGCCCGAGCCTAGAGGCTCTGCCGAAGAAACGGCAGCCGAATCTTCGGCCAAACGCTTGATTTCATCAAACTTCGCCTTGATTCTGGCGCGACGACGCTGCTGATATGTCAGGATCAGCGGCAGGCTGAGGTAATAGCAGATCACCCCCGCAACGAGGCCCGGAATGATCCCACCGATCATATAGGGGTAGAAGACGTCGTCGTAGAACTGCGACAGCCCGTGCCAGTCGGCCACGCGATCCGTAAACAACGCCAGGAAATTGTTCTTGAGATCCCCCAGGGCACTGGCGAATTTGCCCATAAGCCCCTGTGTGTCGCCTTCTTCGTATTCGGTGCCCAGCAGGAAATGCCCGGTCTGAAGACAGATCACTCCGATCGGAACATAGGTGAGCGGGTTGCCGAAAAACGTGCCGCTGAGCGCGGCAAGAATGTTCCCCTTGATCAGCCGGGCACCGATGGCGGCGACAAGAAAATGCAACCCGTAAAACGGCGTAAAGGCCGCGAAGACGCCCGCCCCTATACCGCGCGCGATCCGGTCAGGGGTATCCGGCAAGCGCCGGACGCGGTGTTTCACGTAATGGAAGGCGCGGGTCCATCCGCCACGCGGATAGACGAAATCCGATGCGATCTGGACTGGAGAGCGTCGGTCTCGGCGCTTGAATACCACCCGTGATCACCCCTTCTCAGCCAGCCGCAACCGAAGTTTTGACCTGATCCCGATACCGTTCGACCGCAGCAACATCGCTTTCCGCCTCCAGCATCAGCATGAGTGAGTGAAGCTGTTCAAGGTCGCGCAGTTCGACATTGATCAGAAGGCGGTAAAAATCCGGTTTGCGATCGACAAACTCGAGGTTCGAGATATTGGCCTTTTTCTCGCCGATCAATGTGCAAATACGCCCCAGAACCCCGGCATCGTTGCCAATGGTCAGATCCAAAGTCGCGCCATAGACGGCCGGGTGCGTGCCCGAATGCCAGTGCAGATCGACCCAACGGTCAGGTTCGCCTTCGAACTCGCTGAGCCGGTCGCAATCGATGGCATGTACAACCACGCCCTTGCCCCGATAGGTGATGCCAACGATCCGTTCCCCCGGCAGCGGCTGACAGCAGGGGGCGCGGTCGAACTTCTGTCCCGGCTCCAGACCGATCACTGCACGGCGCAGCGGAATGGCGTCGCCGTCGTCCTTGGCAAGTTCGGGATAGACGGCCTGAACCACCTCGTGCGCAGTCAGCTCGGCACTGCCAAGGCGGGCCAGAAGCTCGTGCCGATCTTTCAGGCGCAGGTGTTTCGCCGCGGTATCGAGCGCCTTGTCGGTCGCCTTGCGGCCCACGTGCTCGAACCCGGAACGGGCCAGTTCCTTGCCCAGCTTGATGAATCGTTCCCGATCCACCTCGCGCAGGGCGCGGCGAATGGCGGTACGGGCCTTGCCGGTGACTGCAATCTCCAGCCACGTGACCTGTGGCGTCTGACCATCGGCGGTGATGATGTCCACGGACTGGCCATTTTTGAGCCGCGTCCAGAGCGGAACGCGGATACCGTCAACCTTGGCCCCGACACAGGCGTGACCGATCCGGGTGTGAATGGCATAGGCAAAATCGATCGGTGTCGCGCCACGCGGCAGTTTCACCACGTCGCCCTTGGGGGTGAAACAGAACACCTGGTCCGAGTACATCTCGAGCTTGACGGCCTCGAGGAAGTCTTCGTGATCTTCCTCGTTGTCGAACTGCTCGGTCAGGTTGGAAATCCACTTGGCCGGGTCGACGGCGAATGGGTTCTCGGTGCGCACACCGTCGCGATAGGACCAATGCGCCGCGACTCCGGTTTCGGCCACGTCATGCATCTGGCGGGTGCGGATCTGCACCTCGACCCGTTTACCGTCCCGGCCGGAAACGGTTGTATGGATGGAGCGGTAGCCGTTGGATTTGGGCTGGCTGATATAGTCCTTGAAGCGCCCCGGCACCGCGCGCCAGCGCTGGTGGATGGCACCCAGGGTTCGATAGCAGTCTTCCTCGGTCTGGGTGATGATGCGGAACCCGTAGATGTCGGACAGGCGCGAGAAGCCCTGATCCTTTTCCTGCATCTTGCGCCAGATCGAATAGGGTTTCTTGGCGCGGCCGAACACCTCGGCCTCGATGCCCACTTTCTCCAGCTCGTGCCGCATGTCGCCGGTGATGCGGTGGATCACGTCGCCGGTTTCCCGTTGCAAAGTGATAAAGCGACGGATGATCGACTGGCGGCCTTCGGGGTTGAGGACACGGAAAGCCAGGTCTTCCAGTTCCTCGCGCATCCACTGCATGCCCATCCGGCCCGCAAGCGGTGCATAGATATCCATCGTCTCGCGCGCTTTGACGATCTGTTTTTCGGGACGCATCGCCTTGATCGTCCGCATGTTGTGCAAACGGTCGGCGAGCTTGACCAGAATGACCCGCAGGTCCTTGGACATGGCCATGAACAGCTTGCGGAAGTTCTCGGCCTGCTTGGTCTCGCGGCTGGACAGTTGCAGATTGGTCAGCTTGGTGACGCCGTCGACCAGTTTGGCGACCTCATCCCCGAAAAGTTCAGCCACCTTGCCATAGTTGGCCTTGGTGTCTTCGATCGTGTCGTGCAGCAGCGCCGTGATGATGGTCGCATCATCCAGACGCTGTTCGGTCAGGATGGCGGCAACGGCAACGGGATGGGTGAAATAGGGCTCGCCGGAATGGCGAAACTGCCCTTCGTGCATCTGCTGGCCGAATTCGTAGGCCAGCGCAATGCGGTCGGCATTCGTCTTGGGATTGTAGTTGCGGACCAGCGCAATCAGATCGTCAGCAGAAATCATCCGGTCCGCACCTTCGTCTTCAGGGCTTACCCCTGCCCTTGAGCCTCCATCAGAGCGCGCAGGAGCTTCTCTTCGGACATGTCGTCCATGGCGGGTTTGTCAGTTTCGGCACCCATCAGCAGCGCCATCTGATCTTCTTCGGGCTCATCAACCTCGATCTGGGTCTGGTTGGCCTCGATCAGGCGCTCGCGCAGCTCGTCCGCGCTTTGGGTTTCGTCGGCGATCTCACGCAGAGACACGACAGGGTTCTTGTCGTTGTCGCGGTCAACGGTAATCGCTGCACCGGCGGAAATCTCACGCGCCCGATGGGCGGCGAGCATCACCAGCTCGAACCGGTTTGGAACCTTGTCTACGCAATCTTCAACCGTCACGCGGGCCATTGGGCGCTCTCCGTTTCTGAATCCATGTCAGGAAGGGGTTTATCTAAGCGCGAATCCGCGCCTTGACAAGCAGGAAATGCTGCATTTGCACGGATCACAGCGCCGTGACCGCCGCAACCTCTGCCGCGGGAAGGGTCTGGATCATCTCGCAGACCGTGCGACCCAGAACCGGATGACGCCAGTCGGGCACGATATCGGCCATCGGCACCAGAACAAAGGCGCGATCCTGAAGGCGCGGATGCGGCAAGATCAACTGATCCGGTGCCTCTTGCCTTTGCGCGTCGGTCGGCAGGGTCAGCCAGCGATCAAACGTGGCGCGATCCGGCAGGACCAGATCCTGGAAACAGACCAGATCCAGATCCAGCGTCCGCATCCCCCAGCGCTGCACCCGTTCGCGCCCGAATTCCTGTTCCACCTCGTGCAGCACCTGCAACAGCTGCGAAGGAGACCTCTCGGTTGCAATCAGCGCCGCGGCATTCACATAGTCCGGGCCGGCCCCGGCGGGAAAGCACGGGGTAGCAAAAAAACGACTGACAGAACGAATCACCACATCGTGACGCGATAACGCGTCAAGCGCGTTCTGAAGTGTTACAGCGGGACCATTTCCTCTCAAATCGAGATTTGCGCCCAGCGCAACAACGGCATTTGGCATGGATTTGCTCATGTGATACCCTATATTCGACACATTGCATACTTGCGATAACCGACAGAAGTTCTAATTATAGGCCTACCAGCGCGCGTCATTTTATCACTCACTCACTCACGTAACGCGGCACGCACTGGATTATACCGGAAGGGACCATTTATGTTTTATAAAGACGAACGGCTAGCGCTGTTCATCGACGGCTCGAATCTTTATGCCGCGGCAAAAGCACTCGGTTTCGACATTGACTACAAACTTCTGCGGCAGGAATTCATGCGCCGCGGCAAGCTTCTGCGGGCCTTCTACTATACAGCGCTGCTGGAAAACGACGAGTATTCGCCGATCCGTCCATTGGTTGACTGGCTGCATTACAACGGCTTCACCATGGTCACGAAACCGGCCAAGGAATACACCGACAGCATGGGGCGTCGGAAAGTCAAAGGAAACATGGATATCGAACTTACAGTCGATGCCATGGAACTGGCGCCGCGCGTCGATCATATCGTGCTGTTCTCGGGTGATGGGGATTTCCGCCCGTTGATCGCAAGCCTGCAACGGCAGGGTGTGCGCGTATCGGTGGTTTCGACCATCCGCAGCCAGCCACCGATGATCTCGGACGAACTGCGCCGCCAGGCCGACAATTTCATCGAGCTGGAAGACCTGCGCGATGTCATCGGCCGCCCGCCGCGTGAAATGCCGACGGAGCATCGCAGCGTCGCTGTTGCCAGCAACAGCTGACTAGGCGACAGGCCTGTCATGATGGGGAAAAATCGCGCGGTCAGGACATCGGTCCTGGCCGCGCTTCTTTAACAAGGTACAGGTGCTTAAACATCACCCGATTAGCAACGATTCGTGTCAGAGGAATGACGATGTCCTGTCTGGACCAAGGCCGGGAAAAGACTTACCTGTGCCATAAGGAGACAGCCTGATGAAAAAGCCGCCACTGACACTTTACCTTGCCGCCCCACGCGGGTTCTGCGCCGGTGTGGACCGTGCCATCAAAATCGTTGAGATGGCTTTGCAGAAATGGGGCCCACCGGTCTATGTGCGCCACGAGATCGTGCACAACAAATTCGTGGTCGATGGCCTTCGCGCCAAAGGGGCCGTTTTCGTCGAGGAATTGCAGGAATGCCCCGATGACCGCCCCGTGATCTTCTCCGCCCACGGGGTGCCGAAATCCGTTCCCGCCGAGGCTGCCCAGCGCGAGATGATCTATGTGGACGCCACCTGCCCCCTGGTCTCGAAGGTGCATGTCGAGGCGCAGCGCCACGCGGAAGCGGGGTTGCAGATGATCATGATCGGCCACAAGGGCCACCCCGAAACCGTGGGCACCATGGGGCAGTTGCCCGAGGGCGATGTGCTGCTGGTCGAAACCGTGGACGACGTGGCCACGGTGCAGGTGCGTGACCCGGATAAGCTGGCCTTTGTCACCCAAACCACCCTTTCGGTCGATGACACCAAGGAAATCATCGCCGCCCTTCAGGCCCGGTTCCCGGCCATTGTCGGACCGCACAAGGAAGATATCTGTTACGCCACCACCAACCGGCAGGAAGCGGTGAAGGCCGTGGCCCCCAAGGCGGATGCTTTGCTGGTTGTGGGCGCTCCGAACTCATCGAACTCGCGCCGCCTTGTCGAGGTTGCCTCGCGCGAGGGGTGTCAGTACGCGCAGCTGGTCCAGCGCGCCACCGAGATTGACTGGCGCGCGCTCGAGGGTATCTCGACCGTGGCTGTCACCGCAGGCGCGTCGGCCCCGGAAGTCCTGGTAAACGAGGTGATCGAAGCGTTCAGCGCGCATTATGATGTCACCGTCGAGCCGGTCGAGACCGCTGTTGAAAACGTCGAGTTCAAAGTCCCCCGCGTGTTGAGGCAACCGGCGTGAACGGAGTGCCGAAAGCGCCGCTCTATCTGGGGCTGGCGGGACTGATCCCGTTTGTCTGGGGCGTCCTGACCTATCTGAACGGCGACCTGAATGCCTGGGGCGTGCAAACCTTTGGCCCACGTTTCGTGGGGCCCTATGTGCAACTGTTCTATGGATCGGTCATCCTCAGCTTCATGTCCGGTGTTCTCTGGGGTTTTGCCACCAAGACATCAGGCAGCAAGGCGGCCCTGTGTTATCTGTTGTCGGTTCTGCCCGCGCTTTGGGCCTTTGCCATGACAGGGGGTGGGCCGGTGAATGCGGGCACCAATCTGATGTATGGCTTCGCTGGCTTGTTGTTGCTGGATGCCCTGTTTTCCTACTGGCGCCTGACACCGGTCTGGTGGATGCGGTTGCGCATCCTGCTGACCGCGGTCGTATTGGCCAACCTTGCAGTCGGAGTGTACCTGTGACCGATGAACGTACGATCAACGCCTATACAAACAAGGTGGCCGAATATCTGAAGATCCCTCTGCCGCCCGAGCAGCTTGAGGCGCGTCAGGCTTTCGCCGATGCGGTCGGCGCAGGCGGCTATGTGCTGGATCTGGGGTCCGGACCGGGGTCGGACAGCGGGTTCCTGATGCGTCAGGGGCTGAAAGTTCGGGCACTGGATGCCACGCCAGCCTTTGTCGAACATGCACGCGAAAACGGTGTGGATGCACATCTGGGTACGTTCGATGACGTCACCGAGACGGCCGAATATGACGGGATTTACGCCAGCTTTTCCCTGTTGCACGCGCCGCGCGCTGATTTCCAGCGCCATCTGCAAGCGATCCACAGGGCTCTGAAACCCGGTGGACAGCTGTTTCTGGGGATGAAGCTGGGCACTGGTGAACACCGGGATGATCTGGATCGTTATTATTCCTATTACACGGAGGCCGAGATCGAGGACGCCTTGAACAAGGCCGGGTTCACGATTGATCGCGCAGTCCACGGCATCGGAAAAGGCCTGGCCGGATCGTATGACGGGTACATTCTGGTGTTCGCCCATGCCTGAATTGTTTGCCTATACGGACGGTGCCTGTTCCGGCAACCCCGGCCCCGGCGGCTGGGG
Organism: Ruegeria sp. YTSC002; assembly: GCF_059609845.1. NCBI lineage: Bacteria > Pseudomonadati > Pseudomonadota > Alphaproteobacteria > Rhodobacterales > Roseobacteraceae > Ruegeria > Ruegeria sp. YTSC002. Next base: position 321,187 of record NZ_JBXWML010000003.1, read on the forward strand.
CGTGCTACTGCGCGCGATGGACGGGGACAGGGTTCTGAAAGAGCGTGAGCTCAACGGGGGCGAGGCCGAGACGACCAACAACCGGATGGAACTGCTGGCCGCCATCAGCGCGCTTGAAGCGCTGGAGCGACCGTCGAAGATTACCGTCGTCACCGACAGCGCCTATGTGAAGAACGGCGTCACCGGGTGGATTTTCGGTTGGAAACGCAACGGCTGGAAAACCTCGAACAAGAAGCCGGTCAAGAATGTCGATCTGTGGCAGCGTCTGGATGAAGCGCAGGAACGGCATGATGTGACATGGGAATGGGTCAAAGGGCACGCAGGCCATCCCGAGAATGAAAAGGCCGATGAGCTGGCACGGGCCGGAATGGCGCCGTTCAAACCGAAAAAGGCACAGGCGTGACCGCACTGACGCTGCTGGACTATGCCTCGGTTCTGATCTTCGCGTTGACAGGGGCACTGGTGGCCAGCCGTGCCCAGCTGGATCTGGTAGGATTTGCCTTCATGGCCTGCCTGACCGCCGTCGGTGGCGGTACGGTGCGCGACCTTCTGCTGGATCGTCACCCGATCTTCTGGGTTGGGCAGCCGGATTACATCCTGATCGCAGTCGCGGCTTCGGTCCTGGTGTTCTTTACAGCACATCTGGTGGAAAGCCGTTATAACTGGCTGGTCTGGCTGGACAGTTTTGCACTGTCGGTGGCTGTCGCAGCCGGAACCGGCGCGGCGCTGTCGCTGGATCAGTCCGGCGTCATTGTCGTTTTGATGGGTGTGACCACCGGATGCCTGGGCGGGCTGATGCGTGACGTGGTCTGCAACGAAGTGCCTCTGGTGCTGAAACAGGGCGAGCTTTATGTGTCCTGCGCTTTTACAGGTGCTCTGACTGCGGTGCTGGCTTCCGGGTTGGGGGCGGCGCCTGCGTTTTCCCTGGGCCTCTGCGCCCTGGTGTGCTGGGCGTTGCGCGCCGGATCGTTGACGTTTGGCTGGCAATTGCCGGTCTACAAAAGCCGCCCGCCGCGCAACTGAGCCCGACAGTGGACGCCAAAGCGGCGTGCTGATACCCCTTTTGAAAGCACAGCCCGGAGGCCAACGTGACATTCAGACTTGCATCCATCACAGCCTGCCTGGCCCTGCTCGCCTCATGCGGCGCGTATTACACCCCCGTCAGTTTTGTTGCGCAGGGCGACCAGATCATCGCCTCGGGCACGATTGACGAGACGACGCTGTCTGCCTTTGAGGAAGTGAAAGCCCAAAACCCCGAAGCCCGCACTCTGGTTCTGCGCTACATTGAAGGATCTGTTGACGATGACGCCAATGTCATCTTCGCCCGTGAAGTGCACAGGGCCGGGTTCGACACCGTCGTGCCCTCGAACGGTCTGGTTGCCAGCGGGGGTACCGATCTGTTTCTGGCCGGAAACCGCCGCGTGCTGCAACCGGGGGCCTGTGTCGGTGTCCACAGCTGGGCCGGGTCAGGTCTGGTGGCGACCGACTTGCCCGAGGACGACCCCGAACATGATCGATACCTGGACTATTTCAAGGATATCGGCGTGGATGAGGAGTTTTACTGGTACACCCTGTTCGCTGCCCCGGCCGACAGTATGCACTGGATGAATGCCACCGAAGCGAACCGTTTCGGTTTGACCACCAGAGGTGCTCCGGCACTTGGGTCTGCGACGGAGTGCGACGAAAGGTAAACTAGCCGTTCAACAAGCGCGCGCCGATTTCCTTGACGAACTTCGCGGCCACCATCGCCGTCATGCCATGGGGGTCGCGATGCGGGTTGAGCTCGACGATATCCGCACCGACCAACTGGCCTTTGAACCGGTGGATCAGGTCGACAACCTCGCGCGTGCTCAGCCCACCGGGTTCATGATGCGAGACGCCGGGGGCAAAGGCCGGGTCCAGCGCATCCAGATCCAGTGACAGGTAGACCGGGCCATCGAATGAAATCTGCAAGTCGGGGCTCCAGCTGCGCATGTCGATCACCTCGACGCCGAACCTGTCGGCCTGTTCGCGCTGATGGGCGTTCATGGTGCGGATGCCGACCTGCACCAGACGCTTGACCGGACAGGTCTCCATCACCCGGGCAAAGGGGCAGCCATGGCCGAGCGGTCCGATATCCTGCGTGTCGTACAGATCCGGGTGGCTGTCGATATGCAGGATGTTCAGGCCTTCGTACCGGTCTGCATGGGCCTTGATCAGCGGATAGGCCACGGAATGGTCGCCGCCCAGCGACAACAGGCGCGCGCCGGTTGCGATCCGTTTCGCCGCTTCGGCCTCGATCCGGTCAATCGGTTCCTGCCCGCGCATCTCAAAAACATCCAGATCGCCGCTATCCCGGAACTGGGCGCTTGCACCCAGATCGGTGCCATCCTCGGCGGTCAGGTTGGCCGCGCCGGAATGCAGCGCCTCGCGGATGCGTCCAGGGGCGAATGCCGGCCCTTGCAGGAACGAGGAATGCAGATCCAGAGGAATGCCCATCAAAGCGACATCACCCGGCTTCAGTTCGTACGGCATCATCACTCCCCTTTTTACTTGAATGTGATCTGGATGGAGGAATGGCGCCGGGTCAAGGGGTTAACGGCGCAGGTAGGTCTGCCAGATCCAGATCACCAGCAATGCACCCAGAACCGCCCCGACAAAACCGGACAGCCACCCCATAACGGTTACAAGAAACCGCAGCAGCATCCCTCCGATCAGGGCCCCCACGATACCGATCAGCATGGTCGTCGGGATGTCGGCCTCGATCCGCATCAGGCGGGTGGCCAGAAATCCGGCAGCTGCACCGATGATGATCAGGGCGACGATTGGCATGTCACTTCCTCCAGTGGGTCGGCACGATGATCAGGGCGCCAACAGAGGAAATCACCGCATCCAGCCCCGGAGGACCAAAGCTGATGCCGAACATGATGCGGACGAAATAGAACAGGAACGCCCCGCCCACGCAGATGATGATGGATTGCAAATAGCCGTTATGGGTGAAACCGGTCTGTTCGGACAGATACCCGACGATCCCGGCAATCACGACAGTGCCCATCATCACCATGAACATATGACTTTACTCCGAAGACATCCGGGTGCCGACCGGGATTGGCCAGCCCCGCAGGAATGTTTCCCTATCCTGCGCGCCTTTGCCCGCCCTTTGCAAGCGCAGCAGTTCTATGGCACCCTGCCCGCAGGCCACATACAGATCGTCATTCAGAACCTCGCCCGGTGCGCCCTGCCCTTCGGCCAGACGCGAGGCGAGGAGCTTTATCCGGTTGCCGTCGATCTCGGTCCAGGCCCCGGGAAAGGGCGACAGGCCGCGGATCTGCCGATCGACCTCGACAGCGGGGCGCGACCAGTCCACGCGGGCCTCGGACTTGTCGATCTTGGCAGCGTAGGTGACACCATCTTCGGGCTGCGGTTCAGGGGTCAGCCCGGGCAGCTTTGCAAGCGCCTCGACAATCAAGGCCGCGCCCATCTCCGAGAGCCGGTCATGCAGGTCCGCAGTGGTTTCCTCGGGCCCGATATCGGTGGCCTGCCGCAGCAGAACGGGGCCGGTATCAAGGCCCGCCTCCATTTGCATGATACAGATGCCAGTTTGCGCATCGCCTGCCATGATCGCGCGATGAATCGGAGCCGCCCCGCGCCAGCGCGGCAACAGGCTGGCATGAATGTTCAGGCAGCCATGAGTCGGTGCATCGAGGATGGGCTGGGGCAGGATCAGACCATAAGCCACAACCACCGCCACATCCGCGTTCAGTGCCGCAAAACTGTCCTGTTCTTCGGCCGGTTTCAGCGAGGTTGGGTGACGCACGTCCAGACCCAGCGCCTGGGCCCGCGCGTGAACCGGCGTTGGGCGATCCTTCTTGCCCCGCCCCGCCGGACGCGGGGGCTGGCAATAGACGGCGGCGATCTCATGCCCGGCCTCGACCAGCGCATCCAGAACCGGCACCGAGAAGTCCGGTGTTCCCATGAAAACAACGCGCATCTTTATCCCTGTTTTTTCGCTTTTCGAAGCAGCATGTCGCGTTTGACCTTGCTGAGCCGGTCAAAATACATCCGGCCATTCAGATGGTCGATCTGGTGCTGGACACTGGTGGCCTCGATGCCGACAAAATCGCGACGGTCCACCATGCCCTGCTCGTTCAGGAATTTGACAGTCACTGCACGCGGACGTTTTACCGCGGCCGACACGCCCGGCAGGTTCGGACTGGCCTCTTCATGTTCACGCAACTCGATCGAACTGTGCAGGATTTCCGGGTTCGCCAGACGCACGGCCTTGCCCCGCTCGGCCGACCCATCGACAACGGCCAGCCGCAACATCACTCCGATCTGCGGTGCGGCAAGACCGACACCGGGCATGGCCTCCATCGTGTCGATCATATCCTGCCAGATCCGGCGAATGTCATCGGTGATTTCAGTCACTTCATCCGCCTTGGTGCGCAAGCGTTTGTCGGGCCAGGGCAGACAGGTACGGACGGTCATGCGCGCGCCCGTTCACGTTTGAGCTTTTGCATCTTGCGGGTAATCATCTGCCGTTTCAAAGGTTTGAGGTAATCGATAAACAGCTTGCCGTTCAGATGGTCGATTTCATGCTGCACGCAAGTGGCCCAAAGCCCGTCAAAGGTTTCCTGTTGCAGGTTTCCCTTCTCGTCCATCCACGTGACATCGACCACCTTGGGGCGGGTCACTTCGGCATATTGATCCGGGATCGACAGGCACCCTTCCTCGTATACACTGGTTTCCTCGGAAGAGGCGATGACCTGAGGGTTGAACATGATCAGCGGGCGCGGTGTTTCGCCTTCTTCCTTGATGCAATCCAGCACGATCAACCGTTCCAGCACACCGATCTGCGGCGCGGCGAGGCCAATCCCGGGCGCGTCGTACATGGTTTCCAGCATGTCGTCAGCCAGCGTGCGCAGCTCGTCCGTCAGGTCGGATACGGGCGCGCAGACCTTTTTCAGGCGGGGGTCGGGATGGATCAGAATAGTGCGTTTCATGAGGCTGATTTAGGCCATCCCGCCCCGCGCCGCAACGCCCCCCTTGCACCTGCCCGATTTGCGGTTAGCTTTCGGTCGAGAAAATGGAGCAGACATGACTTTCAACGACCTGATCGACCGCCGGGGCACCAACAGTTCAAAATGGGACAAGATGGAGATGCTGTATGGCGTCTCGCCCGAGGACGGTCTGGCCATGTGGACGGCAGATTCCGATTACCAAACGGCACCCTGCGTGATCGAGGCCGTACGCAAAGCCGCAGATCACGGCGTGTTCGGCTATTCATGGATGCACCCGGATTACCTGGCCTCGGTTCAGTGGTGGATGAAAACCCGCCACGATTGGGAAATCGACACGGATTGGATTCTGACCACGCAGGGCTTGGGCAATGCAATCGCCCTGTCGCTGGATGTCTGGACCGATCCTGGTGATGGCATCGTGATCTTCACCCCCGTTTACCACGAGTTTGCCCACAAGGTGAACAAATCGGGCCGCCGGGTCGTGGAATGCCCTTTGGTGCGGGACGGGGACAGTTACGGCCTTGATCTGGAAGACGCCCAGTCCCGGTTGGACGGGTCCGAGAAGATGCTGCTGTGGTGTTCGCCGCAAAACCCGTCGGGTCGTGTCTGGACACCCGATGAGTTGCAGGCCGTGGCCGCGTTTGCCGAACGGAACGGTTTGATCCTGGTATCCGACGAGATTCACCACGATCTGGTCTATCCCGGCACAAAATTTGTGCCAATGGACGTGGCGGCCCCGAATGCACGCCCGTGGACCGTGACGCTGACTGCGGCATCGAAGACCTTCAACATCGCCGGGCAGCGGACCGGCAACATGATCATTCCAGATCCCAAACTGCGCGCGGCCATGAAGCAACGGCTGCAAACATTGGATTACGATCCCAGCGCCCTGGGCGTGGCGATGATCACCGCTGCCTACAGCCCCGAAGGGGCCGAATGGGTGGATGCCCAGATCGCGCATCTGGAGGAAAACCGGCGTCTGTTCGATCAGACCATCGCCGAGATTCCGGGGCTCTGGTCGATGCCCTTGCAGGCGACCTATCTGGCCTGGGTCGATTTCTCGGGCACCGGCATGGATCACGCCGAATTTGTCCGCCGTCTGCGCGAGGACGCACGGATCGCAACATCGTCGGGTCCGGGTTTCGGCACTGGAGGCGAGACGTTTGAACGGTTCAACCTCGCCACGCAACGGGCGCGGGTCGAGGAAGCTTGCCTGCGGCTGAAACGAGCTTTCGGAGATCTGCAATAAGTACGTGCCGGCCGGGGCTTGCAAGACCTGCCCTGTTGTTTACAGGGGCCGGTTGATTGGCTGACGTTGCTTGGCCCGCGCGGGCCTGCCTTTATGGTGGCACCGCAAGCCTCTGTTATCGACCAAACCCTGACCGAAACCGGAACTCCGGTTGAAATTCGACCTCAGTCGTCATGCCCCAGCAGGGCGATCGGCGCATCGGGCGCGCGGTAAAAGTCAAGCGGCGCGCTGTCATGGGCCGCCGTGCTGCGTTTGAATTCATACCGCATCTCACCGCCCTCATCCTCATCCGCGACGATGAGACACTGATAGAGGTGGTTGGCCCCGTCAAAGATATCGACAAGCCCGCGCAGGCGCGGCGTGGTTTCCGCCTCAACCGTAAAACCGTCTTTCCACAATTTGAGTATTTTGTAGGTATTGTCGCCCATCTCCACCCGTAAACGGCTGGCTTTTTTCAATGTCGCGATTCGGGCCGCGTCCAACTCGGCGCGTATTTCCTTTGAAACATAGGTACTCATAAATCCGTTCCCCCGTGAATGACTTCTATTGTGCGGGAAAAGTTGTAAAAATCCAGTGAACCACGTCACAGACTGCGATCTGGCGGAGCTTTGTTGCACAGAAATCCCGGCCTCGACTGTGCGCGAATGCAGGGCATTTGCGCGGGCACTCGCATAGGAAGACGCCGGGTCCGGGCCTATCTTTGGCGAAACGCGCATGCGGAGGAAAAGATATGGGCCTGCTGGTCGAAGGAAAATGGCACGACACCTGGTATGACACCAAATCCACGGGCGGTGCATTCAAGCGCAGCGCCGCGCAGTTTCGCAACTGGTTGACAGCTGACGGCGACGCGGGGCCATCAGGCAAAGGCGGGTTCAAGGCGGAACCCGGGCGCTATCACCTTTATGTCAGCTATGCCTGCCCCTGGGCGCATCGCACGCTGATTTTTCGCGAGTTGAAAGGGCTGAGCGATCTGATCTCAGTTTCGGTCGTGCATCCGGACATGCTGGACCAGGGTTGGACCTTTGAGACAGACGGCCATGGCGCGACGGGCGACGATCTCTATGGGCTGAGCTTTGCGCACCAGATCTATACCAAAGCCGATCCAGCCTATTCGGGGCGCGTTACCGTGCCGATCCTGTGGGACAAACGGCAGGAAACCATTGTGTCGAACGAAAGCTCGGAAATCATCCGCATGTTCAATTCGGCCTTCGACGGGGTCACCGGCAATACCGATGATTACTGGCCCGAAGCGATGCGCGCTGAAATCGAAGAGGTCAACGCGCGCATCTATTCAGACGTCAACAACGGCGTCTACAAGTCCGGCTTTGCCACCTCGCAAGCGGCCTATGACGCCGCCGTGGGCCCGTTGTTCGACACGCTGGACTGGCTGGAAGATCGTCTGGCCCGGAACCGTTACCTGATGGGGGATCGTATCACCGAGGCTGACTGGCGGCTTTTTACGACGCTGATCCGCTTTGATCCGGTCTATCATCTGCACTTCAAATGCAACAAACGGCGCCTGATCGATTACCCGAACCTATGGGCCTATACGCGCGAACTGTACCAATGGCCCGGCGTGGCGCCCACCGTGAACATAAACCATATCGTGCGCCACTATCATTACAGCCATGACAGCATCAATCCGCACCGGATCATTCCGGTAAACCCGGTGCTGGATTACGCAGAACCACACCGCCGCGATCAGCGCCCTGCTGCGTAATGCTCGACCATCGCCGCCAGATCCTCTGGCGGTGTTTCGCTTTGCACATAAGCACAGGCGTTCGGGCTGTGGGCAAATATCGATCCATCCGAGAAGAAGGTGGTGTTGGTCACAAAGATCACCCGCGCCTGGGGGCGGCGATAGCTTGCAAAATCGGCCACGGCCAATGCACTTCCGGTTTCCAGAACCAGATCCAGCACGATGATTTCGAAATCCGTGCCGTACAGCGCCAGAATGGCGGCTTCCTGCGTCTCGACCAGCGTGACGTCAGCGCCCTGCCGTTCCAGATGCCTTTTCCAGACCCGACCAAGGTCGGGATTACTCTCAACAATCAGAACTTTCATTTGCAACAACCTCGGCACTTGGTATGGTGAGTGGTGCCGACCCCCGTGGTCCGTGATCTCGTTATTTCCTTAACAAAGTGTTAACAGCAGCCCCACAGGCCCGTGAACAGGCGGATTTGCTTGTATTAGAGGCGAAAATCCGCTTGAAGCAGGCCAAAAGCGGTATTTTCTCGCAGAGAGAGCAGATGAACACACCGGATCAAGACTTGGATCCACGCACGGTTCGCGACCACGGCGGTGGGCTGGACAGGGCGATTGCACAATATGGTGGACAACGCACCGACTGGATCGATCTGTCCACCGGCATCAATCCTCATGCCTATCCCGTGTCCGGCCTGACGGCCGGGGATTGGGCTGAATTGCCGGATCACGGGGCGTTTGAACGGCTCAGCGGTGCCGCGCGCGGGTTCTGGAACGTGCCGCAGCGTGCAGCGATCCTGCCCGCGCCCGGAGCGTCGGCGATCATCGCGCGCCTTCCCGCGCTAACCGCGGCGGGTACGGTACAGATCACGCCGCCCACCTATAACGAACACGCCGCCGCCTTTTCGGCCCAGGGATGGAAGGTACGGCAAGACGGTCCGTGTGACGCCCGCGTCATCGTCCATCCGAACAACCCGGACGGGCGTATCTGGCAGGAAGGCGACGTATCCGCACCACTTACCGTGATTGACGAAAGCTTTTGCGACGTCATGCCGGACAAGTCTTTGATCCACCTGGCAGACCGCCCCGGCGTGATCGTGCTGAAGAGTTTTGGCAAATTCTGGGGGCTGGCCGGGGTAAGACTGGGGTTCGCCATCGGACGACCGGATATGATCAGCCGGTTGAACGATCTGACTGGCCCTTGGTCTGTATCAGGCCCTGCCTTGCGGATCGGCACACGGGCCCTTGCAGATACGGATTGGGCAAGCGCCACGCGTAAGCGACTGGCGGACGAGGCCGCTCGGCTGGATGTTCTGTTGACGGCCAGGGGGGCCAAGGTCGCTGGCGGCACAAGCCTGTTCCGATTGTACAAGGTCGATGATGCCTCCCGCTGGCAGGAACAGCTGGCACAGAACCATATCTGGAGCCGCATCTTCCCCTATTCCGACACCTATCTGCGCCTTGGGTTGCCACCTGCGAACGAGTGGGACCGGCTGGAGGCCGCGCTGTGAGCCTTGGCCTGATGCTGGTCTGTGCCATGTGTCTGGACGCAGCGCTGGGAGAGCCCGACTGGCTCTGGTCGCGTATCAAGCATCCGGCGGTAATGATCGGAAGCCTGATTGGCTGGCTGGATAAACGTCTGAATCACGGGGCCGCACGACGGGCAAAAGGGGTGGGTGTGCTTGTCCTGCTGGTTTGCGGCGCATGGGGGCTTGGGTGGGCTTTGTCCCTGCTGGGGCCAGTTGTCGAAATCCTGGTCTGCGCGATCCTGCTGGCGCAACAATCGTTGGTCGCCCATGTTCGCGCCGTGGGCGAAGGGCTGATGGCCTCACTGGCAGAGGGACGGGCACAAGTGGCCATGATCGTCTCGCGCGATACACGGGACATGACCGAGGCGCAGGTGGCACGCTCGGCCATCGAAAGCGCCGCAGAGAACCTCAGCGACGGTGTCATCGCGCCTGCGTTCTGGTTTCTGGTCGCGGGGTTGCCGGGGCTGCTGGTCTACAAGGCGGTAAATACCGCCGACAGCATGATCGGGTATCGCAATGAAAAGTACCGCGCGTTTGGCTGGGCCTCGGCCCGGTTCGACGACCTGCTGAACCTGATCCCGGCCCGCCTGACCTGCGTGATGATCGTGGCGCTGTCGGGCCAGTGGTCGCGCTGGCGCGAAATCGTGGCAGACGCGCACCGTCATATCTCGCCCAATGCAGGCTGGCCCGAGGCCGCCATGGCCCGCGCGCTGAACGTCGCCCTGGCCGGACCGCGCAGCTATGACGGTAAGGTACGGGATCTGGCATGGGTCAATGGCGATGCCCCGCGCGAGATCGGGGCGTCAGACGTTTTCCGCGCATGTCGCATGTTGTGGCGTGTTTGGGGGCTTGCGCTTGGGCTCGTGTCGGTGTCGGTTGGGATCGACCTGATTTACTGACGGACACTTGTCATGCGTTTTCTTTCCGGCCTGATCGCCGCTGCCCTGTTTGCCCAACCTGCCCTTGCCCAATGTGGCGGTGGCTTCAATTCTTTTGTCAAAGGGCTAAAGGCCGAGGCCGTACAGCAAGGCTTTGACAAATCCACCGTGAACGCGTTTTTCAAAGGCGTACAGCAGGATGGCGCCGTGCTCAAGGCCGACCGGGCGCAGGGGGTGTTTCAGAAACCCTTCATCGAGTTTTCCCGTCGTCTGATCTCGGCCAACCGGATCGAACGCGGGCAAGCGATGTCGCGCAAATACGATGCGGTATTTGACCGGATCGAGAGGGAGTACGGCATCTCGCGCGGGGTGTTGCTGGCTTTCTGGGCGTTCGAGACCGATTACGGATCATTCCAGGGCGACTTCAACACCCGCAACGCGCTGGTGACCTTGGCCCATGACTGCCGTCGACCCGACCTGTTCCGCCCCCAAATCTTCGCGGCCATCGAACTTTATCAGAACGGTGATTTCGACCCGGCCCGCACAACGGGCGCGTGGGCCGGGGAAATCGGCATGGTCCAGATGCTGCCGCGGGACATTCTGGAAAACGGTGTCGATGGGGATGGCGACGGGCATGTCCGCCTGAAAACCTCGGCCCCCGATGCGCTGATGTCCGGCGCCAAGATGCTGTCGCATCTGGGCTGGCGCGCAGGCGAACCATGGCTGCAAGAGGTCACGGTGCCCGCGCAGATGGATTGGTCCCTGTCCGGCCCCGGCAAGCCCCGGTCGGTGGCCGATTGGCAGGCCATGGGCGTTGAGGCGCGCAGCGGGTCGCTGGCGAACCTTCCGGCCTCGCTGATCCTGCCGCAGGGGCGCAACGGCCCGGCCTTTCTGGCCTATCCAAACTTCGACGTCTATTTCGAATGGAACCAAAGCTTTGTCTATGTATTGACCGCCGCCTATTTCGGGACACGTCTGGAAGGGGCACAAATCTACGATGCCGGCAATCCCGCACAGGGTCTGAACGGGGCGCAGATGAAGCAGTTGCAAAGCAAGCTTCAGGCCAAAGGGTATGACGTTGGCAAGATCGACGGGATCCTGGGGGCTGGTACCAGAGCGGCTGTGCAGGCGGAACAGAAGCGGCTTGGCCTGCCGGCCGACGCGTGGCCGACAGTGGATTTGCTAAACCGGCTTTAGGCAGCAACCACGCTCACGCGACCCATTCCCGTTCCAGCGGAACATGGGGTACAAAGGCGTGCGTCACCACCGCGGCACCCTCGGTTTCGATTGCCGTGTTGGGCTGTATCTCGAGCCATCCCTCGTTATTGGCATCCAGTGGCTCGGACGAAATGATGATACCGTCTTTGCAGACCTTGTAATGCAAACTGGGCGCAAACCGATCCGAGGCATATCGGGCCGCAAAAACCCGTTTGCCGTCCGACCAGCAGGCGGCAAACCGAAGATAGGGTGATGCTCCGCGGCGCCTGGAAAGGGCTTCGACCCGACCGACCGCACGGGCCATTGCACCAACAGGATCGGCGTCCAGCCCTTCGCCATGAGCGATGAGAAAGATCGCCTCGCTCTCGGTTGCGCCCATGCGATGTTGGTACAGGTGCGCCGGGATCATGGCATCAAGCTCTTGCCGGATTCGTTCATGACCCCCGGCCTGACCGTTATGCATGAAACTCCACCTGCCGACACCGAAAGGGTGACAGTTGTTGCGTGAGGTCGCCGTACCCGTCGAGGCCCGTACATGGGCCAGAAACAGCCGGGATTTCGTGTGATGCGCCAATTGCTTCAGATTGGCATCAGACCACGCTGGATGGGTGTCCTTGTAAAAGCACGGCATGTCACGATCAGAATACCATGCCAGACCAAACCCATCGGCGTTTACCGGAGTTTTCCCAATCAATGCGTTTCGGCTTTGAATAACAAGCGATTGTTCTTGCTCAAGGACCAGTTCGTCCAGGTATCGCTGCTGCCCAACCCAAGCCAAAAATCGGCACATTTTTTTTTTCCCGTACATCAAAGAAGATTCTCCGGGACGATACCGCCTTGGTTGTCAGGTTTCCTTCCTTACATCATCTTGATTGTCGATTTCTGTCTATCAAATGAGCTGGAATTACGAGAATTTCAGATCATTTTTATTCACTGCGCACCGGATACCGGTCGCCTTTTTCGTCAATCAGGATCAACCTTTCCCCCCTGCGCACGTACAAATCGCACCGGCTGAACCCGTTGCGGTAGGCGATGCAGACACTGCCATCCTCGGCAATGGAATAGGTGCCAAAAGCAGAATCTCCGCTCGCGTATGTGTAGGAATAGGCCCCGCCCGCTGAGAATTTCGCTTGCCCTTCGTCGTAAAAGGTCAGCGTCTGCCCCGCCAAAGCACCAAGCTCTGCGGCCGTAAGGGGCGTGTCCCCGGTCTTGACGGGCCAGTCGGCTGCGAAGGCCGGGCTGGCGGCGATGAGGGCGGGGATCAGAAAGCGCGTCATGCACCCAGACTAGCGCGAAAAAGTCCCACACGTCATAAACTTGCAGTGAGCGAGGTCACGCGACCATCTGTTCGGCCTTCTTCAGATCGACCGAAACCAGCTGGCTGACGCCCTGTTCCTGCATGGTGACACCGAACAGGCGATCCATGCGCGCCATGGTCACCGCGTGGTGGGTGATGATCAGGAAACGCGTGTCGGTCTGGCGGCACATTTCGTCCAGCAGATCACAGAAGCGCGTTACGTTTGCATCGTCCAGTGGCGCATCAACCTCGTCCAGCACACAGATCGGGGCGGGATTGGCGAGGAAGACGCCGAAGATCAGCGCGGTCGCCGTCAGGGTCTGCTCACCGCCCGACAACAGGCTGAGGGTCGACAATTTCTTGCCCGGCGGCTGGCACATGATCTCGAGCCCCGCATCCAGCGGATCGTCACTTTCGACCATCACAAGATTGGCCTCGCCACCACCAAAGAGATGCTTGAACAACATGGCGAAGTTGGAATTCACCTGTTCAAACGCGGTCAGCAAACGCTCGCGCCCTTCGCGGTTGAGGCTGGCGATCCCGCTGCGCAGCGCCTTGATCGCCTCTTCCAGATCGGCTTTTTCGCTGCTGAGCGTATCGAATTCTTCCTGAACTTCCTTGCTGTCTTCCTCGGCCCTCAGGTTCACGGCCCCCATCGCATCGCGCTGACGTTTGTGACGGTTCACTTCGGATTCCAGAACGTCCGCAGCTGGCATCTGGTCGGGGTTCACGTCCAGCTGGTTCAGCAATTGGTTCGGGGTCAGTTGCTGATCTTCGGCAATCCGTTCGGCCGCCGCGACAACACTTTCCTTGGCCGCGTCACAGCGCGCCTCGGCCGCGGCACGGCTTTCGCGCGCTTCTGATGCCAGACGCTCGGCTTCCCGTTCGGCCAGAACGATTTCACGGTGCATGGCCTCGGCCTCGGCCAATTTGTCGGCGGCTTCGGCGCGCCGTGCTTCGGCGGCTTCGATCAGTTCGTTCAGTTCCTCACGCGCCTCGGCGATTTCGCCGGGTACGGCCATGGCCTCGGTCAGTTCTTCTTCCGAGCTTTCCTTGCGCTCGGCAAGTTCGGAAATCCGCTTTTCAGCCGTTTCCAAGCGGTGGCGCCATCCGCTGAGATCTTTCGCAACCTCCTGGGTACGACGCGTGCGGGCGTCCCCTTCGCGGCGCAATTCGTCATGGGTCGAGCGGTGGGTCAGCATGGTGATCCGCGCCGCCTCGACGGTCTGCTTGATGTCTTCCACTTCCGCGCGGGCGCTGTCGAGATCGCCCAGACCGGCCAAAGCCGCTTCGGCCTCGCGCAGTTGCGCACGGGCGGCCATGGCATCGTCCTTGTGGCGATCAACGGCGAGGGTCAGGGTTTCCAGCTTGCCCTGCGCCAGATTGCGGTCGGCCTCGGCCCGCGACAGTGCGCGCGCGGTTTCGGCCATGCGCTGGTCAGCAGCACGGCGGGCTTCTCGCGCACGGCGGTCTGCCTCGGTCACATCCGCCAATTGCTGAGACAGTGCTTCATGTGCGGCACGGGCACCGTCAGCCTGTGCTTCGGCACGGGCAAGGTCCTGTTTCAGCGCTTCCAGCCTGTTGAGCTGCTCCAACCGCAGAGCAGCAGCACTTGGCGCGTCTTCTGCCCAGGCACGGAACCCATCCCAGCGCCACAGGTCGCCCGAGCGGGACACCAGACGCTGGCCGGGTTTCAACGACGCCTGCAACCGTGCGCCCTGATCCGCATCCACCAACCCGATCTGGGCAATTCGGCGGCTGAGACGATCCGGCCCCGACACATGAAGCGCCAGTGGTTCAGCCCCTTCAGGCAACGGCTGGTCGCTGTCATATCCAGCCACCTGCACCCAGCCGGACGGGCCGTCGCCCTCGACCAGCGGTGCGCGCAGATCGTCAGCCAGAGCAGCACCCAGAGCCTTTTCATAGCCGGGTTCGACGCGCAGCAGATCCAGCACCTGACCACCTTCCGCCGTGTCGCGTTCCACCAGCTTGGCCAGCGCCGTGGTTTCGGCCCGGATCGCCCCCAGCTCGCCTTCCGCTTCGGAACGTCGCGCCCGGGCCTCGGCTTCGCGCCCTTGTGTTTCGTTGCGCAGTTCATCCGCCGCGGCAAGTGCCTCTTCAGCGGCTTCGACCGCTTCTCGGGCTTCTTCCTCGCCCATTTGGGCTTCTGCAAACGCCTCGCTGGCGCGGATCAGGGCGGTTTTCGCCTCGTCCACGGCCTGCCGGGCTTTTTCCTCTTCACCCTCGGATCGGGCCAGCGTCTTGCGACTGTCTTCGACCAGACGCTGGGCTGACTGGTGCCGGGCGACCAGGCGGGCCATATCCTCGGTTTGCTGCGACAGGTTGTCTTCGCGTTCCTGTAGGATCGAGGCCGCCTCGCGGGCGATTTCCGCCGCCTCGGCCACTTTTTCATCGTGACCTTCAGCTGCCTTGGCCAACTCGCGCGCTTCCCATTCCAGCCGTTCAATCATTTGTCCCGCATCGCGGTTCAGACCGGCTTCGCGTTCGATATCGTTGCCCAGCTGCTGGATTCGGTTGGTCAGTGTTTCGATCGTCTGACGCGCGCGGGTTTCCTGATCGGACAATTGATCGCGCTGCACCTGCTGGCGTTGCAGCACGGCGGCGGCAATGGCCTCTTCCTCGCGCAGCGGCGGAAGGGTTTCCTCGATCTCGGCACGTTTCGCGGCAGCAGCGCGGGCTTCAGCCTCGGCACGGGACGCTTCGGTGATCCGCTCACGCAGTTTTTCTTCGGCCTGCTGGCGGGCCATGTCGGCCTCTTTCCAGCGTCGATAAAGCAGCATCCCCTCGGCCTGACGCAGCTGTTCGCCAATTTCCCGATAGCGGGCCGCCTGACGGGCCTGACGCGCAAGCTGGGCCAGTTGTCCGCCCAACTGCTCCAGCACGTCATCGACGCGGGTCAGGTTGGCTTCGGTGCCTTTCAGCTTGAGCTCGGCCTCATGGCGACGCTGATAGAGGCCCGAGATCCCGGCGGCCTCTTCCAGAATGCGGCGACGGGCGCGCGGCTTGGCGTTGATCAACTCGGCAATGCGGTTCTGTCCGACCAACGCGGGCGAATGCGCGCCGGTCGAAGCATCGGCAAACAGCATCTGCACATCACGCGCCCGAACGTCTTTACCATTGGTCTTGTAGGCACTGCCCACATCGCGGGTGATGCGGCGTACGATTTCCAGTTGATCGCTGTCGTTGAACCCCGACGGTGCCAGCCTTTCCGAGTTGTCCAAGGTCAGAACGACTTCGGCAAAGTTGCGCGCCGGGCGTGTCGCCGCACCGGCAAAGATCACGTCTTCCATCGCGCCGCCGCGCATGGATTTGGGGCGGTTTTCCCCCATCACCCAGCGCAACGCTTCCAGAAGGTTGGACTTGCCGCAGCCGTTCGGGCCCACCACACCGGTCAACCCGTCCGCGATGATCAGATCGGTCGGATCAACAAAGCTTTTGAAGCCGGTCAGTTTGAGCTTGCTGAAACGCAATGGCTGCGTGTCCCATGATTCCTGTGCATTGGAAGTCTGCGCAAGGGATGGGGTCTGAGTCAACGGAGTTGCGCAGGATATGGGATATCACCCCGAGTTATCCACAACATCTTGCCGAAGTACTCAAGAATGCACGTGTTTTAATAAGGGGTGCATTCAAAGACCTGGTAACCGTAGTCGTCACCGACATTTTCATAGGTACCGTAGTCGATGCACTCGTAGTTCGGGGTCGAGACGGCCGTCAGCAACAGCCGTTCACCCGCTTCCCGGTCACACCCCAGAACACCAACCGTGACCGCCGCATCACCCAGAACATCCAGGATCGGACAGCCTGAAACCTGCGCCATCGCCAACCCGGCCCGATCCCGGACCGGTCCCAGCCGAGGGGCGTATTGTGCGTTGATCCGCACAGCCTCGGCCAGATCGCCGCGCACGCGCACGTCGAACACACTGCCGTTTACGGCCACGCGTGTGGCAGGAACATCGCGAAAATGCGGAGTGCCGGCGGCACAGGCGGCCAGAAAGAGAGGTGCGAGAAACCTGATCATGCCTCAGAATTGCAGCATTTTGGTTAACAGAACCTTTCCGGACGTCAGGCCCGCAGCACCTCTCCCAGTCGGCGAATGCCTTCGCGGATCGTCGCCTCGTCGGAATTTGAAAAACTGAGACGGATCGTGTTTGCACCGCTGCCATCCGGGAAAAACGCCTGGCCCGGAACAAATGCCACTTTGACGGTGTCCAGCGCACGCGCCAGCAGGTCAGAGCCAATCATCCCCTCGGGCAACGTGACCCAGATGAACATTCCACCCTCGGGACGTGTCCAATCCACCCCCTCCGGCATATGCTGTTCCAACGCGTTCAGCATCACATCACGACGGGCGCGATAGACGTTTCGTACTTTCGGAATATGGGTGTCAAAACAGGCCTGCGCCACCTGATGCACGGCCATCTGGTTGATGGTCGCGGAATGAAGGTCGGCTGCCTGTTTCAGCAGTACCATCTGAGAAATGACTGGCTTGGATGCAACGACCCATCCCATGCGCAAACCCGGCGACAGCGTTTTCGAGAAACTGCCGCAATAGATCGTCCGGCAGTCCTCGATTGACCCTTTGCGGGCCTGCTCCAATGACAGTATGGGGGGGATCGGGTCCCCGTCATAGCGCAGAGCCTGATAGGCTCCGTCCTCGATCAACGCGCAATCCAGTTCCTCGGCCAGATCCAGCAGAGCCTCCCTGCCCTGCAAATCCACGGTTTCTCCTGTCGGGTTTGCAAAATCCGCCGACAGATAGGCGAATTTAACTGCGCCTTCGCCTGCTGCGGCCTTGTATTCCTTGGCCCCCTGATTGCCATTGAGCCGGTCAAAGCGCGGCTCATAAGCGTTGAATGCCGCCAGCGCACCCAGGTAAGTGGGCCACCCAACCAGGGCCGTATCGCCGGGGGACAGGAACAGCTTTCCCAGATAGTCCAGCGCCTGCTGCGAGCCCGAGGTGATCAGGATGTTGTCGATGTCACACTCCACCCCGATTTCGTGCATGTGCTGCACCAGCCATTGCCGCAAGGGGACATAGCCTTCGCTGACCGAATATTGCAGCGCCTGCGCTTGCATATCTGGCCCCAGGGCCTGCTGAAACGCCTGTGCAAATGCATCGGCGGGAAACAGGGCGGGATCAGGAATCCCTCCGGCAAAGGAAATGATGCCGGGTTGGTTGAGCAGCTTCAGCAATTCGCGAATCTCTGACGCTTTCATCCGCGAAGTCCGGGTGGCAAACAAAGGGTGTTGGGACATGAGGCTCCTCCGATCTCAATTCGACGCAGCTTATGCCCTCTTGTATTAAAGTCAACATTGCTGACCTTATTTTTCGGCGGATGTGAACGGGGTTTCTTGAACAGCACCGGCGTCCATGGTCAAATGAATTGACCAATTTCGGAAGATGAGATGCCCTTTCACAAAGTTCAGACGGAAAAGCTGTCGCTCGCGGTCGTTCGCCAGATCGAGCTTCTGATCCTGCGTGGCATCCTGCGCCCCGGCGAGCGCCTGCCATCCGAGCGGGAGTTGGCAGAGCGCATGGGCGTTTCGCGCCCGTCCTTGCGTGATGCGATTTCCGAACTTCAGGAACAGGGGCTTTTGACCGCGAAAGCCGGATCCGGGATCTATGTGGCCGAGGTTCTGGGCTCTGCCTTTTCCCCGGCGCTGATCCGTTTGTTCGGCAGCCACGAGGAAGCGGTATTCGATTACCTGTCCTTTCGCCGTGACATGGAAGGGCTGGCGGCAGAACGGGCCGCGCGGTTGGGATCAGACAGCGACCTGAAAGTCGTTCAGGCGATCTTTGACAAGATGCAGGCGGCCCACAACCGAAACGCCGCGAATGACGAGGCGCAGCTGGACGCCGAGTTCCACATGGCCATCATCGAAGCCAGCCACAATGTGGTGATGCTGCACATGATGCGGTCGATGTATGACCTTCTGGTGCAGGGGGTGTTCTACAACCGTCAGACCATGTTCCGTCAGCGCGCCACCCGCGAGGCCATCCTGGATCAGCACCGCGCCATCAATGTGGCGCTGCAAGAGCGTGATCCTTTGGCTGCACGAAATGCAATTGAACGCCATTTGGACTTTGTGGAACGCTGTATGGCGGACCAGCAAAAGGCCGATCGAAACGAAGCTATTGCGCAACAAAGGCTGCAACACGAAACCGGGCGGACCTAAAGGCCATCCCGATTTTTAAGACAGTGCAGCGCAAGGCCGGGACTAGGCAGCCCCTGACGCGGCTGGCAGCAGATGTCGGGGGAACGGAGCGCCGCTGCCTTCTCCCAGACGGTCCTCGGTGGCCAGAGTTGTCAGCGCCGGGTCGATGAACAGCCTTGCGCCGCGATCCCTCAGACGTTTGTGCAGCATAACATGTTCGCACACCTGTTGGCCTTTTTCGTCCCGGCAAGAATAGCGCACCCCCCGCAGCGCGCGGGATTTATACAACCCGGCGCCGCCGAATGCGCTGTCGACCGGGATCAGGGGCGTGTCGGCAGGAATGTGAAACTGGCGGTCGAAAACTGCGGACTTCATGACAGACCGGCGCCACTTGCGACGCCCGAACAGCGGCCTGCGTGTGCTTTGAATGCGTTGCCACACGTCTTCATCACACCAACCCGAACACCGCAGAGCGTAGATATCGTCATACGCTGGTTTGGGGTTGGCGAAAACGCCCTCCCACAAAGGGGCGACCCGCTGCGCTGCTGTCAGAACCGCCTGAGCATCCAGGCAGGTATTCGGGCCATCCAGATCCAACACCAGCGTCAACTCCAGGTCCCTGTCCTGATCCTCGAGTTTTTTGAGAACCGCGTTTCTGGCCGCCGTGATACGCTCGACCCGGTTTGGCAATTCTGACGCCAGACCATCCAGTCGCATGATATCGACATGCCGGCTTTGGCCCGCATAGTCGGACAACACTTGATCCGTGCCATCCGTGTTGTCGTTCGTGGCAATGGTGACGGTGAACCGATGCAACTGCGCAGACAGGTTTTCGATCCTGTTGATCGTGTCGATCAGCGCCGACCCGCCATTTCGGACGACACCGACAATATTCATCGAAACTGCGTTGCCTGACACCGCCTGTCTTTCCCTGTAAATGTCACGCCCCCATCAGGGCGCTCCTATCAACCTGATCCCCGGCAGGTCGTAGGATTCGGAGTGTTTGAAACAACAGAAACAGAAGCACGACAAAAACAAAAGACCCGACAGCCAAAAGCTCTCGGGTCGTCTGTATCACTTGTCTGTCGGGGTCACCCGTCAGTGCAGCTTGGCATCCACGTCTGCAATCGATGCATCGATCAGCTTGTTGGCCTGCGCTGCGGTCATTTGCTTTGCCAGAACCGAGCTGGCCGCCGAAACCGCAACCGAAACGGCCTGATCGCGCACTTCCTTCAGTGCAGACGCTTCGGCCGAAGCGATCTGGTCCTGAGCTGCGGCAAGACGACGCTCGATCGACTTTTCCAAGTCAGCTTTCGCCTGTTCTGCCGCCAAGGCTGCGTCTTCCTTCGCTGCCGCGACAATCGCATCGGCCTGCCCCTGAACTTCACGCTGCTTGCGCTCGTACGAGGCCAGCAAACTGCGTGCTTCTTCATGCAGAGCACGGGCTTCGTCCAGTTCGGATTTGATGCCTTCGGCACGGTTGTCCAGCGCGCCGCCGATCATACCGGGGACCTTGAAGTAGAACAGGACCGCGATGAAGACGATAAAGCCCAGCAGGACGACAAAGTCGGTATTGCCAAGCGAAAAGAACGGGCCGCTTGCCGCCAGCGCGGGGCTGGCTGCACCAACGGTCAGGATAAGGGCAAGAGTGTTCCGCATGTCACTTATCCTTTCGTCTGTGCGTCTACTGCACTGTTGATGGCTTTGGCATCTGCCTCGCCGCCCAGTGCGGTGACCAGTTCAGCCGCCGTATCCTTGGCAACCACTTGAATGCTTTCCAGTGCACCGGCACGGATTTCGGCGATTGCCTTTTCCGATTCAGCCGCCTTGGCAGCGATTTCCGCATCCGCCTTGGCAATCGCGTCATCCAGTCCAGCCTGAATTTCAGCGCGTGCTTCGGCAGCGATCCGCTGCGCTTCGGCACGGGCATCGGCCAGCGCCTTGTTATAGGCCTCTTCGGCCTCGACCGCCTTGGCCTTCAGATCTTCGGCCGCAGCCAGGTCATTTGTAATGGTCCCCTGACGTTCAGCCAGGATTGCCGCGATGCGCGGCAGGGCCACGCGGGACAGGACCAGAAAGATGACGACCAGCGTAATGACCAGCCAGAAAATCTGGTTGGGGAACCAATCGAAGCAGAGCTGCGGCATCCCGATGGCAGAGCCATGCGAGTCGACGCACGAGCCAACCACTTCTTCGCTAATGGGTTCAGTCGCCATGATGTCCTCCGTCGGAACGTTGTCTTTACAACAGGTGGGCCGCTATGGCTTGGGCCCACCTGCGCGTAAGGATCAGGTTCCGCAGATCAGACGGCGAACATCAGCAGCAGCGAGACCAGGAATGCGAAGATGCCCAGCGCTTCTGCGAATGCGATACCGATGAACAGGGTCGCGGTCTGCGAAGCAGCCGCCGAAGGGTTGCGCAGGGCGCCGGCCAGGAAGTTGCCTGCTACGTTGCCCACCCCGATTGCGGCTGCGCCGGAACCGATTGCTGCCAGGCCTGCGCCGATGTGTGCGAGATCGCCTTCCATGATGTATCTCCTTACGAATTGGAAGTTTCGATGTTGGGGTATCGGACCTTAGTGCGAAGGATGCAGCGCATCTTTCAGATAAACACAGGTCAGAATGGTGAATACGTAGGCCTGAATGAAGGCCACCAGGACCTCAAGGCCGTACATTGCGGTGATCGCCAGAACCGACACGGGCGAGATCACGGCAATCGCGGCGAAGCCTGCGAAAACCTTGATAACCGCGTGGCCTGCCATGACGTTGCCGGCAAGACGAATGGAGTGGCTGACCGGCCGCACGAAGTACGAGATCAGCTCGATGATCGCCAGAATCGGACGCAGCGCCAGCGGCGCGCTGGACACCCAGAACAGACCCAGGAACGCGGCGCCGTTCTTGACGAAACCCAGAATGGTCACAGTCAGGAACACGGCCAGTGCCAGCGGGATGGTCACGGCGAAATGCGACGTGGTGGTGAACGAGGTCGGGATCAGACCCAGGAAGTTCGCCACGACAATGAACATGAACAGGGTCATGACATAAGGGAAGTACTTGACGCCTTCCTTGCCGCAGATGTCTTCCAGCATCTTGTAGATGAAGCCATAGGCCAGCTCGGCCACCGACTGCATACGCGTCGGCACAATGGCACGTTTGGATGTGGGCAGAACCAGCAGAGCTGTTACGGCCAGCACCGCAAAGAACAACCACAGAGTCACGTTGGTGACCGTGAACATGCCTACCGCACCGTCGCCGAACAGCGGCTTGACGATGAACTGATCCATCGGGTGGAATACCAGGCTGCTGCCTTCTGCTGCGGTGGTCTCAGTTGCCACGTTCAGTCCCTCTCGTCCTTCTCGGCAGCCGATGCCGCCGTTTGTTTATCTTGAGCCTCTTTCGCGCTGCGGAGCATAACCTTCACGCCCGCGACAAGGCCCAGCAGTGTGAACAGCACCAGAAAGATCGGGATCGTCCCGAGCAGGCTGTCCAGCCCGTATCCGATGCCAAATCCGATCCCAAGACCGGAAACCATTTCGATGACCATCCGCCAGGCAAGCTCGCCCCCGGACACGTCAGCGTCCGCACGAGGTTTTGGCGCCTTGGCCTTTTTCGCCGCCTCGATCTTGGCCTCCAGCTGCGCCATACGCTGCTTTTGGTCATCATCGGTCACGGGCGTTTCCCTCGTACAGTCTTGGGCATGGTGCTAAGGCGCGGCGCGCGCAGAGTCAACGACCTTGAATGCCCTCGTTGACGCAGCCTAAAATATTGAATTTGTTATGATTTTCACAATACCCAAGACGCGCCATTCGTTTCGATGACCGCCGTTGCACCGCCAAAGCCCTGAATCCGCATATTCAACCAAATGGTTGACCAATCCCGACGGCTATGGTTGAGCGGTCACATGTCCAACGATCTCGACACAGTCTTTGCGGCCCTCGCCGACCCCACCCGCCGCGCCATTCTGGCGATGCTGCTGGAGGATGACATGGCGGTGACGGATGTGGCCGAACCGTTCGAGATGTCGCTGGCCGCGATCTCCAAACACCTGGTCATCCTGACCAAGGCCGGTCTGATCAGTCAGGAAAAACGCGGGCGGGTAAAATGGTGCAAGCTGGAACCTGACGCCTTGCGCGCCGCCTCGGTCTGGATGCAGGGGTTCGGACAATTCGAGCCTGTCAATCTGGACGCGTTCGAGCGGTTTCTGGAAGCTGAACTGCCAAAGTCGGGCGAGGCCTAGCGCACCACAAAAACCGACATGCTGGCGTGTTTCGCCAGATAACCGGCGTGGCTGGAAAAAATATAGTCGGTGATCCGGGGCGCGTGGGTGCCGACAATGACCAGATCTGCGCCGATCTCCTCGGCCGCGCGGGTCAGATCGCTGTCCACCTCTGCGGCAACGTCGACCGAGTGGATTTTGCGCATGGAAACGTCTGATCCACTTTCTGCGGCCAACTGTTCGGTGAACTCTGCCAGTTCCTTGTCAATCTCGGCTTCGGTTTCCGAGGATTCGCCCATATGGGCCCCGGTGACGCTGACCAGAGTGATTTTGGCCCCCTGCCATTTCGCAACTTGTGCAGCGACATCGGCCGCTTTGCGAACCTCGGGCGGTAGATGCCGGTCAACCGGCAACATGATGTGTTTGAACATGATCTCCTCCTTTAGCCTGCTGACGAAGCTAATGGAGGTGCCGCAGGGGCGCCTTGATCTGGCTCAACAAATTTCACCTCTGGAATACATCTTGGACCTGCCGTGTATTTCCAGCGCAGATGTGGCTTATTCCCTGGCGCGACGAACTGGAACCGAGGGCGGGACTTCCTCTTTCAACAACATCAGCAGGGCGATGATTGTCAGCGCCACACCACCCAGGATCAAACCCGGTGGCACGCCTTTGCCCAGCGCAATCTCCCACAGAATGACCCAGCTGGGTACCAGATAGGTATAGGCCATGACCTTGGCCGACGGCAGCCGGAGTGAGGAAAACTGCACCAGCACAAAACTGGCTGCCGTGGCAAAGAACGAAATATAGAACAGGCCGATCCAGACAATAGCCGGAAGCGCAACCCAATCGGTGGCCATCAGGTCGGACCAGCCGAACACGACCAACAACAGGCACCCGGCGACCAGCGTTCCGAAGGTGAACACCACGGCGGGCTCTCCTCGGTTCAGTTTGCGGATCATGGGCGTGTAGATCGCATGGGCGACGCAGCCCCAGAAATAGATGATTTCTCCGCCACCGATTTCAAAGGCGCGGAACATCTGCCAGTCGGCCCGAAAGATCACCCATAGCGCGCCCACAGCGCCAATGCTCAGGGCCAGCGCCATGCGCGGCGTGGTGATCTGACGCAACAAGACCCACCCCGCCATGGCAGAGACAACTGGTGTCAGGGTGAACACCGCCGCCGCACTGACAGGCGGGGCGGTTTGCAACCCATAAAACATCAGGACGAAATAGGTGGCGAACAAAGCCCCGAGCACCAGATAGCGCCAAGGGGCCTGCGCGGCGCTGCGCGGCAGGCCGGTTGTCGCCAGTGCGGCCAAACCAATCACGGCAGCGGCAATGGCAAAGCGCACCGCGTTCAGAGCAGCCGGGGCGATTTCGTTGGCGATCATGGACCCCAGCGAAAAGCTGCCTGCCACAAGGGCTGAAAAAGCGAGCATGGCCAGATGGCCACGCATCTGCGGGCTCATGGCTGCCAGCCTTTGGCTTCTTCCTTCAGAAAGCTCAGGAACGCCTGTACCTTTGTGGTGCGGTGCAAATCCACGTGGGTCACCAGCCACAGATTGCCGAACCATTCCGGCAGCGGATCAATCACCTCGACCAGATTGTCGTGGCGGGCGGCCTCCCAACGGGCCATGAAGCCGATGCCGGCACCAGCCAGAACGGCCTCGCGCATGCAGAAGTTGTTGGTGCAGCGGAAAGTGATGCGTTCGGCGGGTACCGTCGCGCGCAGCCAGCGTGTGAACGGCGCGCGGCTGGTCTCATCATCGGAACTGACGAAGTGATGGCGTGTGAAATCCTCGATTCCGGATGGTTTGCCGAACCGTTCGATGTACGAGGTGCTGGCATAAAGACCAACCTCCTGCTGCCGGAAAGGCTGGACAACGTTGTCAGGTTGGTCGGGGGCCGATCCGGCGCGGATCGCCACATGCGCCTCGCCATACTCCAGCCGGAACAGCCGGTCGCCCGTCAGGTATCGCACGATCAGGTCCGGATGCATCTTTTGAAACGTGGTGAGCGTCGGCACGACCAACGGCGCAAGAGACCCCAGAGAAGTCACGACCAATTCACCCGAGACGTCGTCTCCGCGACCCTTCATCCGGCCGACAAGCTGATTGAACTGATCTTCGGTCGCCTGCGCCACACGCAGCAGATCGTCGCCTGCTTCGGTCGGCGTATACCCACGCGCGTGGCGCTGGAATAATTTGACACCCAACCGCGACTCGATCGCATCGATGTGACGGATCACGGTGGCATGGTGAACGCCCAGAACCTCTGCCGCGCCGCTGACCGTCCCCATGCGCGCCACCTGATAGGCGGTTCTCACTTCATCCCAATTGTCCATGGCAATGTCGTCACTGTGCAATTTCCAACAATAACTGTTGATATATCCGAGTTTTGTTCACCAGCGCAATAATCATATTGGGCGCAGGACAAGATTCCCGTGACCCAAAGGACCAGAACAATGGCTAAAACTATCCTTCATATCGACTCTTCCGCCCGCCGCGTGAACTCGACCACGCGCGATCTGTCTGACCGTGTGGTCAAGCAACTGGGCGCATATCGCATCATCCGTCGTGATCTGGCTACCCCCCTGCCCCTGCTGACGGAAGACTGGATCGCCGCCAATTTCACCCCCGCCGACCAGCGCGACGATCTTCAACGCGACCGGCTGGCCCTGTCGGATGAACTGGTTTCCGAATTGCAAGACGCCGACACCATCGTCATCGGCCTGCCGATCTACAACTTCTCGGTCCCCGCGGCGTTCAAGGCGTGGATCGACCTGGTTGCCCGCGCGGGTCTGACCTTTTCCTACACGGAAAACGGCCCCAAAGGCCTGCTGGAAGGAAAACGTGCCATTCTGGCCATTGCATCGGGCGGTGTTCCCGTCGGATCCGAAGCAGATTTCGCCACCAATTACGCACGCCACGTTCTGGGTTTCATCGGCATTCATGACGTCGACGTCATCGCCGCGGATCAGATGGCCGTGAACCCGGATGCGGCGCTGGAACATGCCCACAAGGCCGTAGCCGAGCTTGCTGCCTGATCGCCTCTGGCCAACAGGCGCTGAAACGTCCAGTCTGCCAGCGAGCAAACAGGCAGACTGGATGGGCCGCATGAAGAAAATCGGCATTCTGGGCGGTGTGGGCTGGGCCTCGACCGTCGATTACTACCGGGCGATTGCCGAAGGGGCTGGGCGTTGTTTCGCTGAACGTGGTCACGGCTCGCCTTTGCCAATCCCACCGATGACCATCGAATCCGTTACGCAGGCCAGAACGCGCGCCCTGCGCGGTGTCGCCGGGGATGAGGCAAGCTGGGCGGATTTTGACGCGGTGTTCCGCGACGCCCTGCTGACTCTCGAACGCGCCGGGTGCGATTTCGGCATCATCGCGTCCAACACCCCCCATGCGCGGCTTCACGCGATACGGCAGGGTGTCTCGATGCCGATCCTCAGCATCTTTGACGCGACCGCCGAAGCCACTGCAAGAACCGGCGCGTCCAAGGCTCTGGTCTTGGGAACAGCCGTGACGATGCAGGCCGCCAACTATGCGGATCGTCTGGCCGCCGAAGGCATTGCCGCAAATGAACGGCTGCCCGAACCCGAGATTTCCCAGATGCAGGCCATGATCGACAGTGATTTCTATGGTGGTGCGTCTGACATGGCCCGCGCCCGACTTCTGGCGTTTTGCGACAAGCATGCCAGCCCCGGAACCGCGATCCTGCTGGCCTGTACCGAGCTTCCACTGGCTTTTCCGAACCACCTGGACGATCCGGTGTTCGAGGCTGACGGACACCTGTTCGTCAACCCGTCAGCCGCGCATGTCGCCGCCGCACTGAAAGAGGCACTGACGTAATCAGGGCAACCAGGTGATCTCGCACCCGATGCGATCGAAGAAGGCCATCATATCGGCCCGCGTCAGGGCCACGGTGCGGTCGTTGACAAGGGGGTGCATGTAAATCACCTCGGCCTGCTGCGCCGCCGCATCCATGAAGAACCGTACATCATTCTGAACACCGTTGATCATCGCCAGCGGACTGACCGCGCCGGGGCGTATGCCGAGGTTCTGCAACAGCCGGTCCGCCGAGCCGAAGGACAGGTTGCCTAGGCCCAGCTCGGCCCCCAAAGCTTTGAGATCAATCTCGCGGCTTTGTTCCAAGGTCACCAGATAGTTACGCTTTTTCTTGTCGCGCAGATACAGATTCTTGACCCGCAGCGCGTTCTCTCCCGGCACCTTGAACTGGTCTTCGACGGCCTTGGCATCCTCAACCGTACGCAAAGGCACATGGGTATGCAGGCGATAGGCCAGCCCCCAATCTTCCATCTGCGTCAACAATGCGTCGGAGCTCAGCGGTAGTGTGTCCTGATAGGCGGATGAAGCGTCCATGAAACCCTCCTGTTTGGACTGCTCATCGCGCACCAAGGCTTGGAATTCAAGCGCGGGACATACAATCGCCCGGGTGATATCCTGCCCGAATGAAAGTCGCGCGCAACACACTCCAACAGCTGATCCTCAGCGATACCCCTTGGTTCTTCGGAATTCTGTTTGCTTTGAACACCCTGATTTTCGCAGCGCTTGGCCTGTTGCTGACATGGGCTGGCGGGTCGGCTTTCTGGTACGGGTTGAGCATGATCATCTTTGGTGGCGCTATGGGTTTATGGAGCTTTCACCTGCTGGTGAGACGCGTTCAGGTAATATTTGACCGGACCAAGGGCACGTTGGTGATCCGTCAGAAATCCATTTTCGGATATGAAGCCATAGAGCACGCTCTGTCCGACCTGTCCCATGCAGAAGTTGAAACCATACTGAACAAGCCCGCATGGTTGTTCGCAAGCCGTCATCGTCCGGTTCTGTTGCTGGACAAGGGTATGAGTGCGGGTCGTCATCCGATCATCCAAGCTTTTTCGACCGGAACCTGTGCCGAACGCATCACCGGCACGGTCAATGACTGGCTTGCTGCGCGTGGAAGTGACCCCGGCAACCGCTCTGCCTGAAATCAACGAGATTCGGTCTTTTTGCCCGCCTGCTTGCAATTCCATTCGCGCAAGGCGCGGGCAAATCAAACTGGAACAGGGTGTTGGAACGGTGCTAGCGTACCGCCATGAAAGTGACCCGAGACACCCCGAACCAACTGATCATCGCCAATACGCCCTGGTTCATCGGTATCATGTTGGTCATTTTCATTCTGGCCTTTGTCGGCCCCGGTATTTTCCTGATGAGCACGGGCGGCGAAGGCATCTGGTTCGGCCTGATCTTCGCCCTTGGCGGAGGTGGTCTTGGCTTTGGTGCGTTTTGCGTTTTCGTAAGGCGGGTTCAGATCATCCTGGATCGGCACAAGGACAGTATCCTGATCCGCCGCCAATCCGTTTTCGGGTATCAAGCGGTTGAACACAAACTGTCCAACCTGTCCCACGCTGAAGTCGAAAGTACGACATCCCGCGGCAAAAACGGCACCTCGACGCTGTATCGCCCGGTCCTTGTTCTTGAGAAAGGCATGAGTTCGGGTCGCCATCCCATTGTCGAAGCGTTTTCCAGCGGCTCCGGCTCTCACCGGTTGGCCGAGGCGGTGAATGACTGGCTTCCATCGAAGCCTGCCCAAGACCATCGCGAAGCCGGGACGGATTAAGCGGCCAGGCCGCGTTCCAGCCACAAGCGTTCTTCGGCTGAGACCAGCCGGGACATGCAGGCGTCATATCGTGCCATGTCCTGCTCGGCCAGCTTGCCCTCCCACTTGTTGCTTGTGCCCGAAGAGAAGAACTGCGCAAAGTCGTGAAACCCACTGGTGAATCCGGGGGTTTGCTTTAGACGAATGGCATTGTCTTTCATCGATCCGAAACTGCCGGCTTCGGCGATATCCTTGACCAGGTCCGGGTCAATTTCGATGTCCATGATCCGTGCAAGCCGCGCGACCTGTCCCGGAAGATCCCGGCTGAGCTCGGCATAGTGCAGAAAATGTATGTTGGGCAGGTCGCGATACACCCAAAAGGAATGGAAGTGATGAATGATCGATCTGAGGGTCAGGTCATCTGTGCCCTTGGACGACGCGGGCCGGGTCAAAAACATGTCGAAAGCTTCCGACAGATCGTCGGGGAACAGGTAATCAAGCCAGTCATGCTTCATATTCTCGACATGGCGGCGCAGGGAAAAATGAATGTCAACCGGATGACGGTGAACAACCAGATATTGCGCATTTGGCGAGAACACGATGCCATCAAGCGGGGTATGTGTCTTGATACAGCGCCGATGGCTTTGCGCACTCAGGTCATCCGCCTGCGCGACCCGATCGCGAAAACTGCAATCAAGCCACGGTGAGACCTTGTTGTCGTACACGCCGGGGTCGGCCGTTTCGGTGATGAGCATGCGCACCAGTGTTTGCGTCCAAGTGGTGCCGCATTTGGGCGGTGTGCACACAAAGACGTCGCTGGGCCGTATCTCGAATCCGGACCAGATATCGGTGTTGGTGACTTCGCCGACATAGTCGGTCGTCTTTCGCGGCGGACCGTTCTTCATTGCCCCCTCCCTCTGCTGCATTCACGCAGAATAACCCGCAATGTGACACCCATACAGCTTATCTTGACTCACGCGGCCCAGAGGCGTAGATGACGCCCCAACATCCGGAAGCGTTTGATCTTCCGGTCCCTCGAGTCGTTCAGGGATCGCCCCCCACCAGCGAGTTTCGCCCGTGGGGGCGTTTGTGCATTGACCCGTCTGCCCTTATCTATGGGGCGCCAAATCAGAACCGGCTAAGGAGGCCGCAGGCATGTTTGAAAATCTATCCGAACGCCTCTCTGGCGTCTTCGACCGGTTGACCAAACAGGGCGCCCTGTCTGAAGAAGACGTCAAAACCGCCCTGCGCGAGGTCCGCGTTGCCCTGCTTGAGGCCGACGTCTCGCTGCCGGTTGCCCGGGAATTCGTCAAGAAGGTGCAGGAACAGGCGACCGGTCAGGCGGTCACCAAGTCGATCACACCCGGCCAGCAGGTCGTCAAGATCGTGCATGACGCTTTGGTTGACACCCTGCGTGGCGAGGAAGACCCCGGTGCGTTGAAGATCGACAACCCGCCTGCCCCGATCCTGATGGTCGGCTTGCAGGGCTCGGGCAAGACGACGACCACCGGCAAGCTGGCGAAACGTCTGAAAGAGAAAGAGGGCAAGAAGGTCCTGATGGCCTCGCTGGACGTCTACCGCCCGGCGGCGATGGATCAGCTGGCGGTTCTGGGCACGCAGGTTGGTGTGGACACTCTGCCGATCGTGCCGGGCCAGAAACCGGTCGATATTGCCAAACGCGCCAAGCAACAGGCAACGCTGGGCGGCTATGACGTCTATATGCTGGACACCGCGGGTCGTCTGCATATCGACGAGGTTCTGATGGACGAGGTCGAGCAGGTCCGCAACGCCGTTGACCCGCGCGAGACGCTGCTGGTGGTTGACGGCCTGACCGGTCAGGTCGCCGTCGAGGTGGCCGAGGAGTTCGACGCCAAGGTCGGCATCTCGGGCGTGGTCCTGACCCGGATGGACGGTGACGGGCGCGGCGGTGCGGCCCTGTCGATGCGCGCCGTGACCGGCAAGCCGATCCGCTTTGTCGGTCTGGGCGAGAAGATGGACGCGCTCGAAACTTTCGAGCCGGACCGGATCGCCGGTCGTATTCTGGGCATGGGCGACATCGTTGCCCTGGTCGAAAAGGCCCAGGAAACGATGGAGATGGAACAGACCGAGCGCATGATGAAGCGCATGGTCAAGGGTCAGTTCAACATGAACGACCTGAAGATGCAGCTTGAACAGATGATCCAGATGGGCGGCATGCAGGGCATGATGGGCATGATGCCGGGCATGGGCAAGATGGCCAAGCAGATGGATCAGGCCGGTCTGGACGACAGGATTCTGCGCCAGCAGATCGCCATGATCCAGTCGATGACCAAGCGCGAACGCGCGAACCCGCAGATCCTTCAGGCCAGCCGCAAAAAGCGTATCGCAGCGGGGTCCGGGATGGAGGTCAGCGACCTCAACAAGCTGCTCAAGATGCACCGGCAGATGTCGGACATGATGAAGAAGATGGGCAAGATGGGCAAAGGCAAGATGCTGAAACAGGCCATGAAAGGCATGTTCGGCAAAGGCGGCCCCAGCCCCGAGGACATGGCCGCAGGCATGGATCCCAAGGCGCTGGAACAGGCGGCCAAGGCCATGGGCGGCAAGATGCCCGGTCTGGGTGGCGGCATGGGTCTGCCACCGGGCCTGAGCGGGTTCGGAAAGAAAAAGTGACGCCAGCACGCTGCACCCAGCCCCCGCCCGGAAAGGCGGCGATGGCAGCAGCGCAATACCGCGCAGCTCTGCCGGTCATTCAGACCCGGCGGCTGGTACTGCGTGTGCCCACTCTGGACGACCTGCCGGTGTGGACGTCGATCTGCAAAGACAGCTTTGGCGATACCGACCGAGAAGCCTGGACCGAGTTTTCCTATTATACCTCGGGCTGGCTTCTGCATGGTCACGGGCTGTTTTCGGTCACGCTCAGGGGTGATGATCGGGCAATTGGCTTCGTCGTTCTGGGCCTGGAATGGGACGATCACGAACCGGAACTTGGCTATATGTTCAGCGCTGAACACCGCATGCAGGGCTATGCCACCGAAGCTTGCGCCGCCGTGCGTGATTTCGGATTTGACCTGCTCGGATCGGGGCAGTTCGTAAGCTACGTTTCACAATCCAACACCCGTTCGAACGCACTTGCACAACGACTGGGCGCAGCGCGTGATGCCAACGCAGAAAGCGCCTTTGGACCAACCCAGCATGTCTGGCGGTACAGCGAGGTGCAGGAATGACATTCGCGATGCCAATCCCGACGCTGGAAACCGAACGTCTGATCATGCGTGCGCCGTCCGAGGCTGATGTCAACGCGGACACTACCTTCTTTGCCAGCGACGCCGCGAAGTTCGTCGGCGGTCCCCTGCGCAAGGATGAGGTATGGCGGGTGGTTGCCTCTCTGCTGGGCCACTGGGCCCTGCGCGGCTATGGGTATTGGAGCGTCGATGAAAAGGACACCGGCACCTATGTCGGGCGGATCGGGCTTTGGTTTCCCGAAGGCTGGCCGGAACCCGAGGTCGGCTGGACCCTGTTGAACCACGCCACAGGCAAGGGCTATGCGACCGAGGCCGCGCTGACTGCACGCGCCTACGCCTATGATGTACTGGGTTGGGAAACCGCGATTTCACTGATCGACCAGGACAATCACGCCAGCAAGGCCGTGGCCAAGCGTCTGGGCGCACAGTTCGAGCATCACTATGACCACCCCAAATTCGGAAAGTCCGAAATCTGGCGGCACCCGGCACCCTCGGATCTGGTGAATGGCGGAGTGGAGGCTTACGCATGACCTCTTTCACCATCCCCACGCTCGAGACCGAACGCCTGATCCTGCGTGCGCCGCATCTGGATGACCTGCCGGCGATGACCGCATTCTTCGCGACCGCGCGCAGCCATATGGTGGGCGGCCCCAGGGATGCGTTCGAATGCTGGAACTCGTTGTCGAACCGGCTGGGTCATTGGGCGCTGCGGGGTTATGGCCTGTGGCACCTGACCGAAAAGGCCGGCGGCACATTCGTCGGCTGGGCCGGAATGATCTACGTGCCGGGCTGGGCCGAACCGGAACTGGGTTGGACCCTGATGGAAGAAGCCGAAGGCAAGGGGCTGGCCTTTGAAGCTGCATCGGCTGCGCGTGACCATGCCGCCCGGCACCAGGGCCTGAACGGTGTGATCTCGTACATCGCCCATGCAAATGATCGTTCGCGCGCTTTGGCTGAACGGCTTGGTGCAACGCTTGAGCTTGAGAATGCCGAACTTCTGGGCAAGCACGCTCAGATCTGGCGCCACCCGCAGATAGACTTGACCACCGAGAGGACCGGCCAATGACCAACCCCGTGACACAGGCTGCCACGCTGTTGAAAGAGCATCGCGAAAGCATCGACCGGCTGGACGCGATCCTCGTCTATACGCTGGGCGAGCGGTTCAAGCACACGCAGGCCGTTGGCAAGCTCAAGGCCGAACACGACCTTCCCCCGTCCGATCCCTCGCGCGAAGCTGCGCAGATCGCACGGTTAGAAGACCTGGCGAATGAAGCCGATCTGGACCCCGATTTCGCCAAGGCTTTCCTGAATTTCATCATTCAGGAAGTCATCCGACACCACCGGAAGCATCAAGAGTGAACCTCTGGTTCAACAAACACCAGAACTAACCGGCACCCACGCCGGATACGCCATTCAAAGGAGATACCACCATGGCAATGAAAATTCGTCTCGCCCGCGGCGGCTCGAAAAAGCGTCCCTTCTACCGCATCGTGGCTGCTGACAGCCGCATGCCGCGCGATGGCCGTTTCATCGAGAAACTGGGCACCTACAACCCGCTGCTACCGAAAGACAGCGAAGAGCGCGTGAAAATGAACATGGAGCGCATCCAGTACTGGCTGGACCAGGGCGCACAGCCCACCGACCGTATCGCGCGTATGCTGGAAGCGGCCGGTGCCCGTGACAAGGCCGAGCGCAACAACCCCAACAAGGGCACCCCGGGCAAGAAAGCCCAGGAGCGCGCCGAAGAGAAAGCCGCCAAGGCTGCTGAAGCAGCCGAAGCCGCTGCTGCTCCGGCAGAAGAAGCCGCAGCAGAAGAATAAGCAGGCGCACGCGTGCGGGATCACCCCTTTACAGACGATTTTCGCACGCAGTTCGACCTGTTGTTGCGGCTCCGGCGGGATGTGCGCCGGTTCCGCACCGATGCGATTGACGAGGCAGTGCTGGCGCGCTGCCTCGACGCATTTCGACTGGCCCCTTCAGTGGGGCTCAGCGAACCCTGGCGCGTGATCCGCGTCGAAAGCGAAGCGGCAAGGGCCGCAGCGCTGAAGAATTTTCGCACCGCCAATGACCACGCTTTGGCGGGCTACTCGGGTGACAAGGCGCAGCTGTACAGCAGCCTGAAGCTGTCCGGGATGCAGGAAGCGCCCGTGCAACTGGCCGTCTTCTGCGACGACAGCACCGAAAAAGGGCTGGGACTTGGCGCCGGCACGATGCCCGAGATGCGGCGCTATTCTGTCGTGTCCGCGATCACTTTGTTCTGGCTTGCACTTCGGGTGGAAGGTCTGGGGCTGGGCTGGGTTTCCATTCTGGATCCCGACCAGATGAAGCGCGATCTGAATGTTCCTGAAACCTGGCGCCTGATCGGCTATTTCTGTGTCGGCCGGCCGGAACAGATGTCGGATACGCCTGAACTGGAACAGGTCGGCTGGGAAACCCGGGCGCAGGGCCTGGCGATCGAAACACGGTAAGACCTCATGTTCGGATTGATACGACTTCCCATTCTGCTGCTGATCGCCTTTATTGTGGGCGTGTTCTTCGAGCGCAACAACCAGCGCGAAGCCTGCAACGGGCTTGGCGAATGGAGAAACGGGATATGTTTGACGACTGGGGCAGCCAATGAGTGATCTGATCTGCGTCGGCAGCATTGCCGGGGCTTACGGTGTGCGAGGCGAGGTGAGGCTGAAAAGCTTTTGCGCCGTTCCCGAAGATATCGAGACCTATTCGCCGCTGACCGATGAAGCGGGCAAAGAGCGTTATCCGGTGGTATTGACGCGCACCATCAAGAACGGATTCGCGGCCCGCCTTGGTGGCGTTGAAACCAAGGAACAGGCGGATGCCCTGAATGGGTTGCGCCTTTATGCAAGGCGCGATCAGCTGCCTTCGCTGCCCGATGATGAGTTCTATCACAACGATCTGATCGGGCTGGATGTCTATGACACCGGAGGCACCCTGCTGGGCAAGGTCAAATCGGTGCAGAACCACGGGGCCGCGGACTTGTTGGAATTGCACGGGCCGGGCCTGAAGACCACGGTTTTTCTGCCTTTCACGATGCAAGTTGTACCCACGGTGGATCTGGAACAAGGCCGTATCGTGGCCGACCCGCCCGAAGGCCTGATCTGATGCGTCGGGTCCTGCTGCATCTGGGCCTGCACAAGACAGGCATGACCGCAGCACAGTCCTTCCTCCATGAAAACCGGAAACTGATCTGGCCACGCTTCGCATTGGTTCTGCCCTACAAGACACGCAACAGCGGCATGAGCGAGGCGGCCACGCGTCACTCGCTTTACCGGCTGGATTCCACATTGGCGGGTTTTGGAAGCCACCTGCACGCGTTTCTGGACGATCTGGATTTCGGCGCACGCCGGGGGTTGATCCTGAGCGAAGAGAATTTCGCAGGCTTGCGCCCCAGCAGAAACAAGCGTGAAGGTTACGGTGCCGCACCGGAACTGGCGGAAACTCTGGTCAGCGTCGTGCGGCGGCGGTTCCTGGGCAATCAGACCGATATCACGATCTACATATCCTTGCGCGCCCGCGATCAATGGCTGCGGAGCCTGTGGGCCCATGACTTGCAGAAATCACGCATGGTGCAGGATTTGGACGCCTTTTCTTCCGACCTTGCCCATCTGCCATCCCTTCAGGAAACCGCTGACGCCGTCCGAAACCGGCTGCCATCCGTTACCGTCAGAACGGAATGGATGGAGGCGTTGCAGAATCACCGCCTTGGTGCGGGTGCGCCGTTGGCCGAATTTCTGAACCTGCCGCCCGATCTTTCGTCACAGCTTGTTGGGCCTGCTCATGGCACGCCTGCATTTTCAGACGATGTACTACAGGAAATCCTGGCGCTGAACCGATCCTCGCTGGACGACGCCGCCATGATCGCCCAGAAGAAAGCACTGATTCACTCCGCACAGAACGAACTGGCCCGCCAGATATGACAGAGAAACCCAGCAGATCCCATGGCCGCAAGGCGATCCGTCCTGCCCTGAAACCACGCGAGCTGATGACGCCGAGCCCTGACCTGCACGGGGTCTGGAAAGCCAAGATCATCACTCTGTTCCCGTCCGCCTTTCCCGGTGTTCTTGGCGAAAGCCTGACAGGCAAGGCCTTGCAGGAAGGGCTCTGGCAACTGGAAACAGTGGATTTGCGACAGTTCGGTATAGGCAAACACCGCAACGTTGATGACACCCCGGCCGGGGGTGGCGCCGGCATGGTTCTGCGGGCCGATGTTCTGGGTGACGCGATCGAGCATGCGATGGCAGGCGTTCAAGGGAACTGGCCGCTGATCTACCTCAGCCCGCGCGGGCGCCGCATGGATCAGCGCATGATGCAGAATCTTGCCCGTTGTGACGGCATGACCCTTCTGTGCGGTCGTTTTGAAGGCGTGGACGAGCGCGTTTTGGAACATTATGGCGTGCAAGAGGTGTCGTTGGGTGATTTCGTCATGACCGGCGGCGAAATCGCGGCACAAGCCCTGATCGATGCCACAGTACGGCTAATTCCCGGAGTGCTTGGAAATCAGGCTTCGACCGAAGAGGAAAGCTTTGCCTCGGGTCTGCTGGAGCACCCCCAGTATACCCGCCCCGCAGATTGGAAAGGGCGTCCGATCCCCGAGGTTCTGATGTCGGGCCATCATGGCCGGATCGCGGAATGGCGGCATAAAACGGCACAAGACATCACGCGCGAACGGCGTCCTGATATCTGGGTGGAATATGTCAAAGCCACATCGGAAACCCAGGACTAGACCCACTTGTTGTGGCCGGGATGCCTCAGTTTCGATGTTTGTCAGAATGCCATTTGAAGTTGAACGTACCTGAACTTATTCACCTCCAGGTCCCATAGGTTTTTTCGGGCAACAAGAAGTGAAACAGAAGGCATTATGAAAAAGCTATTTTTTGGCATGTTACTGGTTGCCTCCGCCTGCACCACCAAACCGCTCGGGATGTCCGTTCCGACGCAAGCCGGTCACAATCTGCATTCTGCGAAGGTTGCCGTTGATTCCTGTTCTCAGGAAGCTGACGAGGGCGGCAACAGCGCCGTTATCGGAGGTTATGCAACCAATATCCTGCTTTGGGGCATCGTCATCGGGCCTGCGGTCACCGCACCGTTTCAGGACGAGTTGCGCGCGCAGGGTGAAATCGATCAGGTTGACCGCTGCCTGCGTGCACGCGGTTTCGAACGACGCGAACTGACCGCGGGTGAGTCGTTCTGGGTGCGCAATGCTTTCGGTGACGAACGCGAACGGCGGCTGGACCACCTGGTCGGGGGCGGCACTATTGAAACCTACGGAACACCGAACTCCTAACGCCGTGCTTTCCAACTGGCCCAAGTCTCTGGGGTGCCGTTGAACGTGTTGATGTCCACCCGGCCCTGAACCCCCGGCACCAGCCCGGTGCCGGTGTATTGCCAAAATCGCCAGACCGTGCGGGGATAGACCTGACGCGGATGGCCCGCGACGGATCGCAACCAGAACTCGGTTTTGGGCAAACGCCCGATATCCGTATCCGCGAAGAAATCCACTGTCGTATAGACGATGGGACGCCGGCCATAGTGTCGTTCGAGAATGTCCAGAAAGCGCTGCGCTTCGGCGCGGATGGTTCTGCCATCGGGCCGCAACGTGCAGGTCTTGGAATGCGGTGTCCACTCCATGTCAAGCACATGCGGCAGGTCTGCCCCTTTCGGCACGTTCTGAATGAACCAACGCGCCTGTTCCCGAGCCGATCGGCAGAAATAATAGTAGTGATACGCCCCCCAGGGTACGCCCGCCGCCTGCGCACCGCGCCTGTGGTCGTCGAACATCGGATCCGCCACATCGCCGCCTTCGGTCGCTTTCAGAAACGCAAAGCTCACGCCCGAAGCTTTGGCCGTGCGCCAGTCTATCGGTCCCTGCCAGCGCGAGACGTCAAGCCCGTGGATCGGATACAATCCGGGATGACGACCGTCCCAGTCATGCGGATCGGCGTCACCAAAATCAGGGTAGATTGCGGACGGAGCTGTCCTGTCCACGCCCGGCGTAGGTTCCACGACCTGCGGTTTCGGGCCGCCGCGTCCGCACGACATAAGCAAAGCGGCTGCAATCGTCAGCGTAAGTGCAATTCGCATCATTGGGTCCTGTCTGAAATTTCTGCTCTTTCAATTTTCTTCAGAATGCCTGATCTGACCGCTGTGGCAACGGTGTGATTTTCGAAAGGCGGATTCCCACTGCCTGCCACACGATTTGTCCTTGATCCCGGCACACAATACCCTTAAACGACCGCAATCCGGTGCCGCATTCTGCGACTCCGGTGTTTTGGTTTGATTGGTGGCTTGAAGCCCGGCTTTCTTCGGCGGGGATGTGTCAGATCAGACCAGACCAAAGGAACATTCGATCTGACCTCTGGCGGGCTGCGTGCAGGACCCGGTGAAGACCAAGAGCTCTCAGGCCGTGCCCAAACTTCGTGGACCAACCACGAGCAGATAGGAGAACCTGCGATGGACCTGATCGCACAGCTTGAGGCGGAACAGATTGCCGCCCTGGGGAAAGACATCCCCGACTTCAAAGCCGGTGACACCATCCGTGTCGGCTATAAGGTGACCGAAGGGTCGCGCACCCGTGTGCAGAACTACGAAGGCGTCTGCATCGCGCGCAACAACGGCAATGGCATTGCCGGGTCGTTCACCGTTCGCAAGATTTCGTTTGGCGAAGGCGTGGAGCGTGTGTTCCCGCTGTATTCGACCAACATCGACAGCATCACCGTTGTCCGCCGTGGCCGCGTTCGTCGCGCCAAACTGTACTATCTGCGCACCCGCCGCGGTAAATCCGCGCGTATCGCAGAAGTCACCAACTACAAGCCCAAGGCTGGCGCCGAAGCGTAAGGAACGGAAAGATGAAAAAAGACATCCATCCCGATTATCACGTCATCGACGTCAAAATGACCGATGGCACCGTGGTTCAGATGAAGTCCACCTGGGGCGCCGAAGGCGATCAGCTGGCTCTGGAAATCGACCCCTCCGTGCACCCTGCATGGACTGGTGGTTCGTCGCGCCTGATGGACGCCGGCGGCCGCGTGTCGAAGTTCAAAAA
The DNA here is from genome assembly GCF_059609845.1 of Ruegeria sp. YTSC002. Classification (NCBI taxonomy): domain Bacteria; kingdom Pseudomonadati; phylum Pseudomonadota; class Alphaproteobacteria; order Rhodobacterales; family Roseobacteraceae; genus Ruegeria; species Ruegeria sp. YTSC002. The sequence continues at coordinate 360,345 of NZ_JBXWML010000003.1, forward strand.
GAAATACGAAGGTCTGGGCTTCTAAGTCTGACTGGTTTCGCATTCGAAAGGCCGTCCCTTGGGGGCGGCCTTTTTCTTGGAAGCTTCCATGTGTCTTATGGACGCGACAGCGGACAAGATGCGTTTTGGCACAGGCCCAGTGATGCTACACTCCGGGTGACCAACGCCCAGCTTCCACGGAGACCCGGACATGCCCCAGTACAACGACATGATCGAGCTATCGGTCGAGGATATGGACCTGATTGAAACGGCATTGCGCGGTTCGATCGCTACGTTGTCACAAGTTGCACTGGACGAGCCAGAGAACGGCAGAACCGACCGGGAAGACACATTGCGGCGCATTCACGAACTTCTGGGCAAGCTGCACGATCAGAAGGTCTTTTTTCGTCCTCAAAAGGGGGTTTACCTCGGCGGTTAGGGACAAGGTTATCGCGGTTTGCGGGTCAAGTCCGCCGCACTGTGTACGGGCGGAACCGGCCCACGCAACAACATCAGTGCCAGAGCCATCCCGGCCAGCGCCGCAATCGCGGCAACCAACATGGCATTGTCAAAGGCGTTGTCCTGCATATCCCGCAGGGCCTTCGCCAGTGCATCTCCCGCAGCCGGATCCATCCCCGAGATCAATTGCTGTATCTGGCTCGGTGTTCCATGTGTCAGCGCATGGGCCAGATTCTCGCGCTGGGTTGACCCGGCAGGCAACGCGTCGATCACCTCGGACAGACCACGGCGTTTCGTGATTGCTTCAGCCAGGCCTCCGACCACGGCGCCAAGTGTTGCTCCGAAATAGAGACAGGCATTTATGACCCCCGAACCCTGCCCGACGTGTTGCTCGGGCAGCAGGCGCAGACCAAGACGAGGCAACAGCGAAAAGCAGATGCCCAGCCCGACCCCGACGATCAGCAGCTTCCACCAGATTTCGGAAAACTGCGTGGTGTTCGTGGTTGCCATCAACAGCAGGAACCCGCAGGCCATTGCCCCCAGGCCAATCGCGATCGGCCACTGAAAGCTGTAGGGGGCAAGAAAGCGGGGCGCGGTGACCGATATAACAAACATGCTGAGGCTGAGCGGCATGATCGCCAGCCCCGCACCGATGGACGAATACCCAAAAGCATCGGGCGATTGGACGAACGTGTTGAAATAGACAAAGAAGCAGAACAGCGTAAAGCCGGTAAAGAACATCCCCGCCGCCGCCATCAGATAACGCGGATGGCGAAAGTACCGAAGCTCGATCAGGGGGTCGTCGCTGTGGCGGGATACGATGACAAGGGCAATTGCCGACACGGCCGCCACGCCCAAAGGCACTAGTGTCAGAGGCGAAGTCCACCCGCCGCTTTCACCGTTGCTGAGCGCAAAGGATAAGGGCCCGAGGAAAAACAATATGGCAACGGCCCCCGCATAATCGAACTTTGCCCCGGCAAGGCGGGTATCGGGAACATATTTCCGTTTGCTGACATGCAGCCCGATGGCAAAGGCCACAGCCAGCAGAACCAGGTCGGCTGCAAAAACCGCGCGCCAACTGACATAGTGGCCGAATGCGCCGCCGACGACAGGCCCGACACCAATCGCCAGTCCGACAATCGCCCCCCAGATGCCGGTGACGCTGGCGCGCTGCTCCTCGGGCGTGGCTGCCGTCAACAATGACAAAGAGGTGCCAAACAACGCCGCCGCGCCTGCACCTTGCGCGCAGCGCCCGACGAGCAGCATGGCCCCATCCTGCGCCAACAGGGCCGAGGCTGACCCGATTGCAAAGACGATCATGCCAATGAAGAAAACACCCATCTTGCCGGTGATGTCCCCCAACCGGCTAACGATACAGACAAGCGTCGCGCTGGTCACGGAATACGCGGCCATCACCCATTGCACTCCTGAAGGGGTCAAATCGAACTCGGCCTTGAGGTTGGGCAAGATGGTGGTCACAGCAGTGGTGTTGAACCCCACGACCATCATGCAGATGGCAGTCATGGCCAGCACCACGCGGGCGCGGGACTGCGGAGATACATTCACCGAGCTCTCGTCGCCCATAAAACACCCACTGACCAAGACTGTTGAATACAATCAACATCAGTTTAACGATTTCTGGCCTTGCGCATAGGGGTGCGTCAGATCCAGTAAGACAGCGCAATGGGCAGCACCAGGACAGTGCTGAGCGTCGAGACAAGAATGAACCCGGCCACATCTGGCCCGTATTGCGGAACATGCTGGTCGACGAACAGATAAGTCGCCACGGATGAAGGCATCAGGCAACACAGAATCAGCGCACCCCGCTCGGTTCCCGTGAAACCAAACAACCAGATCAGAACACTGGCAATTGCAACGGCCATCGCCAGATGCAGGGCCGTCAGCAGAACCGCGCGACCCAGGCTTTTCACACGCAGCGTCGCGAGCGTATGCCCCAGGGTCAGCAGCATGAGCGGAATCGACAATCCACCCAAGATGTCAAAGGACTTCGCGACCGGTTGCGGCAGGCTCTGCCCCGTTGCCATCAGGATCAGAGCGAGGCCCACGGCGTAGATAATCGGGGACGTCGCCAGTTTCCTGGGCGAGAATTCTCCGGCCGGGATCCACATGCCGACGGTAAAGATGCTGATCAGCACCACCACCACGAACGCCATGGTATAGGCCATACCTGCATCGCCCAGCGCCAGCAAAGTGATTGGCAGGCCGATATTGCCGACATTCCCGTGCATCAACGGCGTCAGAAATGCCCTCACCGGCAAGCGAAGAACCTTGAGCCCGACATATCCCAAAACCCCGAAACCGGCCACCGCAAGGGCAGCGGCGGTCATCATGTCAAGAAACGTGCCCACGGCCAGTTTGGTGTTCGACAGATGAGAAATGATCAATGTCGGATAGCCGACTTTTGAGACGATCCCGCCAATGACCCTGTTGTCGAAAGGCGCCTGAATCACGGCCAGAGCATAGCCAATTCCAGCGCAGATCAGAACTGGCAGAACCACGTTCAGTACGTTCAGGAACAGGTGCTCCAAACAGAATTCTCCTTGCTGAAACCGTTTTTCGACAGTGAATCAGCGCCATTGCAATGGCAAGCACCCTGTGTAACCCGTGCACGGCGTTGGGTTTTCCCGATTAGAGTCTGATAATGCCCGAAAGCGCCGCTTGAGGTTCTTTCCTTCGCCGCCGACACAACATATAGTGGCTGACAACAACGTGTAGTGAAGCACGGCGAGACTTGGGAATACAAGCATGGCACATATCATTGTGGTCGGGAACGAAAAGGGTGGCGCAGGCAAATCGACCGTGTCGATGCATGTGGCGACCGCGCTGGCCCGATTGGGACACAAGGTCAGCACGTTGGATCTGGACCTGCGCCAGCGCAGTCTGGGACGATACTTCGAGAACCGCAACAACTTCCTCAAAAGCTCGGACCTGACTCTGCCCAGCCCGCGCCACCATGACCTGCCCGAGATCGACGCCGCAACGTTGAAACCGGGCGAGAACATCTATGACCATCGCCTGTCTGCTGCCGTATCCCAACTGGAAAGCGACAGCGACTTTATTCTGATCGACTGCCCGGGGTCTCATACCCGTCTGAGTCAGGTGGCGCATTCACTGGCCGACACGCTGATCACCCCGTTGAACGACAGCTTCATTGACTTCGACCTTTTGGCGCGGATCGACTCGAAGGGAGAGAAGATCCTTGGCCCGTCCGTCTATTCCGAAATGGTCTGGAATGCTCGTCAACTGCGGGCACAGGCCGGGCTGAAGCCGATCGACTGGGTCGTCGTTCGCAACCGGGTCGGTACGCAGCGCATGGTCAACAAGGAAAAGATGCAGCGCGCGATCGAGATGCTGTCCCAGCGCATCGGCTTTCGGGTCGCCTCGGGCTTTTCCGAGCGGGTTATCTTCCGCGAACTGTTCCCGCGCGGCCTGACCCTTCTGGACCTGAAGGACATCGGCGTCAAACAGCTGAACATCTCGAACATCGCCGCCCGGCAGGAACTGCGTGACATGATGAAAGAGCTGAACCTGCCGGGTGTGGAGATTGATTTCTGATCTGTTGTTTCGGCGGCCGCTCTGCGGACAAAGCTGCCGTTCCGTTTGGAGGGCCGTATGTCCGTTTAGCTGAGGGTCAGTAAGCTTTGCTTCAAAGTCCCATACTCATCTCATGCCATGCCATTCCTCCGTGGTCGGAAGCAGACCGTCTCAGGTAGCTATAGCCGAACTTCTCATAGAGCGACACATGATGCTCTTTGCACATCAGATGGATCGTTGCCTTGTTCATCTGCTGCATGCGCCTGACAAACTCATCCATCAGAGACCTTGAATAACCCTTGCCTTGTTCGGTCGGGTCTACGACGACGGACATGATGACCACATTGGGCGCGTCAGGGTCGTGGCCGATAAGTTCCTTGAACTCCTCGTTAGACATTTCAACCACATGAGCGCATCCGCAGTTGATAAAGCCAACGACCGTTCCATCCACTTCAAGGATCAGAAAGCCATCGGGGTAGGTCTCGATCCGTTTGCAGATTTTGGCGTGTGTCGCAGCCTCTTCACCTTCGTAAGCCGCGGTCTCGATTTCGAAGCAGCGATCCGCATCGGCGGCTTGGGCATTTCTAAACTCGCGCATACAGTTCTCCTATGTCTTATGGAGAAATATAGCCCAAGAAACCCGAAGCTGTCTCGCGGCCGGCAAAGCGTATCGATAACCAGACAAAGGCGCGAATTGCGGCCTCTGCCGATTTGGCTCGAACTGTTCATCTGACGGTTTCTGTAGGTCATCCGCTCGGTTCAGGCGAAATCAAAATCCGGCGAGCGGGACAAAGATGCCAGTCGGTGCACGCGCATAATCACAAAGAATTTGCAAAAGTCAGCAGCGAACGGCCGAAACGATGACGGACGGAGCCGGGACCAGAAAACCGCCATTGTGTTTCATACCTTGAGAGCGAGTACGTGCCGCCAGATCAGAGCGAATTGCGTCTCGCTTTATGACTGGCTACGCTCCCAAAAGCGATGCTGCGCATGTCTGACATCAGCGCTCATGGAACAGAATAGGTTGATTGCGTAGCGGAGGATTTCAGGCTCATCGTAACCATTAGATAGTGGAGATGAGAATGAAGTCCGGGAAACACAAAGTACCGGCAGAGAGGGTTGTCAAAGACATCCGCAGGAAGACGCGGCGACAACATTCAGCAGAGGAAAAGATCCGCATTGTTTTGGATGGGCTTCGTGGTGAGGACAGCATAGCGGAGTTGTGTCGCCGCGAAGGAATAGCCACGAGCCTGTATTACAGTTGGTCGAAAGAGTTCCTTGAGGCTGGCAAGAAGCGGTTAGCTGGATTGGCCCGGCCTTCGCGCTCCATCTTCTCAAAATCATTGAGGTCGGTCATGCATCCTCAAAAACAGGCCAGCGTAGCATCAGCAATTTTCTGAAGCCAATGGAAGCGCTCTTTGCGCAGGACGATAGCCTCCCGGCAGTCTTGCCACGACCTCCGCTGGAAGCTCAAACCAGCTATTGGATTAAAGTCGCATTTTTCTTGAACATTCGGGCTAACCCGCCGCTCGTGTCCAGCTGAACCGAGACGCGCCATCACGTCTTTCAGCTTCGGTACCGCTGAACGAAATAACCGCAGTTTCACTTGGTTTCTGATGGCCCGCCGGGACTGTATACCGTAAACAGCTCCTTCGGCTCATTCACACCGCGAAGCATGTAGCGGCCGACCGAGACAAGTTCCTGCGCGCAGCGCTGTGCAGCGCGGGCGACGTCGTCCGAGATCAGGATCCTCTGACCCAAAGACCGGTGCATTCCCGCGATGCGGGCGGCCTGGTTGACAGCCGGGCCGATCACGGTGAAATCCAGCCGCGTTTCGGACCCGATATTGCCATAGAGAATCTCGCCCGAATGCAGGGCCAGCGTGTAGTTGACCACCGGCAGACCTTGCGCGCGGCGCCTTGCGTTCAATTCATCCATGCGGGACTGCAACAAGGGCACGGCATCAAGCGCGGCACGGGCGTCTTCGTCGATCTCTCCGACATCGAACATTGCCATCAGCCCGTCACCCATGAATTTCAGGATGTTACCGCCCTTGTCATGCACCACACCCACGGCAACGGCCAGATAGTCGTTCAGCATGTCGATGATCTCATGGCCCGGCAGGTCTTCGGACAGCGTGGTGAAGCCTTCGAGGTCGAAATTCCAGATCACCGCATCGATTTGCTGCAAGGACCCGCGCCGAATTTCACCCGACAGAACCCGGCGACCGGCATCCCGGCCCAGGTAGACCCGCATCAGATCCTTGGCCAGATCGTGGTTCTTGGCGGATTTGAGCGCCAGCCCCAGATGCGGCAGTACAGTTTGTATTCGGTTCAGATCACTGTCTTCGAATCCGTTCGGCGCGTCGCTGGTCCAGGACATCAGAACGCCATCGCTGACCTTTTTCGTGCCGTCGGGGCGCAGCTGTTTCGCCCCTTCATAAGACAGGCCCGTGGCATAATAATCGGTTGCTCCGACTTCGCGCAGATCGTTCAGCAGGGGAAAGCGGCTGGGTTCGTTGTGCTCGACCAGTTTGACCCGGATTTCATCCAGATCTTCATTCAGCAGCGCATAGAGAGGGCTTTGCTGCCAAACTTCGCTGGGCGTGTCCGTGTATTCAAACGTCTCGGATTCGCCACCCGCGCCGTTGTACCAGCTGTAACCGGTGCCGCCGTAAACCGGATGCAGGGTCGATTGCGCCGCATGAAAGCGCATCAACGGAACACCCATATCTACCAATCGGGTACAAAACCCTTCCAACAACTCTTCTTGCCCGGCGCCCTCAAGCCCCTTGTTGACCAGCCAATCGATCAGAGAATCTGTGGAAGCCGAAGCGGAATCTAGCGAGGTCATTTTAATGTCCGTATCAAGCATGATCCCCATTTGGGGGCTACACGCATCAATTGCCATAGGTCAGTCCAAACCGGACAACCTTTGCAGCATTTGACGCAACAACGCGGCCTCTTCCGGTTTGAACAGGCCTGACAGTTTCGCATCGTACTTGGCAGCAACACCGCGCAGGTCACGATACACAGCCTGTCCTGCCGGTGTCAGTGTCAGCCATTCCGCCCGCCGATCCGCTTCGTCCCGCGTGCGTTTCAGATATCGACGCTCTTCCAGCTTGGCGACCGCACGGCTGATCTTGGTTTTGTGCATTCTGGCACGCGCGCCGATTTCCTTGGCGGTCATCTCGCCAAACAGCCCCAGATGGAACAACACCCGCCATTCGGTTCTGAGCATCCCATAGCGGCCCTTGTAAACGGCCTGAAACTCAAGCGAAGCCCGCTCGGCCGCCTGATTCAGCAGGAAGGGCAGAAAATTCTGCAAATCAAAGTCATCATTTTTTTCGGATTCATCGTGTGTCATGCTTGTTAGTTACAAAATCAACTATTAACCGACAAGCAGCAAACGGAGGAAAACGCAATGAATCGTCCGACTGATCCGCATACGCTGACACAGGCTGCGACGCCTGTCGGAACTCATGCAGGTTATATGCCAGGCTTTGGGAACGACTTTGAAACCGAGGCCTTGCCCGAGGCCCTGCCGCAAGGGATGAACAGCCCGCAACGGTGCAACTATGGTCTTTACGGAGAGCAGCTGAGCGGCACGGCCTTTACCGCCAACCCGCCTGAGCGTACGTGGTGCTATCGCATTCGCCCGTCCGTAAAGCACTCGCATCGTTATGAAAAAATCGATCTTCCCTACTGGAAATCGGCCCCCTGCATTGATCCGGATGTGATCAGCCTTGGCCAGTACCGCTGGGATCCCATCCCGCATTCCGATGAAGGTCTGAACTGGATGACCGGTATGCGGACCATGACAACCGCAGGTGATGTGAACACGCAGGTCGGCATGGCGAGCCACATCTATCTGGTCACGGAATCCATGGTCGATGACTATTTCTTCTCGGCTGATTCCGAATTGCTGGTTGTGCCACAGGAAGGGCGCCTGCGATTTGCGACGGAATTGGGGATCATCGACCTGGAGCCCAAGGAAATCGCGATCATTCCGCGTGGTTTGCTGTACCGGGTTGAGGTTCTGGAAGGCCCCGCACGCGGCTTTGTCTGCGAGAATTACGGTCAGAAGTTTGAGCTGCCGGGTCGCGGACCGATCGGGGCCAATTGCATGGCGAACCCACGCGATTTCAAGGCACCTGTGGCGGCTTACGAGGATCGTGAAACCCCATCTACCGTGACAATCAAATGGTGCGGGCAATTCCACACCACCAGGATCGGCCACAGCCCGCTGGATGTCGTTGCATGGCACGGCAACTATGCGCCCTATAAATACGACCTGCGCAACTATTGCCCCGTCGGCGCGATCCTGTTTGACCATCCCGACCCGTCGATCTTTACCGTTCTGACGGCCCCGTCCGGCCAGCCCGGCACGGCCAATATCGACTTTGTCCTGTTCCGCGAACGCTGGATGGTGATGGAAGACACGTTCCGCCCGCCGTGGTACCACAAGAATATAATGTCCGAGCTGATGGGCAACATCTACGGCCAGTACGACGCGAAACCGCAGGGATTTGTTCCCGGCGGCACAAGCCTGCACAACATGATGATCCCACACGGCCCCGACAGGGAAGCTTTTGACAAGGCGTCATATTCCAACCTGGGGCCGGACAAGCTGGACCAGACGATGTCGTTCATGTTCGAAACCCGTTTCCCGCAGCACCTGACCCCGTTTGCCGCCACCGAGGCGCCGTTGCAGGATGATTACATCGACTGCTGGACATCGCTTGAGAAGAAGTTCGACGGAACGCCGGGCAAGAAATGAACCGCCATTGGTTCAGTTTCATTGCCGTCGTCCTGCCCGCGCTGAACATGCCGGAGTTGAACCGGTTGCCGAGCCGACACGCCTCGGCAACCGGTGTGCAGCGATGCCTCGTGCATATGACATGCCACAACCGCGGCGGCTTCGTGCTATTGCTATCTCCGTTCCAAAGCCAAAATCCTTCCGAACCTCTTAGAACATAACAAAATAGGGGCAAGACATGCCTTTGATGACTTCCTGGGTTGCGTCGGCCAATGACGCGACACATCCGTTCCCACTGAACAACCTGCCTTATGGTGTCTTCTCGACCGAAGGCGATGATCCGCGCTGCGGCGTGGCCATCGGTGACATGATCCTCGACGTCACCGCCGCCGAAGCCGAGGGGTTGATCTCCCTGACCGATGAGCCTCTGTTCGACATGCCGTTCTGGAACCCCCTCATGGAAGAAGGTCCGGCCGTCTGGACCGCGCTGCGCGAACGGCTGATCAGCCTTCTGGCCGAAGGTTCAGATGAACAAGTCAAGGTCGAGCCGCTGCTTGTCAAACAAGAAGATGCGGAAATGCATCTGCCCTTTGCGGTCAGCGAATACACCGATTTCTACGCAGGCCGAAACCATGCCTTCAACGTGGGCACCATGTTCCGGGGGCCGGAAAACGCCCTGCCGCCGAACTGGCTGCACATTCCCATTGGTTACAACGGACGTGCATCTTCGGTCGTAGTATCGGGCACGGATGTTCGCCGCCCCTGGGGTCAGCTGAAAGCCCCCGATCAGGACTTGCCCGCCTTCCTGCCCAGCCGTCGCTTTGACATCGAGCTTGAGATGGGCGCGATTGTCGGAACACCCTCGGATGGTCCGATCACCGTGCAGGAAGCGGATGACAATATTTTCGGCTACGTGCTTCTGAATGACTGGTCCGCACGGGACATCCAGGCATGGGAATACCAGCCGCTGGGTCCGTTTCAGGCAAAGGCCACGGCAACCTCGATCAGCCCATGGATCGTGACCAAGGCGGCCCTCGAGCCATTCCGCTGTGACACGCCGCCCCGCGAATTCGAACTGCTGGATCACCTCAAGGATTGCGGCCCGATGCTCTATGACATCGATCTGGCGATCACCATGGCACCTGCCGGGCAACCCGCCACGACGATTGCCCGGACCAACTACAACCAGATGTACTATTCCGCTGCGCAGCAATTGGCGCATCACACCACATCAGGATGCCCGATGAACACGGGCGACCTGCTGGGGTCGGGCACGATCTCGGGGCCGACGAAGGACAGCCGCGGTTCGCTTCTGGAACTCAGCTGGGGCGGCAAGGAACCGATCACACTGGATACCGGCGAATCCCGCAGCTTCATCGAGGACGGCGATACCCTGACCCTTAAAGGGGCTGCCAAGGGCGATGGCTACACGATCGGCTTCGGCGACTGTGTGGGCAAGCTGCTGCCCGCGCTCGAGAACCCTTACGAAAGATGACGCACTGATCTTCATCTTTTCCCAAATACTCCCGCCGGAGGCATCCAACCTCTGCCTTCCGCGCAACCGCAAAAGGACAAAACCAAGATGGCCAAAGCATTCGCGTCCCAGGGGGACATGTCGGAAAAAAAGATCAGCTTCACTGAAGTCGGAGAAGGGCTCTATGCCTTTACCGCCGAAGGCGACCCGAACTCGGGTGTGATCATCGGTGACGACAGCGTGATGATCGTCGAGGCGCAGGCGACTCCGCGTCTGGCAAACAAGGTGATCGAATGCGTGCGTTCCGTCACCGACAAACCGATCACGCATGTGGCCCTGACCCACTACCACGCAGTACGTGTTCTGGGCGCAAGCGCGTTCGGCGCGCAGCAGATCCTGATGTCGGACATGGCCCGCGCCATGGTCGTCGAGCGGGGTCAGGAAGACTGGGACAGCGAATTCCAGCGCTTCCCGCGCCTGTTCGAAGGGCATGAAAGCATCCCCGGCCTGACCTGGCCCACCACCACCTTCAGCGATACGATGACGGTGTATCTGGGCAACCGCCGGATCGACCTGATGCATCTGGGTCGCGCGCATACGGCAGGCGACATCGTCATCCATGTGCCGGATCAGAACGTTATGTTCACCGGCGATATCGTCGAATATCACTCGGCCTGCTATTGCGGCGATGGTCATTTCAGCGACTGGGGTGACACGCTGGACGAGATCAAGTGGTTCGATGTCGACGCCATTGCACCGGGGCGCGGCGATGCGCTGGTCGGCAAGGATATGGTGAATGCGGCCATCGAGAACACCCGCGATTTTGTCGAAAGCACATACCGGCCGGCGGCGAAGGTCGCGGCGCGCGGCGGCTCCCTGAAAGAGGCCTGGGACGCAGTCCGCGCTGAATGTGACCCCAAATTTGCCGATTACGCGATCTACGAGCACTGCCTGCCGTTCAACGTGGCCCGCGCCTATGACGAGGCGCGCGGCATTGACACGCCCCGCATCTGGACCGCCCAGCGCGACCTCGAGATGTGGGAAGCGCTGCAAGGCTGACGAAAAACGGTCGAGTTTGATCCAGATCGTTTTTTGCGGCGGGATTCGATGAAACCATAATCCAAGACCTCCGGCGCCCGCCGCCGGGGGACAGGACATGCAGCACAACGGTGCATCTGTTTTGGGGGGAGCCCATGAACAAGATCTTTGAAACGCCGCTTTACGGATATGAACGCAGCCCGGATCAGGACAGCCCGACGCCCGTCAGGCACAAGGTCATCGTGATCGGTGCGGGGCCGGTTGGTCTGGCCGCCGCCATCGACCTGGCCCAGCAAGGGGTCGAAGTTGTGGTTCTGGACGAAAATGACAAGGTCAGCTTTGGCAGCCGCGCCATCTGTTTTTCCCAACGCACGCTGGAAATTGCAGACCGGCTGGGCTGCGGCCAGCGATTGGTCGACAAAGGCGTTCTATGGGACCGCGGCAAGGTCTTTTTCGATGATCGTCAGGTCTATGAATTCAACCTGCAACCGGACGAAGGTTACGCCAACCCGGCCTTCATCAACTTGCAGCAATACCATCTTGAAAACTTCTTTGTGGAACGCGTGCGCGAGTTGCAGGCAGACGGCGCACCGATCGAGATTCGCGGGCGCAACAAGGTTGATGCAATCGGTACGCACGAAGATCACGTTCGGCTGGAGGTCGAAACCCCCGAAGGCCCTTATACACTCGAGGCCGAGTGGCTGATCGCCTGCGATGGTGCCGCGTCGCCCACCCGGCGGATGCTGGGCATCGATTTCGAAGGGCGTGTTTTCGAAGACAATTTCCTGATCGCGGACGTGATCATGGATGCCGATTTCCCCTCGGAACGCTGGTTCTGGTTTGACCCTCCGTTCAATCGCGGGCAATCCGCGCTTTTGCACAAACAGCCCGACAATGTCTGGCGTATCGACCTGCAACTGGGTTGGGACATCGACAAGGAACGCGAAAAGCGCCCCGAGAATGTGATCCCGCGCCTCAAGGCGATGCTGGGCGACGACGTCGAGTTTCAGCTGGAGTGGGTCTCGATTTATACCTTCCAGTGCCGCCGCATGGAAAGCTTCCGCAAAGGACGGGTCCTTTTCGCAGGCGACAGCGCGCATCAGGTCAGCCCCTTTGGCGCGCGCGGCGCCAATTCCGGCCTGCAAGACACTGACAACCTGTGCTGGAAACTGAAACTGGTGCTGGATGGGAAAGCCCCCGAAAGCCTGCTGGACAGCTACGACGCGGAACGCGTGCACGGGGCTGATGAGAACATCCAGAAATCCAGCCGGTCCACCGATTTCATTACTCCGAAATCCGAAATGTCGCGAGTTCTGCGGGATGCGGTTCTGGACCTGAGCGAGCAGTACGAGTTTGCCCGTCCGTTGGTGAATTCAGGACGCCTGAGTCAACCTTGCACCTATGACGGCTCTACCCTGAATTCTGCCGACGCGCTGGATGGCCCAGCCGAGACGCGCCCCGGCTCGGCCTGCCCGGACGCGCCGCTGGGTGATGCGTTCCTGTTGCCCAAACTGGCAGGCAAATTCACCCTTCTGACGATTGACGCGGATGCCCCGGAGGTGCTGGAAGAAGACGGGGTCGAGGTCACGCGGTTGGCGCTGTCGGTCAAGGATGATCTGACCCTGGCGCTGAAACGTCGCTATCTGGGCGACGCAACCAGCGCCGTTTATCTGATCCGCCCCGATCAGCACGTGGCGGCGCGGCGGGACAGCTATGAAGAAAACAGTTTCCGCCATGCGATCCGCAGAGCCTGCGGCAAGGAGTAAGCGCGATGTCTGACCTGATCCTAACCCCGAATATCGACGATGCCGACGACTTCTATGCCGAGCTGCTGGCCGCGCATGAAGGGCTTGAAAAAGCCGACAGTGACGCGCTGAACGCCCGGCTGGTTCTGGTGCTGGCCAATCACATCGGCGACAAGGCGGTGTTGTCTGACGCCATTCGCGCCGCCACCCTGGCCGACAAGTGACGGATTCGAATGTGAGCAAAACCGTCCTTTATGACTATTGGCGGTCCTCGGCCAGCTATCGGGTGCGGATCGCCCTGAATCTGGCCGGGATCGACTATCGCGCGGTTGTCGTCGACCTGGTGGATGGCGAACACAAGGGCGATGCACATATTGCCCGAAACCCACAAGGGTTCGTTCCGGTTCTGGATATTGACGGGCTGCGGCTGACGCAATCTCTGGCCATTCTCGACTATCTGGACAAGACACGTGAATTGAACCTTCTGCCCGACGATGCAGCAGGGCGCGCGCGCGTGCAGGCGCTGGCCTATGCGATTGCGGTGGACATTCACCCTGTTTGCAACCTTTCAGTTGCACGTCATGCGACCGCCCTCAGCAAAGACCCATCCGACATGCCCGGAGAGTGGATGCGGCACTTCATCCGGCCGGGGTTGCAGGCCTTCGAGACCATGTTGGGTGAGTTTGAACAAACCCCCTATTGCGTCGGTTCACAGCCCGGCCTCGCCGACATCTGCCTGATCCCGCAGATCTACAATGCGCGCCGGTGGAAGGTCGACTTGTCGGACATGCCGCGTCTGCTGGGTGTCGAAAAGGCCTGCGCCGGTCACCCGGCATTTGTCGCGGCGCATCCTGACAGGCACGCACCCCAATAAGCTTGCACAGGCCCTGTGTGCCTGTGTGCCTAGGCGTCTGGCCCGATCGGACTTAGCTTTGTTTCATCAAAGCAAAAGAGGTTCTGATGCCCCAGATCACCGGATACCACGCCCATGTCTATTTTGACGCCGACACGCAGAACACGGCACAACAGGTCTGCGAAGAGGCCGCCCGTCTGTTCCCCGTGCGGATGGGACGCATGCATAGCCGCAATGTCGGCCCCCACCCGCGCTGGAGCTGCCAGTTGAGCTTTGCGGCTGATGCCTTCGACCAGGTCACACCGTGGTTGATGCTGAACCGGCGGGGCCTTACCGTTTTCACCCACCCGGAAACCGGCGACCATCTGGCCGATCACCGCGATCGCGCGATTTGGATGGGTGAAATGCTGGATCTGGACCTGTCGATCTTTGGCACGCTTCAGCCCAGCGCCCGCGCCTGATCCCGCAGAACGAATTTCTGCACCTTGCCGGTTGACGTTTTCGGCAGGGTGCCAAACACCACGGTCTTGGGCGCTTTGAAATGGGCCATGTTGTTTCGGCAAAAAGCAATCAGCTCTGCCTCGGTCGCGGTTGCGTCAGGCTTCAGCTCGACAAAGGCGCAGGGGGTTTCGCCCCATTTCTCGTCTGGCCGGGCCACAACCGCCGCTTCCATGACTGCCGGGTGTTTGTAGAGGATACCCTCGACCTCGACGGACGAGATATTCTCGCCGCCTGAAATGATGATGTCCTTGGACCGGTCTTTGAGCGCGATATAGCCATCCGGATGCATGACGCCCAAATCGCCGGATGCAAACCAGCCGCCCTTGAAGGCCCCATCGGTGGCATCAGGGTTCTTGAGATACCCTTTCATCACCACGTTGCCCTGCATAAAGATCTCGCCCATGGTTTCGCCATCTGCGGGCACGGGTTCCATCGTTTCGGGATCGGCCACCATCAGACCAGACAGCGCCGTATACCGCACGCCCTGCCTTACTTTCAGGGCGGCGCGGTCTTCGGGTCCCTTGTCGTTCCATTCATCCTTCCACGCACAAACGACCGAAGGTCCGTAAGTCTCGGTCAGGCCATAAACGTGCGTGACTTCGACCCCCATCGCCTCCATCGCTTCGATCACGGCGGCCGGCGGCGGAGCGCCCGCGGTCATCACCTTGATCTGATGGTCAAAGTCCTTCAGTTCATCCGGCGCGTGGGCCAACATGTTCAAAACGATGGGAGCGCCACAGAAATGGGTGACTTTCTCATCCCGGAATGCCGCATAGATCGGCTCGGCGCGCACGGCGCGCAGACAGACGGACACGCCCGCATTGGCGGCCATGGCCCAGGGGAAGCACCAGCCATTGCAGTGAAACATCGGCAAGGTCCACAGATAGATCGAATGCTTGGGCATATCCCAGTCCAGCAGATCCGATTGTGCATTCAGGGTGGCGCCGCGGTGGTGATAGACCACGCCCTTGGGATTGCCCGTTGTGCCGGACGTATAGTTCAGCGTGATCGCGTCCCATTCATCCTCGGGCAGTGACCAGTCAAATTCCGGGTCTCCCTCTGAAATCAGGGCGTCATAGGTCAGGCTGCCCAGCCTTTCACCGCCTTCAATGCTGGGATCCTCGATGTCGATTACCAGAATGTCATGATCAACCTGCTCCAGCGCCTCTTTCACGACACCGGAAAACTCGGGGTCAACCAACAACGCCTTGGCTTCGGCGTGGTTCAGGATGAAAGCGACTATCGGCGCATCCAGGCGCGTGTTGATGGCGTTCAATACGGCGCCCGCCATGGGCACACCAAAATGCGCTTCGTACAGTTCGGGGATGTTTGCAGCGATAACTGATACGGTATCACCCTTTCCGATACCCCGCGCATTCAGGGCACCTGCCAGCCGGCGGCACCGGGCATAGGTTTCAGCCCAGGTATACCGCCGCTCGCCATAAACGACCGACGGGTAATCGGGATAAACCTGCGCCGTGCGCTCGATGAACGAGAGGGGCGACAAGGGTGTGTAATTCGCCCGGCATTTGTCCAAATGACGCTCATAGATATTGGTCGCTGCCAACTGCTGATCCTCCCTGCACTCGATTTGCGCGACTTGAGCACAAACTTGGTGCTCTGACAAATCCGTAGTATTACGATGCCCTAATTGACTGGCAATACGGGATGGTGCGATCTGGCCCTACTTAGATCCGGCCATTCGCGGTGATCTGAAGCATCTTAAACATATGCCGGGGCACACCATTTCCGCACCCCGTGCACCGCACCTCACTGAAAGGACTTGTCATGGACGGCACGTTCAACGAAAACGATCTTTCCCGCGTGGTCGAGGCCGACCGCGCCCATATCTGGCATCATCTGATCCAGCACAAACCCTTTGAAACCAATGACCCCCGCATCATTGTCGAAGGCAAGGGCATGCGCGTCTGGGACCAGAAAGGCAAAGAGCATCTGGATGCGGTTTCCGGCGGTGTCTGGACCGTCAACGTCGGCTATGGCCGCGAATCGATCTGCAAGGCCGTTTACGACCAGCTAATGAAGCTGTGCTATTTCGCCAATTCGGCCGGTTCGATCCCCGGCGCGATCTTTGCCGAGCAACTGATCGACAAGATGCCCGGCATGAGCCGCGTGTATTACACCAACTCAGGGAGCGAGGCGAACGAGAAAGCCTTCAAGATGGTGCGCCAGATCGCGCACAAGAAGTACGGCGGCAAAAAGACCAAGATTCTGTATCGTGACCGCGATTATCACGGCTCGACGCTGGCAACCATGTCGGCAGGCGGTCAGGACGAGCGCACCGCACAATACGGCCCCTTTGCACCTGATTTCGTGCGCGTGCCCCACTGCATGGAATATCGCAAGCACGAACTGGACGGTGCCCCCGAAGAGAATTTCGGCGAATGGGCGGCAGACCAGATCGAACAGGTCATCCTGCGCGAAGGCCCCGACACCGTTGGCGCGCTGTGCCTTGAGCCGGTGACCGCAGGTGGCGGCGTGATCGAAGCGCCCGAGGGTTACTGGCAGCGCGTGCAGGAGATCTGCAAAAAATACGACGTGCTGCTGCATATCGACGAGGTTGTCTGCGGCGTGGGCCGCACCGGCACATGGTTCGGTTATCAGCAATACGGCATCAAGCCGGATTTCGTGACCATGGCCAAGGGCGTGGCCTCGGGCTATGCCGCGATTGCCTGCATGGTCACCACCGAGGAGGTCTTTGACATGTTCAAGGATGATGCTTCGGACCCGATGAGCTATTTCCGCGACATCTCGACCTTTGGTGGTTGCACTGCCGGTCCGGCTGCTGCGATCGAAAACATGCGCATCATCGAGGATGAAAACCTGCTGGGCAATTGCGCGGCCATGGGTGACCGCATGATGGGCAACCTTCAGGCACTGATGGAAAAGCACCAGGTCATCGGCGACGTGCGCGGCAAGGGCCTGTTCCTGGGTGCCGAGCTGGTTGCAGACCGTGCCAGCAGAGAGCCTGTGGACGAGAAACTGGCACAGGCGGTAGTGGCCGACTGTATGAACCAGGGCGTGATCATCGGTGTCACAAACCGCTCGATCCCAAGCCGCAACAACACGCTTTGCTTCTCGCCCGCCCTGATCGCGACGGCGGATGACATCGACCAGATCACCGACGCTGTGGATGGCGCGCTGGGGCGTGTGTTCGGGTAAGTTCACCGAACTTGGCAAGTAAAACTGAAACCGGCGCATTTCGCGCCGGTTTTTTTTGTCGGGTGTCCGGTCTTGAATCTGTACGGCCCCGTCGCGGTTATTCGGCCGCAACGCCAACTTTTTCGTCCGTTCCGATCAAGCTGTCCGGCAGAATGAATGCAACCAGAACGAAAACTGCACCCAGAGCGATACCGAGAATGTCGCCAGATACTGACAAGACGCCCTCGTAAGCTGACCCCGGAACTGTACCGAGGGTAACTTTGCCACCCGCAATTCCATCGAGAAGGCCCGTGGCCTTCCAGGCCGGAAATGTCGCCATATAGGCCGCGGCCCCGAGCAGACCTCCGAAGATGAAGAACAAGGCGTCACGGCGACCCGAGGCCGCTGCGCAAACCCCTGTTCCTGGGCAGTACCCCGATGCAGCCCAGCCCGCACCCAGCAACAACCCGCCGATGAAGACGCCGACATATGCCGACTTCACCGACATGTGGCCGACATCCACAAAACCAAGCATCTGCCCGCCAAACATCAGGATCGAACCGGTTCCGATTGCAAGGAGGATCGTTTTCATCAAGTGGAGCCGCCGCAGCGTCAACATGCCGACAATCCAATTTGGGTTTGCCGCGCCGACCCGGTCGAGAACGGCTCCGAAAGCGGCACCAATGATGATCGCAAGAGTGATTTCCATCGCCTTATCCTTTCCGATAGACCAGCATTGCCGTGGGAATTGCCGCCGCAAATGCCCCAGCTGCAAAGATATATCCGGACAGTGCCGTCTGCATCATGCCGGACATCATGTGACCGGATGTGCACCCTCCGGCCAACCTGGCCCCATACAGAACGACGAAGCCGCCCAGAAGCGCGACCGCGTATCGGGCCCAAGGGGTATCGCCATAGTTTTCGCGCCAGACCTTGGGCAGCTTGCTTTCTTCGGGTTCCAGACCGCCACGGGCCTTGACCGACAAGAATGCCCCCACAGCCATCGCCAGAACGAAGACAAAGCTGTAGTTCAACGGATTGGATACGTGTTTGGCGTATTTTCCATTGGATTTCGCCAAGTAGGCATTGGTTGAACTGTAGCCGTCAACCGTCTGAGTTACGAATTCCGGATTGACGGCATCCGCGATGATCCCGTCGAGAATGACGAATTGGGTCGAAACACCGATTGGCTTGACCAGAAGAACGGCTCCGAAGAACACGAGCCCCAGCAGCACACCTCCAATTTTCCAGTTTAGTGTCATGATTTCACCTTTCCCCTAAACATTCAAAAAATCATATACATCATCTTGGAGTAATAACTGCATGATCTAGATCAAACCGCGCATGCATGAAGAATGTTGGGCAAACGTCGATGCGACAAGGCGGGATCATTCTGGTCCAACAAGCGCACGGATTACGCCGCTGGCCACAAGAAAAAGGCCGCCCCAAAATGGGACGGCCTTTCTTTCACTGTCTCTCGAAAGAGGATCAGGCTGTCAGAGCAGCCTGAGCTTTGGCGACGATCGCGCCGAACGCTTCCGGTTCGTGCACGGCCAGGTCGGCCAGAACTTTGCGGTCCACTTCGATACCGGCCAGGTTCAGGCCGTTGATGAAGCGGGAATATGTCAGTGCTTCGTCATGCGAACGCACAGCAGCGTTGATCCGCTGGATCCACAGTGCGCGGAAGTTGCGCTTGCGGTTCTTACGGTCGCGGGTTGCATACTGGTTGGCCTTGTCGACGGCCTGACGGGCAACCTTGAAGGTGTTCTTGCGGCGGCCATAGTAACCTTTGGCGGCCTTGATGACCTTCTTGTGACGGGCGTGAGTTACGGTTCCACCTTTAACGCGGGACATGTCTTAATCTCCTCTTAGCGGTCGTAGGGCATGTAGCCCTTGACGATCTTGGCGTCGGGGGCGGACAGGGTGGTGTTGCCACGGGCGTCGCGGATGAATTTCTTGGTCCGCTTGATCATGCCGTGACGTTTGCCGGCCTGGCCAGCAAGGACCTTACCGGTCGCAGTCACCTTGAAGCGCTTCTTGGCGCTCGACTTTGTCTTCATCTTAGGCATTTCCGTCTCCTTTTTCGGGTTCGGTTCCAGACGCGACTCGGCATGCCATCTCGGCCGGTCACGCGATCAGAAGCGCCGTTTACGCAAGTTCGGTCATACTGGCAAGGGGGTTTGGATCAGATTCTGCGCTTTTTGCAGGCTGATCAGGCACTGGGGCGACAGAAGCCGCCCCAGTGATTGGATTTAGTGTTCGAATTTGCGGATTTCACCGGTTTTCAAACGCTCGGAGTACGAGGCCAGCTCCTGACGCACCACTTTCATCAGGAAGTAGAGCGCAAAGACGTTGACCACCGCCATCGCAAAGATCGCCGCATCCGAGAAGTCGATGACCGGGCCAAGGTTGGCTGCGGCGCCGATGACGACGAAGATGCAGAAGATGATCTTGAAGATCAGCTCTTTGGTGTGGCCCTCACCGAACAGGTAGGTCCAGGCCTTGAGGCCATAGTAGGACCAGCTGATCATGGTCGAGAAGGCAAACAGAATCACCGCAACCGCCAGGATATACGGGAAGAAACCGAATGCGCTGCCGAAGGCGGCAGAGGTCAGGCTGACACCCGAGTTGCCGTCAACAGTAGCAATCGCCGTACCGGCCTCATTCAGCATGTAGTTGCCAGTTTCCGGATCGATGATCAATTGCTGGGTGATGATGATGACCAGAGCGGTCATTGTGCAGATCACCACGGTGTCGATGAACGGTTCCAGCAAGGAAACGAAGCCTTCGGTGATCGGCTCCTTGGTCCGAACAGCCGAGTGTGCAATCGCTGCCGAGCCAACACCCGCTTCGTTCGAAAACGCCGCACGTTTGAAGCCCTGGATCAGCGCGCCGACCATGCCGCCTGCAACACCCAGACCGGTGAAGGCACCGGCGAAGATCTGGCCAAAGGCCCAGCCGATCATATCCGCATTCATCAGGATAATGACCAGAGCGGTCAGAACGTAGAGAACGCCCATGAACGGTACGACCTTTTCAGTCACCCGTGCGATGGACTTCAGGCCGCCGACGATGACCATGAAAACAACCGCTGCAAAGACCAGCCCGGTAATCCAGCCCGGATAATCGCCCACGATGCCTGCGATCTGCTGATGCGCCTGATTGGCCTGGAACATGTTGCCCCCACCCAGCGCGCCAAGGATACAGAAGATCGAGAACAAAACCGCAAGGATCTTGCCACCCGGCAAGCCCAATTCGTTGAACCCTTTGGACATATAGTACATCGGGCCACCCGAAACGGTGCCATCTTCGTACTCGTTGCGGTATTTCACACCCAGCGTACATTCGGTGAATTTCGACGCCATCCCCAGAAGACCCGCCAGGATCATCCAGAAGGTTGCACCCGGTCCGCCGATGCCGACGGCAACAGCGACACCCGCGATATTCCCCAGGCCGACTGTGCCCGAAAGCGCCGTGGCCAGAGCCTGAAAGTGGCTGACCTCGCCTGCATCGTTGGGGTCGGAATAGTCACCTTTGACAAGACTGATTGCGTGACTGAAGAACCGCATCTGCACAAAAGCAAAGTACAGAGTGAAGACCGTCGCAGCGATGACCAGCCACATCACGATCCACGGGAAGCTGGTCCCGGGGAATGGTGCGAAGATAAAGCTGACGAATGGGCCGGTCAGGTCAGCGAAAGCCTGGTTGATTTTTTCATCAAGCCCCGGAGCATCTTGCGCAAAGGCAGGGCTGGCGACAATAGCGGCGGCCGTTGAGGCGCCGAGTTGTTTAAGCATTCTCATTTTGTCCCTCCCTTCAGTTCACAACCGTGACCGGAACATCGGCATGCATCACAAGGTTCTGGGTCGAACTGCCGAAGATACGTTTCTTGATCCCGTCTGCCGAAGACCGGCCGACAACGATCTGCGAGCCGCCCATTTCCATTGTAATGGCGTTCAAGGTCTCCGCCACGTCGCCATGACGAACAACACCCTGCGCTTCGAAACCAGCCTCTCTGAGGGCCTCAACGGCAGGCGTCACGATACGCGACGTTGCCAGATCAACCTCTTCTTCCCTTCGCTTGTGACGCTGTGCGTTTTCTTCCGGTGTCTGAAAGGTGTAAGGGGACCATTCGATCACATAAGCGACCACCAGTTCACACGAGCCGATCAACCTTGCCAAATCCTTGGCAAAGGCAATCACGCGCTCACCGGTCTCTGTCCCGTCGAGTCCTATGACAATCTTTGTTGTCATGTCGTTCCTCCATTTTTTTCATTTGGCCGGGGCCCGTGCCCCCGGCAGGGCAGCCGGAACTTGGAACTTTCAATAAGACCGCCCTTTGGTAAGTATCAGGAATTTTCACTAGGAATTGGGGATTTTTTTGGCCTATACTCAGTGTAAATTATCGTTCTGCACTAAAAAAACAGGAAGATTTACTGATTAGTAGAGAATTGGACAATATCGATCAGCGCATCCTACACGAGCTTGAGGCCAATGGCCGGCTCTCAATAGTTGAGCTTGCGGCGCGCGTAAACCTTACAAACACGCCCTGTTCCGAACGCGTGAAACGGCTGGAAAAGAACGGCTATATCAAGGGCTACAGCGCCATCGTCGACAAAGAGAGAATGGGGCTGGCCCTTCTGACCGTCGTACAGGTGTCGCTGACCGCAACGGCCGAGCAATCCCTGGATAAATTCAACGAGGCCGTACGCGATGTGCCGGAAATCGAAAGCTGCCTGATGGTGGCGGGGTCGTTCGATTACCTGCTGACTGTCCGCACCCGCGATATCGCGCATTTCCGGATGATACTGGGTGAGAAAATCAACAAGCTGCCCGGGATTCACCAAACCAGCTCTTTCACGGTCATGGAGGCCGTGAAAGAGCCTGTTGGCCAACGGGTGTCCGGGTTTTGATACCCGTTCTGATTATTCGGGATCCGTGCTGTAGATCAGTCGCTCGTCACACGGGGCCACGCGCAGAATGTTGGTCGTGCCCGGCACGTTGAACGGCACGCCGGCAGTGACAACAATCTGATCGGTCTCGGTTGCAAATCCCCCAGCCCTGGCCGCACGAGCCGCGTTTACTACCGCGCTTTTGAACCGTTCAAGCTCGGGCGTCATGACGCAGTTGCAACCCCAGGTCAGGCAAAGCCTGCGCGCCGTTCCCATCAGCGACGTCATTGCGATAATCGGAACACCGGGACGTTCGCGCGCGGTCAATGCGGCTGTCGTGCCACTTTGCGTAAAACAGCAGATCGCCTTGATTTCGGTTTTCTCGGCTATTTCGCGCGCCGCGGCAACGATCCCGTCCGCAACGGTGGTTCCCTTGGCGGTACGCGAGGCGGCGATGATCTGCGTATATGTCGGGTCGGCTTCGACTTCGATGGCAACCTTGTTCATCGTCTGCACCGCTTCGATCGGATAGGCACCGGCTGCCGATTCCGCGCTGAGCATGATGGCATCCGTTCCCTCGTAGATCGCCGTCGCAACGTCCGACACTTCGGCACGGGTCGGCATCGGGCTTTCGATCATGCTTTCCAGCATCTGGGTGGCGACGATGACGGGTTTGGCTGCCCCACGGCATTTTCGAACCAGGCGTTTCTGGATCGGAGGCACGGCAGATACAGGCAGTTCCACACCCAGGTCGCCGCGGGCCACCATGATCCCGTCCGACGCATCAAGGATGTCGTCAAACGCCTCTACTGCCGCAGGTTTTTCAATCTTGGACAGAATCGCCGCGCGGCCATCGGCCAGCGCGCGCGCCTCGAAAACGTCCTTGGCGCGCTGCACGAAGCTCAGCGCCAACCAGTCGACACCCAGCTGGCAGACAAACTCCAGATCATCTCGGTCCTTGGCCGACAAAGCCGCCAGCGGCAGCACCACGTCAGGAACGTTGACGCCCTTGCGGTTCGAGATCGTGCCACCCACCTCAAC
The DNA here is from genome assembly GCF_059609845.1 of Ruegeria sp. YTSC002. Taxonomy (NCBI): domain Bacteria; kingdom Pseudomonadati; phylum Pseudomonadota; class Alphaproteobacteria; order Rhodobacterales; family Roseobacteraceae; genus Ruegeria; species Ruegeria sp. YTSC002. The sequence continues at coordinate 383,799 of NZ_JBXWML010000003.1, forward strand.
CACGCAATTTGCATAATCCTGTCCGCAGTCCTGAACGATCAGACGGATCTTGCCATCATTCACCAGCAGGCGCGCGCCCGGTTCCAGCGCCGCAAAGATCTCGGGATGCGGCAGGCAGACCCGGTTGACGTCGCCAGCATCAGGGTTGAGGTCGAGCCGGAAAGCTGCACCTTCTTCCAGTTCCTCGGCCTCGTTGGCAAAGACACCAACGCGCAGCTTGGGCCCCTGAAGGTCGGCCAGAATGGCAATCGGGCTGTCCAGGTCCTTTTCCACCTGCCGAATGATTTTGTGCCGTTCGCGGATCTCATCATGGCTGCCATGGCTCATGTTCAGACGAAAGACATCCGCACCAGCCTCGTGCAGGGCACGAATCGTGTCATAGTCATTTGACGCTGGCCCCAGCGTCGCCACGATTTTCACATTTCTCAGGCGTCGCATTAGCAAAGACCTCCTTACGTCATCTCAGGTTTGCAGATCAGCTTCCGTAAAATGTTACCGCAAACATCGTTTCGGTGCTTATTGCGCAATTCCCTTTTCAAAGCAACTGCCCTACACCTGCGGCAAACTAGATGACAGGCTCATGACATACACTCCGTTTTTCGTCCACGGTGCGGATCGCCCGTCGCGCTGGCTAATCACATGCGACCACGCAACCAATACTGTTCCCCCAGACGTAAATGGCGGCGACCTCGGTCTGCCGCGCGAGGATATGGAACGCCACATCGCCTATGATGTCGGCGCGTATGAGGTGTCGAAACACTTGGGTGAGATCCTGAACGCGCCGGTGATTGCCGCCAACTTCTCGCGGTTGGTCATCGACCCGAACCGGGGTGAAGACGATCCGACGCTGTTGATGAAGCTCTATGACGGGTCAATCATCCCGGGAAATCGCCATGCAGATGATGTCGAACGCGAACGTCGCCTGAATATGTGTTACCGCCCCTACCACGAGGCACTGGCACAAATGGCTGCCCTGCCCCATGCGGTGATCGTTTCGATGCATTCCTTCACCCGCCAACTGCGTGGTCGTGAACCGCGCCCATGGCATATTGGCGTGCTGCACACCTTGGACCAGCGGTTCTCACGCCCTCTGATCGAAAGGCTTCAGGCCGAGGATGATCTGTGCGTTGGCGTCAACGAGCCGTATACCGGAATATTGCCGGGGGATGCGATCGACAAACACTGTACCGCGTTCGGACGCCCAAACGCACTGATCGAGCTGCGCAACGACTTGATCGCAGACCATGCGGGGCAAAGGGAATGGGCCGAGCGATTGGCTCCAATCCTGGAAGATGCATTGGAAGCCAGCGACCTTTGACCGCAAGTCTTTCGTGTGCTTTACCGCGCATCACGCTGTTGTGAGCACGGCCTTCATTCCCCATATAAACTGGGAAAGGGGGTCATCATGACACAAGAGTTTTTGACGACGTTTTTTGGTTGGATGGCCGTGCTCAATATAGCGGTGCTTCTGTTTACCACCCTGATGGTTCTGCTATTGCAGGATTGGATTGCCGACATTCACGGCAGGATGTTTCGGATGGAACGCCCCGACGTGAAACGCGCCTATTTCAGGTATCTTGCGAACTACAAAATCCTGACGCTGGTTTTCTGCATCGTGCCGTGGCTGGCATTGAAACTGATGTGAAAAGGCGCTTCGACACGTCTGATTCTTGTAACGGGTCCACTGGATTGTTAGGTCAGAAGCAACTCAATCGCCATCCGGAGCCACTTCATGGACAAGCAAACCGAAATTGAACTTCAGGCTGCCGCATTTCGCCGGTTGCAAAAGCACCTGATGGAAGACCGCACGGACGTTCAGAACATCGACATGATGAACCTCGCCGGGTTTTGCCGCAACTGTCTGTCGCGCTGGTATCAGGAAGCGGCAAACGAAAAGGGAATCGAACTGGGCAAGGATGAAGCCCGCGAGATTTTCTACGGCATGACGATGGACGAATGGAAATCCAAGTATCAAACCGAGGCTGGCCCCGAGAAACAGGCGGCCTTCAAGGTTGCGTTCGAAGAAAACGTCGGCAGGAAAGACTGACTGGGGTGCCCCTGTTGCGCGTTAACCACAGGCCCAGTTCGCTCCATTTGCTTCCACAGTGCTTCCATCGCCATCGCGACAACGCAAAACACCGCCGTGAGGCGGTGCGTAACATACTGTTTTATGTAGGTATTTTTGGTTGCGGGAGTAGGATTTGAACCTACGACCTTCAGGTTATGAGCCTGACGAGCTACCGGGCTGCTC